>JAXMAW010000013.1:0-139460 GCA_046350195.1 Gemmataceae bacterium
CCCGTTCTCCTTGGCGAGGCGCGGGAGCCCGCCCATCACCTGCTCGATGGGGAAGGTGATCTGCTGCTCGACCTCCTCGGGGGCGAGCGACGGGGCGGTGGTGTTGACCTGCACCTGCACCGGCGTCGTGTCCGGGAAGGCGTCGATGTCCAGCTGGCGGAGCGCAACCGCCCCCGCCACGGCGAACCCCAGGGCCGCGAGGACGACCAGGAACCGGTTACGGAGCGAGAAGTCGATGATCCAGTTCAGCATGTATAGGCCCCTTCGCTCCTTAGTGACGGTGCCCCGAGTGGGCCGGGCCGAAGAGGTTCCGCCGCACCTCCGACCGCAGGAAGGCGCTGCCCTTCGTCGCCACCACCTCGCCCGGCCAGAGCCCGGCGATGACCTCCGTGTACTCCCCGCTGCGGGCGCCGGGCCGCACCGTCCGGACGTGGAACGCCTTCGGCCCGCCCTCATCCAGGAACGCCCGGTCGCGGACGAAGACGAAGTGGCAGTCTCCGTCCGACTGGAGGGCCTCGGTCGGGACGACGACCGCCTGCTTCTCCTCGCGGAGGACGACCCGACCGGGCCCCAGGGTGTTGCTGCGGAGGCGGCCGGCCGGGTTCGGCAGCTCGGCCCGCACCCGGACGGTGCGGGTCTTCTCGTCCGCTGCGGTGCTGACCCAGCTCACCGCCCCGGCGACCTCGTCTCTCTCGCCGTCGGGCCGGAAGGTGACCTTCTGGCCGACGCGGACGAGCGGAGCGTCGCGGGTGCCGACGTTGAGGTGCAGCCACATCCGCCCGGGGTCGGCCACGGTGAAGAGCGGCTTTCCGGCATCGACGACCGCCCCAGCCACCACGTCGGCGGCGATCACCTCGCCGTCCAGGGGCGACCGAACCGGGATCAGGTTCGATGTCGCCGTGGTCTGCTCCATGGACTTGATCAGGGGCGCCGGCAGCCCCAGGAACTGGAGGCGCCGGGCGACCTCCTCCGCCTTCATGTCGCGGAGGTCCTCCTCGGGCACCGGAAGACCCAGGTTCGCGAGCGCCTGCTTCGCGCCCTCGACGCGCAGCTGGGCCTCTCGGTACGACGCCTCGGCCTCGCGGAGCTGGGCCTGCGTGCCCACGCCCTTGAGGGCGGCGAGCGTCCGGCCGCGCACGGCGACCTGGAGGTGGCCCTGGGCGAAGTCCGCCTTGGCCTTGCTGACCTCGGCGGAGTCGACGACCGCGAGGACATCGCCCGTGCGGACTCGGTCGCCGACCCGCTTGAGGACGCGCCAGACGGCGCCTCCGGCGCGGGCCGACAGCCGGGCCAGCCGCGTCTGGTCGTAGGTCACCTCGCCCGGCGCGGCGGCCGCCTCGGTCACGTCCGACCGCCAGGCCGGGGCGACGTCGATGCCGGCCTTCGCGACCGCATCTTCTGACTCGAACCGGACGCTCCGGCGGGCGAGCGGGCAGGCCGGGTCGTTCCCCGGCCGATCCCGGAAGGCGAGGGCGCGGTCGGCCCGGTCCCGGTCGGCGGGCGTGACAACCGGCGGCTTCGACACCTGCGCGGCCTCCGGGTTTTCGAGCGGGCAGCGGTGGACGCCGTGGCGGGCGCACCAGCCGGGGCCTTGGCCTTCCGGTGCGACCTCCAGCCAGTGGGACGCCAGGGACGGCTCGCCGGCCCCTTCCGCCCCCGCGCCAGGCAGCTGCCAGCCGGTGTGATGACCCCACAGGGCGAGGGCGACAAGCCCGCCCATGACCAGGAGGGTCGGGACCGCGCCGGCTGTCCAGGCTAGGAAGGACCCGACGCGCCCGCCCGCGGGCCGATCGGGGGCGACCGCCGTCGGGGGCCCGGAGCCGGTGATGCCGTTCGTGCTCTCTCGCATAGGCGCACCTGTGTGACGGTGGTTACTGAAGCCCTGGGGCTTGTGGTCTCTTTAGGGCGGCGGAGCGGACGGCCCGACCGGGCCGCTAGTGCTTGCAGTCCGCTCACCCCGCCCCGAGGTTGTTTTTCAGAAGCTCCGCCCGCAAAAGGCCGCTCCCGCGGGTCGCGACCAGTTCCCCGGGCAGCACGCCGGCGATTACCTCGGTCTTCTCTTCGGCACGGGCGCCAGGCAGGATCTTCCGAACGTGGAACACCTTGGGGGCACCCTCGTTCTCGAAATGCTTGTCCCGGACGAAGACGACGTGGCAGCAGCCCTCCCAGTGGACGGCCTCGCTGGGGACGACGACCGCGTCCTTCTCCTCCCGGAGGACCACCGTGCCGCTGCCGAACGTCCGCGCGCGCAGCTTGGTGTTCGTGTTGTCCAGCTCGGCCCGCGCCCGGACGGTCCTCGTCTGCTCGTCCACGGCGGTGCTGACCCAGGCCAGGCTGGCGGTGAGCAGCGGCCCGCCGTCTGACTTGAAGCGCACCGCCTGGCCGACCTTCACCCGGCGGGCGTCCTCGAGCCGCAAGTCCAGTTGGAGCCACATGCGGCTCGTGTCGGCGACGACGAACAACGCCCTGCCGGGTTCGACCGATTCGCCGGCCACGGCCTCGCGCTCCCGGGACACGATCACCCCGTCGAGCGGGGCCACCACGGGCAGCAGATTCGCCGACGCCGTCCGGTCCAGGGTGGCGACGAGCTCCGCAGGGAGTCCAAGAAACTGCACGCGCCGGGATGCCTCGGCCGGCTCGAGCCCGCGCAGGCGGTCGGCGGAGGCGGGCATGCCGAGGTTAGTCAGGGCCTGGCCGGCCGTGACGAGTTGCACCTTGGCCTCCTCGAGCGCCGCCTCGGCCTCGCGGATGGACTGTTCACGCACCGACGCGCTGGCGGCATTCAGGCCCTCGAGGGTCTTCCGCTTTAGCTCCACCTGGAACAGCGCCTGGAGGAACGCCGACTTGGCCTTGCCCACGTCGGCTGCGTCCACGAGTGCCAGAACCTCCCCCTCCCGGACCCGGTCCCCGACCTTCTTCTCGACCCGCCAGACGGTGCCGGCCAGCCGCGGGGAGAGCCGGGCCACGCGCGTCGGGTCGTAGACGACCTCGCCCGGCGCGGCGACCGTCTCGCTGACCAGGCCGACGCCGACGTGGGCCACCTGCATGCCTGACTTGCGGAACGCCTCCAGGGAGGCGAACTGGAGGCGGCGCTGGTGGAGCTTGCACTTGCTGCTGTTCTCGACGCGGTCGGCGAAGGCCCTCGCCGCCTCGGCCCGCGTGAGCATTTCGGGCGTGACCGTCGGCGGGGAAACCAGCTGGGCGATTTCCGGGTGGCAGAGCGGGCACTCGGGAACGCCGTGGGCCTTGCACCAGGCCAGAGGCTTCCTCGCCGCGGATGACTCATTCCCGCACTCGACGCAGGTGGACTCCGGCACGCTGTGCTCGGCGCACCAGTCGTCCTCCTCGGCGGCCACCCTGCCCGTCAGGCTCGAAAACTTCGGCATCTTCCAGCCAACGCTCTGACCGAAGAGCACCAACCCAGCCACTGCTGCCAGGGCCAGGACGGAGGGGAGCAGATTCACGAGCCGGCCCGCCCAGCCGGCCTTCGGGGTGCGGCCCGACTCGGTGCTGGGGGGAGTAGCCGACACGTCGGGTTCAGCGGTCGGAATGAGAACATCGCTCACGGCAGAACCTCCCAGGTAGACCCGGCGTGCGGCGCGCCGGGAGGCGGACAGCAGCGGAGTCGTAGCCGGCCGGCGAGGCCGCATGGGTCAACGTAATTAGTGACGGTAGGGGGGCTGCCGACACGGCTAGAGGAGGCCCGCGCCGGACGAGACGCCGGGGACGGGAAGTATCAAATGAGGAGAGCGCAGTGGCTCAGAAAGAGGGGCGCTGGCGGGAACGCGGGACGACGCTCCGCGGCCGACCGAGCGGGCGGGGAGGGGGCGGCAAAGGGCAGAGCGTGGCCAAGGTGCGCGGCGTGGACGACCGGGGCAGCCACGTCGGACTTGAGGGCTCCGGGTATCACCGGCGCGCAGTCGATGCCGGGGCAGCACGGGAGGTGCCCCTCGCGTTCTGGGCCTCGTCCGCGCTGGTCGTTCGCGGGGCAAACCGGGCATCGGCAGGCGTCCGTCCCGGCTGCGAGCCCCTCGCCAGTCGTCCCCTCCGCCCAGCGATGCTTCTTGCAGGAGCAGCGGGAAGGCGGCTCAGGGGGGGAGTCCGGGGCGTGCTGGGTGGCAAGGCCGGCGGAGGCGTGAGGGGCCGCGGTCGGCGAGCCGACGACCTGCGGCAGTAGCCGGCAGAGGCACATGCCTTCGGGCATGAGCAGCTGCAAGGTAGCCAGGATCGTGAAGGCGGTTCGCACTAACCCGCTCGCTCCCCAGAGACCTTAAAGGGCCTTTCCTGAACGGATCGGCTAATTCCATCTTACGCGCTCAGCAAAGTTCGGACAATTAGAAGGGGGTATTACCTCCGCTCACTGCTGCAGGACCGGCCCTTCTACCCGAGCGGGACTTCGGGATTCAAGACGAACTGTACACGGCCCGGGCTCGAAAGCGCGTTGGTCTCCGGGTGGTTCACCCGCGGGCCTCGACCTTGCGCGACCGGGTCGCCCCTTTCGCCTCGCCCGAGCCTCTGCTAGGCTCGCTGCGGCTAAACTCGGCTTCACCTCGTTTGAGAACCCGTAAGCTCATACCGGTCATCCTGCTCCTCGTGTGGTTCGGGGCGGTGCATCACTGCGCCTACGCATGCTTATTCCAGAAGAGTGACCTCGCCCCGCTCTCGAGCGGCTCTGGCGCCCCCGGCACGGACTGTCCGGCTCATCCGAGGGGCGACCCCCTCTCTCACGAAGAAGGTAAGCCTTGCGGAGGTGCCTTCGTCACGGAAGGACGGGGGGCCTGGGCGGACGGGGTCGCTCCGTTCGTCCGCCTCTTCTCCCGGCTGATCGCATCGCCGCCGCCGCTCCCCAACGCCAGCTTCGGCTGCGCCGCGCGGTCACCTGAGTGGAGTGCGGCCCCATCGCTCGGCACCCGGCCCTTTATCTCCCTCTCCATCTCCTCAAACGCGCCGCCCTACCTCCGCGCCTAAGCTCGCGTCGCTCGTCTCAAGCGCTCCAGTGTTTCCGCCCGGGAGGGCTCCTGCCCGTGAAATTCGGATCCTTCGTCATCGCCGTCGCCTGCGCGTGGACCGGCCTCGCCGCAGCGGAAGACCGAGCCGTTTCCTTCCACGACGTGCTCAGAGTCGCCCTCGAGAAGAGCCCGGACGTGGGCAAGATCGCCGCGTCCCAATCCGGACGGATGGCCGACGCGACCTCGACGGAGGTGAAACAGAACCCGCTGCTCGACGCCGAGTACGGGGCACCGACCAATGGCATGCACGAGAAGGACGAGTTTGGGCTGAAGGTCGCGCAGCCGCTTCGCCCGTCCGACTTCGGCGCCCGCACGCGGCTCGCGGCGCTCATCCGCGATTCGGCCACGCTCGAGCGGAAGGTCGAGCTCCTCGAATTCGGCCAGAACCTCGCCGTCACCTACGCGAAGGCCTGGGCCGTGCAGGAGCGCCGCGGAATCCTCGAGAAGGCCCGCCGCCTGGCGGAGGACATCTTTGCGAAGCTCCGCGAGGGCGCGGCGAAGGGGTTCCTGGCCGAGGGGGACGCCGCGGTCTTCGAGGGCGAAGTCGCACTCCTCGCGACCGACATCGTCGGGGCCGAGGCGGACCGGAAGGCGGCGGTCGCGGAACTCATCAAGGTCTCGGGCGCGGACCTCTCGGGCGCGAGGCTCCTCCCGCCGCCCGAGGCCCGTCTCCCGTCTACAGCGGACGTGCTCGCGAAGGCGAGGGGCGGGGAGCTCCCGGCGCAGCGCCGGGCGGAGCTCGCCGCGAAGATCGCGACGAGGCAGGTCGAGCTCGCACGGCTCGATTCCTACCCGCGGTTCGGCCCGAGCGTCGGCTACTCGCGCACGGACGCGGGCGACCGGCAGGTGACCTTCGGGTTCTCGGTCGAGCTCCCGTTCTTCGACCGCAACCAGGCGGGACGCATGCGCGCGCTCGGGGAGGAGCAGGCAGCGCGGCGCCTTCAGGAGTACGCAACGTCGGGGCGGCTCGAGGAGGCGGCGGTGCTCCTTTTCGACGCCGCCACGGCCCTCACGACGCAGCGCAGGAAGTTCGAGCGCGAGGTCATCCCGGCGCGGGAGCGGGCGCTTCGGGGATTCCGGAAGCAGTTTGACGCCGGGCAGGGGACGCCGTTCCTCGTGGCCCAGGCCCAGCGGGAGCTCGCGGAGTCGCGGCTCCGCGCGCTCGACCTCTGGTCGCTCGAGCGCGCCGCGCTGGCGCAACTCTCCATCCTCCTCGGCAACGAATTGTAGGACTCGCATGAAACATTTCATCCCCCTCCTCCTCGCATGCCTCCTTGTCGCGCCAACGCCCGCGGACGCCGGGGGCGGCCATGGGCACGAAGGCCACGAAGAGCACGACGAGCACGGCGAAGGGAACGAGGTGCATCTCGGGGAGTCCGTCCTCCGCGAGCGCGGCGTCACGACCGAGGTCGCAGGACCTGCGCGGGTCGCTAAGGTACTCAAGGTCACCGGGCGTGTCGGCGCCGACCAGAACCGGTTCGCGCACATCCACCCGCGATTCCCAGGGGTCGTGAAGGAGGTGAGAAAAGAACTCGGCGATTCGGTCCAGAAGGGCGAGTCCCTGGTCGTAGTCGAGAGCAACCAGAGCCTCAAACCCTACGAGGTGGTCTCCCTCACGTCGGGCACGGTGGTCTTCAGGCACGCGACCGTCGGTGAGTATGTGACTGAGTCGGAGCCGATCTTCGCCGTCGCGGACCTCTCGTCCGTCTGGATCGATCTCTTCGTCTTCCCGCGAGACTTCGGGCTCGTGCGGAAAGGCTTACCCGTCCGGATCCGTCCCCCGCACTCGGGCGAGAGCTTCGAGAGCACGGTCAGCTACGTCTCGCGGGTCGTCGATGAGCAAACGCAAGCGCGCGTCGCGCGGGCCGTGATCGAGAACCGCGAAGGGAAGCTCTACCCCGACCAGTTCATCGACGCCGAGCTCCTGCTCGAGGGCCGGTCCGTGCCGCTCGCGGTCAAGGCTTCGGCGGTTCAGCGGATCGGCGAGCGTACCGTCGTCTTCGCGAAGGAGGGCGAACGCTACGAGGCGCGCGACGTCGTCGCGGGCGACTCGGACGGCGAGGTGACGGAGGTGCTCGCGGGGATCCGGGCCGGGGTCGAGTACGCGGCCGGCAACACGTTCGTCCTCAAGGCCGAGCTCGGGAAGGGCTCCGTGGAAGACGACGACTAAAGGGGGAGGGCCCGGCATGCTCAGCAGAATCCTCGCCTTCTCGGTCGCCCGCCGCTGGCTGGTCCTCGCCCTGACGGCGGCCGTGGCCGCGCTCGGCGTCTACGCCCTCGGGCGCCTGCCGATCGACGCCGTGCCGGACATCACGAACAACCAGGTGCAGATCAATGCCCTCGCGCCGTCCCTCTCCCCGATCGAGGTGGAAAAACAGGTGACCTTCACCGTCGAGAACGCGCTCGCCGGCATCCCGGGGCTCCAGCACACCCGCTCCCTCTCGCGGAACGGCTTCAGCCAGGTGACCGCGGTGTTCGACGACGACGTGAGCATCTACTTCGCGCGGCAGCAGGTGAGCGAGAGGCTGTCCGAGGCGCGGGAGAGCCTCCCGCCCGGCGTGGATCCGGTCATGGGCCCGATCGCGACCGGGCTCGGCGAGATCTACATGTACACCGTCGAGTACGAGCACCCGCACGGCGAGGGCGCCAATGCGCAGGCGGGCGTCCCCGGCTGGCAGCCGGACGGCGCGTACCTGACGCCCGAGGGCCGAAGGCTCGGGAACGACCTCGAGCGGTCCGCCTACCTCCGCGAGGTGCAGGACTGGATCATCCGGCCCCAGCTCCGGCGCGTGAAGGACGTGGCCGGCGTCGACGCGATCGGCGGGTACGTGAAGCAGTACCAGATCCGGCCGGACCCGCTCCGGCTCGTCGCCCGCGGGCTGACCTTCAAGGACGTCATCGAGGCGCTCGAGGCCAACAACGTCTCGACCGGCGCCGGCTACGTCGAGCACCGCGGCGAGTCGTACTTGGTCCGCGCGACGGGGCGGATCGAGAACGTCGAGCAGATCGGCGCCATCGCCGTCGGGACGCGGGACGGCGTGCCCGTCTACCTCGCGGACTTAGTCGGCGAGGACGGGATCGGGGTCGGGCGCGAGCTAAGAACCGGTTCCGCGAGCGAGAACGGCGAGGAGGTGGTGGTCGGGACGGCCATCATGCTCCTCGGCGCCAACAGCCGGACCGTGGCGGCGGCGGTCGACGAGCGGATGGCCGCGATCCAGAAGTCGCTCCCGCCGGGCGTCCGGGCGAAGACGGTCCTTAACCGCACGAAGCTCGTCGACGCCACGATCGCGACCGTCGAGAAGAACCTCGTCGAGGGGGCGGTCCTCGTGATCCTGGTCCTCTTCCTCATGCTCGGGAACATCCGGGCCGCGATCATCTGCGCTCTGGCGATCCCGCTCTCGATGCTCATGACGGCGACCGGGATGGTCGAGGGGAAGATCAGCGGGAACCTCATGAGCCTCGGCGCCGTCGACTTCGGCCTCATCGTGGACGGGGCCGTCATCATCGTCGAGAACTGCCTCCGGCGGCTCGGCCACCGGCAGCACGCCCTCGGCCGGCCGCTGACGCTCCCGGAGCGCCTGGCCGAGGTGCGCGAGGCGACCCAGGAGATGGTCCAGCCGTCCGTCTTCGGGCAGGCGATCATCATCACGGTCTACGTGCCGATCCTCGCCTTGAGCGGCGTCGAGGGGAAGATGTTCCACCCGATGGCGATGACGGTCATCTTCGCCCTCGTCTCCGCGTTCCTTCTCTCTATGACGCTCGTGCCCGCGCTCGTCGCGATCCTCCTCGGAGGCTCGATCGCGGAGCAGGAGGTGGCGGCCGTGCGGTGGCTCAAGGCCCGGTACCTCACGCTCCTCCGGCTCGCCCTCCGGGCACGCGCCGTCGTCGTGACCGCCGCGGCGGCCGCGTTCCTCGGGTCGCTCGTCCTCTTCTCCCGCCTCGGCCAGGAGTTCGTGCCGACGCTCGACGAGAAGGACCTGGCCCTCCAGGCGTTGCGGATCCCGTCGACGTCACTTACCCAGTCGCAGGCGATGCAGTTCGAGATCGAGAAGACGCTCTCGCAACTCCCCGAGGTCGCGTTCGTGTACTCCAAGACCGGAACCGCCGAACTCGCGGCCGACCCGATGCCGCCGAACGTCTCCGACACCTTCGTCATCTTCAAGCCGAGGGACGAGTGGCGGAGCGAGGCCGAGCTCGAAAAGCTGGCCGCCGAAGCAGCCGAGAAGGACCACGCGCATGAGGAGGGCGAGGAACACGAGGAGGGCGAAGAGGGCCGGCCGAAGACGGAAGGGCACAAGGCGAAGCTCGTCCGGCTCATCGAGCTCGCGGTGAAAGCGATCCCCGGCCACAATTACGAGTTCACCCAGCCCATCCAGATGCGGTTCAACGAGCTCATCTCGGGCGTCCGCGGCGACGTGGCCGTGAAGGTCTACGGCGACGACTTCGCGGCGATGCAGGGCGTGGCCCAGCGCGTGCTCGCGGTCCTCCAGGGCATCCCCGGCGCCGCAGACACGAAGATGGAGCAGACGTCTGGTATGCCCGTCATGACGGTCGACCTCCTCCGCCCGCAACTCGCCCGCTACGGGCTCACGGTCTCCGACGTCCAGGACGTGGTCGCCGCCGCGATGGGCGGGCGCGAGGCGGGCCTTGTGTTCGAGGGCGACCGCCGCTTCGACCTCGTGGTGCGGCTGCCCGACGAGCTCCGGGGCGAGCCGTCGGCGCTCGAGCGACTCCCGATCCCGCTCCCGGCGGCAGACGAGGGCATGAGGGCGTCGCTCGCCCGAACCGAGCAGCGCGCGGTCGAGGCGCTCTCGATCGGCTATGTGCCGCTCGGCGAAGTCGCGTCGGTCTCGGTCGCCGAGGGTGCGAACCAGATCAGCCGCGAGAACGGCAAGCGCCGGATCGTCGTCCAGGCGAATGTCCGGGGGCGCGACCTCGGCTCCTTCGTGGCCGAGGCCCAGGAGAAGATGAAGGCGGTCGCGCCGCCCCCCGGCGGGTGGCTCGAGTGGGGGGGCCAGTACGAGAACCTGGTCGCGGCGAAAGCTCGCCTCGCCATCGTCGTCCCGGGCTGCTTCCTCCTCATCTTCGGCCTCCTCTTCGCGTCCCTCGGGAGGGCGCGGCACGCGGCGCTCGTCTTCACCGCGGTGCCGCTCGGGCTGACGGGCGGGATCCTGGCGCTCTGGCTCAGGGACATGCCGTTCTCGATCTCGGCCGCGGTCGGCTTCATCGCCCTCTCGGGCGTCGCGGTCCTAAACGGCCTCGTCATGGTGACCTTCATCAACCAGCTCCGGGCCGAGGGCATGGCGACCGACGAGGCGGTGGTCGAGGGGCCGCTCACCCGGCTCCGGCCCGTGCTCATGACGGCGCTCGTGGCGTCCCTCGGTTTCGTCCCGATGGCGCTCGCGACGGGGACGGGCGCCGAGGTGCAGAAGCCGCTCGCGACGGTCGTCATCGGCGGGCTCCTCACGAGCACGCTCCTCACGCTCTTCGTCCTCCCCGCGCTCTACGCGCTCTTCACCGGGCGCGAGCCTGCTGCCGGAGGCACGTAGGATCATGAAAAAGATCGTGGCTCACTTATTCTCATTCTGCGCCGCCTGGTCGGCCGCCGGCTGCGCCTTGCTCCGGGGGCCGGACCTCGTTCGGCAAGGGACGGTGTGCGTCAAGCGTGAGCACGCCGGCCCAGGGTCACTCCGCAGCGTTTGGGTGACCCAGGAAGGCGAGTCCCTTCTTGTCCAAGGGTCGATCGATGGCGGTGCGCCGGTGCAGGATCACGTCCGCGTCACCCTCATCGGACCCGACGGGGAGCGGCTTGCGGAGGGGACGGGGAGCGTCCACCGAGCGGGCGGTGGCACCGCCGGACCACGCCACCAAAGGAGACGCGGTACCGCCGGACGCCGCTTCTCCGTCACGCTCCCGGCGGTGGCCCCGGAGGGCTCGACGCTCCGGATCGCGTACTAGGCTGCGGCCGCGCCGATCCGGCCGTTCGTGGACCGGACCGGCGTCGGCGCTTCGGTTTCCAGGGGCGTGGCCTTTCGTCGGGAGGAAAGTCGGCACGGAGGTGTTTCGGATCGCCTGGTATGCGCTCCGAACGAGAATCAACCATGGAGGAGAATGCGCGATGAGAACGATCCCGAAGTATTTGTTCCTGCTCACGGCCTCGTCGCTCTCGGGGGGTTGCCGCCACATCCACAGTGGCCCAAACCTCCTGGAGGACGGCACCTTGTGCCTGCAGCGAGAGCACGCCGGGACGGCGACCATACGAACCATCTCGGTCGCCCAGGAAGGGTCCTCGTTGCACGTGATGGGGGTCCTCGAGGGCGGGGTACCGGCGCCCCGGGAGGTGAACCTCCTGCTCAAGGGGCCCGACGGGACGACGCTCGCGAGCAGCGTCGGGACCGTTTGGCGCGGCGACCGCAACAGGCGAGGCCATCGTTTCTCCGTGTTCCTCGACGCGGTGCCGCCCGAGGGCTCGACGCTCCGGATCGCGTACTAGGGCGGCACCGTACGAGCCCGCGCTCTACGTCATGTTCACCGTCCGCGAGAAACGAACGACCCAGGAGAATGCACGATGAAAGCAATGCCGAAGTACCTAGTCCTGCTCACGGCCATGTCGCTCCCGGGCGGCTGCAGCCACTTACACGGCCCGAACCTCCTGGAGACGGGCGCCGTGTGTCTGCGGAACGAGCACACCGGGACGGACTCCATCCGACGCCTCTCGGTCGTGCAGGACGGTCCGTCGTTGCTCGTGGAGGGGGTGATCGACGGCCGGTTAGCGGCGCCGAAAGAGGTGAGCCTTCTGCTCCAGGGACCCGACGGGGCGACCCTCGCGAGCGGCGTCGGGACCCTCCTGCGGGCCGGTCGCCGCGTCCAAGGGCACCGGTTCTCCTTCGTCCTCCCCGCGGTGCCGCCCGAGGGCTCGACTCTCCGGATCGCGTACTAGGGCCCCGTCACGCCGACCCGCACGTTCGGATGCCGGACTAGTTGAGACAGTTCTGGTTTCTGGGGTCACGGGCTATTGCCGGGCCGGCGCTGGGGCAGATGGGTGCCGTCGTCAGCGTCGCCGACTGCCGACTGGCTCCGCGGCCCGGGCTGTGGCAGGCTCACGGCGGAACGCCAGCGGAGGGGGACATGAGTCCGGTGATCTACACGGGGCTGCGGCGCGAGGACGGTGGCGCCGCGGTCCATAAGCAGGTGGACGACCTCGCCCCGACTGATTTGGCCATGCGGAACGACCTCCGCAACCACTCACCCGACGGGCCCGAGTGGGGCTACGCCGGGAGCGGCCCGGCCCAGCTCTCGCTCGCCCTCCTTGCCGACATGCTGGGCGACGAGGCCGCCCAAGACCTCCACCAGCGGTTCAAGCGGGACGTGGTCGCCCGGTTCCCCCGGGAAGGGTTCGCCATCTCGGCCGAGGCGATCGACGCCTGGGCGGCGGCGCTGGAAACCGAGCGGCGCGGCTGATTGACGGGCGTTCGCAGGCGCCCGGCGTTCGGGGCGCGGGAAGTCGCTACCTCGACGCGGAGCACTCGAGCATTTCCCTTGCTTCCACCGACCGAAGGGTAGGGGGGCGTGGCCACCGCATGGCCGTGGTGCGGGGAGGCTTCGTGTTCCGCAGCGGGCGCGCGCCACGGCACAAGGACAGTCCCCGAACTTCCAGGGTGGTGGGAAGGTGCTTCGCGCTCTCAGACCCAAGCGCTCTGGCAAGCGCGCGGGGCGGACGCAATAATAGAGGCGGAGACAACATGGCGACGCTCGCGAAGACTGCCCGAGCCGCCCACATCTTGCTAGCGGCGCTTCTTACGCTGTTGGCCGGGAGCCCGCGCGTCCAGTGCCGGTGCCCGGACGGCACGCTCAAGCCCTTCTGCCTGAGTTTCCTCTTCCGAACTTCCGCCCTCGCTTGCTGCTGTGCGGAGGAATCGCCTGCGTCGCGGGGCCGCTGCTGCGGCGCTTCGCTCGCGGCCCCTACGGGGGCTGCCGAATGCGCCTGCTGCGCTCACCGCGGCCGCCCGCGGACGGATGAAACGCCAGACGGCGCCGCGATCGGTGGCCCATCCTGCGTCAAGACGCTCGTGGGGTCAGACAACCTGGCGCCCACGCCGTCCGAAACCTGCGCTCTCACGGACCTCGTCTGGGGCGACGCACTCTCCCCGCCGGAGCCCACCGCACTCACTTCGATCTCGGACCACGCCCTGATCCGGGGGCAGTCACACTTTCTGGCCCCGCCGCCGACCGACCTCGTGACCGTACTCCAGCGCTTCCTCATTTGAGCATTCCTCCCGGTTAACCGCCGGGCGACGTCTCGTGCAGCGCGGTCGCGCGCCCTCTTGGGCAGCGGCGGGAAGCTTCGAGAGTTGCCGCGAGGAGTGTCTCGAAGTCGTTCACACACGCAAGGTGATCCAAGGCGCCCGCGGGCCGGAGCGGTCGGTGACCCCGGCAGCGCCGCGGGCCCGTCGAGAGGGGGTCCACCCATGTCCGAACCCGAAGCGTCTCGCCCCGCGAGCCAGTCCCCGGAGGTCGATGCGCTGGACGAGGGGGGGCTCCACGCCCCCCCCGAACTCGGCGTTCTGGGGAAGCTCTGGTGGTGGTTCCATTTCGCGATCCTGGTCAAGCTCGCCCGGCTCCGCTTCCTCGCCATCCTGGGCGCGATCGGCGCGCTCATCGTCTACTGGGACACCCTCGTCGCCCACTACGAAAAGCTGACGCGCCCCCTCCGCGGGGCCGAGCAGGTCGCGAGCTCCGACGTCGAGTACTTCTGCCCCATGCACCCGCAGGTCGTGACCAATAACCCGAAGGAGAAGTGCCCCATCTGCTTTATGAACCTGACGAGGCGAAAGAAGGGGGAGGCCGCCCCGGGCGAGGCGCTGCCGCCCGGCGTGGTGCAGCGGCTGCAGCTCACGCCCTACAAGGTGGTCGCCTCCGGCATCCGCACCTGGGAGGTCGGCCACGAGGGCCTGGTGAAGAAGGTCGAGGCGGTCGGCACCGTCGAGTTCGACGAGCGGAAGCTCGCCCGCATCACCGCCCGCGCCACTGGCAAGAGCCGCATCGACAAGCTCTACGTCAACGTGACCGGGCAGACGGTCCAGAAGGGCGCGCCCCTGGCGGACCTGTACAGCCCCGAGCTGGTCGTGGCGCAGGACGAGTTGCTCCGCGCCCTCGAGGCCGCCCGCGGCGGTGCGGGCGACTACGGCCAGACGACGCTCGAGGCGGCCCGCACCAAGCTGCGCCTGCTGGGCATCCTCCCCGAGCAGATTGCCGCCGTCGAGAAGTCGCGCCGGCGCAGCACTCACCTCACCATACACTCGCCCATCGCCGGGTATGTCATCCGCAAGTACCAGGTGGCCGGGGAGTACGTCGAGGAAGGGGCACGCCTCTACGACGTGGCCGACCTATCGACCGTGTGGATCGAGGCCCAGGTCTACGAGCAGGACGTGGGCTTCCTCAAGCTCGGGCAGGCCGTCCGGGCGACGGCCGAGGCGGTCCCCAACCGGGCGTTCGAGGGCAAGCTCGCTTTCCTCTACCCGCACCTCGACCAGGGCAGCCGGACGCTCCGGGTTCGCTTCGACGTCCCCAACCCCGACCACGAGAAGAAGCCCGAGGCGAGCCTCAAGCCCGGCATGTTCGCCACGGTCCGGATTGAGGTGCCGGCGGCGGAACTCGGCCCGCCGTTCGCGGCGCGGGACGGGCGCGTCCTCGCCGTCCCGGAGGACGCCGTCGTCTACACCGGGAGCCAGAAGGTCGTCTTCCGCCAGGAGGGCGAGACGACCTTCGACGCGGTGCAGGTGGAGCTCGGCCCGCTCTGCGTCGGCCCCGGCGGCGACACGTTCTACCCGGTGCTCAAAGGGCTCAAGGAGCGGGAGAAGGTGGTCTCGGTCGGCTCGTACCTCCTAGACGCCGAGACGCGGGTGAGCGCCGCAGCAGGGTCCATCTACTACGGGGGCGGCGGGGCCTCGAAGTCCGGGTCGTCGGGCCTCGCTGAGGTGCGACCGACCACGCCGGAGGACCAGGACATGAAGGTGAAGGCCAACCTGGGCAAGCTCAGCACGCCGGACCGGCTCCTCGCGGAGGCGCAGAAGGTATGCCCGATCCAGCGCGCACCGCTCGGCTCGATGGGACCACTGGTCAAGGTGATGCTCAAGGGGCAGCCCGTGTTCCTGTGCTGCAAGGGCTGCGAAGACGAGGCCAAGGAGAACCCCGACAAAACCCTGGCCGAGGCGGAGCGCCTGAAGAAGACCAGAGGCACGAAGCCGAGGGAAACCGGCGTCAAACCCGCCCCGGCGGCCGAGGCTCCGGCCAAGGTGAAGGCCGCCCTGGCCAAGCTGAGCGAGGAAGACCGCCGGCTGGCGGAGGCCCAGAAGTACTGCCCCATCCAGCAGGACAAGCTCCTGGGCTCGATGGGCAAGCCCGCGAAGGTGATGGTCAAGGGACAGCCGGTGTTCCTGTGCTGCGCCGCCTGCGAGGACGAGGCGAAGGAGAGCCCCGAGAAGACCCTCGCCCTGGTCGAGAAGCTGAAGGCGAAGGCCAAGGCGGACGCCTCCGGGAAGGGGGGCCGGCCGTGATCGAGAAGCTGATCGAGTACTCCATCCGGAACCGCTTCCTGGTGCTCATCGTCACGGCGGCACTGGCCGTGTGGGGCGTCTACGCGGTGCTGAACACGCCGGTGGACGCCATCCCCGACCTCTCCGAGAACCAGGTCATCGTCTTCACCGACTGGATGGGCAGAAGTCCCAAGGAGATCCAGGACCAGGTCACCTACCCGCTGTCCTTGAAGCTCCAGGGCCTCGCCGGCGTCAAGGCGATCCGCTCCACCTCTGAGTTCAACTTCTCGATGATTACGCTGATCTTCGAGGACGGCGTGGATTTCTACTTCGCCCGCGTCCGCGTGCTGGAGAAGCTGGCCCTGGCGGGCACCTTCCTGCCGCCGGGGGTCGTCCCCTACCTCGCCCCCGACGCCACGGCGCTCGGCCAGATCTTCTGGTACACCCTGGAGCCCGGCCCGTCGCACCCGGCGGACCGGGGGCAGCTGACGGCCCTGAACCAATTCACCATCGCCCCGGCGCTCAACGCCGTCCCCGGCGTGGCCGAGGTCGCGACCGTGGGCGGCGCCCCCCTCGAGTACCAGATCGACGTGAAGCCCGAGGCGCTCCGCGCCTACGGCGTCACGCTCGGCGACCTCTACGCCGCCGTGTCCCGCAGCAACCTGACGGTCGGCGGCCGCGTCATCCACAAGAACGGTGCCGAGTACGCCGTCCGCGGCGTCGGCTACCTCGGCAGCTCGAAGGACGGCGAGCGCCAAGGCCAAGACCAGCTCCGCAAGCGCGTCGTGCGGCACCTCGAGAACACGGTCGTCCGCCAGAGCGAGGGCACGCCGGTCTACGTCAAGAACGTGGCGACCGTGCAGCTGGGCCAGCAGTTCCGCCGCAGCGTCTTCGAGAAGGACGGCAACGAGGTGCCCGGCGGCGTGGTCATGATGCGCCACGGGCAGAACCCGCTGGCCGTCACCCGGGCTGTCAAGCACAAGATCCAGGAGCTACAGACGGAACTTCCCGAGGGCGTCCGCATCGTGCCGGCCTACGACCGGACGCGCCTGATCCGCGGGGCGATCCACACCCTCACGGAGGTCATGTGGCACGAGATGCTCATCGCCACGGTCGCCATCCTGCTGATCCTGTCGCACTTCCGGAGCGCCTTCGTCATCTGCGTGACGCTTCCGCTCTCGGTGCTCTCGTCGTTTCTGATCATGTGGCTCCTGCGCAAGCTCGGCGTCATTGACATCCAGGCCAACATCATGTCGATGGCGGGGATCACCATCTCGATCGGCATCCTCGTCGACCAGGCCATCGTGATGGTCGAGAACGCGACGCACCACCTGAAGGAGGAGTTCGGCGACAGGAAGGTCACGGGAGACACGCGCGAGACGGTCATCCGCGCCTGCCGCACGGTGGGCCGGCCGATCTTCTTCTCCGTGATGATCATGCTGATCTCGTTCGTCCCGGTGTTCATGCTCACGGGCCGGGAGGGGAAGTACTTCCACCCGCTCGCGTTCACGAAGACCTTCGCCCTGGTCGGCGTGGCGCTCATCTCAGTGACCGTGGTGCCCGCGCTGATCCCGACCTTCATCAAGGGCCGGCTGCGGTCCGAGGAGGAGAACTGGATCGTCCGGAGCTTTATCCACATCTACCGGCCGGTGCTGACCTGGTTCTTCCCGCGCCTGAACCTCGTCATGTGGATGTTCGCCGCCCTCCTGATCCTGGCAGCCGGCATGTTCCCGCTCCAGGCCGTGGTCGGCCTGGGCGCGAGCGAGACCGCCTGGAAGACGTCGTTCCTCGCGGTCGTCGGTACGGTAACCTTCCTCACGGTCCTCTTCACCCGCGGCCTCCACTGGCAGGTGGTGACGCTCGCAACCCTCATGCTTGTGGCGCTCTGGGCGTACCACTTCACCAAGATCGGCGTGGACTTCATCCCGCCCCTGGACGAGGGGAGCATGATGGACATGCCCGTCTCGGCGCCGCGGGTCAGCCTCACGCAGGCCGCGGACGACCTCAAGGCCAGGGACGCGCTCCTCCGCAGCTTCCCCGAGGTCGAGTCGGTGGTCGGCAAGGTCGGCCGCGCGAGCACGCCCACCGACCCGGCGGGGCTCGACATGGTCGAGACGTTCGTCAACTTCCGGCCGCGCGAGCTCTGGCCGAAGCGCGTGCTCAACTTCAGGGACGCCGAATGGCAGACGCGCAGGATCCTGCTCGCCCTGGAGGAGGGCGGGTACGTGCGCGAGACGGCCGACGCCGACGGCCGCGACGGGCTGGTGAACGACGCCGCCCAGAAGGCGCTGGAGCGCTTCGACGAGGTGATGCGGGAATTGGCCCTGCTCCGCTACCGGGAGTTCGAGTCGGAGCTGGGGCCGGTCCTGACGCGCTTCCTCTTCGACGAGACGCTCGCGCGCTTCCGGGCGGCCGGCATCCTCCACTGGCCCGACAGCGTCGATCCGGAGGCGGAGGTCGACCGACTGGTCGAGGCCCTGGTCAAGGACTACGGGCCGGCGCTCTCGAAGAACCCGGCCCTCGAGGACGTGACCAGGCTTTGCCAGGAGGCCGCGCGCCACCTGGCAACGCTCGGCGGCCTGCACAAGGACGGCGAGGAGCTGGACGCCGCCGGCGCCCTGGCCCTGCACGAGTCGCCGCCGCGGGCGGTCTTGAGCCGGGCGGCGGAGGCGCTCGGAGGGGAGCGGAAGACCTTCGCGGGCGAGGTCTTTAAGGCCCTGGAGGGGCGCCGCATGGACCTCTGGCGCGCCCAGGTCAAAAAGAAGATCAACTGGGAGCTCTTCGACCAGGGCATGGACGCCTACACCTGGCTGGCGCTGGAGGAGTTGGCGAAGGGGGCTCTGGCGGCCAAGGACGAAAACGGCAACCTCCTGGACGGGGCGCCGCGCGGCGCGGCGACGGCCCGGCTCGCCGACGACGCCGTCAAGACACAGCGCGACCTGGGGGCGCGGCGGGACCGCCCGGGCCTGAGGCCCTTCGCCCAGCTTCAGGAGGAGCTGAAGAGGCCCTTCGCGAAGCGCGCCGTCAGCCTCTGGCCGCGCCAGAGCAAGCCGGACGGCGACCTGGTGCGCGACGAGATGGAGCGCGTGCTCCAGGTGCCGGGCTGGAAGAACGTCACCACCCAGCCGATCATCAACCGGATCGAGATGCTCTCGACCGGCGTGCGGAACGACGTCGGCGTGAAGGTCTTTGGTCGCGACCTCGCCACCATCGACCGGGTCAGCAAGGAAATCGCCGCCGCGCTCGAGAAGGTCCAGGGGGCGCAGGGGGTGCTCGCCTGGCAGATCCGCGGCAAGGACTACCTGGAGGCACACATCGACCGCGAGCGGGCGGCGCGGTACGGCGTCAGCGTCGCCGACATCCAGGACACGATCGAGGTGGCCCTCGGCGGCCGCGTCGTCACGCAGACCATCGAGGACAGAAACCGCTTCCCGGTGCGCGTCCGCTACGCCCGCGCCCAGCGCGGCGACGAGGAGGCCGTGAAGCGCCTCCTGGTCAGCAGCGGGGGCGTCGGCATGGCCGGCCCCGCGACGGGTGACCCCTCCGGCTCGATGGCCCCGCCTCCAGGGGGCGCGGCGGCCCCGGCGTCCACCCGGGAGGACGCGCACAGCACCGCCCCGGCGCACGCCGCCCCGGGGAAGCTGCTGCAGGTGCCCTTGAGCGCCGTCGCCGACGTCCTGGTCGTCGAGGGGCCTGCCACGATCCGGAGCGAGAACGGCCAGCTCCTCAACTACGTGACGCTCAACGTCCGCGGCCGGGACATGGTCGGCTTCGTCGAGGAGGCTACTCGCGTGGTGCGCGAGAAGGTGGCCCTGCCCGAGGGCGTCCACGTCGAGTGGACCGGCCAGTTCGAGCACCAGATCCGGGCGGCCAACACGCTGCGGTTCATCTTCCCGGCGGTGATCGTGCTGATCTTCGTGGTCCTGTACCTGACCTACAAGGACCTGGCCGACGCCTCGCTCATGATGCTCGCCGTCCCGGAGGCCCTGGCCGGCGGCATCTTCTTCTTGTTCATCTTCCCGAAGATCGCGGGCGGCTGGGACGCGAAGCCGATGGACTTCAGCGTGGCGGTGTGGGTCGGCTTCATCGCCTGCTTCGGGATGGCGACGGAGACGGGCATCATCATGCTCGTCTACCTGCGCGAGGCGATCGAGAAGCGCGGCGGCCTCGAGAACATCCACTCGCTGGAGGAGCTGCGCCAGGCGGTGATCGAGGGGGCGGTCCACCGGCTAAGGCCGAAGCTCCTGACCGAGGGGGTGGCGATCGTCGCCATCTTCCCGATGGTCTTCGCGACGGGCGTGGGCGGCGAGATCCTGGCGCCGATGGCCCTGCCGGTGCTGGGCGGGTTGCTCATCTCCGACGAGGTGGTGGACATCTTCCTGCCCGTCCGCTTCTACTGGGTCCGCCGCGCCCGCTGGCTGAAGCTCCAGGAGGAGCGCCAGGCGGCCGGGAAGGCCGTGGTCGCGGACGGCGGCGTCGTGGCTGCCCCGGGAGCCGGATAGCAACAAAACAAGGGCGGTAAGCCGGGGCGGCCGCGCGGCCGCCCGGACCGACCCTGGTTCGTGAAGGAGTCGAAGCGATGCGTAACACCCTGATGCTGCTCGCGCTGCTGGCGGTTGGCCCGCTGGCGACCGGCCTCTGGGCCGAGGACAAGAAGGAGGTGACCCTGAAGGGGACGATCCTGTGCGCGAAGTGCGCCCTGAAGGAGAAGGACATCAAGAAGTGTACGACCGCCATCCAGGTCAAGGAGGGCGGCAAGACGGTCACCTACTACCTGCTGGACAAGGGACACTCCGAGGAATACCACGAGGCGGTCTGCGGGGGCGAGAAGAAGGAGGGGACCGTAATCGGTGTCGTCTCCGAGAAGGAGGGTAAGAAGTACGTCACCCCCAAGAAGGTCGAGTACGCCAAGAAGTGACCCCGACAAGTCGGCCGGTGCTGGCGGCGCCGCGCCCGCCGAGCGAAACTCCGCGTCGATCCGAGCTTTGGGTTGTGTGCCCGCCAGCCTCTACCCAAGCCGGATCGGCCGGGGGTCGGCGTCCCCGGGCAATCTGGTGCCCACAGGTGAGAGGACTCGTTCCGCTCAGCGCCGGCGTGAGGCGATGATTGTCTGGGTTGTGGCGCCCGGCGCGGAAGTTGCCCGAGAACGGAACGAGTCCGGAGGCTGGCGGGCCTTTCCTGCACTCGCGAGAGGGGTTGTCCGATGAGTCACCGCGAACACCGAACCTGCATCGACGCCTGCGTGCGCTGCGCCGAGGAGTGCCACCACTGCGCCGACGCCTGCCTGAGCGAGGCCGACGTGGCCAGCCTGGCGGAATGCATCCGCCTCGACCGGGACTGCGCCGCCGTCTGCTGGCAGGCCGCCTCGTTCATGAGCCGCAACTCGCGGTTCATCGGCGAGCTGTGCCGGCTGTGCGCGGACGTCTGCGACGCCTGCGGCGAGGAGTGCGAGAAGCACGAGCACGAGCACTGCCGGCGGTGCGCCGAGGAGTGTCGCCGCTGCGCCGAGGAGTGTCGGAAGATGGCCGGCACCGCCGTCTGAGGTCGGGGGCATGGTCACGGGGAGCAGTTCGGCTGCTGGCGCAGCCGCGGAAACGGCCGGGTCGCTGTGGTCTTTCCTCGCCGCGCTCGCCGCCGCGGCGTTCGTCCTCAACTGGTTCTGGGAGATGCTCCAGATGCCGGCCTACGCCCAGATGGCCGGGCGCTCCTGGGGCGAGACAGCGCTGCCCTGCGCCCGGGCGAGCCTGGGCGACGTGGTGCTAACTCTTGCCATCTATGGCCTGGGTGCCCTCGCCGCGGGGCGCCGCACCTGGGGGCTATCGGGCGGGTGGAACGTCTACGCTGCCGGGGCCCTGCTCGGGGGACTGGTCGCGACCGCGCTTGAGCACGTCTTCCTCTCGGCGGGTCGCTGGTCGTACAGCGAACGGATGCCCGTCGTGCCAGGGCTTCTAGTGGGCCTGTGGCCCCTCCTGCAGCTCGTGCTTCTCGTGCCGGCGTCGCTCGCAGTCGCCTCTTGGTGGGCGAGAAGAGCGAGGAGTGGCAGCCCCCAGGGCGAGCGCCACTAGCGCCGTCGGGAGTCCTTGCGCCCTGCGTCCGGCAGCCGCCGCCGGGGCAGCAGTTCCGCCTCCCTTGCCTTCGCCGAATGAGAACACTCTCGCGCAATGGTGTGGGCCGGGGGCATGAGCGGGGAGCGGCAACGGCTCCAGTTGCCCCCCTTGACAGGAGGGCAACACTCGCTAGGATAGGGGTAGGGAGTACCCCTAACGGAGAGGGCCATGCCGAACAAGACAAGCCTACCCATCTACGCTGATGAATTGCGGCAGGACATGCTGGATCGGCTCAGCCGCATCGAAGGGCAGGTGCGCGGCGTGGCCCGCATGGTCGAAGACCAGCGCCCCTGCATGCAACTCCTGCAACAGCTAGCCAGCGTGCAAGCGGCGCTGAAGGGGGTCACGAAGACGGTGCTCCGCAACTACCTGGAGCGCTGCGCCACCGACGCGATCCGGTCGGGTGATGCCGCCGTGTACGACGAGCTGATGGAAGCCATCTACAAGTTCGTGAAGTGAGCGGGGGCGTGCCCCGCCGCCGCGCGGACGAGGTTGATTGGAGGAAGGGATGATGAACCGGAGGAAGTGGATCTGGACCGCCCTGCTGGCCGCGCCCCTGGCCGTCGCCGGCCTGGCGTTCGCCAACTCGCAGGCGAGGTCTTACGTCTGCCCGATCACGGGCGAGACGCTGCCCTGCGAGAAGTGTTGCCCGCTCAACCAGGACCAGGCCAAGGAGGAGTCCTACACCTGCCCGATCACGGGGGAGGAACTGCCCTGCCCGAACTGCTGCCCGCTCAACCAGCACAAGTAAGGAAGTTCACATCTAGCGATCGTTATGCCGTCGGACGAGCGCAGCCCCTGCGTTCAGCAAATGCGTCGAGGCACCGACGTGCCGGCTGGACTATCGTGTACGTCACGAAGGGTCGCACGCCCCAGCCAGCACGTCGGCACCTAGCTCTAGCGACGAGTCGCTGCCGCCCCGCTGTAGGCCGCCCCCGCCCCGCGGCTGAAAGCCAGGTCTTGCTTCTCGATCGGAGCCAGCGAGAGGACGGCGAGGGTGAACTCACGCAGGGCGGCGGCCTGCTCGGGCATCACCCAGATATAGCACTCGCAGGGGCAACCGCAGTAGTGGCCGACCAGGCAGGCGCACTTCGGGACGTCCTTCTTCTTCCCGCAGTAGAACCACCTGGCCTTGAACACGTCCTTTTCCAGCAGGTCCTGCAGCTTCTTGATCTTGTCCGCTGCTTGATCGATCAGGCCGGGATTGCGGTTGTTGACCAGGTAAGAGGAGCCGACGGGCAGGTACTTCGTCTCGCAGGCGATTTGCAAGACCGTCAGGAAGTCGAGGTAGTCCGAGGAGGGATCGTTGACCGAAGGGGGAGCGTCTACCATGGTCCTGAAGACGCCCGGGCTGCGGACCACCGCCGAGGACGCTCCCACGAGTGCTCTTCCGTAGAGGGCCTTGCCGGGCTTCCCACTTTCGATGGGCGTCGAAACGAGCGGCAACACGACGTTCAGCTTGAGATGGATGAGTTTCGCCAGCCCAGCATACGCGGCATTTTCCTTCTCCTTCGCAGCTTTCATGAAGGCGACGACTTCCGGCGGGAGGTCCTTGATGGCACCGGCCTGGTTGATTCCTCTCGCCCACGCCACGACCTTCTCGACCTCCTTCACATCGGACCCCGGTGTGAAGGGCGGGATCGCCTTCTCGATGGCTTCATTCATCTTGGTGATGATGTCCTTATCAATCAGTATGCGTTGCAGGATTGCTTCGTCGGGGAGGATGTCGTACCGGAGGCAGAGCTCGCAGATGGCGTCGTAGATGTCCTTGCTCAAGTTCGGGTCATCCGGACAGACCGCCTTGCGATAGGCCAGCCGTAACAGCTCGAGCTCGTCCGCCTCGATCGTGGGATCGACGTCCCACTGTTCGAGCAGGGTGCGCTGAGCCCCGACCCTCGGTAGGAGCTTCGTAAACTCCTCCCCTCCAGTCGGGATCTCGGCGGCGAACTCTCCCTCCGCTGCGTCCGTCACCTGGACGGTCCCGCCGCGCACCTTGACGTGCCAGGGGAGTGCCTCCGGGTTGCAGCTGAACATCGCCAGATTGTTCAGTACCTGCTTGTACTGCAGGTCGGTCAGCGTGCCGGCCTGGCGAATCGTGCTGCGCTCAAGCTTGAGGTGCGTGCATCCGGCACCCAACAGCACACCGATCGCCACGGACATGATTCGCGTCCTGCGCATGGACACTCCCCCTTCGGTTCCCGCGCACTGTAGGCGCGGTGATCCCTCAATTGGGAATCCAGGACCAACGATTTCGCCCGCCAGCGATAGGGTTCTTATCGGACTCCCCCTGCCCGCCACTTCGGCAAATCAGGAATCTCCCGCCCGCCTTGCCCGTTTTTCGCAGACGGAGACCCGCGCGGGCCAAAGGCCCTCGGCGGCCCTCAGCCCGGCGCCGCCGAGGGCGAATCTTCCCAGCGCGACCGGAACTGCCACTCCTTGGCCAAGTAGAAGACGACCGGGTAGAGGATCAACTCCATGAGGAAGCTCACGGCGAGGCCGCCGATCATGGGCGCCGCGAGCCGGCGCATCACGTCCGCGCCGGTGCCTTGCGCCCAGAGGAGGGGGACGAGCCCGATGAACGCGGCGGCGACGGTCATCATCTTCGGCCGGATTCGGAGGACGGCGCCGTCGTGGACCGCCGCAAGGAGGTCCGCCCGGGTCCTCATCCGCCCCTCGCGGGCGAAGCGTTCGAAGCTGTTGTCGAGGTAGAGGAGCATCACCATCCCGGTCTCCGCGTCGAGGCCGGCGAGCGCGATGAGCCCGATGACCACGGCGAGGGACATGTTGTAGCCGAGGGCGTAGAGGAGCCACGACGCCCCGATGAGGCTCAAGGGGACCGCGAGCATGACCACGGCGACCCGGAACCAGCTGCGCGAGCCCGCGTAGAGGAGGAGGACGATGACGAAGAGCGTCAGAGCGCCAGCCGCGACGAGCCGCGGGACAGTCTTCTCCCAGAACTCGAACTGGCCGGAGAAGGCCCGTCCGTAGCCGGCGGGGAGCGGAACCTCCTTCGCGACGACGTCGCGCGCCTCGCGGATGTAGCCCCCGAGGTCCCGCCCGGCGACGTCGACGAAGACCCAGGCGCTCCTCTGGGCATTCTCCGACCGCACCATCGGCGGGCCCGCGGTGACCCGGACCTTCGCGAGCTGACCGAGCGGCACCTGGAGTCGCGGCTCGCCCGGCGCCGCCGCGGGAGCCGCCACGAGCACGCGCTCCAGGGCCGGGACGTCGTCCCGGTAGTCGCGGAGGTAGCGGACGTTCACGGGGTAGCGCTCCGGGCCTTCGACGGCCGTCGTCACGTTCACGCCGCCGACGGCGGCCTGCACCACGTCCTGCACGTCCCCGACCGTGAGGCCGTAGCGCGCCGCCTCGCCGCGGTCGATGTCTACGTCGAGGTAGTACCCGCCGAGGGTCCGCTCCGGGTAGGCCGAGAGCGTGCCAGGTATCGTCCGCACCGCGCTCGCGGTCCGCTCGGCGAGGTCGCTCATCACCTTGAGGTCGGGGCCCAGGATCTTGATCCCGACCGCGGTCTTCACGCCCGTCGCGAGCATGTTGATCCGGTTCTCTATCGGGAAGGGCCAGGCGTTCGCCACGCCGGGGAAGGAGACCACGGTGTTGAGTCCTGGACGATCCGTCCCGTCGGGATCCCGCCAGCCGAACTTGAGCTCGTCCGTCGTGATCGTGCGCTCTTCGGGCCAGAAGGTCGCGGCGAACGGCCGCTTGAGCCACCCGGGCCAGCCGCTAAAGAACCGGCCCACGCCGCGGCGGCGCCACGCGGAGCGGTCGGGGTTAAGCCTGACGACCGACTCGACCATGGAGAGCGGTGCGGGGTCGGTCGCCGTCTCGGCCCGGCCGATCTTGCCGTGGACGCTCAGGACCTCGGGCAGGGTCTTGATGAGCCGGTCGGTCTGCTGGAGGAGCTCTTTGCCCTTCGTCACGCTGATGCTCGGGTCAGTGGTCGGCATGTAGAGGACGTCGCCCTCGTCGAGCGGCGGCATGAACTCGGTCCCGAGCCGAGAGAGCGGATAGGCCGTCGACGCGAGCGCGATCGCCGTGCCCAGAAGGACGGCCCGCGGCCGTCCCATCGCGAGTCGGAAGACGGGCTCGTAGAGCCGGCGGAGGACGCGGCTGATCGGGTTATGGTCCTCGTGGATGATTCTTTGCGGAGCGAGGAGCATCGTCGCGAGAACCGCCCAGCCGGCCACGAGCCACCAGCGGTACGGCGCGGCGTCCTCGACCGAGTGCGCGACGGCGAAGAGCGCCGCAGCGGGGAGTAGCACGGCGGCGAGGGTCAGAAGGAGGTTCCGCCGGCGGCCCCATGACTCCGGAAGCACCCGACTCGTAATGAAGTAGTACATGAGGACCGGGATGATGGTGACCGAGAGCACCGCGGCGGCCGCCATCGCGAAGGTCTTCGTGTAGGCGAGGGGCTTAAAGAGCCGCCCGGCCTCGCCGCCCAGGACGAAGACCGGAAGAAAGCTCACGGTGATGATGAGGAGGGAGAAGAAGAGTTGCGGGCCCACCTCCTTCGCGGCCTCGACGATGATGTCGGCGCGCGGCCGCGGCTCCCCGCCCGCCTTGACCCGGTCCTCGTCGTGGTCGAGGTGCTTGTGCGCGTTCTCGACCATGACGACCGCCGAGTCGACGACCACGCCGATGGCGATCGCGATGCCGCCCAGCGACATGATGTTCGCGTTCATCCCGAGGAGGTGCATTCCGAGGAGAGAGATGACGACGCTCGAGGGCACGACGAAGACGGCGACGAGCTCGCTCCGCATGTGGAGGAGAAAGAGGATGCAGACGAGGCCTACGACGAGCATCTCCTCGAGGAGCGTGTCGCGGAGCGTCCGGACGGAGCGGCTGATGAGTTCCGAGCGGTCGTAGGTGGTCTTGATGAACACCCCCGGCGGGAGGCCGTCCTCGAGCTCGGAGAGCTTCGCCTTGACGTCCTGGATCACCTTGTAGGCGTTGGCGCCGAAGCGGGCGACGACCACGCCGCCGACCGCCTCCCCGATACCGTCGATCTCGCCGACGCCGCGGCGGGCCTCGCCGCCGACCTGGAGCGTCGCGACGTCGCCGAGGAGGACCGGCGTCCCGCCCGCGCCGAGGCCGACGGGCACCTTGGCGAGGTCGCCGAGGCCCTTCAGGTAGCCGCGGCTCCGCACCATGTACTCGTTCTCGCTCATCTCGACGACCGAGCCGCCGACGTCGTTGTTCGACCGCTCGATCGCGGCCGCCACGTCGCGGAGCGACACGCCGTAGGCCTGGAGCTTCTGCGGGTCCATGACCACCTGGTACTGCTTCACGAACCCGCCGATCGGCGCGACCTCCGACACGTCTTCGACGGCGGTGAGCGGGTAGCGGAGGTACCAGTCCTGGAGGCTCCTGAGGCTCGCGAGATCGGCTTCCGCAGGAACCAGCGCGGCACCCGTCACGGGGTCGGCACCCGGCGCCTCGAAGCCCCGGACGCGGCGGAGCGCCCCGGCGCGGCCGCGCGGGGCTTCGGCCGGCTCGCCGTACCAGCGGCCCTCGTCCGCGTCGTGCCAGAGGCCCTTCGGGTGGTCGGGGCTGTAGTAGCCGGGGTAGAGCGCGTACTGGTAGACCCAGCCGACGCCGGTGGCGTCCGGGCCGAGCTTCGGCTCGACCCCCTTGGGCAGACGGTCCCGCGCGAAGTTCAGGTACTCGAGCACGCGGCTCCTGGCCCAGTAGATGTCGGTGCCGTCCTCGAAGAGCACGTACACGAAGGACTGCTCGAACATGCTGTAGCCGCGCACGACCGTGGAGCCGGGGACGGAGAGCATCGCGCTCGCGAGCGGGTAGGTGACCTGGTCGTCCACGACCTGCGGGTTCTGCCCCGGGTACTCCGTCGTCACGATGACCTGGACGTCGGATAGGTCGGGCACGGCGTCGAGGCGGAGGCAGAGGATGGCCCAGGCCCCGGAGCCCACGACCATGACGGTCGCGAGGACGACGAGGAGTCGGTTCTTGATCGAGAGCTCGATGACCTTCGCGATCACTCTGGCCGGACCCCCGCCGCGTATGACGCAGGCGCCTCGTCCCGCCTCGCGTCGAGGAACTTCCGGACGGCCTCCCGGAGCCTACTCTCGGAGTCGAGGAGGAACTGCCCGCTCACGACCACCTCCTCTCCCGGCGAGAGGCCTTCGAGCACCTGCACCATCCCGTCGCCCGCCGCGAGCCCCATCTTGACCGGGCGGGGCTCGAACCGGCCGCCTCCTCGGGGCACGAAGGCGAGCTGCCTGTCGCCCGAGTCGATGACGGCCTCGCGCGGCACCAAAGTTGCGCGTGGGGCGAGTTCAGCGGCGAGGGTGACGGTCGCGTACATCCCGGGCCGGAGCGTGAGGGACGGGTTCGGGACGGCCAGGCGGACGAGCGCGGTTCGCGTCTGCATATCGACGTGCGGGTGGACGAAGGTGATCTCGCCCTCGTACTCCTCGCCGGGGAGCGCGGCCAACGCTGCCCGCGCCTTCTGGCCGGCCCGGACGAACGGGAGGTCCTGCTCGAAGATTCGCGCATCGACCCAGAGGGTTGAGTGATCGACGACCCGGAGCACGCGCTCGCCCGGCTTTACCGCCGAGCCCTCGACGACGGGCTTCTCGGTCACGTGCCCGGAAATCGGGCTCAAGAACGCCACGGCCTCGGGCGGTCGGGCGAGCCGGGCCAGGGCGTCGATCTGCTCTCGCGCAAGCCCGAGGAGTTGGAGCTTCCGTACCGCGGCGTCGCGGACGGTTGGGCCTGCGGCGAGCCCGCCCTTCGCTTCGCGGGCGAGGAGCAACTCCTCGACCGCGACCTGGAGCTCCGGGCTGTAAAGGTCGAAGAGCGGCGAACCGGCTCTGACGTGCATGCCCTCGGTGTCCGCGTAGAGGCGCCGGATCCAGCCAGAGACCCGGAGGTTCACCTCGCGGATGTTCGGCTGGGCCTCCTCCAAAGAGCCGGCCGCGCGAACGGTGCGGCGGAGCGGCCCCTCGGTGACCCGCGCCAGACGGACGCCGATGTTCTGAACCACCACCGGGTCGATGGTGACAGCGGCCGAAGGCGCTCTCTCCTCGTCCTCGTAAACCGGGATGAGGTCCATCCCCATCGGGCTCTTCCCGGGCTTGTCCGAGATGTAGGGCGGGTTCAGCATCGGGTCCCACCAGTACTTGACCTTCCGCGCGTCCGGGGAGCGTCCGCGTGAGGGCGCAGCGTGTTCGGCCGGGCCTGGCCCAACGCCCTCGAGCGGCGTGAGTTGCATGTGGCAGATGGGGCAAACCCCGGGCTCCTCCTGGATGACCTGTGGGTGCATGCTGCAGGTCCAGAGTTGCCCTGTCTGGTGCCCGTGGCCCGCGTGTGGCGCGAGCTCCCTTCCGCCATTCGCGGATTTCTGTCGGCTCACGTGCGCGGCGACGGCGACTGCGGTGACGACCGTGACGGCGACGACCGCGAGCCGCCGGAGGCGAGCGCGCGGCGGGCCCAGGGTTGTTCTGTCTGGGTGCGGGTTCGTCATAGTCGCTCCTTCTCGCTGAGGCCGGGCGGCGGAGTGTCGCGGCTCGCGTCCTTCCCCCCCGCGCCTCCTCCCGCGCTGGCGATGCTCTCGATGTCGGTGCCGGCCAGGGCCTCGAGCTCGGCCAGGCGCTTCTCGCGCGACGCGCGAGCTTCGGCGGCGGCGAGCCGCACGCCGAGTAGCGTCCGCTGGCTCTCGATGAGGTCGAGGTAGGAAGCCGACCCCGAAACGTAGGCCTCCTTCGACACTCCGACTACCTGTTCGGCCAAGGGGAGCAGTTGGCGCTCGAGGAGCGCCGCCTCCCGCCCCGCGTTCCGAAGCGCGACGACCGCCGCAACGAAGGCCGATGCCCGGTCCCGGCCGAGCTGCCGGAGCGCGGCCTCCGCGGAGCGGAGTTCGGCCTCGGCCTCCCGGATGCGCCCGCGGATCTCGCCGACGGTCGTCGGCAGGACGACCGCAGCCGCGATGGCCTGGGCGGCTCCCCCGGTGAACGCGAGCGAGGGGTTCACGTCCGGGAGCCACTGGAGGCGGGCGAGCTCCAAGGCGTCGGCACGACCTTGCACGCGCGACGCGAGTTCCGCGAGTTCGGGGTTCTTCTCCACCCCGAGCGCGAGGAGTTTGGCGTCGTCTGGAGGAACGGGCCGCGACTCGGGGGAGTCGGGCGGTGGGAGAGGCGCGCCGGGCTCGCGGGCCAGAAGCCCGTTGAGGCCCGCCCTCGCGGCGGCGAGTGCCGCCTCCCGGCCATGAAGCGCGTTGTGCGCGAGCCTGTAGGCGACTTCGGCCTTGAGGAGGTCTTGCTGCGGCCCACCCGCGCGCACCCGCGCCGCCGCGGACTCCCTCGCGCCCCCGGAGAGGGCGAGCTCGTCCTGGGCGAGCCCCACCTTCTCGGCCAGGAGCGCGTAGTCGGCCCACGCCACGAGGACGCGGCGCTGGAGGTCGAACTTCGCGGCGCGGAACCGCTCTCCCGTCGCCTTCGCCTCGGCGAGCGCCGCCTTGCCAGCCTGAGCAACCTTCGCCGGGGAGGAGAGGTTTTCCATGCTGTCGAAGGCAGCCGAGAACATCATCCGGTCGAAGGACTTCATCCGCTCCCGTGAGAAGGTGTAGGAGTAGCCGAGCGCGAGGTTGGTGTTGGGGTAGGCGGAGGCGACCCCGACGCGCTCAAGGGCCGCCTTCCAGTCGAAGTAGTTTTTCTCGAGGTCGCCGTTCGCGAGAAAGGCCCGAAGGAGGAGGTCGCGCCAGGTCGGCCGAGCGGGTAGGTCAGGTAGGTCGCGGCTCGCGGCGGTGTTCTCGTACTCCGCGCCGGCGAGCGCGAGCTTCGCCTGCTCCTCGCCGGTCCCGGCCGGCGTTAGTGAGCAGCCGGCGATGACGGCCGCGACGGCCGCCTCGCCCACGACGAGCCGGGCGAGATCCCAGTTGAGGGCGAGGCTTTTCCTGGCTAGCAGGCATGCCATCTCGCGGCACTGCCCCCTGTAAGGCGACTGGACCATAGGATCGATCTCCGGCTCAGGATCGCGCTCGCGCGCCGTGGCGCTACCGAGTAGAGCAAGGGTGATGGGGATCGCGACTGCGACGGGGAAAGACGCGTTGCCGAAAGGGGCCGACTCAAATCAGCCAGATACTGAGGAGAGCGTGTCGGTGTCGTTCGGCGAAGAAGCGCCGATGCTCGTCAAGTACCGGAGGTCGCGGGCGAACGAGGAGCTCATCGAAAGCAGAGGGACGGGCGTACCGGGCGCAAAGGGCGGGCTCGAATGTCGGTATCGAACTCTCAGCATTCGGGGGCCCGGCAAATGCCGATCGTGCCACGATGCAGTCGCAAGCCCCCCGCACGGTCGGTGGGCAAGAGCAGCCGCCGGACGCTCCCCCCCGGCACGGGCCGTCGCAGCATGGGCAGACCGTTCGGGAAAACCGCCCGCAGCTTCGGGAATCCGCCACGGCGCACGCCTGGAACAGGGGACTGAGCGTCAGCTGGAAGACGGCGACGAGGAGAAAAAGTGGTCGGAGAACCAAGTTCATCCCAAGCCTGAGACGCGAATACGCTCGCGTCCTTACCAGGATAACACGGGAGCAGGAAGCCGGCAAAGGCGGCCCCGGCGCGCGGGGGATACCGTCGTGGTCCTATTTCAAAGATTCACCCTACGGAAGCGAAGGGCGTTCCCGACCACGGAGAGGGAGCTGCGGCTCATTTCAACGCTCGCCCAGGCGGATCACCAAGCCGCGGTTCGTTCCACGAAGTCGCCCTCCTTCACGTCGCCACCCTCGGGGAGGGAGACGACCGAGTAATGGGCGTTGAGGATCTCCGTCACGGTGCCCCTGCCGATCAGGCGCTTGTCGCACCCGGTCAGGGCCGGCTTGGAATGCCGCGCGGGGCACACGTTTCTGAACACCTTGACGGTGTCCCCGACCGCGACCTCGTCCTTGTTGAGGCAGACGTGCACAGTGGTGTCGCTGATCTTCATCGCGACCACGCCGCGATGAACGCTCCCGCACCCGGTCGCAAGAATCAGGACAAGCGGAACAAGTTGGCATTTCACAATTGTCATTTATCACGATTGACGTGCTATTTCTCACCCGGTCTCATACTGCTACGGGACATCAATCCCTAACTCACGCGCGACACTAGCCGCTCGGATCCCTCCGTTCCGCCCCGCACGACCAAGGAGGGCGAACCCGCCATCGATCGGCGGACTGCCGTTCGGCCGGGCCGGGCCGGGTCGAGGTCGATCTTCACATGTTGCCCATTGAGCTACCTCGCATAGCGGCGCTGGGCTGCTGCGTTGGGGGGGCCATCCCCGACGGTGCTTGGGCGGTCGCGGGACGCTGGCCGAGGAGCGACCCCCTTTGGTCGTCGGTAAGGACGAGCGCGGCGCCCCCCACGGCGCGGATGAACGCGATCCGCCGGTCGGCCCGGAGCTTCTCGATCTGGCGGACGGCGGCCTCGATCGCCTCGAGCGACGGCTGATCGGCGGCGGTCAGTTTCCAGAGCCCTTCCTCGGCGGCCGCGAGTTTGCGCTCGGCGTCGGCCCAGGACTCGAGCGCGGTCTCGCGGATCCTGCCGAGCTTAGAGGCCTGGTCCGGCGCGAGCGCGATGTGCTCTGGGTGGTCGAGGAAGAAGCCGGTCTCACCGATGTGGTAGAGGTGCGAGGCGCCGGGGAACCCGGGGAGGCTCGACATCGGCCTCCCGCCGCCAGAGGCCATCTGCCCCATCATGGCGCAGCACCCCATGCCACCCGGTGGTGCGCCACCGGGCCCCATGGACATCATTCCCCCCATCGCTGCTCCCGTCATCCCTTGAGGCGCCGCCATGCCGTTCGTCGGCGCCATTCCTACCGGAGGGGACTGCACGGCCGCCTCGACGCCGCCCGGCGCGGACCCGCCGGCTGGCTGGGTCCGCGCGACCGCTGCCTGTAGATTCGCCACCTGGGATTTGAGCTGCTGGATCTCTCGGGCGAGATCCGGCAGCTTCGCGCCGACGCCGGTCGTCGCGTGGCTGTGAGGATGGCTCGGGTCGATCGGGCTCGCGGGCTGGCCGACTGCGAGGCCCGCCCAGGTCGAGGCGAGAACCAAGGTGGTGACAATCGCTACTCTCTTCATCGTCGATCCCTCGTTAGTTGCGTTGCGCACAGGCCGACGGCCGCGGGGAGCCAAAGGCACTCCTCCGCCTCCGGTTGCGCCGTCAAGCCTTCACGCCGGAATGAAGAGTCACCATCCGGCCGGGGCACCGGCCTCGCGAAACGTCGATCGGTCAGGCCGGACGCTCGACGAAATCCCCCTCCTTGAACTCCGTGCCCGCGGGGAGGGTGACGACCGAGTAGTGCTCGTTCAGGACCTCCGTGACGACGCAGGTCGCGAGCGCGCGCTTCTCGCAATTCCACGGGAGGAGGTTGCTGCGCGGAGTGTTCCTGCAGACGTTTCTGTACAACCTCACCACGTCCCCGACGGCGACCTCGTCCTTGTTGAGGCAGACGTGCGCGGCGGTGTCGCTGATCTTCATCGCGACCACACCACGATGAACGCTCCCGCAGGCGGTCGCGAGTGCGTCGGTCAGAGTGAAGACTCGAAGGTTCATACGTTTTCCATCCGGGCTGTCATGTTCATGTGCTGGGCTTCCGGCCGGCCCGCTCCTCACCCGGACCGAATCGCCCCGAGCGTAACGGGTGCGGCAAAGCAGCGATCCCGCGCCCAGGCTCAATGGCACGACTTCGGCCTTGAGCCGCTCGCGCCGGCCTGGTCGCCTTCTTTCGGCTTCGCCTCGTCCTCTCGACCTTCCGAATCGCTCCCGCTCCAGAAGACCATGAGAAGCATCGGCAGCACACAGCAGCCCAGCATCACCAGCGATAAGAGCAGTGGCGACGAGGGAACGGTAACTCCGGCCAAGGGAAGGAACAGTACGGCGCAGAGGAGCAGGATGGCCCCCACCATCATAGGCTTGTGGCAATTCTTCATGGCGTTCTCCATTTCGATTACGCTTGGGATCTTCGCGTGAGATGTAACCCTTCCTACATATCACCCATGCCGGCGCCCGACGGCATCCCGCCGCCCATCGGTTGATTGCCGCCCATCGGGGGCATCTCCATGCTGTCGTCCATCATGCCGCCTCCCGCTTGACCAGCCCCCTGAGGCGCCTTGCCCATCGCTGACGTCCCAGGGTCCTGGTTCGGCATGCCTCCCTTGTGCATGCCCATACCCATCTTCATTCCCATCTTGGAATGCTGCGTTGCCTCGACCTTCGCCAATCGGGCTTCGAGGTCGCGGACACGCTCCTCGAGCTTGGCGATCTGAGCCGAGTGGTCGGCGCCCTGGGCGTGTGTCGATGCGGGCGTGGCGGCACCGAGTGCGGCCACAGCGAACGTCAACGCGATCCGATTGATTCCGTTCTTCATGTTCCCTCCAAAAAGTGGATTGCTCCAACAACTCGTTACCCGAAGCCTGTTCCACCTACGTCCTATTGGCAAGAACCGCGCCACTCGCCGAAGACCGTATCGGGGGCCTGGGCCGCACGGGAGCCCGCGTCCCGCGTAAAGGCCGTTAACGCGTTAACGCCCAGGTGCTGGTGTTACCCGCACCTGAACACTCCCGCCTTGGGCGCCGTCTCGGGCCCAAGGTCCGCGCGGAGTTCGTCCGCGGCGACGGGTCCCGCGACGGCGCCGGCCGGGTGCTCGTCCCGTCCGGGGTCGTCGCAACTCGCGGTGTCCTCGCGCACCCTCACCACCGGTCCCCCTTGCCGGCGAGCGCCGAAGGTCCCGCTGGCGTTGATCCGCGACGTGGGCGACGCTGCAAAGTAGGTAACGCAGGATCGAATCGCGACGTGCTCACGGGCGCCTGGGGCGCATTGGGCACTCACGTCTAAACGCCGAAGGACGCATGGATCGGAGCACATCAGCCAACTGGTGCGGCGGGGCGACGCGGATGGCAGCCGCCCGAGCCCGCCTTACCACTACGAGGGCGGGCGTCGCGGTCGTCGCGGCGATTATCGCGGCCGGGACGCCGGCTAAAGCGCAGATTTCTCCCGAGGAGCACGCGAAGCATCACCCGGGCCAGGCCCAGGGCCAACCGGGCCAGCCCGCGCCCGGCGGGATGATGGGCGACATGGGCGCCATGATGAAGGAGATGCACGCGCCCCCGGCGAAGGAGCTCTACCCGAGGCTGATGTCGGTGCCGGAACTGACCCCGGCCGTCCGCGCCGAGATCGAGAGGGACTCGCACGAGCGAATGGCGACGGGCATGGCACTCCTGTCCCAGGGCCTCGACCAATTCACACAGGCGACCTCGGGGAACGATTACTCGGCGATGGAGCGGTCAGCGGCGCAGATGCGCGAGGGGCTCGCGCGGTTCGAGAGCGGCCTCGCCGGCCACCGAGCGTTGACGGAGGGCCGGGCGCCGCGGAGCGTGGCACTCCAGTGGTTCAAGACCGAGATGAACCTCCTCTCCGCGCCGCACCCGGAGTCGCTCGGGGGGGTTCTCGGCCTCTCCTGGTTCCACGCCTTCCTCATGGTGGGATTAATCGGCTTCGCCGCCGCCATGATTTGGATGTACTTCCACAAGATGAAGCGCGCGGCGCTCCTGCTCGAGGGCCTGACCGGCGGCGAGGGCGCGCCGCCTTCCGCAGCGTCGGGACCGAGCCAGGCGGGTGCGCCTCGCGACGAGTCAGCGCAGGCCACGTCGAGGCCGGCCACGGGCCGCTTCTCCGGGGCGCTCCGCGTCGGCCGCATCTTCGAGGAGACGCCGGACGTGAAGACGTACCGGCTGATGAACCCGCTCGGCGGCGTGCTGCCGTTCGACTTCCTCCCGGGCCAGTTCCTCACCGTCGCGGTGCCGAGCGGCGGCAAGGCGGTGAAGCGGAGCTACACCATCGCCTCCTCGCCGACGCAGCACGACTACGCCGAGATCACCGTCAAGCACGAGGAGGGGGGCGTCGTCTCGGGCCACCTCCACGGGCGGGTGAAGGAAGGGGACCTGCTCGAGTGTTCGGGCCCCTCAGGCTCGTTCATTTTCACCGGCCGCGAGTGCAGGTGCATCCTTCTGATTGCCGGCGGGGTGGGCATCACGCCCATGATGAGCGTGCTGCGTTACCTCACGGACCGGAGCTGGCCGGGGGACATCTACCTCGTCTACGGCATCCACAGCCCCCGGGACTTCATCTTCCGGGAGGAGCTGGAGTACCTCGGGCGGCGGCACCCGAACCTGCGCGTCGTCGTCACCGCCTCCCACCCCGACGGCACTGCCTGGAACGGTCAGACGGGGCGGATCACCAAGGAGCTGCTGGCCCGGTCCGTGCCCGACATCGCGTCGCGCTACGTCCACCTCTGCGGTCCCGTGCCCCTTATGGAGTCGGTCAAGGCGGCGCTGCTTGAGCTCGGCGTGCCCAAGGAGCGGATCAAGAGCGAGGCGTTCGGCCCGGCGCTCGGCAAGCCCGAGCCGGGCCCCACGCAGGCGTCGGCCGAACTCCCGGCGGGCGTCGCGCTCCCGACGGTGCGCTTCTCCCTGTCGGACAAGTCGGCGCCGCTCCCGCCGGACAAGGCGGTGCTGGAGGTGGCGGATGAGATCGGGGTCGAGATCGACAACTCCTGCCGCGTCGGGACCTGCGGGGTCTGCCGCGTGAAGCTCCTCGCTGGCGAGGTCACGATGGCGGTCGAGGACGGCCTCGAGCCGGGCGACAGGGAGAAGAGGATCATCCTCGCCTGCCAGGCGAAGTCGAAGGACAACGTCACCGTGGAGGCGTGAGATGAAAGAGCGCGGCCGCCTCCTCGCGACGGGGCTCACCGTCCTGATGCTCATCCTCTGGCTCGGCTTCCTCGTGCACCGCTCGCCGCGGTTCGCCGGCAGCGCCTGGGGCGGGGCGCTCGGGGTCTCCGGCGCGGTGCTCATGCTGGTGCCCCTTGCCTACATGGTGGTCAAGCGCGTCGGCCCCCTGAAGCGCATGGTCACGCGCCGGGTCTCGATGAGGACGCTTCTTACCTGGCACATCTACGCCGGGATCCTCGGTCCGACCCTGGGCCTCCTCCACACCGGCCACAAGTTCGACAGCCCGCTCGGCATCGCGCTCAGCGCGCTGATGATCGTGGCGGTGCTGAGCGGCTTCGTCGGGCGGTACCTCCTTGGCCAGGTCTCGGACCAGGTCCGCGAGAAGCGGTCGATCCTCACGCGGATCGAGGTCGCGTACCGCGCGACGGCGGGCGAGCTCGCGGCCCACCCCGAGCAGCTGGCCCCGCTCCGCCCCTTCTCCGGGTTCTGGGCCAGGCTCGCGGCGGGGTTTGCGCTCCGGGGCCCCGCCTCGTCGCCCGCGGTCCGCGCGGTGCGGCTCGCGGACGCGATGGCCGACTTAGAGTACGCCATCGGGACGCACGAGACGTTCCGGCGCTGGTTCTCGGGCTGGCTCCGGCTGCACATCGCGATGAGCCTCGTGCTCTACGTCTTGCTCGCGCTGCACGTGTGGTCGGCCATCCACTTCGGCCTCCGGTGGTTCTCATGAGCGCGGCCGGTCGCGTACTCACCGGCCTGTCCGTCGCGGTTCTCGGGGGTCTGCTCGTCGCGGCGCCCGTCTTCCGGCCGGAGCTAAGGCGCGCGGAGGTTTGGCAGCGGATGGCGAGCCCGGGCCGGCTCTCCTCGGACCACGCGTTCCTTGAGAACGACTGTGCCGCATGTCACACCGCGGTGAAGGGGCCGGACGCCGCGAAGTGTACCGCCTGCCACGCGAACAACGAGACGCTCCTCGGACGCCAGCCGACCGCGTTCCACGCCGACGTTTCGAGCTGCCGCGAGTGCCACCCCGAGCACCGAGGGCTCCAAGGCCCCCCTCGAATTATGGACCACGGCGCGCTCGCGAAGATCGGCCTTCGCTCGCTCGGGCTGAACCCGGCATCGGGGTCGGCCGCCGACCGGCTCGTCGCGTGGGTCCGCCAGCACGGGCCGGACCACCACCGCGCGACGGAGGGGCAGCCGCGCCCGAGCGCGGCCGAGTCAGCGCTCAATTGCGCCGCCTGCCACGCGACGAAGGATCGCCACCGCGGCTACTTCGGCGCGGATTGCGCCGAGTGTCACCTGACCACAGGCTGGGCCATCGCTGAGTTTCGGCATCCGTCGCCGCAATCCACCGACTGCGCCCAGTGCCACCAGGCGCCGCCCAGCCACTACATGCAGCACTTCCGGATGGTCTCGATGACCGCGGCCCGTCAGGAGCACGCGCAGCCGAACCAGTGCTTCCTCTGCCACCAGACGACGTCGTGGAACGACATCAAGGGGGTCGGCTATTACAAGCATCACTGAGCCGCGCGAGGCTACCGACCGCACACCCTCGGTCGTTGGCGGGGCCTGCTCGCCGGCTCGGGGTCGCGGCCGCCATGCGGCAGGTCCGCCGGTCAGCGCACCTCGACGAGCGTCATCATCCCCGATTCTGCGTGCTCGAGGATGTGGCAGTGGACCATCCACCGGCCCGCGTCCTGGGGCACCAGCCCGACGTCCACCGTTTCCTTCGGCCCGACCAGCACCGTGTCCCGCCAGTGCGGCTCGTCCACCCGCCGACCGTTGCGGGCGAGCAGCTTGAAGAACATGCCGTGCATGTGCATCGGGTGGAGCCGGTACGACTCGTTCGTGAAGCGCACCTTGCTCCAGGCGCCGAGGGGCAAGCGGTAGGGCGGCGCCCCGGCGGAACCCTGGCCGTGGTCGTGGTCCATGGCGACGTCGTTGAGCGTCCACTGGATCCCGTAGGGGCCGCCGCGGCGGGCGTTGAGGCGGAGCTCCAGACGCGCCGGCGCGCCCTCGCCGCCCGCCCACTCGGGCACCTTGGCGGCGGCCGGCGACGCGAAGTCGGGCGTAGGCACGACCTCGCCGCGTACGACCAGCTCGGCGAGACGGAGCGGGCGCTGGGTGAACCGATCGAGCACCGCGAGCCGCTGCCCGACCCGGTCGGGCGGGATCGTCAGGTCGACGTCGAGCCGATTGCCGGGAGCGAGCTCCAGCCGAGAGGGGTCGAGCGGCCTGGCCGCGTACATCCCGTCAACCGCGATCGCCCGGGCGTCGAGGCCGGCGAAGTCCGGCAGGAAGGCGCGGCCGTTCGCAACGTTGATGAGCCGCAGGCGGATCCGCTCCCCGGGCCGTACGTCGAGGCTCGCCTCGTGGTCGCCGTTGACCGTGATGACGTTCCCCCAGCGGCCGTCGTGGGCCAGGTCGTGCGTGGTGTTGAAGCTCGGGTCGATCTCGCTCCGGCCCGTGACGAGCCAGTCGTCGAGCACCCACACCACGTCGCGTGAATAGGGCGGCGGCGAGGGGTCCTCCACGACGAGGACCCCGAAAAGCCCGCGCTCGACCTGCTCGCTCGCCCGGACGTGGGGGTGGAACCAGAACGTGCCCGCGTCCTTCGGCGTGAACTCGTACACGAACGTCCCCCCGGGCGGCACGGGCGGCTGGGTCACGCCGGGCACCCCGTCCATCCGGTTCGGCACCCGCACGCCGTGCCAGTGGATCGTGCTCGGCTGGGGCAGGCGGTTGGTGAACGCCACCCGGAGCGTCTCGCCGAGCCGAATGCGGAGCGTGGGGCCGGGGACCTGCCCGTTGTACGCCCAGACCTGGACCGGGCGGCCGTCGAACAGCGGCACGACGGCGGGCGCCGCCGTGACCGCGAACTCCCGGACTGGCCCCGAGGGGGCGCGCTCCGCCGGGAAGGCCCCCTCGAACTCACGGGTCCGCGCCGCCTCGTCCTCGGCGCTCGCCGGCATCGCGCCCGGGGCCTCCGCGTGTCCGCGGGCCGGCGCGGCGATGGCGAGAATCCACCCTGCCCGCAGGAACAAACGACCAAGCACACAATCCCCTCCCGGCATATCACCTCCTGACCTGAACTCCATCCCGGGCGCCTTATCGGTTCGTCTCGAGCGGCGTGCGAGCGTGGCGGGCCATCGACGAGATACCACCTCGGCCCGGCGCCCGCAAAGCTGCGCTCTGCTCATCGGCTTGGCGTCTGCCCATCGTCATTGTCCGTGTGGGCAGTCGAGCGCTCTTTGGTCCGCCGCGGAGGTTTTCGCTCACCGGCGGAGGCAAACGCGCCGTGTCGCCGGCACGTGTTCCTCCCGGTTGGGTTACGCCGCATGAGCGGCCCGAGTACGCATCGCGGCCGGACGGGCGACGCGGCATCGCCATCGCACTTGAGGGGGCCGCCCCCAGGCCGGCGGAGGCGCGACGTGGGACTCGGCCCTCACACTGCGCCGCCCCTCGTGGTAGGATTGACGCCGGGCAGTGCGGCGGTTGCTCGGCGGGCCGGGAGCATAACCATGGGGATGACAACGGAGGATCTCGGCGCGGTCGTCGCGCGTTATCGGCGCGACCCGGAGTCAGTCTACAACACCTGGTTCGTCCGGAGCCCGGAGCGGCTCAAGGCCTTCCGCTCGATCCGGCGGGGGGTCGTCGAGGTCGTGAACGCCATCCGCGCGGGTACGTTCGGCAACGACTTTAAGGGGTCCCCGCTCGAGACGGTGCTCCAGAGCATCACCGAGCAGAAGCAGGTTTTCGAGGGCGCGGCCCACCCCTTCTACTGGAAGCCCAAGCTCCGCATCCCCGACATCTACGAGGACGAGGACAACCAGCGGGCCTTCGGGCAACTGCTCGAGCGGGCGCTCGGGGCCCCCGGGGAGGAGCGGCTCCTCGCCGAGGTCCTAGAGCTCGACCGGCGGCGCATCAAGGGGCTCGGGCCGGCGGTCGCGAACATCCTCTACTTCCTGCACCCGACCATCTTTCCGCCGTTCAACACGGCGATCGTCCGCGGCTACAACGCCCTGTTCGCCGACGCGAAGAAGCTCGGCTCTTGGCCCGATTACCTGCGGATGCGCGAGGTCATCAAGGCCGCAAACGCCGGCCTCCAGCCGCCCTTGTCCACGGACCTGGGCGCCTTCGCCGGGCTCCTTTTCGATATCGGCGTGGGGAAGATCCTCATCGAATCCAACCTGGCCGCGGGCCTCGCACGCGAGGCCCAAGAGGTCGAGAAGCTAGTCCGGAAGCGGCACAGCGAGGTCGAGGCGGACCGGGCGGAGGAGAACGAGCACCTCAAGATCCAGTACCTGCTCACGACGGTGGGCCGGGCGCTCGGCCACGCGGTGCACGTGGCGACGAACGACCGCAACCGGACCCACGAGGGGCATTGCCTGGCCTCGCTCACCGCGGAACGCCTCCCGGACCTCGGCCTGCCGGAGGAGACGGCCCAGACGATCGCGCTGATCGACGTGCTCTGGCTGACTTCCGATTGCCAGCGTGTGGTCTGCGCCTTCGAGGTCGAGAAGAGCACCTCGATCTACTCGGGCATCCTCCGCCTGGTCGACCTGGCAAAGTCCGTGGCCGACCCGTCGCTCCACTTCTACCTGGTCGCGCCCGACGCCCGCGAGAAGGAGATCCAGGCGCAGTTGCGGCGCCCGGCCTTCAGCGACCTGGGCGCGCTGGAGCCCCGCTACATCCTGTTCGGGGAGCTCTGCGAGCACTGCGCGGGCCTCTGCAAGTTCGGCGACGACCACACCGTCATGAGGAAGATCGCGCGGGACAGGGACGGGGCCGCCGCGGTGAGGGGCGCTGGACCCGGCACCCTTCACGATCGATGACTCTCCGGATGCGGCGCACCGAGCTCGTCCCGGGCGCAAGCCTTCCGGCTAGGACATCCGCGCCGGGGGGCCGACACCGAGCCCTTCCGCCCGGCCCGCCCGTGCATGACGTTCAGGTGCTCTGCTCTCGTCCGTTCCGGGTGTAGGCTCGCCAACCCCCGCGTGCCGCTTGTCGCCCCGATAGACGCGACGGTCGCTCGCTTGCCTTATACCCTATGGGGGTATATAGTGTTGTATACCCCCCTGGGGTATTCTTCGGAGGAAGGAAATGGCCGACGACGGGGCGAAGAAGATCAGGACCAGGGTGAACCGGATCGCCGGCCAGGTCGCCGGCATCCAGCGCATGGTGGAGGAGGGCCGCTACTGCGTGGAGGTTCTGAACCAGATCGCTGCGGTCCGCTCGGCCCTCGACGCGCTCGGGATCGAGGTCCTGACCCGGCACCTCGAGTCCTGCGTCCTTGGCCACGGCACGCATTCCGAGCACGCGAAGGCGAAGCCGATGACGAAGGAGCAGCTGGTCGCCGAGCTCCGGACCGTCCTCTCACGGTTCCTGAAATGACCGAGTCACGCGAGGTAGACACGATGGAGACCACTTTCACCGCGCCGGGCATCTCGTGCCAGGGCTGCGCGAATACGATCAAGGAAGCCCTGTCCACGGTCCCGGACGTCACGGAGGTGAACGTCGACGTGGCGACGAAGGGCGTGACGGTACGGCACGGCGCGCACGTCCCGCGGGGGGCGCTCGAGGACGCGCTCGCGAACGCCGGCTACCCGGCCGCGGCCGAGGGGCACGGCCGCCGCGAGAGCCAACGGGTCGCCGCACGGGGTGTGACGGTGAAGGATCCGGTCTGCGGGATGGACGTGGATCCGGGCTCGGCCGCCGCGCAGAGCACGCACGCCGGGGCGACCTACTCCTTCTGCTCGGCCTCGTGCCAGCGGAAGTTCGACGCGGACCCGACGCGCTACCTGCGCGCGGACGACAAGGAGCCCACCGCCCCGGCGGGCGTGCTCTACACCTGCCCGATGCACCCGGAGATCGTCCGGGACCGCCCGGGCAGTTGCCCCATCTGCGGCATGGCGCTCGAGCCCGTGACCGCGACCGCGGACGACACGAACCCCGAGCTCGCGGACATGACGAGGCGCTTCTGGGCTTGCCTCGTCCTCACGGCGCCGCTGCTCGCCCTCACGATGGGGGAGATGGTCGTCGGGCAGCAGGCCGTCGCGCGGCTCTTCCCGGGCCGGCTCCTCTCCTGGGTGCAGCTCGCCCTCGCGACGCCGGTGGTACTCTGGGGCGGGCTCCCGTTCTTCCAGCGCGGCTGGGCGTCGCTCGTGAACCGCAGCCTCAACATGTTCACCCTCATCGCCATCGGGACGGGCGCGGCGTACGCGTACAGCGTCGTGGCGACCGTCCTCCCGGGGGTCTTCCCGGGCTCGTTCCGCGACCACCACGGGAACGTCCCGCTCTACTTCGAGGCCGCGGCCGTCATCACGACCCTCGTGCTCCTCGGGCAGGTGCTGGAGCTCCGGGCGCGGAGCCAGACGTCGAGCGCCATCAAGGCGCTCCTCGGGCTCGCGCCGAAGACGGCGCGGCGGCTCGTCGAGGGCGGGGGCGAGGAGGACGTCCCGCTGGACGCCGTCCAGGCGGGCGACCGCCTCCGCGTTCGCCCCGGCGAGAAGGTGCCGGTCGACGGCGTCGTTTCGGACGGCCGGAGCGCGGTCGACGAGTCGATGGTCACCGGCGAGCCGATCCCGGTCGAGAAGGCGCCCGGCGACCGCGTGATCGGCGGGACGGTCAACGGCACGGGCAGCCTCGTGATGCGCGCGGAGCGCGTGGGCTCGGAGACGATGCTCGCGCAGATCGTCAAGATGGTGGGCGAGGCGCAGCGGACGCGGGCGCCGATCCAGCGCCTCGCGGACGTCGTGTCCGGCTACTTCGTCCCGGCGGTGCTCCTCGTCGCGGCCGTCACCTTCGTCGCCTGGGCGCTCGTCGGCCCCGAGCCGCGCATGGCGTACGCGCTCGTCAACGCCGTCGCCGTGCTCATCATCGCCTGCCCGTGCGCCCTCGGGCTCGCCACCCCGATGTCGATCATGGTCGGGACCGGCCGCGGCGCCACGGCCGGCGTTCTGATCAAGAACGCCGAGGCGCTCGAGGTGACGGAGAAGATCGGCACGTTGGTCGTCGATAAGACCGGCACGCTGACGGAGGGGAAGCCGCGGCTCGTCTCGGTCGTCCCCACGCCGGGCGGAGACGAGGCGGGGCTCCTCCGCCTCGCGGCGAGCCTCGAGCGCGGGAGCGAGCACCCTCTGGCCGCAGCGATCGCCGCCGGCGGGGCCGCCAAGGGGCTTCGGCTGTCGGACGCCGCCTCGTTCGAGTCGGTCACGGGCAAGGGCGTGCGCGGGGTCGTTGATGGACGCAAGGTGGCGATCGGCAGCCGGAGGATGCTCGAGGAGTCCGGCGTCGCCGCGGGCGAGCTCGCCGAGACAGCCGACGAGCTCCGCGCGGACGGCCAGACCGTGGTGCTTGTGGCGATCGACGATCGCCTCGCGGGCCTCCTCGGCGTCGCCGACCCCATCAAGGAGTCGGCCGCAGAGGCCGTGGGGATGCTCCAAGCGGAGAAGCTAAAGGTCGTCATGCTCACCGGCGACAACCGGACGACGGCGCTCGCCGTCGCGCGGAAGCTCGGGCTCGACGACGTCCGCGCCGAGGTGCTCCCCGAGGAGAAGGGGCAGGTCGTGAAGCAGCTCCAGGCCGCAGGCGGCACCGTCGGGATGGCGGGGGACGGGATCAACGACGCCCCGGCGCTCGCGCAGGCCGACGTCGGCATCGCGATGGGCACGGGGACCGACGTCGCGATGGAGAGTGCGGCCGTCACGCTCGTGAAGGGCGACCTCCGCGGCATCGTCCGGCTCCGGCGGCTGAGCCGCGCCACGATGCGGAACATCCGCCAGAACCTGGCGTTCGCGTTCCTCTATAACATCCTCGGTGTCCCGATCGCGGCCGGGCTCCTCTATCCGTTCTTCGGCCTCCTCCTGAGCCCGATGATCGCGAGCGCCGCCATGACGCTGAGCTCCGTCTCCGTGATCGCGAACGCGCTCCGGCTCCGGAGGGTCGAGCTCTGACCGTCGGCGGGTCCGCCGCGTCAACATTGCAGGCGGACGCGGGACCTATCTCGACGCTCTCGCGAGTCTCCGATTCGCCTCCGAGAGGTCGTCCTTGATGTGCGCGCATTGTTGCGCCTGGCGGGCGGACGCGCCCCGGTAGGCCTTCGAGCATATGCTGCCGTAGAGAGCCCTCATGCGGGTCAGCTCCTGGGTCTGGCGGCGGGCGTCCTGCGGTGTCTTCCCGAGCGCGAGCTGATCTTTCATCTCCTTTGCCTGACGCTCGAGGTCATCCACAGTGTGGCCTTCGGACGGGTGGAGCTTCTCGATGGGCGGCGGTTCGTCCGCCGTCACGCGAGAGGCGAAGAACGCGGGGCAGAGCGCGAGAAGGCTCGCGAGCGCGACGCTTCGAGTTGGGATAATCGATCGGTGGATCATGGTCGGCTTCTCATTTGATTGGTGACGACTGACATCGCACGGACGGAATAACTCGCGCCCGGTGGTCCGAGCAAGCGCATTGAAGCCCGGCCCTCGTCGCCGACGTGTCGCGGTAGAGGCTCGCGTCCCGCATGTAACGGCGTATCATGTCGGTCTTCAAGTCCAATTCTCCTCTGTACCACGGCCCCGGCAGGTCGCGCGTAGCGGGTGGACAGCTCCCTTCTTCTTATCAAACGTCCGCATGACCGAGCGGGAAGCCGAAGCTCGTCAGGCCGTCACCTCTTTTGCACTCACGGAAATCTTCGGAATGAAAGCCGGAACGCGTCGGCGTTACTCGAAAAACCTTTCACCAAATTTCGCTTCAAGCGCGGCCTCTTCCCGGAAAGCGAGTCTGTAGTACGCAGCCATGAGTAGCGGCCAGGTTATCACGGTAACAATCGTCGGCCACTGAACGAGGAGCCCGCCCGTAATCAAGAAAATCCCGACGTACTGCGGATGCCGAATTCGAGAATAGATTCCTTCGGTGACAAGTTCGTCACCGGTGGCGTTGTAAATAGGAATCCAGCCCCGGTAAAGAAGGTAGAACCCGAGGAGCATGAACCCATTCGTCACAAGGTGCAAAATTGTCATCGCTGCTTCGGACTGCGAAAGACCAAGTGCAACGAGAAGAAGATGTCCATTCGCGTGCGAGAATGGGTGGAGCACTGGGTATCTATTCCCGAGCCAATTCGTCAGAAGATAGACCGTGAGCGGGAACCCGTACATTTCGGTGAAGAGCGCGGCAATGAAACCGATAAAAGCGCCCATGGAGCGCCACTCATATGCGCGCGTGGGTCGGACGAAACTAAGAGCGAAAAAAACAACCAGGGCGGCATTAAAGAATACGGCACTCCAGAGCCCGTATGCGTACGCCGTTGAATCCATCTCATGCATGACGCGCCTCCTTGATTGAGCTCGAACCGCCTACAGCCACACTTATGAAACGATCAGAATTCTATTCATCGTGCCGAAGGCGTTTTGCACGCAGTGTGGGCACGTTTGCATGCCCCGTTCACCGCAATGTGGGCTGCACATCCACTTTCCATCGATGACGAATTTGTATTCGTAACGTCCGGGATCAAGAATCAATGTGGTGCGCCACTCGCCGCGCTTATTTCGGGATAGGCGATGTTCCTTGGGCTCCCAGTTATTGAATGTGCCGGCCAGATATACATCTTTGGCGGCGGGCGAATCACACACGAATTCGACCTCGCTCGGCTTCCCATTCCCCATAGTCTTTGTCTTCCTCCAGTAGGCTAGTCTTGCGTGCCGTTGCTGCAATCATCGTTCTTGCGGAAAGGGCCTCACCCGCATTCTTTCACGCCACCGGTCGCGGCGGGTGCGTGGTGACGCAGAGTTCGGCGACGGCGAACGCCGACGCGACGCGATGGATGCCGTGCTCAAGTTGTCTACATATGTACACCGCTAAGAAACCCATAGTTCGAGGCCGCTCTCAGTCTAGCAATAAGCGGGCCTGCCGCCGCGAGCGTCCCAGCCGCGCTCGCAGTGTGAGCGCCGTAAATCCGTTAACCGTGTTAACGGTCGACACGCCCGTGTCCGCGAACGCTGAACACCTCGGCGTTGACGAACCACTCGCTTAGGATCAGTGCAGAGTCTGGTCCGCCCGCCGGCTCCTTCGCGTGGACGACGAATGTCCCCGCCTTGCACCAGTTCGTCGAAGTAGTAGTGATACACGAACGTGCCGTGCCGGCGGATCGTGACTCGTACGGTGTGAGGTTGGCACAGATCGTGATAATGAAAGGCGTCCGGCGGCTGCCCGGCGGGGCGGCCAAGGAAGGCGTGATCACGGAGGGAGAATGGCACCCGGGCTGCTATCGAGACGTCGCTTACTCGCCTCGGCAGGTCTCTGCGGGCTCGGCGCCGCCTTGGACCGCGTCGCTCCCACGTGGGCGCTGGGCGGCGGGGAGGGTGCTCGCCCGCGCACCGGGACCGGCGACGTGATCGAGGTGACGATCGCTCCGCTTGCGTTCGAGGTAAACGGAAGGGTCGGCGCCGCGATCGCCATGAACGGCTCCGTGCCGGGCCCGATCATCCGGCTGCGCGAAGGCGGAGAGGCGGTCATCCGCGTCACGAACCATCTCGAGGAGAGTTCTTCAATCCATTGGCACGGCATCATCCTGCCCCCAGAGATGGACGGGGTCCCAGGGGTGAGTTTCGCCGGGATCCCGCCGGGCGGGACCTTCACGTACCGATTCGCGGTGCAGCAGAGCGGGACTTACTGGTGCCACAGCCACTCGGGAGGGCAGGAGCTGCTCGGCGTCTACGCCCCCCTGATCATCGACCCGGCGAGGCCCGACCCGTTCGCGTACGACCGGGACTATGTCGTCCTGCTTTCCGACTACAGCTTCGAATCGCCGATGAACATCATCGGGAAGCTGAAGGGGATGCCGAGCTACTACAACTATCAAAAGCGGACTGCCCTCGACTTCCTCGACGACGCACGCCGCAGCGGGGTGCGCTCGGCCCTCGACGAGCGGCTCATGTGGGGCGCGATGAACATGGACCCCACCGACGCCGCCGACGTGACCGGCGCCACGTACACCTACCTCATGAACGGGCGGTCCCCCGAGGCGAACTGGAGCGGCGTCGCCGCCGCCGGAGAGAGGGCCCGCCTTCGCTTCATCGCGGCCGGCGCCATGACCTTCTTCGACGTCCGGATCCCCGGCCTGAAGATGACCGTCGTCCAGGCCGACGGGCAGAACGTGCAACCCATTGAGGTTGACGAGTTCAGAATCGGCCCGGGCGAGACGTACGACGTGCTGGTCGAGCCGGGCGACGAGGGCGCCTACACGATCTTCGCGGAAGCCCTGGACCGGAGTGGCTTCGCGCGGGGCACGCTCGTTGCGAGCGAGGGGCTCGCGGCTCCGATTCCCGCGGCGCGGACACGGCCCGTGCGGACCATGGCCGACATGGGCATGGGCGATATGGAGATGCACGCCGGTCAGGGCGAGGGAGGGCACGGGGTCGAGCGCGTTCCGCCCGGGCACTCGCCGGCCGGGGGGCACGGCACCGACGGAGGAAGGGCGACCGGATCGCCTGCGGCGCACGACCATATGGGCCGCGAGACGGCGCACGCTGGGCTGGGGCTGGCTGCCGCGACGGCCAATGAACACGCGGGCCAGACCGCTGATCCGCCAGGCGTCGGCCCCGTCGCGCACGGTCCGGACGATCACGGCCCGGGAAACGCGGCCGTCGCCGAGGTGTCCCGGAGCCGGCTTCACGAACCGGGCCTCGGCCTCGGCGATGCCGGACGGCGCGTGCTCGTCTACACAGACCTCAAGAGCCTCGCCCCGGGTCCCGACAGTCGCATCCCGGCTCGCGAGATCGAGCTGCACGTCACCGGCAACATGGAGAGATACATGTGGTCTTTCGACGGCAAGAAGTACTCCGAGGCGAAGACGCCGATCCGGTTCCAGCACGGCGAGCGGCTCAGGCTTACCATGGTGAACGACACCATGATGGAGCACCCGCTCCACCTGCACGGCATGTGGATGGAGCTTGAGAACGGCGCTGGCGCCTACAAGCCGCGGAAGCACACGGTCGTGATAAAGCCGGCCGAACGACTGTCGGTCGCGATTACCGCGGACGCCCCGGGCGCGTGGGCGTTCCACTGCCATCTCCTCCTGCACATGGAGATGGGAATGTTCCGGGTGGTCGAGGTCGTCGGTGATACGGCGGCAGGTGCGGCATGAGACCGCCACTCCCGGCTTGCCTTTCCCTCCTGATGGCGCTCCCCGTGCTCGCGCGGGCTGAGTCGGCACCGGAGGTCGGGGAGCGCCGCCCGGACATCGGGGTGCTCGTATCGCCGGAAGCGAAGGCGAGCGGGCAGCAGAACCTCGAGAGCCGAGTCGGCTGGCCGAGCCCCGTCGACGACGAGGAGTCTCACACCTTCCTCCTCGCGGAGATCCTCGAGCACCGCTGGGCGAGCGGCGAGGACTCGGCGCGCTGGGACGTCTTCGGATGGCACGGGGGCGACGTCGAGCGCGTCTGGGTCAAGAGCGAGGGGGGAGCCTCGACGTCGTCGAGTTCTGGCGAGGCGGACCTGCAACTCCTCTACGGCCGCCTCATCTCGCCCTATTTCGATCTCCAGGCCGGGATCCGGCTCGAGGAGGTCTGGAGCGGCGGGCGGGACGACAGGCGGGCGTCCGCCGCGGTCGGCCTCCAGGGGCTCGCCCCCCACTTCTTCGACGTCGAACCGACCCTGTTCGTCAGCCAGGAAGGGGACGTCTCGGCGCGCTTCACCGGCGTCTACGACCTGCTCATGACGCAGCGGCTGGTCCTCCAGCCCCGGGTCGAGGGGTTGGCCGCGATCCAGGATGCCGAGGATTTCGGCGTCGGCTCGGGCGTGAACGACCTCGAGGCCGGGCTCAGGCTGCGCTACGAGTTCACGCGCGAGTTCGCCCCCTACGTCGGCATCGCGGCCACCAAGCTCTTCGGAGAGACCGCCGACTTCGCGCGGGCGGGCGGCGAGGCGACGAAACAATGGGCCGTCGTCGCGGGGGTTCGCGCCTGGTTCTAGGGGCCACGCCGGCCGGCGTGCCGCCCCGGTCACACTCCGCGCGTCCATTGGGCGCGGCAGGCGCCGCTCGAGACGGCCGCGTTCGGCGGCGGTCGCCGAGGCGGGGCCGCCGGGCGCGACTCGGGGCTGATCAGGATCACGGCCGACCCGGCCGGCCCGTGGGAGGGTCGGCCGGGTCGACTCCTTTTGCGAGGGACTTATGAGGAATATTGTCATCGCCGCGATCCTGCTGCTTTCGGCGGGGTCTCCGGCCCAGGCCGAGACCCACGGCGGCATGTCGAAGGGCTCCGAAGAGATCCACCAAGTCATGATGAAGCACGCGAAGGAGGCCACGAAGACGAAACTCTCGGGGGACGTCGACAAGGACTTCGCAACGATGATGGCAGACCACCACCGCTCGGGCATCGAGATGGCGAAGGCGCAGCTCGAGCACGGGAAAGACCGCGAGCTCAAAGAGCTCGCGCGGAAGATGATCGAGTCGCAGAAGGACGAGATCCGCGTGCTCGAGAACCACAAAGGCTGAGACCCTCAGCATCCGTCAGATCCGTCAGGCCCGGATCCCGTCCCTCCTAAGCTCTTCATCGCTCGCGGCCTCGGCGACCGTTCCGGGCGGGTGCTGGTACCAGCCCGGGTCCTCGTAGCTCGTGATGCCTTCCCGGACCTTCACGATGGTGAACATCCCGCCCATGTCGATGTAGCTAAACGGGCCTGGGCCCCCGAGCATCGCGATGCTGTTCTCCGGGCCGGCCATGCCCATCTCGCCCATGCCCCCCATGCCGTCCTGGCCCATCGTCATGTAGTCGGGGAGAAGGCGCTGGATCCTCTTGTCCAGCGAGCCCGGCTTTACGCCGAGCATGTTCGGGAGATTGTGTCCCATCTGGTTCATGACGTGGTGCGTCATGTGGCAGTGGAGGGCCCAGTCGCCGGGCTCGTCCGCGACGAACTCGATGTCCCTCGTACTCCCCACCGCCGCGAGCACGGTCGTCTCCGGCCACTGGGCCGACTCCGGGATCTGGCCGCCGTCGGTCGCCGTGATCTTGAACTGGTAGCCGTGCAGGTGGAACGGGTGGTGGTCCATGGCGCTCAGGTTCGCGACGCGGATCCGGACCCGCTGGCCCAGGCGCGCCACCAAGGGCGCGGTGCCGGGGAAGGCCTTGCCGTTGATGGTGAGGATGTTGAAGTCGCTCATCTCGCTCGGGTCGGGCCGGCTGGTGCCCGGGTCGATGCGCCACTCGGCCAGCATGAGCGCGAAGTCCCGCTCTACCTTCGGCTCGCGCGGCTTCCGCGGGTGGATGACGAACGTCCCGACGGTGCCGATGCCGATCTGGACCATCTCGTCGAAGTGCGAGTGGTACATGTGGGTCCCGTGCTGGCGGAGCGTGAACTCGTAGCGGAAGGTCTTCCCCGGCGGGATGGGCTTCTGGTTCAGCCCGGAGACCCCGTCCATGCCGTTCGGAAGAAGGACCCCGTGCCAGTGGACGCTCGTCGGCTCGGGGAGCTTGTTCGTCACGTAGATCCGCACCCGGTCGCCCTCGACCGCCTCGATCGTCGGGCCCGGCGTCAGGCCGTTGTAGCCCCAGACGCGGGCCTTGAGCCCCGGCGCGAACTCGTGCAGGAACTCCTCGGCCACGAGGTGGTACACCTTGACGCCTCCCACCACCTTCCACGGGAGTGACGCGCCGTTCGGCGTCACGACCGGCAGGTAGTCTCTGCCCGGCTCGCCGGGCGGGAGCGCCGTCTGGTCCACGTGCGCCCCGCCCGTCTCCGCGGCGGTGCCTTCGCGCGGCCCCTTCGCGCCCGGCACGTCCGCGTGCGCGCGCCGCGCCCCGGCCAGAAGCAGCGCGCCGCCCGCGGCCGACGCCCCCGAAATGAGTACCTCCCTCCTCGACAGGTGCTTCCGTTCCATCAGTGATTCCCCCCTTCGTTTCTTCGCGCGGCGGCCGCGGAACCGGGCTCCGGCATCTCCACCATGGGCCGGCGGCCGTTCAAGAGTTGCTCGAGCCCGGCGCGGGCGAGCCAGTAGTCTTTGAGCGTCTCGACGTACCGGCCCGCCGATTCCACCTCCTGCTCCTTCGCCTGGAGGAGTTGAAACGCGCCGACCAGCATCGCGTTGTACTGCTTCTGCGTCTCGGACACGACGAGGTCGCGAAGCGGCAGGACCACCTTCCGGTAGTGCTCCGCCCGGCGCCGGGCCGAGAGCAACCGCGCCCTCGCCGCCCGGACCTGGGAGCGGATGTCGACGGCGAGGGCGGCGTAACGCTCCCGGGCCGCGCCGAGCCTGGCCCGCGCGGCCGCGACCGACGCCTGTCCCCAATCGAACAGCGGGACCGAGATGACGACGGCGGGACCGAATCCCCACTGCCCCTCCGGCTCCCGCTCGCCGGAGCCGCCGAGGCCCGCCTCCGGGAAAATGGCCAGCGGCCTCGCGACGCCGAGCTGCTGGGCGAAGAGGACGATGTCGTTTCTCGCGGCGGCGAGGTCGAGGCTCCGCCCCACGGCGACCTTCTCGAGCCCCTCCAAGGCTGTTTCTTCGGCCGGCGGATCCGTGAGCCGGGGCGCCGCCCTCCATTCGGTGTCTGAGCCCCAGAGGCCCAGGAGCCCCGTCAACCGCTCGCGCGCCACCAACGCCACCTCCTCGGCCGCCGCCACGTTGAGCCTCGCTTCCTCGAAGAAGAGCTGCTCGACCGCCCGGTTCCCCTCCGTGAGGTTTCCGGCGCGGCGGAGCCGGCGGGCGAGGTCGGCCGACGCCTCCGCGGCCCGGAGGACGGTGCGGCGCAGCTCAAGCGCCTGCCCGGCGCCCTGGAAGGAAATGAACGCTCTGCGGACCTCCACCGCGAGGTCGATCACCTCCCCGGCGACCCGGAGCTTCGCCCCCTCGAACGCGGTCGTGGCGAGGCTCTTCCGGAGCGGGATCAGGAGCGTGTCCAGGAAGTCCTGAACGAGCCCGACCTCCATCCCGGTGCTCCCGCGCGAAAACACGCGGATCTCGGCGTCGAAGACCGGGTTTCGCGGCAGCGCCGCCCGGACCACGTCGGCTTGGGCGACGCCGAGCTCCTGGTACGTCGCCTGGAGCCCCCGGTTGTTGAGGAGCGCGACCTGGACCGCTGTGTCGGCGGTGAGTTCGCGCGCGACCAACTCCCGCACTTTCGCCGTCACGGCGGCGTCTTCGGGGCCGCCCCGATTCCAGTGAAGTGGAGAACCGCCCCGGTCGGCGGTCACCGACTGCACGTCTTGGAACGCTCCCTCGGGGGACTGGACCGCACAGCCGCCGACCGACACCGCGAGGAAGCCGATCCCAACCGCCTTCCGCATCATGACGCCCCTCCCATCTTGTGGTGTTGATGGCCGTGATGCTGATGACTCCCGCCGGCCGCGTGAGGCGATGCTGCATCCTCGTCGTCCGCCCCGCCCGGGGCGGAGGCCGGGTCGAGGACGGCAAACGCTTCCGGGACGGGCGCCTCGGCGGCCGAGGGCGAGGCCGGGTGGTCCGAGGGCACCGAAACGTCGATGGTCGGCGCCGTGCAGCCGGCGAGCAGGAGTGCGAGGGCCATGACGAGGTCAGGTTTCATCAGAACTTTCCTCCGTTGATCTCTTCCATGAATTTCAGCTCCGCCGGCGAGAGCCCGGGCAGGTGGCGGATGAAGTGGACGAGCTTCCAGTTCTCCTCGTCCTCGCCGCCCCAGCCGGGCATGCCCGTGAAGCGGATGCCGTTCTTGATGATGTAGAGCAGCTCGCCGTCCGTAAGCGACTGCGTCGCCGGCCCGCGCATGTCGGGGACGGGCGGGTAGAGCCCGTCGCCGATCATGGTCCGTCCGCTCCCGTCGTTGGCGTGGCAAACGGCGCAGTGGTCCGCGAAGTGGTCCCGGGCCTCGGCGACGTGCTCCGGCGTCGCCGGGAGCGGGTTCTTGAGGTCGCGCACGCCCCAGGGCGTCGCGAGCCAGCGGGCCTTCCTGGCGAGGAACTCTTCGACGGCCGTCGGCTTCTCGCGGGCGCTGAAGCCGTGGCCCCGGACGAAGACGTAACCGCCAAGAAGGCCCGCCCCGAGCGCCGCCGAGGCGGCGAGGAGTGCGGTTCTGGTTTTCATCTCCGCGCGCCCCCTAGTGGCCCTGGTGACCGGGGTGGTCAGCGTGCGGGTGGCCGGTCCCGATGACGACCTCCTTCGCGAACATGCCGCCCTCGGTCTTGTTGCCGAATACGCTCACGTGCTCCCCCGGCGCGATCGCCGCTTTGTCCGCGCGCGATTCACCACGCTCGATGAAGGTCTTGTCGCTGAGATGAACCGTGCTCGTCCCCTGGTCCGTCTTCATCTCGAAGCTGTCGCCCGAGACGGAGAGGACCACCCCCTCGACGGGCTTGCCCTTGTGGAGGCTCTTGTCGTGCCCGAGGGCCGGTCGGGCCGCCAAGGCGGAGAGAACGACGAGGATGAGGGAGGCGAATGCAACGGGTCGTGAATTCATGACGGGTCTCCTGTGTCTTTCTTGCCCGGGAGCGGCCCGGCCGATCAATCGGCGCGGGTCGGGCCCGGATGAGTGATACTGCTGGACTATGCGGGGAGCGCGAGCCTCGAACAGGAGTTGGCTCAGATGAGCAAAGCGCAGGTCCGGAGCAAGACGGGCATCCGGGGTGGGGAATCGTCAGCGTAGAACGGGCCGGCTGCCACCATCGCGCTCTGGCCGGGCGCCACGAGGTCCGGGGACAGTGCGGCGGCTGGGAGGGAGACGGCGGTGAAGGTTGGCCTCTCGAGGTCCACCCACTTCGCGCCTATTTGCGGGTTACCGCAGTGACTGCAGCAGCCTCCTTCGTTCGACGGGTCGCCGTGGCTCCGCGGCTGGCCGCCGTCCGGACAGCACGCGTGCGCGGCGCGTGTGTCGTGCTCGTGCGCCAGGGCCGGCCGGCAGGAACAGAAGGAGCTCACGGCGAGAACTAACGCGGCGATCGCGAGGGAGATGGCGGATCGGACACGGCCGTGCAGTGCCATGCGCGCGAGCCTAGCCCGGACGCTCGGGCCCCGCAACCCCGGCCAGGGGGCTCGACCAAACTGCGATCGGGCAGCTGCGGCGCCAGCATGATTCGGGTCATGAACGCGAGGCGGCCGCCGTGGTGTTCTCCCGACGCGGGGCTTTCCCCGCGACACACGGAGGGAACCATGCACCAGCTGAGTGACAAGATGACCAACTGCCTCAACGCCTGTGAGACCTGCCGGCGGGTATGCGCCGAGACCTTCTCCCACTGCCTGGCAGAGGGCGGAAAACACGCCGAGCCGCAGCACCTGCGGCTCCTGCTCGACTGCGTCGATGCCTGCCGGGCGAGCGCGGAGTTTCTCGTCCGCGGCTCCGAACTCCACCACCTGACGTGCGGGACGTGCGCCGCGGTGTGCGAGCGCTGCGCGGAGGACTGCGAGCGGGTCGATGGGGATGAGCAGATGCGAAAGTGCGCCGCGGCGTGCCGCGCGTGTGCCAGGTCGTGCTCGGAGATGTCGGAGGGGAGAAGGGCGGCATAAGTCGCCGTCAAGCCGAGCCCCTTCTTCGCGCGACAAGAAAACTTAGGAGGTCTCGTATGAATCCGGCATTAGCTCTAACCCTCACGGTTACTCTCGCCGGCTGCACGGCCTACGACCGGCCTTACTACGGGCCCGCCCGGCCCGGCTACGCCCCCCGGATCGACCACTCGGCCCGCTCGAGCCACCTCGGGGGCGACGAGGGCGCGCGCCACGCGCACATGGACGCCGAGCGGGAGCATCTCCGACAGGAGGAGGCGGACGAGACCCGACGTCACACCTTCGGGTACTGACGGCGGCGAGAGGAGTACCTCCACGGGGAGGCGGCGTAGGAGGTTTGACGACGCGGGCCGTCCGCGAAGACTTCAATGGTCGGCCGCCGCCAGGCTGCTAGGTGGCCCGGTGGTGCTGGGTGGGCCTGGTGATCAAAAAACCGTCATCCCTGCTGCTGATATATCCAAAGCCACGCCTGGTGGGTTACTTCACGAACCGCCGGGAGGTCGTCGCGGCCGAAGCTGTCCGACGTCTCCCACTGCGAACTGCCGTCCCTCTTGAAGATCCTTCTCAGGGTAACGTTGTGTCGAAGACCATTGTCGGTCTGGTTCGCCCAGATGACCGCCTTGATGCGGCCGATCCGGATCTCGTGCGCGGGGCGTTCCCGGGCCTCGCCGCCGTGCTCGACTTGAGCGGGGGCGGTCGGCTCGTTGCTCGCTTGCTTTCTCGCCATGGTCTCAATCCTCTTACTTCCAAGGGTTGGACCCACGGCACCACCGGTCGCGCGGAACCCTAGCGCGGCCGGCCGCGCGTTTCAAAGGAATACTGCTGTTCGACTGCGGAGGGGTCGCGCTGTTCCTGGCGCTTGCGCGAGCCGAGGAAAAGCCGCCGCCGCGTTCTGCCTGCCGTCGCCGTCGCTCGCCGTCGGGGTCCTCACCGGGGCTGGGGCCCCGGCGGCGGGCGGCGGTGGCGGCGAGGCGGTGAGCGTTCCTCGCTCGCGCGGTGGGTGAGGGGAAGACGCCCATGCCTGCCGCGGCGGGGAGGAAGCGAGATCCACGAGCCTGCGGCACTCCCCCGCCCGCGCCTGCTTGAACCGGAGCGAGCAGGAGGGGCTCCTCGTCGTGCGGTCAACTCGTTCATGCACACGTGATTCGCCGAACGCCCGAGCGCCTCCGTGCAAGGCGTCGCCGGCGTCCGTGCCGCCGAGGATTTTCCGAGGCATCAACTCTGGTGCTCGATGGGGGGAAGAACGCGAAAACGTCGCAAACAGCCCACTCGCCCGCGGCGCGGCGGTCGCGCCGCGGGGCCCTTCGGCCAGGAGGGCCGGGGATCGCGTTACTGAGGTAACGCCCCTGCCGGAGCGCGCCCATCGAGCCCGCAGCCCAGGGGCGTCGGCACGAGCGGCCCTCCGACGACGCGCTCAAGGGTGGCGCGGCGGCGGAAGTAGTCGGCGAGGGCCTCGTAGTAGCGGTCCTGGAGCCCGACCGCGTTCCGCTGGGCCTCGACCAGGCTCAAAAACGGGGTCCGCCCCGTCCCGTAGGCGGAAAGTGCCGCCTTCACGTTCTGCCGGGCGGCGGGAAGCACCGTCTTCTCGTAGAGGCGCGCGACCTGGGCGCTCTCGGCCGCCTGCTCGTAGGCCTGCTGCACCTGGAAGTTCACCTGGTCGGCCAGCCGGGCGAGCTCGGCGATGCGCTGGCCGACCTTCGCCTCGGCCTCGGCGACCGCGGCGTAGCGACGCTCCTTGCGGACGGGCAGATTCAGCCGCACCCCGACCTGGGGCCGGAGCGGCTTCTCCTGCCAGATGCTGTCGTAGGCCGCCAAGAGCTCGAAGTCGGGATAGAACTCCTTTTGGGCCAGGCCGAGGCTGGCCTGCTCGGCCCGGATCCGCTCGGCCAGCGCCCGCAGGTCGGGCCGGCGCTCCAGGGCCCGCGCGCGGAGTGCGGCCGCCTCGGGTAGCGGCCCGTCGATCTCGACGTTCTCCGGTGGGGGCGGGAGGGGGCTCGTGGGCGGCAGGTGGAGGAGGGTGTTGATCCGGGCGACGGCGACCGGCCTCAGCCGCTCGAGCACCACCTCGCGCTCCTGGGCCCGGCCGATCTCAACCTCGGCCTGGCGCATGTCCTGCTCCGGCGCCAGGCGGTTCTCGAAGCGCGTCTGGGCGTTCCTGCGGAACTCGCGCAGCAGCCGCAGGTTCTCCCGGTTGACGGCGATGGCCCGGTCCACCAGGTAGTAGTCGTAGAAGGCGCGGCGGGCGCTTTCGACCAGCTGGAGTTGAACGTCGGCGACGTCGAAGGCGGCGGCGTGGGCCTGGGCCAAGGCGTTCTCGCCGCGAAGTTCCAGCTTGCCGCACCAGGGGTACTTCTGCGAGACCTCCAGGCGGACGCCGCCGTCCAGCTCGCGGGAGAACCAGGCGCCGGGCGCCAGCTGCGTCCCGAACAGGGGGTCGTCGAGCGACGTCACCTGCGGGTAGCGGGCCGAGGCCGCCTTCCAGGCCGCGACCATCTCGGCAACGGAGGGGTTCCGGGCCAGCACCTGCGTGACCAGGGCCTCGGCGGCGAGCTCGGTCATTCCCTCGAAAGGCGAATGCGCTGCCTCCGGCAGCCTACGGGGCTTGGGTAGCTCCGAGGTGGGACTCCCGCCTTCGGATTCGTCCTTCACCGGCCGAGGGCTGGGGAGCGTGTGGGCCTCGGGCCCTTCCGGCGCCGAGGCGGACGACACCGGGACGAGCGCCCCGCCGCCGCGCGCAGCTGGCCGCCCCGCCCCATCGGTAAGGACGTCCGCCGCCCGGACGAGCCCGTCGGCCTGCGCCACAGGCGGTGCCTCAGCCCGCAGCCCGAGGGCGATCGCGGGCGCGGCCTCCCCCGGCATCGCGTAGAACCGCGCGTCACGCGACCGCAGGCCCGCGCAGCCGGCCTGGATCGCCGCGAGCGAGAGCAAGACGGGCCACAGACACCCCTTCGTCGAGTGCTTCACGAGCCACCCCTTTACGTGCCCGGTCGCGAGGACCAGGTGTCGCCCGCCAGCGATACTCTTCAGGTCGGCGCGCGAAGGCCCGCGCCTTCGGCAAATCCGGAAAGGTCGCCCCACGGCGGCAGGGTGGGCGGCCGGGGGCGGCGAAGCAGTGTGCGGATCTGGCTCACCGGGCGGTCCAAGACGCACAGCCGGTCAGGGTGGAGCGGACCTCCACGTCGGTGGACGCGTGACCCGTGAAGCACAACAGTGCTCGCGCGAACGTAGCTCGCCCGTGGCCGGGGTGTGGCATACCGTTTGCTCAAGATGGGTTTGGGGCCGAAGGGCGATCCGAACCGCCCCCGCCTGAAGGCATCGGGGCATCCGCCCTCTAGCCCCTTTACCCCCTGTCCCGGGCTGGCCATGTTCGAGTTTGGCCGACAAGTCCTGGCTTTGACCGCCGCGCTCCTTCTGGCGCTCCCGCCGGGCTGGTGCTGCCTGGTGCCGGACTGCGCGAAGCCCGCCCCGGTGCGACCGGCGTGCTGCCCGGCCCACAAAACGGCCCCATCCGGCGGCACGCAGGGGAAGGAGACCGACCCGGCGCGGCAGCCGACGTGCGAGTGCCCCTCCGACACCTCGTTGGGGCCCGCCCCGCCGGCGGTCGACAGCAGCTTGTTGGCCCCCGCACTCGTCGCTGTCGTCGCGGCGCCTGAGCCGGCGGCTGCGCCGACAGACGGCGGGCGTCCGCCCCAAGCCTCGCTCCTAGCCTTACACCTGCTCCACCACGTCTGGCTGTGCTAGTCCCTGCGCCGGCCTGCCCCGTTGATCCGCGCCCGGCCGCGCCCTCGCGGTAGGCGCAGGGGGAAGGTCACGTCCGCAGTCACCCCGGTTAAGAGCGTTTGCGACCCTCTACGGCCCAGACGCGTTGGCGGCCACAGGACGCACGTCCGCGTCCTCACGCCAAGGCAGGGTCGGCCTCGAACTCGGAGGCGTGCCGTGTTCCGACGCTTGCTGATTAGCCTCTCCGTCCTGCTCGCGTTCGCCGCGTTCGGGCCTCCCGCGGTCCGTGCGAACCGCGACCCGGTGACCTGCTGCGAGAAGCGCCTGGACTGCTGCCACCGGGGGATCGCCTGCTGCGGCCGGACGCCTCGCCCGAGGCCGTGCTGCAAGTTCGGCGCGGCCTGCTGCAAGTGGACATCGCCGTGCTGCCGGCTCCTTTGAGCCGCCGCAGCTGAGTTCATCCCTGGTGACCCCGGCACGCCGTGTTGTCGGGCTGACCTCGGGGGCGAGAACCGCCTGAAAGCGAACACCTTGCGAGATCAAATGGAGGTGCGTGATGTCTCATCCTTGGAGCCGCTCGCGACTGCCAGCCCGGCTGGCCGTCCTCGCCGCCGGCGCGGCGTTGCTTCTGTCCGCACCCGGCCCCTCGCCCGCCGGTGGGCCGCCTTACGGCATCCCCTCCGGCGTGATGCCCTGGGAGTACCACAAGTACCAGGGCTACAAGGAGCCGGCCCGCTCCCCCAGGCCCGCGCAGCCAGCCACGCCGGTCGCCCGCAGCCCGGTCAAGTACACGCTGCGGATCACGGTCGTGCCGTACGAACACACGCACGAGGACCGAAGCGTCGCGCTCGTGGTCGCCCACGTCCCGGAGGATGCCGGCATTTGGTTCGAGGGTGACCCCACCCGGTTGACGGGCTCCCTCCGCTACTTCACGTCCCCGCCGCTGAAGCCTGGCAAAAGGTACACCTACACCGTCCAGGTCCAGTGGTACGAGGACGGCCAGTGGGTCAGCCAGTCGTACGCCTTACCCGTCCGTGCCGGCGGCGTCCACTGCCTCGACGTGGTCCCGAGCCGGGCCCCGGATGTCGAGACCGAGGTGGCCGCAAACCTGGCGAAACTCCTCCCAAACGACCGGGACTCGGCCGGGCGTCAGAAGTTCTGCGCGGTCCAGGAGGGCGTCAGGCTCGGCGCGATGGGCGTGCCGCTCAAGGTGCAGGTGAAGGGTGAGTCGGTCTTTCTCTGCTGCAAAGGTTGCGAGCAGAAGGCAAACAGCGCGGCGGACGGGACCCTGGAAACAGCGCGGAAGTTGAAGGCCGCAAACGCTGCGGGCGCACCGCGATGACCGGAGCGCTGCTGGCCCCAAGGGTCGGGTTCGCCCGAGGCGGCCGCCGGACGCTCTGAGCCCTTGCGGCTCTCGAACGAAGGAGTAACTCATGGCCAAGATTACCGGGCTCGTCGTCCGAACCGCCGTGAAGCTCGTTGTCGCCTCGCTCGTCCTCGCCGCCCTCGTCGCCGCCTGGAACCTCCGGCCCGAGAAGGCCGAGGAGGCGGCCGGGGCGGAGGTGTGGACCTGCTCGATGCACCCGCAGGTCCGCCTGCCCGGCCCGGGCAAGTGCCCCATCTGCGGCATGGACCTGGTGCCCGTCTCCAAGGCCAAGGAAGGGGAGAGGGTGCCGGCCGGGCTCGCGACCGAGGAGGTGAAGCCGCGCGAGCTGTTCAAGGAGGTCCGCACGGTCGGCAAGCTCGACTACAACGAGCGGCGGGTCGCCTACATCACGGCGCGTGTCGCCGGCCGCGTCGATCGCCTGTACGCCGACTTCGCCGGCATCCAGGTCAAGAAGGACGACCACCTGGTCGACGTCTACAGCCCCGAGCTGGTCGTCGCCCAGGACGAGCTGATCCGGGCCGTGGAGGCCGCACGCAGCGAGAAGGGCGGCGACTACACCCAGGCGACGCTGGAAGCGGCGCGCACCAAACTGCGGCTCTTGAACCTCCTGCCCGAGCAGATCGCCGCCATCGAGAAGTCCCGCAAGCGGTCCACGCACCTGACCATCTACGCCCCCATCGGCGGCACCGTCGTGGAGAAGGCCGTCCGCGAGGGCCAGTACGTCAAGGAGGGCGACCTGCTCTACCGCGTGGCCGACCTCGACCCGCTCTGGCTGTACCTGGACGTCTACGAGTACGACCTCGGCTGGGTCCGCTTCGGCCAGGAGGTGGCGGTCACGGTCGAGGCCTTCCCCACCGAGACCTTCCGCGGCCGGGTCGTCTTCATCGACCCGGTCTTGAACGACGCGACCCGGAGCGTCAAGGTCCGGGTCAACCTGGCCAACCCCCGGGGCAAGCTCAAGCCGGCGATGTACGCCTCGGTCGCCGTCCGCGTCGCCCTGCGGCCCGACGGCACGCCCGGGCCGACCGGGCTGGAGGGTAAGTACGTCAGCCCAATGCACCCCGAGGTCGTGCGCGACAAGCCCGGCCCTTGCCCCGTCTGCGGCATGCCCCTGGTGCTCATCCCGGGGCGGCCGGAGAGTTCCGCGAGCGGGCACGACGGGCACGCCGGGCATGACCACGAGCCCCAGACCGCGGGCAAGGTGTTGGCCGTGCCCGCCGGTGCCGTGCTGGACACGGGGCGGCGGAAGGTGGCCTACCGGCGCTTGGTATGCGGCCACTACGAGCTGGTCGAGCTGAAGCTGGGCCCGCGCGCGGAGGGCAAGGACGACGCGGGCAGGACCGTCAGCTATTACCCGGTACTAGAGGGGGTGGAGCCGGGCGACAAGGTGGTGGTCCACGGCGCCTTCCTGCTCGACAGCGAGCGGCAGATCGAGGGCAGGCCCAGTCTGCTCTACCCCGAGGGCCAGTCCGGCGCCGACCTGCACTCCGGGCACGCCGTCCCGGCGAAGAAGGCACCGTCCGACGGGTCCCACAAGCACTAAGCGCCGGAGGTGACGGCCATGATCGCTTCTCTGATCCGCTGGTGCCTGAACAACCGCTTCCTCGTCCTGCTGCTGACCGCCGCGGCGGTCGCTGCCGGCTACTACAGCCTCATGAACACGCCCGTCGACGCCATCCCGGACATCGGCGAGAAGCAGGTCATCGTCTTCGCCGACTGGCCCGGCCGGTCGCCCCAGGACGTCGAGGACCAGGTGACCTACCCCTTGACCGTCAGCCTCCAGGGCACGCCGAAGGTGAAGACCATCCGCTCGTTCTCCGGATTCGGCTTCTCGATGGTCTTCGTCATCTTCCAGGACTCCGCCGACTACTACTGGGCCCGCTCACGGGTGCTCGAGCGGATGAACGTGGCGACGACGAAGCTGCCGCCCGGCGTCACCCCGGTGCTCGGCCCCGACGCGACGGCGCTGGGGCAGGTCTTTTGGTACACGCTGGAGGCGGAGGGGGCCGACCTGGGCCAGCTGCGGTCGCTGCAGGACTGGTACGTCCGCTACCAGCTGCAGTCGGTCGAGGGCGTCTCCGAGGTCGCCAGCGTCGGCGGCTTCGTCAAGCAGTACCAGGTCGACGTCCACCCCGACAAGCTCCGCGCCCACCGCGTCACGTTGCCGCAGGTCTACGAGGCGGTGCGCAGGAGCAACATCGACGTCGGCGCCAAGGTCGTCGAGAACAACGGGGTCGAGTTCTTCATCCGCGGCGTCGGCTTCGTCAAGAGCGTGGCCGACATCGAGCAAATCGTCATCCGCCAGGAGGGCGGGACGCCGCTCAAGGTCAGGGACGTGGCGACGGTCACCCTCGGCCCCGACTTCCGCCGCGGCGTCCTCGACAACGCCGGCCGCGAGGCGGTCGGCGGGGTGGTGGTCATGCGCTTCGGCGAGAACCCGCTGCACGTCATCGAGCGCGTCAAGGAGAAGATCAAGGAGATCGAGCCCGGGCTGCGGGTCACCCTACCCGACGGCAAGGCGGTCCCGGTGCGGATCGCCTCGTTCTACGACCGCACCGACATCGTCAACGAGACCCTGGCCACGCTGAAGGAGGCGCTCACGGAGGAGGTGGTGGTCGTCGGCGTCATCGTCCTGGTCTTCCTGCTGCACCTGCGCAGCTCGCTCGCCATCCTGCCGACGCTGCCCTTGTCGGTGGCCATGAGCTTCATCGTCATGTACTGGCTGGGGGTGGACAGCAACGTCATGTCGCTGGCCGGCATCGCCATCGCCATCGGTGACGTGGCCGACATGGGCATCATCATGACCGAGAACATCTACCGCCGCCTGGCCAACGAGCCTGACCGGCCGTACATGGACGTGGTCTACGACGCCGCCGCCGAGGTCGGCCCGCCCATGTGGACGGCGGTCTCCAACACGATCGTCTCGTTCATCCCGGTCTTCGCGCTGACCGGGCCGGAGGGCAAGCTGTTCCACCCGCTGGCCTACACCAAGACGTTCGCCATCGCCGCCTCGCTCGTCCTCGCCCTGACCCTGGTGCCCGTCCTCTGCTACCTCCTGCTCAAGCCCACAAGGTGGTCGCGGCGGCGGGCGCTGCTGATCGGTCTGGCGGCCGGCATACCAGCGGCCCTCATCACCCAGCCGCTGCTCCGCTGGGGCCTGGGCGCGAGCCCGCACTGGAGCGGCTGGCCCACCGCCTGCGGCGTCGGCGTCCTCGTCGCGGCGCTGGTCTACCGCATGGGCCGCGAGCAGCTCTTGCCGGTCGAGCAGAACCTGGCCTCCCGCGGGGTGTTCGCCCTGTTCCGGCCGATATTGCGCTGGACCGTCAACCACAAGCTGACGTTCCTGGCCCTGCCGGCGGCGCTGGTGGCCCTGGGGCTGACGACCTGGCTGGGCTTCGCCCGCGTGGCCTACCCCGTCGAGGCCGGGCTGAAGGCGCTGGGTCACGACCCGACCCAGGCCCCGGCGTGGGCGGCCCTGGGCAAGGCCTTCCCGGGCATCGGCCGGGAGTTCATGCCGCCCCTGGACGAGGGCTCGTTCCTCTACATGCCGTCGCTATTGCCGTCGGCCTCGCTGGCCGAGGTCCAGGACGCGCTGGCCCAGCAGGACGCGGCCATCCGCAACGTCCCCGAGGTGGCCAGCGTGGTCGGCAAGGCGGGTCGGGCCGAGTCCGCCCTGGACCCCGCCCCGATCGGCATGATCGAGACGGTCATCCTCCTCAAACCGGAGAGCAAGTGGCGAACCGTCCGCGAGGAGCGCTGGCACCAGCGCCGGGACTGGCCCGGCTGGGCCCGTCCGACGCTTCTGTACCTGTGGCCGGAAGAGCGGCGCATCACCAAGCAGGAGGTGCTGCAGGAGCTGCAGGCGGTCACCCGCCAGCCGGGGGTGCTGCCCACCTGGCTGCAGCCGATCCAGACGCGGATCGTCATGCTACAGAGCGGCTTCCGGGCGATGATGGGGGTCAAGGTGTTCGGCTCCGACCCCAAGGAGATCGAGCGAGTCGCCTTGCAGATGGAGAAGATCCTGCAGAAGGTGCCCGGTGCCGTGGACGTGGTCGCCGACCGCATCGTCGGCAAGCCGTACCTGGAGTACCGGATCGACCGGGACGCCATCGCCCGCTACGGGGTCAACGTCCGCGACGTGCAGGACGTGCTGGAGGTGGCCATCGGCGGCGAGAACCTGACGACCACGGTAGAGGGCCGCGAGCGCTACCCGGTGCGGGTCCGCTACCCGCGCGAGCTGCGCACCCGGCTGGACGACCTGGAGCGCGTGCTGGTGCCGACCTCCGCCGGGGCGCACGTGCCGATCGCCCAGGTGGCGAAGGTGCGCTACGTCCTCGGCCCGCAGGAGCTGAAGAGCGAGAACGGCCTGCTGACCGGCTACGTGACACTCAACACCCGCGACCGCGACGAGGTCAGCGTGGTCGAGGACGCCGAGCGGCTGCTGCAGTCCGAGAAGAAAAAGAGCGACGAGCTGATCGCCGCCGGCCGGCACGAGGAGGCCACGCTGGTCGTCGCCCCCGGCTACTACTGGAAGTGGGGCGGGCAGTTCGAGAACCAGCAGCGGGCGATGGAAAGGCTGTCGTGGCTGGTGCCGCTGGTGCTCTTCTCCATGTTCATCATGATCTACCTGGGGCTGGGCAAGTGGTGGCTGGCCTTCGTGGTCTTCGCCTGCATCCTCCTGTCGGCCTCGGGCGGCTTCCTCATGCTCCTGTGGTGGGGCGCCAACGTCAGCGTGGCGGTGTGGGTCGGCTTCATCGCCCTGTTCGGGGTGGCCGACGACTGCGCCGTCGTCATCCTGAGCTTCCTGGAGGACGCCTTCAAGGAGAAGCCGCCCCGGAGCGTGGCCGAGGTGCGCGACCTGGTCGTCGAGACCAGCCTGGTCCGCGTCCGGCCGCTGCTGATGACGACAGCCACCACGGTCATCGGCCTTATGCCGCTGTTCCTGACGCAGGGGCGCGGCTCGGACGTGATGCAGCCGATGGCCATCCCCAGCGTGGGCGGCATGGCGGTGCAGCTGCTCGCCTTCCTGCTGGCACCGTGCCTGTACTGCCTGGTCATGGAGTGGAAGCTCCGGCTGCATCCCGCTGTCCGGTCGGGAGAAGTGGCGAAGCAGGAGGACGCTGGCACACCCGCGGCCCCGCTCCCCCTGGAGGGAGCAACCTCGAATCGACCATAAAGGAGACCAATTATGTGGACAAATCGGCACGCCAAGCTTACCCGGGCCGCTTTGGTGGCCGGCATCTTGCTGCTCGGCGGACTGCTGGCCTGGCCCATCGCCCGGGCGGCCCAGAGCACGCCCTCTTCGGCCGGCAATCCCCCCGACACATCGGACAAGGATCTCGCCGGGCAGCTCAGGGATCTCCGGGCCAAGGTCGCCAGCCTGGAAGCGGCACTGAAACAGCAAGTTCCCGGGAAGCCGGTCGGCATGTCCGGAACGGGCGGCGGGATGGCCGGCATGGGCCACATGGGGATGATGGGTTCCATGGGCGGTGATGGCATGTCCGGAATGTCAGGTATGCCGGGGATGTCCGGCATGGGCACGATGGACATGGACAAGATGGAGATGATGGGGATGATGGGGATGGCCGGCAAGGGGATGCCCGGCATGGGCAAGATGCAGCAAGCCGCTGCACTGCCCGGCTTCCCGGGTGCCTCCCACATCTACCACGTCGGGGCCACGGGCTTCTTCCTCGACCACCCCGAGCACGTCAAGCTCACCGACAAGCAGAAGGGCGACCTGGGCCAGGTCAAGGAGAAGGCCCTTTTGGCGAAAGCCAGCGCCCAGCGCAAGATCGACGAGGCCGAGCAGGAGCTGTGGGCGCTGACCGCCTCGGACCGGCCTGACGCGGACAAGATCGAGGCCAAGGTCCGCCAGATCGAGAAGCTGCGCGGCGACCAGCGCCTGGCGTTCATCCGGGCCGTCGGCGAGGCGGCCAAGGTGCTGACCGAAGAGCAGCGGCGTGCCGTCCTGGGCGGGATTGCGGACACGACCGACAAGGCGAAAAGCCACAAGAACCACTAACCCGACCCGGGTGGTCGGGCCGGGGGTTTTGCCGTGGCCGAACCAACTCCTTCAGGAGGTGATCCATGAGAGCTTTCTGGACGTTGCTGCTGGCGCCGCTCGTGGCGGCCGGGTGCGCGGGCGGACCGACGGGCACGCCCGGGCCGGCGAACCGGGAAGGCGCCGGCGCCGTGAAGTCCGCGACGACCGCGGATCGCGAGGCCGAGGTCCGGGCGGGGCTGGCGAAGCTCCCGCCCGAGGACCGGAAGCTGGCCGAACAGCAGAAGTTCTGCGCCGCCCGCGGCGACAGCCGGCTGGGCCTGATGGGCCCGCCCCACAAGGTGACGGTCAAGGGGGAGCCCTTCTTCCTCTGCTGCAAGGGCTGCGAGGACAAGGCTCTGTCCGACCCGGAGGCGACGCTGGCCAGGGCGAAGGAACTGCGGGCGAAGAGTGCCACCCCGCCCCCCAACTGACCGGGGGCAGGGCCGACGCGGCCGCTTCAGGGCACGGGGCCCTGTATCCCCCCAACGGACCTAACCTCGAGGAGGCGTTACCATGTTGCGACGATTGCTGACGAGCGCGGGAATCCCGCTCCTCGTGGCGACCGCCCTGCTGCTGCCCGCCGGCACCGCATCGGCCCAGCACTGGGGCTACCGCCACGGCTACTCCGGGCACTACTACGGCTACCGGGGACACTACGGGTACTATCCCCCGCACTACGGGGCCTACCGGGGTCACTACAGTTACTACCCCGGATATTCCGGCTCCCATTACTACCCGAGGTATGGCGGATACTACGTCTACCCGTCGTACGAGGGCAGTTACTACCCCAGCTACCGAGGCTACTACCCCGGCTACGGGTACTACTACTACCGCCACTATTGAAGCCCGGCGGGCCAAAGGCAGGCCCGTTGGGATGACCCTTGGCCGAGCCCAGGGCCCTTCACCAGCCGCCGCGCCCGCCCCTCAATGAGGGGGGGGGACAGACGGGGAGTTCGACGGAGGCGACATGACCACAAGTAGCCCCTCCCCCCCGAAAGCCGCAACCCGGCCGCGTTGGCGTCCCGGTGTGTTCGCCCTTTGCGCGGTGCTCCTGCTCGCGCCGGGCGGCCAAGCGCAGGTGCCCCCGGACGAGCACGCCAAGCACCACGGCGAGAAGGCCCAGGAGAAACCGGGCGTGGCCAAGCAGGGGCATGGGCACGGGGCCGGGGGGCCGGAGAAGGAGTTGTACCCGACGCTGATGAGCCTGCCCGAGCTGACGCCCGAGAAACGCGCCCAGGTCGAGCGGCAGGCCCAGGAGCGGATGCGGGAGGGGGCGGCGCTGCTGGGCGTGGGCCTGGACCGCCTCAACGGGGCGGCCCCGGGCGACTTCGCGGCGATGCAGGAGGGGACGGCCCAGATGCGGCAGGGGCTGGCTCTTCTGGAGAGCGGCCTGAGCGCCCGCCGCGCACTGGCCGAGGGCAGGGCCCCGCGCGAGACGGCCCTGGAGTGGTTCAAGCGTGAGATGAACCTCTCGCCGCAGGCCGTCCCGCAGGCCGGGGGCGGGCCGTTCGGCCTGTCCTGGTTCCACTTCTCCGTCATGCTGCTGCTGGTGGGCTTCGCCGCCGCCATGGTCGGGATGTACTTCCGCAAGATGCGGCGGGCGACGCTCCTGCTGGAGAGCCTGACGGGCGGGGGCTCGTCGCCGCAGGCCGCTGGCGCCACCCCGCCTGCCCTGCCGGCGCGGGCCGCCGCGGACACCGAGGCTCCGGGCCCAGTTGGGGCCGCTGCGCCGGCCGGCAAGAAATGGGCGGGCAAGCTCCGCGTCGGCCGCATCTTTCAGGAGACGCCGGACGTGAAGACGTTTCGGCTGACGAACCCCCTCGGCGGCGTGCTGCCCTTCGGCCATCTGCCCGGGCAGTTCCTCACGGTTACCGTCCTGACCGACGGGAGACCCGTGAAGCGCAGCTACACCATCGCCTCCTCGCCGACACAGCGCGACTACGCGGAGATCACCGTCAAGCACAAGGAGGGCGGAGAGGTTTCGGGCCACCTCCACGCCCACGTCCAGGAAGGGGACCTGCTGGAGTGTTCCGGCCCCTCGGGCTCCTTCATCTTCACCGGGCGGGAGTGCAAGTGCATCCTCCTCATCGGCGGCGGCGTGGGCATCACGCCGCTGATGAGCGTCGTCCGCTACCTCACCGACCGCAGCTGGCCCGGGGACATTTACTTCCTGTACAGCTGCCGCACCCCCCGGGACTTCATCTTCCGCGAGGAGCTCGACTACCTCCAGCGCCGCCACCCGAACCTCCGCGTGGTCGTCACCGTGTCGCGCCCCGAGGGGACCGAGTGGAAGGGGCCGACGGGCCGGATCACCCGGGAGCTGATCGCCCGCTCCGTGCCCGACCTCGCGTCGCGCTACGTGCATCTGTGCGGCCCGGTGCCGCTGATGGAGTCGGTCAAGCAGATCCTGGCCGAGCTTGGCGTTCCCCCGACTCGGGTGAAGACCGAGGCGTTCGGCCCGGCCCTGGGCAAGCCAGAGCCGACGAGGCTGCCGGCCAGTCCCGAGGCGGAAGAGAAGGCTGCCCGGGTGGCGCTCCCGACGGTGACCTTCTCCCTGTCGGAAAAGGCCGCGCCTTTGGCCCTCGACAAGGCGATCCTGGACGTCGCGGACGAGGTCGGCGTCGAGATCGACAACTCCTGCCGCGTGGGCACCTGCGGAACCTGCCGGGTGAAGCTGCTGTCCGGCCAGGTGACCATGGCCGTCGAGGACGGCCTACAGCCGGGCGACAAGGAAAAGGGGATCATCCTGGCCTGCCAGGCGAAGTCCACGGGTGACGTGACGGTGGAGGCGTGACATGAAAGAGCGCGAACGCCTGGTCGTCGGCGGCCTGGTCGGGTTGATGCTCCTCCTCTGGCTGGGGTACCTCGTCCACCGCTCGCCCCGGTTCGCCGGGAGCCTGGCCGGCGGCGTGCTCGGCGTCTCGGGCGCCGTGCTGATGCTCGTGCCGCTGGCCTACCTGGTCGTCAAGCGCATCCCGCCCCTCAGGAAGCTGGTGACGGGATACGTCTCCATGCGGACGCTGCTTGCCTGGCACATCTACGCCGGCATCCTGGGACCGATCCTGGCGCTGCTGCACACCGGTCACAAGTTCGAGAGCCCCCTGGGGGGCGTCCTGACGGCGCTGACGCTGGTCGTGGTCCTGAGCGGGTTCGTCGGCCGCTACCTCATGAGCCAGTTTTCCGAGGAGGTCCGACAGAAGAAAGAGATGCTCACGCGGCTGGAGCTGGCCTACCGGCAAACAGCAGGGGAGCTGGCCGCGCACCCGGAGCAGATCGCGGCCCTCCGACCACTGGCCGGCTTCTGGACACGGCTGGTCGCCGGGCTGTTCATGGAAGCGCCCGGCCAGGGACAGAGGGAGCTGCCCGCCCCGGCACGTGCGCTGCGGCTGGCCGAGTCCATGGCCGACCTGGAGTACGCCATCAAGACGCAGGAGGCGTTCAGGCGCTGGTTCGCCGGCTGGCTCCGCTTCCACATCGTCATCAGCTTCGCCCTGTACGCCCTGCTGGCCCTGCACGTCTGGGCCGGGATTCACTTCGGTCTGAGGTGGTTCTCATGAGGAGCACCTGGGGCAAGCGACTGATCCTCCTCGGCGGCCTGGGGTTCGCCGTCGCCCTGGCCGTCGCCCTGGCGCGGTGGACGAACCGGGGTAAAGCATCCGCCTGGCAGCGGCTGGCCAGCCCGGGGCGGCTGTCGGCCGCCCACACCTTCCTGGAGGACAGCTGCGCCTCCTGCCACACGCCGGGGCGAGGGCCTGAGGCCGCCAACTGCGTCGCCTGCCACGCCAGCGACGAGGCGCTGCTGGGCCGGCAGGCGACCGCGTTCCACGCCGGCATCAGCAGCTGCCGCGAGTGCCACCCCGAGCACCGCGGGATCGACCGCCACCCGACGGTGATGGACCACGACGCACTGGCCGAGATCGGGCTGCGGCAGCTGAGGAGGGAAGGAGAGAGGGCGGCCGACTCCACGCCCCACCTCAGCTCGGGAGAGTTCACACTGGACTGCGCCGCCTGCCACGGCACCCGGGACCGGCACCTCGGCCTCTTCGGGCGCGAATGCGCCGCCTGCCACACGACCGACAGGTGGACCATCGCGCAGTTCCGCCACCCCTCGCCGCGGTCCACGGACTGCGCCCAGTGCCACCAGGCGCCGCCCAGCCACTACATGGGCCACTTCCACATGGTCTCGGCCAAGGTGGCCCGCCGGCCCCACGCCCGGGTCAACCAGTGCCACCTCTGCCACCAGACCACCTCGTGGAACGACATCAAGGGCGTGGGCTGGTACAAGCACCATTAGGGAGAGGAATAAGCAGAAAGGGGGTTGGTATGAAGCTGGACGTTCGAGCCGCGGCCGTGGCGGCGGGTGTGGTCGCGGCCCTGGCCTACGCGATCTGCACGGCCTTTTGCGCCCTGCTGCCGGAGTCCACGGCGGCCGATCTCGGGGTTGTCTTCCTCCACGTCGACCTGAGCGGCCTGTACCGCCAGATCAGCTGGGGGAACTTCGTCGCCGGTCTCCTGGGCTCCGGCCTGGGAACGGCCGTCGTGGCTGGCGCCGCGGCATGGCTCTACAACCGACTGGCCCGAACGGACGCGGAGGGGTCGCTGCTAACAAACCAGAAAGGCTTCGCCGGAACAAGGAGAACCCCGTGAGCACCGACAACTCCACCGTGACGCAAGCGGACCTACTGGAGGCGCTCATCCAGCGGCGACTCGTCGGCCGGGCCTCGGTGCGCGACTTTCGCCTGGTGGCTCAAGACCAGGGCCTCGTCCTGCGGGGACGCGCCTCCACCTACTACGCGAAACAAATCGCCCAGCACGCGGCCATGGAAACGACCGGGCTGCCCATCCTGGCCAACGAGATCGAAGTGCGCTGAAACACGAGCGCGGGACGAGGATAGAAGGGGAACGCCGATGAAGGCAGAAACCGAAGCTGACCAAGAACGTCGGGAGCCGGACTATCCGATCGTCCCGGGGGCCGGTTTTCACTGGCTGACGCCGTTCTACGACCTCCTGTGCCTGCCGTTCGGTCTCGGGCGGCGCTTTCAACGCGGCGTCGCCGACCGCCTCGCGCTCACGGGGGGCGAGAGGCTCCTGGACGTCGGCTGCGGGACCGGCACGCTGCTCGCGGAGGTCAAGCGCCGTTTCCCGGGGGTCGTGGGGGCGGGAATCGACCCCGACCCGGCCATCCTCCGCATCGCGGGGCGGCGGCTGGCGCGCCGAGGCTACGAAGTGGACCTCCAGGTCGCCCGGGCGGAGGCCCTGCCGTTCCCCGACGCCGCGTTCGACGTCGTCGTCAGCACGCTCGTGCTGCACCACCTGCCGACGCCGGCGAAGCACTTGGCCCTAGGGGAGATCTTCCGCACGCTCCGGCCCGGCGGGCGCTTCCTGCTCGTCGATTTTGGGGCGCGGCCAGAGCGCAAGGTGCCGTGGTGGCAGCGGCTCTTCGAGAACGTCGAGCACCTCGAAGACCACGTGCAGGGCCGGTTGCCGGCGTTCATCGCCCAGGCGGGGTTGGTGAACGTGCGCTGCATTCACCGCCGCTGGCCCGCCGTCGAGTACCTCGCGGCCGAGAAGCCCTGAAGCGGCTGGGGACCGCCCTTGGCCACGAGAGCAAAGTTCGGTGAGCCGCACCCGATGCCAGCCCCCCGCGTCGGGCAGACGAGGAGGAGATGCCGCCATGCAGACCCGGTTCGACCGGCCGGTCACCCGCACGATCGGCTTCCGCGTGGCGCTGGCCGTGAATCTGACGATGGCCATAGCCGTCGCGGGCTTCCTCGTCTTCGACTACCTCCGCGAGAGCCGCCAGCGCCTGGACGACAAGGCGGTGGCCCTGCGGGAACAGGCGCTCACGGTCCACCAAGGCGTGACCCGGCTCCTCGCCGCACCCCGGGACCAGCTCCAGGACTACATCGACGGCGTCTGCGGGCGGATCGACGACGTGGCCTCGCCCGGGCACCACATCGTCGTGGCGTTTGACGGCCAGGTACTGCAAGCGCGGGTCGGCCACCTGCCCGACTCCGCCGAGGTTTACGAAGCGGTCCGGGCCGCCCTTGGCTACCCGCGTGCCAAGGGGAGCTACCAGGGACAAGAGCTGGTGGTGGGACATCATCAGGAGGAGGGTGTGGCCGTCTTCGTGGCGGTGGGGCTGGCCAACCTCCGGCGGTCCATCCGGGCGCAGGTCCTCATCCGCTCCGCCGGCGTCCTCCTCTTCGCCGCGGCGCTGGCGGTCGCGGTCAACCTCGCGGTCCGCATGGTCGTGACCCGGCCGCTGAAGCGCCTCGTCAGAACCATCGACACCATCGGCGCCGGAAACCTGGGCGTGCAGGCGGGCGGGTTCCGCGCCGCCGAGCTGTCACGCCTGGCGGAAGCGATCAACGGCATGAGCCGGTCCCTGGCCGAGGCGGAGGGGCGGCGGAAGCTGAGCCTGGCCAGGGCCCGCCGCATTCAGCAGCACCTGCTCCCCGCGGTGGGTGAGGTGGGCGGCCTTCTCGTGGCGGCGCGGCACCGGCCGGCGGAGGAGGTGGCCGGCGACTACTTCGACGTCCTGCCCACGGTCGACGGCGCGTACCTTCTCTGCGTGGCGGACGTCGTCGGCCACGGTGTGCCCGCGGCGATGACCGCCGCCATGCTCAAAGTCCTGCTGCTGCAGGCCGCCGACCGGCCCGACCCGCCCGGAGAGGTCTTGCGCCGGCTCAACCGGAGCTTCATGGCCGTGGCGCTCCCCGAGGACTTCGCGTCCCTGTTCGTGGCGAAGTGGGACCCGCGCGCCCGGACGCTGTGTTACGCCAGCGCCGGCCATGTGCCAGCGCTCCTCGCGTCCGGCCGCTCCCCGCTCCTGCGGCTGGAATCGACCGGGCCGCTGGTCGGCGTCTCGGAGGATGCGGCCTGGGAAGAGGCGTCCCTGCCGACCCTGCCGGGTGACTTGCTGCTGGGCCTGACCGACGGGGTGACGGAGGCGTCGAACGCCGACGGCGTGATGTTCGGCCAGAGGCGGCTGGCAGAACTCTTCGACAGGAACCGGGCGTCGCCCCCCGAAGAACTCTTGGCTGTGATCGACCGGGCCGTGCTAGACCACCTGGAGGGCACGCCGACGGCCGACGACGCGACCCTCGTGGCTATCCAGTTCTCGCAGCCGCCCGGTGGCCCGAAAGGCCGCGCGGCCGCGGGGCGGCACGCCGGACCCCAAAGGGAGGGGTGAAACCATGGGCGCAAAGCTGACGACCGACGGCCGGGCGGCGCGATCAGGGCCGCCCCCTGGGCGAACGATGGCCCTGAAGATCGGCGTGATGGGCGGCGCCACGGGGGTCCTCACGCGCGAGCACCTGGACAAGGCCCACCGGCTCGGCCGGTCCGTCGCCCGGAGCGGCTGCGTCCTCATCACCGGCGCCTGCCCCGGCCTCCCCCTGGCGGCGGCGTGCGGGGCCAAGCAGGCGGGCGGGACGGTGGTCGGCATCTCGCCGGGCCTGAGCCTGGACGAGCACCTGTACAAGTACGGCTCCCCCGCCGAGTTCCACGACGTGCTCATCTTCACCGGCAGCGGGCTCATGGGGCGGGAGGTCGTCAACATCCGCAGCTCCGACATCGTGGTGATAATTGGCGGGCGGAGCGGCACGCTCGGCGAACTGGCCATCGCCTACGACGAGGGCAAGCTAATCGGCGTGCTCACCGGGACCGGCGGTATCAGCGACCTGGTCGCCGACATCCTGGCCGCCTGCGCTAAGGAGACCGGGGCCAAGGTGGTCTACGACGCCTCCCCGGGGCGGCTGGTCCGGAAGCTGCTCGGCGTCTACCGAACGTCGCACGTCCGCCGCCCGTCCTGCTTCTGCGCCGACCGCCCGCCCGGCGAGGGGGCCGCGCCGCCGGCCGTCACGGCCGCAGACCCCGTGTGCGGTATGGAGGTCGCCCCCGAGGCGGCCGCGGCCAAGCGTAGCGCCGGAGGTCAGACGTACCTGTTCTGCTCAACGGCCTGCGCCGAGCGCTTCGACGCCGATCCCGTGAAATACGCCCTGAGGCCCGAGTCCCATGGCTGACACTCCCACACTGCGCTTCCTGGGCGGCGCCGGCACCGTCACCGGCTCGAAGTACCTGGTCAGCGCCGGCGGCCGCCAGGTGCTGCTCGACTGCGGCCTGTTCCAGGGGCTGAATGAACTCCGCCAGCGGAACTGGAGGGAGCCCCCCTTTGAGGCGAAACGCATCGACGCGGTCGTGCTGAGCCACGCCCACATCGACCACTCCGGCTACCTGCCGCTTCTGGTGCGGCACGGCTTCCGGGGGCCTGTCTACTGCACGCCCGGCACGGCCGACCTCCTGGCCGTCCTGCTGCCCGACTCGGCCCACCTCCAGGAGGAGGAGGCCGCCACCGCCAACCGCCACGGCTACTCGAAGCACAGGCCCGCCCTGCCGCTCTACACCGCTGAGGACGCGCAGGCGGCGCTCCGCCTCGTCGAGCCCCGCCCCTACGGGGAGCGCTTCCCGGTCACCGCGGGGGTCGCGGCGGTTCTGCGGCGTGCCGGGCACATCCTGGGCTCCGCCACGGTCGAGCTCCGGCTCGGCGAGGGCGAGCCGTTCCGCCTGGTGTTCTCCGGCGACCTGGGCCGCTGGGGCCGGCCGATCCTCCGAGACCCGGAGCCTGTGCCCGAGGCGGACGTGCTGCTGGTGGAGTCCACCTACGGCGACCGCAGCCATCCGCCCGACCCGATGGAAGAGCTGGCGCGGATCATCCGCGAAGCCGCCCATCGCGGCGGGGCCCTGCTGGTGCCGGCCTTCGCCGTGGGGCGAACGCAGGAGCTGATCTGGATGCTCCGCCAGCTGGAGGAGGCGAACCGGATCCCCGCCGTGCCGGTGTACATCGACAGCCCGATGGCGATCGACGTTTCGGCCATCTACTGCCGCCACCCCGAGGACCACGCGCTCGACATGAAGCTCCTCATGGACGAGAAGCGCTGCCCGCTGTGCTGCCGGCAGTACCACCTGGCGCGCAGCCCGCAGGAGTCGAAGGCGCTGAACGACCACCGGGGGCCGCTGGTCATCATCTCGGCCAGCGGCATGGCCACGGGGGGCCGCGTCCTCCACCACCTGAAGCTGCGGCTCCCCGACCCGCGGACCACCGTACTGCTGGTCGGCTTCCAGTCCGCCGGCACGCGCGGGCGGGCGCTCCAGGAGGGGGCGCGCACCGTCCGCATCCACGGCCAGGACGTGCCGGTGCGCGCGCACGTTGAGACGCTCGACGGCCTGTCGGCACACGCCGACCGGGAGGAGATCCTCCGCTGGCTGTCGGGGTTCCGGCGGCCGCCCGGGCAAACCTACGTCGTCCACGGGGAGCCTCAACCGGCGCAACGCCTGGCCGACGAACTGCAAACGCGCCTCCGCTGGGAAGCGAGAGTTGCCCGCGATGGGGAGACAGTGCCTCTGAAGCGCTGAGGCGAGCGTGGGCGACCCCGGCCCGCGCACCGAAGGAAGGACACGAGGACGGCGAAGACGCCGATCACCCAGGCCTTGCCGACGAATCCGCAAGGCCTGTTCCCGATGAGAGGCAGCTACGCACTTCGCGTGGGAGTGGGCGTTGATCGTCCTGCTGGCCGTGGTGCCCACGACCCTCATCGAGGCAGCTAAGCTCCTCCGTGAGGCCGCCGGTGGGTGGTCTGAAGCCGGCGCGGGTTATGCCACTTGAAGGGGGAGTCGGGCCCCCACCGCTACCAGTTTCTGCTCGCCCCCGGCTGTCTCGCCGCGCAAACAGGATAAAATGGGGGGATTGTGCGGCTGGCGGGCCACGCAACGACCGTATCAAGCACGAGGTGTACGCGATGAGTGCCGACAACACAAGGCGAGACTTCCTGACTGGCGGCGCGGCGGCCGCCGGCCTTCTCGCCGTCGGAGGCGCCGCCGAGGCCGCCGGCCCGCCGGCCGTCGAGTCCGACCAGCCCAAACACGACCACGACAAACACGCCAAAGCCCACGGCTACCCGCGCGACCGAGCCGGCGTCGGCGGCCCCGTCGGCAGCGCCACCGACCGCGGCAAGCTCGTGCCGGGCCGACGGTCCGCGACGGAGCCGCCCGTCCTCGTCGAGACGCCGGACCTGCCCAACAACCTGCCGTGGAAGATGGTCAAGGGGGCCAAGGAGTTCCACCTTCACGCCCAGCCCGTCAAGCGCGAGCTTCTGCCGGGCTCCTTCATGAACCACTGGGGCTTCAACGGCACCATGCCCGGCCCCACGATCCAGGTGACCGAGGGCGACCGGATTCGCATCGTCCTGCACAACGAACTGCCGGAACCGACCACGCTGCACCTGCACGGCCTCGAATTGCCCATCGCCATGGACGGCATCGACTTCGTCACCCAGAACCCGATCATGCCGGGCGAGGCCAAGGCCTACGAGGTCACGCTGCACCAGAACGGGACCTTCTTCTATCACCCGCACATGGCCATGCAAGAGGCGTTCGGCATGGTCGGCCTGCTCATCGTCCACCCGCGGGAAGCTTACCAGCCCGTGGTCGATCAGGACTTCGCCCTGATCACGCAGGAGTTTGTCATCGAACCGGCCGCCAGCACGCCGGCCACCGCCCGCATGGACTTCAACTGGTTCACCTTCAACGGCCGCAGCGGGCCTTACATCACCCCCCTGGTTGTGAAACTGGGGAACCGGGTGCGAATCCGCCTCCTGAACTTCAGCACCGACGACCACCACCCGATCCACCTGCACGGTCACACCTTCTGGGTGACGGGCAACGAAGGGGGGCGCGTTCCCGAGTCGGCCTGGGTGCCGGGCAACAACGTGCTGGTTGGCGTCGCGCAGGTCCGCGAGATTGAGTTCATCGCCAACAACCCGGGCGACTGGGTCATGCATTGCCACATGTTCCACCACATGATGAACCACATGGTCCCAGGCGTCGGCCCTGGCAGCCGCCGGATGGTCGCGTTCGGCCCGACGAAATCAGCGGACCCGCATGCGGGCCACGGCAAAACGGCCCCGCCCATGACGAAGGGAGGCGGCAAGATGATCGACCCCTACACGGTGCCCGGTTACCCGCAGGACGCCGGCATGCACGCCATGATGTCGAATGAGGAGGTTGCGAAGCTCGTGTCCAACCCGCGGACACGCGGCATGGCGCCAGAGTGGTACATGGGGGTCATGGGCCTGATGACGGTGGTGCGCGTGCTGCCGCCGGACCTGTACGAGAAGGTCATCTCCGGCAAGGGCGAGATCCCCGCCGGGGCCAGCGTTCCCGGCGCGACGTTCGGCCAGGGGGGGCACGCGGAGCACACGAAGCACTGACGGCGGCGAGGGGCCGGCAACGCCTCCGAGGCCGGCCCCGCCCGTCTTCCGAAGTCAGCGCGGCCTGGGGGTGGCGTCGATGTGACCGCCGGGCATCGGCCTGGGCGGCACGGTGAGGCCGTCCACCAGTAGTAGGCCCGTGATCGCCACCTCGGCCTCGCGCAGGTCCAGCAGGCTCCTGGTGTACTTCCCTTTGACTTCCAGCACGTTGCGCTGCAGGGCGACGACCTGGGGCCAGGCGATGCGCCGCTTCTTGTACATGTCCAGCTGCGCCTCGTAGGCCTCCGTCGCCTTGGGCACGCTGACGTCGCGGTAGAGCTCCGCGCTTCGCCGGGCCGTGTTGTAGCGTTCAAACGCGGCGGCCAGGCGCTGGCGGAGGTGCAACTCCACCCGCGCCACTTCCGCGATCGACCGGGCCAGGTCCGCCTTGGCCTGCTGGATGGTGCCCTGGTTTTTGTCCCACACCGGGATCTTGAAGCCGACCTGCACGCCGGCGGTCGTGTTCCTCGTCTCGAAGTTGTACCCCGTCACGCCCTGGAGTTGGATGTTGGGGATCGGCTCCGCCCTCTCGCGCTGGACGGTGATCTGGTCGTGGGTGACGTGGGCCTGGGCCGCCTGCAACTCCGGGCTTTCTTGCAGCAGCCGGCCCAGGCTGCTCTCCCAGTCGAGGGCCGGCCCGTCGGGCTCCAGCTGCCCCTTGAGGGGACCCGGCGGCAACTCGGGCGAGCCGACGAGGCTCGCGAGGTGCTTCCAGTTGGCCAGGTAGCGGTTCTCCAGCGTCAGGAGCTCGATCCGGGCGTCGTTGACCGCGACCTCCGCGAGCAGCACTTCGGCGCGGTTGGCCAGGCCGGTGTTGAACATCTCCTTCTGGGTCTTGAGGGACTCTTCGGCGTTGGCGAGGATCTCCCGGTGCAGTTCGATCATCCGCTGGAGTGCGAGCACCTCGTAATACCGCGTCCGGACGCCGTTGAGGACGCGATACTGCTGCACCAGGACCATCAACTCCGCCTCGTAGGCCTCCTGGTTGTACTTGGCCCGGCTCAGGCGCAGCTTTCCGGCAGTGACGATCGTCTGCTGCACGAACGCGCCCTGGAGCTCGCCCGCCCTCCCCTCGGCGCCGATCTGCTCGCTCGTGTAGCCGACGGTAGGGTTGGGACACAGGCCGGCCTGGAGCGCCTTGCCGCGTGAAGCCTCAACCTGGGCCGCCGCCTGCGCCAGGGTGGGGTTGCCGTGCAGGGCCATCTGCTCCAGGTCGGCCAGGCCGAGGGGGGGTGGCGTGGGCGACCCTGGGGCGACGGCCGCCGGCGCGGGAGGTGGCAGGGACAGCGGGGTGTTCGCCTGTGCCCTGGCGGAACAGAGCAGGCCTGCGGCCAGGCCGCAACAGCCCGCCAGGAAGGAAGGCAAGGAACGGGTCATGATCGACGACTCCGGGAGAACCGCGTGCCCGCCAGCACTTCTCCTTGGTAGGCATCATCGATCCTGGGGTGCGCCGGCCTTTGCCTTCGTTTCCAGTCGCGACAAACCTGGTAACTTGCGCCGGTCGACTCCTCCGGCGAGATCGGTCGCCCGGAGTGGCGCAACACCTGCTACCGTCAATTGCCACAAACTTCGCGCGACTCCTTCATGCGGGCGGTCGCGCGCGGCCGATACGTGAAGATGGCGAGCAGGGTCGGCGTGGCCGAGCTCTCTCGGGCGCGTAGACCCCTTGATTTTTCGGGGCCGGACGCCATCATGTAGAAGTGGGTTGATGGGTCGATTGCCTTCGAGGACCAGACGATGCGGTTCGTGGTGGCGCTCTACCTGGTGATCGTGACGGCCGCGGGCCCTTGGGCCTGCTGCTGCACGTTCGCGCGCCTGACCGCGAGGCTCTCTGCCGCCACCCCGCACGATCATGTAACCGCCAAGGCGCATTCGTGCTGCAAACCCCAGGGGCAGGAGCGCGCCGGGGCCGACCCGGCGAGTGAGCCTGCCCGCCAACGGCATGGCCCGCTGAGCCCCGACTGCCCGTGCAAACAGGGCAGCGAATGCTCCAGCCAGGCGCTGGCCCTCACTCACGACGAGTCGCGCTCGGACACCCTGCGGGCGCTGGCTGCCGAGTTCGTCTCCCCGTCCGGCGGCTCGCAACTTTCTCAGCCGGCCCCTGCACCGCACGCCGTCTTGCCCCCCTCGTGGGCACACCCGGGCGGTCTCTCGACGGACGACCTGCTCCACGTCCTGCACATGATGCGCTGCTAGTTCGACTTCTCTTTGCTTGACGGCCGCGCCGTTCTGGCGTGGTCCCGTCCCTCCGTATTCCAGCGGTCGTTGATTCCGCCCCGCCCTTGCCGCGGCACCGGCGTGCCTGCGGACCGAGGGTGCCTCCCACACGTTCCGGGTCGGCGCTGGCGCGCGGCCCCGTATGGAGAACGCACATGCTGCGCACGTGGACTATCTCATCTGTCGGATTCGCCGCCCTCACGCTGCTCGTCGCCGGCTGCCAGAACGGCACCGACCCGAAGCCCGAGGCCAAGAACACAAAGCCCGCCGACGCCAAGGCCACAGCCGACGGCGAGCACGGACACAAGCCCGGACAGCACGGCGGCACCATCGTCGAGATCGGCCGCGACAACTTCCACGCCGAGGCCGTCTTCGGCGACAAGGGGCTCGTCCGCCTCTTCATGCTCGCCAAGGACGAGGCGCAGATCCAGGAGGTCGAGAGCCAGACGCTCACCGCCTACGCCAAGGCTGAAGGGGACACCAACGCGGCCGAGTTCAAACTCGAGCCCAGGCCGCGGCCCGACGACGCCAAGGGCAGGACCTCGGTCTTCGAGGGCACGCTGCCCGCCGAGCTTCACGGCAAGCGCCTCGAGGTGACGGTGACGACCATCCGCATCGAGGGCGGCCGGTTCCGCTTCGCCTTCAAGAACTTCAAGGAGGGGCAGCACGCCGCGATGCCCGCCGCGGTCACGAGCGAGAAGGCGAAGAAGCTCTACCTGACGCCGGGCGGCAAGTACACCGAGGCGGACATCAAGGCCAACGGCGGCGTGACCGCCCGGCAGAAGTTCGGCGACGAGATGGCCGAGCACGACATGCACCCGAAGAAGGGCGACAAGATATGCCCGATCACCGACACGAAGGCCAACTCGAAGTTCGCCTGGGTCGTCGGCGGCAAGAGCTACGAGTTCTGCTGCCCGCCGTGCATCGACGAGTTCGTCAAGATGGCCAAGGAGAAGCCGGAGCAAATCAAGGAACCGGGGGCGTACGTGAAGCAGTGAGCCTTCCCGGCTCCTGCTGGCGCGGAGGGTACCGCCATGAGCAGGAAAAGTCATCGCCCACCGGATGATGAGAGGAGGCGGACCCGGCGCGCGCTCCTGGCCATGGCTGTCGCGGCGGGCCTCGCTGGGGGCGTGTTCCTCCTGGCCTGGGGGCCGTGGCGCGGTCCTGGTCACGGCCACGGGGACAGGGAACATCCGCATCTGACCGCGCCGCACGGCGGATGCCTGGCGTCGTTGGGGGAACACGAGCCGCACGACCACGCCGAGGCTGTGCTGGAGCCCGGCGGCCTCCTGGCCGTCTACACGCTCCAGGCCGACGCCCGCCTGCCCCGGCCAGTCGCGGCGCAGGTCCTGACCGCGTGGGTGCGGCCGGCCGAAGGGGGCGAGGCGACTCGGATGGTCCTTCCCCCCATGCCTCTGCACGGAGACGCGTTGGGGACGACATCCCGCTTCAAGGGGAAGCTTCCCAAGCAACTCTGGGGGCGAATGCTGGCCCTCACGATGGCGGAGTTGGCCGTAGGCGACGATCGCTTCAAGGTGGAGTTCGACCAGGTGCGTTCGTCCGCCGACGCAGGTGCCCACGTCGAGGCGGAACGCCGCCTCTACCTGACGCCGGGCGGGAAGTACACCGAGGCCGACATCGAGGCCAACGGCTCGACGACGGCCAGGCAGAAGTACGGTGAGTTCGAGGCGAAGCACGACCTCGACCCCACTGCCCGGAAGTGGGTCTGCCCTGTCTCCCTGGTACGATCGACGCCCGGATTCTCTTGGGTGGTCGATGGGAAGCCTTACCGCTTCTGCTGCCCGCCGTGCATCGACGAGTTCGTCCGGCTCGCCAAGGACGAGCCGGAGCGGATCAAGAGGTCCGAGGAGTATCTGAAGCGCTGACCCCGGGCCGGATCCCGGGGACCATCCCCTGTGGCAAGGAGAAGAGGCATGAAGAAGGCAATTACGGGCGTGTTCGCGGCGGCCGTTCTGGTGCTGGCCGCCGCGGCGAACGCCACGGAGCCGAAGGACACGACGATCACCGTCGAGGAGATGCACTGCATGAGCTGCGCCCGCAAGATGGCGGACAAGCTCTACGCGGTGCGGGGTGTCGGCGCGGTCAAGGCCGACGTGCCCAGCGCCCGGCTCTTCGTGACCCCCAAGGCCGGCGAAGCGCCGTCGGCGCGTGGGCTGTGGGAGGCGATCGAAAAGGCGGGATACAAGCCCAAGAAGCTCGAAAGCCCCGCCGGGACGTTCACGGCCAAACCAGCCGCATGAGGTCCCGCCTCCGGGAGGCAGAGCCGCTTCTCCCAAGAAGCGCGGTGCCGGTGCTCCGCCGGCACCCTGCCTCCCACCTCGGCGGGCCGTCCGCCGAGGGCGAGGGATCGTCCCGACGTTGTTTCCCCGAAGACGAGGAGAGGACACCCCCGAGGCGCTCGGGGGCTGCGTAACAGGTAGTCCCGATGAGGACCAATGCGATGAGGAAGAAGCAACTGTTCGGACTGACGTTCCTGGCCGTGGCCGTCCTAGCCGTGGGCGGGTACGTCCTGGCGCGGCCCGACGACGGCCCCAAGGCCAAGGAGTGCGAGGAGTGCAAGAAGGCGGCCAAGGCCGAGGCCAAGCCGGCGAAGAAGTGCTGCTGCGAGGCCACGCTCGTCAAGCACGAGGGGCACGACCACGGCGAAGGCTTGAAGTGCGCCAAGGCGTGCAGCAACTGCCAGCACGCCTGCGCCTCCTGCTTCGACCACTGCGTGAAGATGGTGGCGGGCGGCAAGAAGGAGCACGCCGCCACGGTTCGCACCTGCGCCGACTGCGGCCAGTGCTGCGCCCTGGCGGCGACGCTCTCGGCGAGCAACAGCCCGATGGCGGCGCACGTCTGCGACGCGTGCGCCAAGTGCTGCGACGACTGCGCCAAGGAGTGCGAGAAGTTCAAGGACGACAAGCACATGGCCGCCTGCGCCAAGGCCTGCCGCGACTGCGCGAAGGCCTGCCGTGAGATGGTCAAGCACGCCAAGCACTCGCACTGAGCGGGCACCGCGTGAGTTGACGTCGAGAGCCTCGGAGGGAACCGAGGCTCGCCTCCAGCGACCCTCACACGCACAAGGGAGAAACGAGAGCGATGAAGGTTGTTTTCAAGTCGATCCAATCCGCCCTGCTCCTGGGCGTCGGCGTACTCGCCATAGGCTGCGGGCGGCGGCCGGAGCCGCACCACGGAGCCGAGGCCAAGAAGGAACAGGAGCCGGCGACGCCCGCCGCGAAGTCCGAGAAGGAGCGGAAGGTCGAGGCCGCCCGCGCCAAGCTCGACCCGGCCGACCGCGCGCTGGTCGAGGAACAAGAGTTCTGCCCGGTCATGCCCAAGCAGAAGCTCGGCGGCATGGGGGTGCCGGTCAAGGTCATCGTGAAGGGGCAGCCGGTCTTCCTCTGCTGCAAGGGCTGCAAGTCCACCGCCGAGGAGGAGCCCGACGAGACGCTCAAGACGGTCGCCGACTTGAAGGCCAAGAACAAGAAGTGAACCGGCGGGGGAACAGCCGGGATCGTAGTCGGGGCGGGGGGACCACCCCGGCGTGTGGGGCAGGGAGGAGGAGAGAAGCATGGCACGGACGCTGGTTTCACGATTGATCTTCACGCTGCTCGTCTTGGGGCCCGCCGGCCTTGCGGGCTGCCGGAGCTGGGACCGCTACGGCGGAAGCAGTGGCGGCGGGAGCGGCTGCGGCGGCGGGTGCTGCCGGGGCGTGGCGGCGGAGACGGAGCCGCTGTGGCCTCGCGGATCGGGCAGGGAAGAAAGCGCGGGGAACACCGAGGCGCGGCCAAGGCCGGACGCCCCCTGAGCGTGGGTGCCCCCCGCTCACGCTCGCGACCCGCGCCGGTCCGGGCTCCGGGTGAATGTGCCCGCCAGCCATCACCACCCGGACCCGGCCGGCCGGGCTTCCTCGATGCCGACCGAACCGGCGTCACAACCGCGAAGGGGCCAAGCGATGATGTCCTACCTCCGAACGCGAGCAAGCGAGCGCCCCTACGCCGTCGCCCGGTTTGGGGCCTTGGTCGTCCTCCTGTCCATCGCCGCCGCATGGCTGTGGGCGCACGAGGGCCACGAGCCGCTGCCGACGCGCGGCGCCAAGACCATTAAGAACAAGGCCAACCAGGTCGTCGGCGTCATCCTGAGCAAGGAGGCCCGCGACTCGCTGGGGCTTGAGACCGCGAAGGCGGAGGAGCGCGCCCTGGAGCGGCGCGTCTTGGCCTACGCCAGCCTCGCCACGCCGTGGCAGGGGCACGCCTTCGCCACCTCGCGGCTGCAAGGCCGGATCGAGAAACTCCACGTCCAGGCGGGCGAGAGCGTCGCGGCGGGGCAGGTTCTCGCGGACGTGCGCTCGGTCGAGTTGGAGAACTTGCAGCTGGAGCTCCTCACGGCGAGGACGGAAAGCCGGCTGTCCGCGAAGCTCGCCGCGACGGCGGCCGAGAGCCACCAGCGCGGGTCGATCTCGGAGCAGTCGCTCCTCGACGCCACCGCCAAGCACCAGCAGAACCTGAACGCCGTCGAGGTGGCAAAGAGCAAGTGGTTCAGCCTCGGCCTGGCCCAGCAGGATCTCGACCGGCTCTTCCGCGTGGGCAAGCCGGTCGTCTCGACCCTGCCCGTCAAAAGCCCGATCGCCGGCACCGTCACCCACGCGGACCTGAGCGTCGGCAAGGTGGTCGAGCCGGCCGAGCACCTCTTCGAGGTCATCGACCTCGCGAAGGTGTGGGTCAAGATCGGCGTCCTGGAGCGCGACCTGCACCGGGTGACGGAAGGCCAGGCGGTGGAACTGTCGTTCCCCGCCTACCCCGGCGAGGTCTTCCGCGCCAGGGTCGAGGTCAAGGGGCTGCACCTCGACGGGCAGACCCATCTGAACACCGTCTGGGCGGAACTCAGTAACCCGCCCGGCAAGGAGCCGCGCTTCTACCCGGGGCTAAACGGCCAGGCGGAACTCGTCCTCCAAGGCGGCAAGAAGAGCGTGGTGGTGCCCCCCGAGGCGCTCGTCCACAACGGCGCCGAGAGCTACGTCCTGGTCGAAGGGGCGGACACGCCCGACGGCTCGGAGTACCTCAAGGTCCCGGTGGTCGTCGGCCGGCGGGCCGGCGATGCCGTGGAGATCCTGGGTGGGGACGTGTTCCCAGGGAGCTACGTCGTGACCAGGGGCAGCCACGAACTGGCGGGCTACTTCGTCCCCGGCGTGCTGCGGCCCGGAACGGAGGCCCGCCGCGACATGGGCCTGGAGGTCGGCAAGGCGAGCGTCCAAAGCGTGGACCGCGTGCTCCAGGTCGAGGGGGCGGTTGACGTGCCGCCCGACCGCAGGGCGGTTCTCTCCGCTCAGGTCGCAGGCACGATTCAGGAGATCCTCGTCGATCGCGGGCAGGAGGTGAAAGCCGGCCAGGAGGTGGCCCGTGTGGCCAGCCTGGAATTGCAGTCGCTCCAGCTCGAACTCCTGAAGGCGCACCTGGAGACGCAGCTCGTCGAGGAGACGTTCCGGAGGATGAAAACCGCCCGCGGCAGCCTGCCTCCGCGCCTGCTCCTTGAGACCGAGAGCCGGCTCAACACCCTCAGGCACCAGCGCGACGCCGCGGGCCGCAAGCTGACGTCGATCGGCCTCTCCGCCGAGCAGCTGGAGGCGGTCCTGACTGAAAAGAAGCTGGTCCACCACCTCCCAGTCCGCGCGACGATCGCCGGCCGGGTGGTGAAGTTCGACAAGGCGATGGGCCAGTCGCTCAAGGCCGAGGAGGGGATCTTCGAGGTCCACGACCTCACGCGGCCGTTCGTCCAGGCGTTCGTCGCCGAGGATGACCTGCCCCAGGTGCGCGTCGGCCAGAAGGCGCGCGTCCGGCTGACCGCCGACCCGTCGTTCGTCGGCGAGGCCACCGTCGTCCGGAGCGGCCGGGTCTTCGGGGGCGACAGCCGGACCATGTCGGTGTGGGTGAGGCTCGAAAACCCGCCGGCACAGCCGCTCCTGCACAACCAATTGGCCAGGCTCAACCTCCTCGTCGGCCCGGCCTCCTCCGGGGTGGCCGTGCCTCTTACCGCCTTGGCGCGGGAAGGCACGCGCTCCTTCGTCTTCGTCCAGAAGCCCGACGGCAGTTTCGAGCGACGCGCGGTGGAAACCGGGCCGGCCGACGACCGCCTCGTCCTCATTGCGGGCGGACTCGCCGAGGGGGAATCCGTCGCCATCGCCGGGACGCAGGCGTTGCAGACGGCTTACTCGTCCATCCGGTAAAGGGTGCCATGCTCGACCACGTCATCGCCTTCTCGCTGAAGAACCGCGTGCTCGTCCTCCTGGGGGCGGTGGTGCTGATCGTCTTCGGCCTCCACCAGGTGCGGCAGATGCCTGTGGACGTCTTCCCGGACCTGAACCGCCCGACGGTCACCGTCATGACGGAAGCGCCCGGCCTCGCGCCCGAGGAGGTCGAGGTGCTCGTGACGAGGCCCATCGAGTACGCGCTGAACGGCGCGACCGGCGTCCAGCGCGTGCGCTCGGCCTCGGGCATCGGCCTGTCGATCGTCTGGGTCGAGTTCGAGTGGGGCAGCGACATCTACAAGGACCGCCAGGTCGTCTCCGAGAAGCTCCAGCTGGTCCGCGAGCGGCTGCCAAGGGACACTAACCCGTTCATGGCCCCCATCTCGTCGATCATGGGCGAGATCATGCTGCTCGCTGTCCGGTCGATCGAGGAGGGCAAGACGCCCGAGGAGCGGCTCCGCCAGCAGATGGAGCTGCGGACGCTGTCCGAGTTCAAGTTGCGCAACCGCCTGCTGGCCGTCGAGGGCGTCTCGCAGGTCACCGTCATGGGCGGTGTGCTCAAGCAGTACCAGGTCATCACTTCGCCCAAGCGCCTCGCCGCCCAGAACGTGAGCCTCCAGCAGCTGACAGAGGCCGCCGAGAAGGCCAACGTCATCGCCGGCGGCGGCATCCTGGAGAACTCCAACGAGGAGTGGCTCATCCGCGTCCAGGGCCAGAGCCTGACGCTCAAGGAGATCGAGGAGACCCCCGTCGCCTGGCGCGACCCGCGCCCGGTGCGCATCAAGGACGTCGCCGAGGTCCGCTTCTCGGGGCCGGTCAAGCGCGGCGACGGCAGCGTCAGCCTCAAGGTGGACGGCAAGGTCGTCGGCGGGCCGGCGGTCGTCATGACCGTGCAGAAGCAGCCCAACGCCAACACGCTGGAGCTGACCCCGAAGATCGACTCGGTGCTCGACGACCTCCAGCGCGAGCTGCCGGAGGGCGTGACGATCGAGCGCCGCGTCTTCCGCCAGTCCGACTTCATCCAGTCGGCGGTGGACAACGTCGTCGAGGCGATCCGCGACGGCACCGTGTGGGTGTTCGTCATCCTGTTCCTGTTCCTTTGGAACTTTCGGACGAGCGTCATCACCCTGACCGCCATCCCGCTGTCGATCCTGATCACCGCGCTGGTGTTCAACTACTTCGGCATCTCGATCAACACGATGACGCTGGGCGGCATCGCCGTCGCGGTCGGCGAGCTGGTGGACGACGCCATCGTGGACGTCGAGAACATCTTCCGCCGGCTCAAGGAGAACCGCGAGAAGGCGGTGCCCGAACCCGCGCTCAAGGTCATCTACCTGGCCTCCAGCGAGGTGCGCAACTCGATCGTCTACGCCACTCTGATCGTCTGCCTGGTGGTGATGCCTTTGTTCGCGCTGTCGGGCCTGGAGGGCCGGATGTTCGCCCCGCTCGGCCTGGCCTACCTGACGTCGCTGCTGGCCTCGCTCGTCGTCTCGCTCACCGTGACGCCGGCCCTCGCCTCGTTCCTGCTGCCCCACGCGCGGTTCATGGAGCACAAGGGCGACCCGTTCTTCCTCCGCGCGCTGAAGTGGCTCGACGAGAAGGTGCTGCGGATCGCGCTGCGGCACCCCTGGCCGATCGTCGCCATGGTGATCGTCCTCGGCGTCGTCTCGAAGGTGGCGATGTTCTGGATGGGCTCGGAGTTCCTGCCGCCGTTCAACGAGGGCACGGTGACGGTGAACATCCAGACCGACCCCGGCACGCGCCTCCGCGAGAGCGACCGCATCGCCGCGCGGGTCGAGAAGATGCTGCTGGAGGTGCCCGAGGTGCTGTCGGTCGCCCGCCGCACCGGCCGCGCCGAGGGCGACGAGCACGCCGAGGGGGTGAACACCTCCGAGATCGACGTGCGGCTGCTGGAGCACGAGCGGCCCAGGCCGGGGCTGGGTTACGCGGTGCTCCGCGCCATCCCAGGGCTGCACTCCTACGGCTCGGAGAAGGTGGGCCGGCCGCACGAGGAGGTGTTCGCCGACCTCCGCGAGAAGGTGAGCGCCATTCCGAACGTGAAGGTGAACGTCGGCCAGCCGATCTCGCACCGCCTGGACCACATCATGTCCGGCGTGCGGGCGCAGATCGCGGTGAAGATCTTCGGCCCCGATCTGCGCGAGTTGCGCGCCGCCGCCGCCGAGGCGCAGTCGCGGATGAGCGAGATCCCAGGCGTCGTCGATCTGCAGACCGAGCCGCAGATCGAGATCCCGCAGCTGCGGCTGAAGGTGAAGCGCGACGAGGCGGCCCGGCACGGCCTCGCGCCGGGCGACGTGGCTCGCTTGCTAGAGACGGCGTACAAGGGCCGGGTGGTCTCGACGGTGCTGGACGAGGACCGCTACTTCGACCTGGTCGTCTGGTACGACGAGGCGTCGCGCACCGACCCCGAGGTGATCGAGCAGACCATCCTCGACACTCCGTCGGGCCGCAAGGTGGCGCTGGGCCAGGTCGCCGAAGTGCTGCGCGCCCGCGGGCCGAACACGCTCAACCGCGAGCGCGTCGAGCGGCGCATCGCCGTCGCCTGCAACGTCCAAGGCCGCGACCTGGGAAGCGTCGTCGAGGAGATCCGCCGCAAGCTCGGCCCCGTCGAGGACAACCTCCGCAAGCTCGCCGGCAACTACCGCGTCGAGTACGGCGGGCAGTTCGAGGCCCAGCAGCAGGCGAACACGCGGTTGGGGCTGCTCGCCACGCTCGCGGTGGCCGGCGTGTTCCTGCTGCTGTGGAAGTGTCTCGACTCGTGGCGCGCCGCGGCGCAGGTGCTGCTCGTCAACATCCCGCTCGCCGCCATCGGCTCCGTGGTGGCGCTGATGATCGTCAACCAGCCGGACCCGGCCAAGCTCCAGGCCGCCCCGTGGTGGCAGTGGCCGAAGGTCTGGTGCGAGGCGACGACGCTGTCGGTGGCGCACTGGGTCGGGTTCATCACGCTGCTGGGGATCGTCAGCCGCAACGGCATCATGATGATCTCGCACTACATCCACCTGATGAAGCACGAGGGCGAGGCGTTCACCGAAGAGATGGTCGTCCGGGGCAGCCTGGAGCGGCTGGCCCCGGTGCTGATGACCGCGTTCGTCGCCATCATGGGGCTGATCCCGCTGGCGCTGGGCGGCGGGCAGACGGGCAAGGAGATCCTGCACCCGCTCGCCATCGTCGTCATCGGCGGGCTCCTCGACTCGACATTGATGGACCAGATCGTCACGCCGGTCGTCTTCTACCACTTCGGAAGGAAGGTGTATCAGCCCGAGGGGGACACCGCCGCCGGGAAGCTGGACGCCCCGTGGGACGACGGCTGGCTCTCCAATGGGCACGCGCGGAACGGGGTAACACAAAAAACCGAGGCGGCGGGCGGGGGCAAGGATGTCCATGTCGGGAGGCTCGACAATGCGGCCGCGAACGACTGACACGCAGCGGATGGACTGGACCGACACGCTCTCCGCGCGGGCTGGAGGCCCCGCGGTCTCTCCGGAGGGAGGGCAGCCCGTAGGGGGGTGCGGCGCCAACGAGAATGACTCCGCCGCGCTCGCGGCGATCGCCGCGGCGGTGCGCGGCGTGCCGCACCGCCGCGTCCTTCACCTCGGCGCGGACAGAGGCAGCAACCGATGCGGCCGCGCCGAAGAAGGGCCGTTCGACCTGATCGTCTCCCTGCGCACCCTGCCGACCGACCGGCTGCCCGAGCTCCCCTCGCTTTCCCCGGAGACGTACCGGCGGGGGCGGAACCTGGAGCTGGCGCTCGCCCGCCCGACCCCGGCGTGCCGGGAGGTTTCCGAGTCGCTCGCCTCGGCCCGGCGCCTCGGGCGCGTCGGGGGGCACGTCGTCCTCCACGAACGGCTGCCGGGGCTCTCGCAGGCACTGCTCTTCGCTCGGTTGCTCTCTGGCGCGGGGCTCCTCGTCACCGAGTGGAGGGGCGTGGCCTCGGCCTCGCCCGTTGCGTCACTCGGCGGGAGAGCCGGCGCCCTGATCGTGGGAGAGGTTCGGCCCAGCCCGGTCCCGTTCCGCGAGGAGGAGGCCCTCGCGTCCCTCCTTCCCAGCCCGGGGAAGACGACGCTCCGCCGCCTGCCGCGCCCCGGCTCGGGAGGCAGGTTCGCGCGGTCGGGGCCGGAGGCGGAGGCCCACTTCCGCTGGCTCTCCCGAGGGGCGAAGGAGGTCCGCGTCGCGGGCCGGCGCCCCGGCGGGCGGGCGTTCGGCGCGCGGTTCGGCGTCGCCGAGCCCCCGGCCGCGTACCTGTACTATTGCGACACCGAGGATGTCCGCGAGCTAGACGTCATCGACGTCCGGCTCGGTTGGGATCTCTTCGCGCCGGCCGCCGAGCGTTACGCCTTGGCGGCCGCCGACGGGGAAGGTTGCGACGTACACCCCCCGGCCGACGCATTGTTCGCGGGTCTGCGAGCGCTTCTCGGGGCGTGACCAGGAAGGCTGGGCCGATCAAGGAGGATCCGATGAGCCAGACTGACGACCCGACGCTGGCCGAGCTGACCTCGGCCCTGGGGCTGGAGCGGCCGCCCTCCACGGAGGCGTGGGAGGAGCGGCTGCGAACGCGCCTCGACCCCGAGGTCTACGCGGAGTACCTGGAGCACCGGATGGGCTACGCCGGCGAGGAGGGGCCGGACGCCCAGTCGGCCTTCTACGAACTCGCCGGCCGGAGCGCCGCCCTCGCCCTCCTCCTGCTGGAGGGCAGGCTCGCGTACCACGGGGTGGTCTTGCCGGCGGTGGCTGAAGCCGTCGCGGCCGGCCCCCACGGGACGATCCTCGACCTCGGGTGCAACTGCGGCCTGACGACACTGTACCTGGCGAAGCGCTTCCCCGGCTCGCGGGTCGTGGGCATCGAGCGGAGCGCCGGGCTGGTGGCGCGGGCGCGGGACCTGCTCGGGAGGGTCGGCCTCGCGAACGCCGAGTTCTTCTGCGGCGACTACACGCGGCAGCTCGCCGCCGGGCTCTTCGACGTGGTGGTCTCGCTGCACACGATGCCGGCCCACCTGCTCCCTTTCCTCCCGTCGCAGGAGCCGGAGAGTTACCGCCGGGGGCCAGACCTGTTCGCCCTCGCCGACGACCCCGCCCTGCCGCACCGCCGGGTCGCCTGGGCGCTGGAGGCGGTGGGGCGGCTCGCGCGGAAGCCGGGGCGGGCGGTGTTGCACGAGCGGCTGGTGAGCGTCCCGAAGGTGCTTCTCTTCTCGCTCCTCGCCGCCAGGGCGGGGTTGACCGTTCGCGCGATGCGGCCCCTGACGTGGCAGTCGCCCGCCGAGATGCACCCCGGGCCGCAGACGAACCCGCTCATCGCGGCCGACGTCACTGCCGCGCCCTCTGACTTCGACGAGGGCCGGGTCATCGACCTGTGCCAGCCCGAGGGGCCGCCGGCGCTCCCGGCAGCCCCGCCGGCCGGGTCGAACAGCGTCCTCGTGGCGAGCGGCCACCTGGCCCACTGGCACGCACAAAGCCTCCCCGCCGCGGCGCAGGAAGTCCTGGTCCGGGCGGCAATCACGGACGGGAGCCGGCAGCACCTCCGGCTGGGGGTGGTGCCGGGGAGGCTCTCTTTCGCCTACGGCTGTGACACCCTGGACCGCAGGGACCTGAAGATCGCCGAGCCGGGGCTCGCCGGGCAACTCGCGGCGAACGAGCTTGAGTCGCTGAACCGGGGAGTGCGGTCGGGGATGATCGCCGCGCTCGACCCGCCGCTCGCGAAGCTCCCAGCCCTTCTCCGGCCTCTCCTTCGGGCCGCGTAGAGCGGCGGGCGGCAATTCGCGAAAGATATCCTGCCTGTGCCGACGATAACGGGGATGCGGCGTGCTGCGCGCCGGGCGCCGTCAGGGAGGGAGGGGCGATGACACGAGGCGTGCTCCGGTCACTTCTGCTCGCGTGGGCCCTCACGGCGGTTGCGGGGTGCCGGCTGTTCCCGGTGCGGGAGGAGGTGGACGGCGCGGTCTGCCACGTCGCCGCGCGGCGGGCCGACCTGCAGCCGCTCGAACACGCGGCGCCCGCGCCTGAGAGCACCCTGCCCCGCGACGGCCCGAAGTGGGAGGCGGAAGGGGCCCCGCCAAGGTCAAAGGGGGAGGTGAAGGGAGACCGGGTGGATGAAGACGCGTCGGGTCGGCCCGCGCCCGCGGAGCGACTCATCCCCCCGGGCCTACCGGGCGGCTACGCGCGCGAGGTGACGCTCCCGCCGGGGGCGAAGACGGGAGAGGAGAAGGCCCGGGCGCTCGAGGCGATCTACCCGCCGCTGCCCGAGCTCCCCTCGCCTAGGCGGCTCCCGCCGGGACCGTCGGGCCACCCGCTGACTCTCTCCGACCTGCAGCAGCTCGCCGCGAGCAACAGCCCCGCGCTCAAGCAGGCCGCGGCCGAGGTCGAGTCGGCGCGCGGGCGGGCGGTGCAGGCGGGCCTCGCCCCGAACCCGGTCGTCGGCTACCAGGCGGACACGATCCGCCAGGGAGACACCGCGGGCCTCCAAGGCGGGTTCATCGACCAGACCATCAAGACGGCGGGGAAGCTAAAGCTCGCCCGGGCCCGCGCCGAGCAGGAGGTGCGGCTCGCCGAGATCGCCTTCGGCCGCGCGAGGTTCGACCTCCTGACGCAGGTCCGGGGCGGCTACTTCTCGGTGCTCTCCGCGAGGGAGAACGTCCGGGTCGCGAGGCTCCTGGCGGAGTTCACCGACCGCGTCTACGAGATCCAGGTCGGGCGGGTGAGGGCCGGCCAGGCGGCGCTCTACGAGCCGGCGCAGCTCCGGGTCCTCGCGCTCCAGGCGCGGAACACGCTGATCCAGGCGAGGAACCGCGAGGCCGCGGCCTGGAAGGGGCTCGCCTCGGCGATGGGGCTCCCCGGGATGCCGCCGACCGAGCTCGCCGGCCGCATCGACATGCCGGCCCCGGACTACTGCTACGAGAAGGCGCTCGCCCGCGTGCTCCACGCCCACACCGACGTCCTCTCCGCCCGGGCCGACATCGACCGCGACCGGCTCGGCCTCGAGCTCCAGCGTGTCACACCCATACCGGACGTGAACGTCGGCCTCGTCGTCCAGAAGGACTACACGACCCCGCCGTTCAACATCGACTACAACGTTCGGGTCGGCCTTCCGATCCCGGTCTGGGACAGAAACCAGGGGAACATCAAAGACGCCCAGGGCCGGCTCGAGCGCTCGCTCGAGGAGCCGCACCGGGTGCGGAACGACCTCACCGCGCGCCTCGCCGAGGCCTACGAGCGCTACGCGAGTAACCGCGCCGTGCTCGACAACTACCGACGCTTCATCCTGGCCGACCAGGTCCGCGCCTTCCGCGGCGCCTACGACGCCCACCAGCAGAACCCGGACCGCGTCGGATTCGGCGACATCGTGAACGCCCAGCAGACGCTCGCCGCGGCCGTCACCACCTACGTGAGCACGCTGACCGCGCTCTGGCAGTCGGTGGTGGACGTCGCGAACCTGCTTCAGACCGAGGACCTCTTCCAGCTCTGCGAGACGTTCGAGCCGGGCGCGGTCCCGGACCTCTCGTCGCTGCCCGAGCTCCCTTGCTGCCACCCGTGCTCGCCGCTCCCCGGCGAGTCGCTAAAGCGCCTCGACGGCGGCTGGCCGGCGCCCTGGTCCGCGGAGGTCGGGCCGGCGCTTCTCCCGCCGCCGGGCTTGAAACAGGGCGAACCCGGGTCGCTCCCGATGCCCAGGAGGGCTGGGGAGGAGGCGCAGCCCAAGGGCGCTGCGGCGGACGACGGTTGGCGTCGCTCTTCCGCGCGGTGATCCGGCTGCGGCCGCGCCTGTTGCGCATATAACGAACCGGGTCGTGCCTGCTCCTCAGGGTTCCGGCGGATCGTTTCCTACCAGGAGTGCCGATAGCGATGTTCGACACCAAGTTGAAGGCGCAGTCAGCCGCGCTGGCCGGTGCCCTGGCGCTCAGCTTCGGGCTCTGCGTCCTCGCGGCCGAGGAGCCGGGCGCGGCGTCACGTGCGAGCGGCGCGGAGGGGACGACGGTCCTCCTTCGCACGCCGAACCACGGCATCCAGCCGCAGGTCGCGATCGACGCGAAGGGCGTCGTTCACCTCCTCTACTTCAAGGGCGAGCCGGCGGGCGGGGACGTGTACTACGCCCGCTCCGAGGACGGCTCACGCTTTACGGACCCCGTCCGCGTCAACAGCGGGGAGCGGAGCGTGGTGGCGGCGGGCACGATCCGCGGCGCGCAGCTCGCGCTGGGGAAGAACGGCCGTGTCCACGTCGCCTGGAACGGCTCGCACAAGGCCACGCCGAAGGCCCCCGGCGGCGGCGAGCCGATGCTCTACGCGCGCCTTGACGACAAGGGCGCGGTCTTCGAGTCGCAGCGGAACCTCATCCGCTCGGCGGAGGGCCTCGACGGCGGTGGGTCGGTGACGGCCGATGGCGACGGAAACGTCTACGTCTTCTGGCACGCCCCCGACCCCGGCACGAAGGGCGAGGACAACCGCCGCGTCTGGGTCGCGGCCTCGGCCGACGAGGGGAAGACCTTCGCCCCCGAGCGCGCGGCCTCGACCGAGCCGACCGGTGCCTGCGGGTGCTGCGGGCTCAGGGCCTTCGCGTCCGGCGGGAAGCTCTACGCCCTCTACCGGGGCGCGAAGGACGTGACCCAGCGCGACGTCCACCTCCTCCGCTCCGCCGACAAAGGCAAGACCTTCTCCGGCGAAGCCCTCCACCCGTGGGAGATCAAGACCTGCCCCATGAGCTCCATGGCCCTCGCCGACGCGCCCGACGGGGCGGTCCTCGGGGCGTGGGACACCAAGGGGCAGGTCTACTTCGTGAAGATCGACCCGAAGACCGGCAAGCGCTCGGACCCGATCGCCGCGCCGGGCGCGGGCAAGGGGAGGAAGCACCCGGCGCTCGCCGCGAACGCCAGGGGCGAGACGCTCTTCGCGTGGACGGAGGGCACGGGGTGGAAGCGCGGCGGCTCCGTCGCCTGGCAGGTGTACGACCAGGACGGCAAGCCCTCCGCCGAGCGGGGCCGCGCCGACGGAGTCCCGGTGTGGGGCCTCGTCGCGGCGTTCGTGCGGCCGGACGGTCGGTTCGCGATCGTCTACTGACGCGTGGCGAGGCCCGGCCCGCGCGGGCGGCGAGGAGGAAGACCATGGGTGCAACGTTAGCGCGGGCGCTCGCGACGGTCGCGGTGGTCGGCGTGCTCGCCGGCTGCGGCGCGCCGAGAGCGGCGCCCCAGGCGAACGCCGACCACGCCCACACGGGGCCGAACGGCGGCACCATCCTCGGCTGCTGCGGCGACGGACCGCAGGTGGAGTTCGTGGCCGACCGCGCGAGGCAGCGCGTGACGATCCACTTCCTCGACGAGGAGGGACGGCCGGCCCGGGTCCGCGCCAGCGACCTCACGCTCCGCCTCACCTCGGCGGACGGCCCCGTCGCGCTCGAGCCGAGCCCCGCGGAGGGGGAGGGCGGCGGGCAGTTTTCGTCGTTCTCGGCCGACCTCCCCGAATCGACGCGCGGCCGAAACCTCGCGGGGCGCCTTGTCGGTAACGTCGACGGGCGGCCCCTCGACCTGGAACTGGCCGGCCACCGCCACGCCCACGACTGAGCGCGGCCGGCGAGGCCGCGGAACCGGCGGTCTTCATTTCACGTTGGGCGGTGTAGCCTGTGCTCAGTTCGTTCCGCCTGCCGTCGCCGTCGTTCGCCGTCGGGGCCCTCGCAGGGGCCGGGGTCCCGGCGGCGGGCGGCGGGGGCGGCGGGCGTGAGCGTTCCCCGCTCGCGCGGTGGGTGGGGGGGATGCCCGTGCCCGCAGCGACGGGAGTCGCCTGAGCCGCTCTCCCGCGGCACTCTTCCGCACGCGCATGCTCGAGCCGGAGCGAGCCGGAGGGGCTCCTCGTGCGGCATGCGGCTCGTTCATTCAAATACGTTTCGGAGCGCGAACGAGCGCGCCGTGCAAGGCGTCGCCGGCCTCCGTGCCGCCGAGGATTTTCGGAGGCATGGGCTCTCGTGCTCGATGGGGTGGGACCACACGCAGCAGCGTCACAGGAGTTCGCGGATCGCTTCGAGCTTCGCCTGCACCTCGTCCCAGGTCGGGACGGCGCCGAAGCAGAGGACGCGGCACTGCCTGTCGAAGTCGGACCTGATCGCCTTGAGAAGCGCCGCCGGCGGGAAGAGCGCCTCGCTGTCCCGAAAGCTCATGCCGAGCGGGGGCACGTAGCTCTTGGCGAAGTGGGTCCGGCTGACCCGGTCGTAGTCGTCCTTGATCGCGGCGTACTCCTCTGCCCGGAGCATCGCCAACACTTCCGGCCGGTCGGCCAGGCAGTAGAGGTCGTAGTAGTGCCGCGCGTAGACGCCGATCTCCTTGCCCCCGGCTTTGTACGCCTCGACCTTGCCGTGGATCGTGAACATCTTCTCGACGAACGTGCGCCGGAAGTGCAGTAGGCGCATCTCGAACGGGCCCTCGTCCTCGGCCCCGAGCGAGACGTTGGTCTCGCTCAGGAATTGAGCGACGTAGGACTGGAGTTGCACCTGCTCGGTCGGCTCCCGCCCGCTCGCCGCGCCGGCCTCCAGGAGCACGCGGTTTCTGATCTCGCCGGCGCCCGCGAAGCGCTGCCGGTACTCGAAGTAGTCGTTCCGGCCGAAGCCTCCGATCTTCTTGCTGTCTTTTTCGAGGTGGGTGAGGGCGGGGTGCGCCTCGACCGCGACCTTGAGCTTCTTTAGCTCGCGGTCGATGCCGCGCTTCCCGAGTTCCGGCGCGTAGGCGGTCGGGTCGAGGAAGATGTCGACGTCCTCGGAGAACCGCTGGATCAGGTTCCAGCCCTTCGACAGGCTCGTCCCGCCCTTGAAGATCACCTTGTCGCCGGCCGAGGCGGCGACGATGCGCAGCGCCTCGGTGACGTAGTAGTCCTTCTCGATCACGGCCGCGCGCAAGCCGCGCGGCCGGAAGTGGCCTTCCGCCCGGAGCACGGCCTGGTCAAAATCTTCGTGTTCACACAGCCGCACGGCGTCAGCGCTCCTTCGCTTGCCACTCCTTCGCGTGTGGTAACGCGGCCAGGGCCCCGAACGCAAACCGGGAGAGGGGGTTGAGGCTCGCCCTTAGCCTTGTAAGCACCCTGGTCGATTTGCCCAGCTCCTGGGCCAGGGCGCCGAGCATCGCCCGGACGCGCGGGGGCTCTGACGGGGCGAGTTCCAGGAGTCGCTCGAGCCGCCCCCGCTCAGACAGGAGCTCCAGGAGCTTCCGGACGGTCTCCTCCGGGCCGAGCTCGCTCGTCGCACCGCGGTTACGGAGGAAGTCCAGGAGGGCCGCGTCCGTCTCCGAGAGATCCCGCCATGCGGCCGGCCGCCGCGTGTGGACGACCGTCTCCTTGCCCACGATGAGCATCGGCAGGCTCGAAGCCTCCGTGGCAAGTTCGATCCGCGCGGGTTGCTGCGTGGTAAAGCCCAGGAGGTTAGCCGCGGCGACCCCCGCCGGGAAGACGCCGCGCTGGCCGACCGGCAGGGCGCGGATCTCCGACGGGTTCGGCAGGCTCGGCCCGAAGGCGGTCTGGCGCGGGCGGAAGTAGAGTCCCTTTCCCAGGCGCTTGAGCTCCCCCTGCCGGGCCAGCCGGGACAGGGCCTGGGCGACGGCCTGGAAGGGGAGGCCGGCAAAGTCGCCGTACCGCCAGGCCCGCTCGCCGCCCGCCTCGATCTGGCGGCGGACGGCCTGGGTGACGCTGCGGGCGCGCGGTGTCTGGTGGCGAGTGGTCCTCATGAAGATCAGTATCGGCACGGTGCCCTCGAATGTCAAGTTTTTTTGCTGTAAAACTTGACATTGCGGCGCACAGACTAGCCGCCTCGCGCGGGAAGTGGGGGGCTAACGCCCGGTACGGCGCGATGATGCCGAGCGGGTCCGTGTGCACTGTCGGTGGCGTCCGCGCCGCCGAGGGTTACCCGGGCATCGGCTTTGGTGCTCCAAGGCCGCCAATGGGTTTCGCCGCCTGCCTCCGGCGACCCAAACGACTGCGCGTGCGCGACGAAGGCTTCAGGGTCAATCCCACGGCTCGTCGTATTCGGGGTCGCTCAGGAGCTTTGTCATCACGGACCGCGCCTCGACCGCCTCCGGCTCGCTCCGGGACTGGAGGTCCTCGAGCACCGCGGCCGCGTACTCTTCGCCGCGCCACTTCCGCCGAAGCCGCTTCACTATCTTCCGAAGGAGTGGCTCGCCTCCGGCCGCAATGGCCAGGTCGCCCGGCCGCCACGCCGAGGCCATGAACGACTCGATGAGTTTTTTTCGCAACTCCTTTGCTCGGTCCCAGTCGAAGAAGCCGAATAGCTCGTCTGTCTCCGGCGAGGCACCCGAGTGGATCACCGCCCGGTAGACCGTCGGAAACGCGGCCGCCACGACACCCCCGAGCGGAGCCCGCGGATCGCGGAACCCGGCGGCGACGGCATCGACGCAGAGGCGGAGCTGAGTGGCGGGCGACGATTCCACGGCGGCTCGACAAAGGACCGAACGCCACGCGTTTGCCTCGTCGGCCGTGAGGGCGCAGCGCCCTCGGGCGGCAAGCACCCTCGTCAAGTCGGGGAGAGTTGGGGAGGAGCGCTGGTAGACGCCTGTAGGCATCTCCGCAAGGCAGGTCCAAGCCCGGGCGCGCTCAGGTGGCGGCCCCACACTTCGGAATAGGTCGAGGAGGGTTTCGGGCGGGACGCGGCCGAACCAGTCCACGGCCCAGGGTTCAATGAACCACCGGCGGCACAACGCCAGCTCGGCGTTACCACGGACGAACTCCGTCACCGCGCTGGTCAGGGCCCGGTCGGCGAGAAGGGGAAAGTCCGGCGACCCTGCGGATTGACCAATGCGGGCCACGAACTGCTCGCTTCGGCCAATCGGGATGTAGGGGCACTCGAGAAGCACTCGTCCCAAGGCGTCGGCAAGGGAGGCCGGGAGGTCACGGCCCGCGGGCAGGAGCGGGATGAGGAAGGTCCCGTCCGCCGCGGCCACGTCGCGTAGCCAGCCGACCCGCCTCGACGCGATCACAGCCTTCAGGAAAGCGGCCACGACCTGCGCCCGTCGGTCGGAGTGGGCGGGAAATGCGACGAGGAGGGCGCCAAGGCCCGATGACGACGGCTCGAACGCTGCGGCAACCACTTCGGCCGCGTCTATCGACCAATTGGTCGTGCGGGCCGCCCACTGTCGCACTGGTTCGCCGTGCTGGCACGACAGGCGATCAGCTACCACCTGGCGCACTTCCGCTGGGGAGAAGCCCTGCGGCGCGCGGGAGATGGCGTCGAGCGCGGCCGGCACCTCGTCGGCCGGGACATCCCTCAGAAGCTCATCCAGGAGCGAAAACTCCCGCGCTGACAGTTCCGGGAGGAGTTCCGCCCGAAGGCCGGCGCGCTCGTCGGGGTCGGCCTGGCGGACCCACTTCACGAGGGCGCTCGTCGCCTCACCAGCCGCGGCGCGAAGGTAACCGACTGCGACCCGCGGCCGACGAGCGACGACGCGCGGGCCGACCTCGGCGTGCGCAGAGAGGACTCGAAGAACCTCGGGCTGTCTATCCGCCAAATCTTCGAGACCGTCGAGCAGACCCCGGGCGTACGGCCCGAACTGTTCAAGCGGGCCGACGAGGCGGCAGGAGCCGAGCGCGCTAACCGCCGCGCCCAGGTCCGCTGCCGCGAGGCGCCGGACCGCCGCACTGATCGGCGCAGCGAGCGAGCCGGCCGCTCGCTGAAACGCGGGCCTCGTCAGCCGGTCGCTCACGAGATAGAGGCAGCGGAGCGCTTCCCCCGGCGGGGCTTTCACGGCCGCCTCGACGGCTGCGATCGCCGCAGCCGCCTTCGTTTCGGCGGCCGCCTCCGGTGGCGGGGCCAAGGCTTCGACCAAGTCCATTAGCCCCACACCCGCAGTAGGGGAACTCGCCAGCCGGCGGCGGAGGTCGCGGGCGGTGAAGAGATTCCTGACCGCCGCGGGATCATCGTTGAGCAGGGGGCCAAGATCTTCGGCCTCGCGCTGAACTGGGCTCCGCGGCGCGGGGCTCAGGAGAGCGTCCGATAGCTCGCCCAGCCAAGGCTCCGCCCGGTCGCTCGTTCCCTCGCGACCCGCCGGGATGACAGCCTCGCTCGGAAGACTACGAAACCGCGGGCGCGCCTCGGCCGGGGCGAACATGAGGTCGAACGGTCGGTCAGGAAGCGCCCGTCGCTGAAGGCTGAACGAGTCCGCGGCCAGCCGGTGCCGCAGTGCGGGCCAGGCGAGCCGGACAACCGCCCAGATAATCCTCTCGGCCTCGTCCGAGCCGGCCCACACGATAGGACGGATCCCCTCGCCGAAGAACTTTCGGACGAACTCCTCAAAGGCCCCACCGCCCGCTGGCGGCGTCGGCCGGGTGGCAAGCCCGGGGCTGTCGGCGAGCGCGGCCGTGTAGCAGTGGGCGGTCACCCCGGGCTCCGCGTGGAGACGGGTGAACCGCTCGGGGTCGTCCGCCGCCGCCCACAGCGGGGCCGGTACCAGGAGAGTGTGGGTGAGCACGCACCCGGATCGTGGTGCCTTTGTGTCGGGCCAGGTTCGGGCGAGGGCGTAATAGCCGGTGTCCGGAACCGGATACAGCGTGAGGTAGGGCTTGAGCGTGACGCCGGTCGGGAGGGCCCCCGAGAGGTCGCTGGCCTGAGCGACCAAGTCCGCAGCCGCCGGTGGAAGCCGGGTGCTCGCCTCGAGGAGTTGGTGGCCCTTCCGGTAACCGTGGAGGAGTTGATGGATGGGGGGGTCAGCCACGGCCGCCTCCGTCTTGCGCGCCCGCTGTGCCCGGCCGCAGGCCCATTGCCCAGGCGACGGGGAGGGAGTGGTCCGTCGAGCGTTCAACGGTCCCGTTCAGGGTGTGTACGACGTAGCCGGCTGTCGCCGGGTCGCCGCTCAGGTACTCCTCTCGGAACCCAGGTGCGGCGTCGAGGTCGCCCCCTGTGACGCTGACCCCGAATTGGGCGAACTCGAACGCGCCAGAGTTCGAGAGGATGAAATCACTCAGCATCCGGAAGTTCGAGGCGATGTACTGTGAGGGGTTTTCACCTTGCTGGTCGGTCGGCACACGGTCCCAGGCGGAGATCACCACCGCTACCCGGAGCCTCCGGGCCGGGGCCTGGAGCGAAGCCACGGCCGTTCCCAAGCACTGGAGCCAGTCGATGAGCAGCACCTGTGTCGGCATCTCCGCCGGCGGCGTGGCCAGGGCCGCACCCGGCAGTTCAATCGGGCCGCCGAACATGCTCGCGCAATTCACCCAGTCCAGAGGCGCGACGACGCGGTCGGACCCGGCCCGAACGAAGAGCAGACAGCCGACGAGCGTCGGCAGGGTCGCCTCCCACTCCTCGGACCACGACCGAGTCCGATGAATCTTCTCCCACTCCTCGCCCGGGCAGTCAGGCACCACGAGCTCGCCGGTGCCCCCGTCGGACCACTCGACCGGCACCAGATTTCGGGCATGGACGTTCTGCGACGTGTGCGGGGCGAAGTGGCCTCCGAGCAGGATGGTCGCGTTGCCGTTCAGATACTCGGCGTCAGCCGGAAGCCCGCGGGCGCGGAGGCACCCGCCCCCGGCTTGTAACGCGATCCAAAGCCGAGTGAGGTAGTTCGTCTTCCCGGCGTCGGGCCCGCCGACGAGAAGCACGGAGCGGTGGTCAGACATTCGGCACCTCCGTCTGAGCCCGCCGCAGGAACGAGCGCGCTCCCGCGGGCTGCGCCGCGGCAATGGAGGCGGGCACCGCCCCCCGGGGGGCTGGGGCGAGCATAGCCCGGAGTGCCTCCACCACACCGGAGCCGTTCGGGACCCGGTCCGGCCTCCGGGAGAAAGACGCGGTCGGCACCGTCTGGGGGCTGAACCCGAGTTGCTGCGCGGCCTCCTCGACCCTGCCGACAGTCGCCGGCAGCGCACCGTCGAGCTCGTCCATCTTGCTGACCAGGAGGAGAAGCGGCGTGTCGGGCGGTAGCCGGACGTCGTTCTTCAGCCGCCCAAAAAGCTGCCGGGCGTTCGCCAGTTCTTGGTGGCGCGTGGCGTTGTTCGCGAGGCTAGGGCCCTCGACCACGAAAGCGACGCAGTCGGCTCGGGCAAGGAAGTCGAACCTCGCCGCGCGGTCTGCGCGGTTCACCAGCTGGCTGGTCCACTCCCCGGGCAGGTCGCTCAACAGAAGTTCGGCCCGTCCGCGGGGATCGTTCGGGCGGTCGAGGGCGAGGTGCATGAAGGCCGGATACCGCGGGTCTGCGAGGGCGGTGTGCTCCACCAGCTGTTCTGGCAAGGCGCCTGCCCTCCAGGAGCGGAGACCGCGGGCCCGGAGCTCAAACCCCTGGAGAGTGAGGCTGCCGGCGAACCGATAGTCCGGCGCGAGGAGGCCGTGGCAGGCGTGGAGGTACAGCGAGGTCAAGAAGCACGTCTTCCCGGCGTTCGACGCACCGAGAACGGCGACCAGGTGCGTGTACCTGGCGCGGGTGATGGCGAGGGCGTCGCCGAGGCCGAGTTCGTGGCCGGGGTGGAATCGCCGCGCAACACGAACGCTGGCCTCCGGGGCGGAGGGCGCGGGCGAGGCGGGCCTCGGCTGGGCGTTCGGACAGCTCGCCGGGTCGGGGACCGACTCCAGGCACCGTCCGGTCAGCCCGACCGTGCAGTCGGCCTTATCGCAAGTGAGGACGGTAGAAGTCACCCGCCGGCCTCCTCGATCAGAAGCCTTCCGGCGACCCGCTCGCGGAACATCTGCGTGGCTACCTGCCCGGCGGTCAAGGCAAGGTCGGCCGGGAGCCCGGTCTTGGCGGCGAACTCCTTGCCCCAGCCCGAGCCACCGCCGGTTTCCGAGAGGCGCCGGCAGAGCCAGGTGAGCGGGAACAACGCGGGGAACGATTGGGCGGTGCCGGCCGCCTCGCCGTCGGCCGACCCGACCGCCAGCTGAAGGACGGGCCCCTCCCACCCGGAGACGACTTTGCTCAGCGCGCGCGAGGCGAGGTCCGCGGCCTTCCGGCCCCGGTTGACCGCCTCGGCGACCATCGGCTCCAACCCCTGGTGGGGTGGGAGCACCACCCGGTCGGCGACCTCGATGCTGCAGGCGACCGCCGCCGCCTGCGCCGGAAGGTCGGCGAGTTGTTTGCCGAGCGCGACGGCGTGCCCGTTGTAGAACCACCACAGGACCTCTACCTCTTCGCGGTCGATCTTCCTCTGTGCTTGGATCGCCTCGACCGCACCCTTCAAGACCGGCTTCAGCGAATTCCAGAAGCCGGCGACGTCCCCCGTCTGAGGGACCTCGTCGAACTTGTCGGCGTCGAAGGGGTCTCTTGTGCGGACGGCGACCGCTCGCTGCTGGCTGTAATCTCTAGCTGCCCCGTGGAGGTCACTCATCACGGCTCTGAGGTGCTTACCAGCTTCGTCCGGGCGAATCCCCAGCCCCGACTGGACGAGCGCGGCAGCGAGGGTGCGGTCGGCCCGCTGCCCCTTCCTCGGCGCGCGGACGATGAGCTCGCCGACCGTCAGGGCGCAGGTTGCCCGAACCTCCAGGGCATTCTCGGAGAGGTCGCCCGGGAAGGCGGGCTGGTACTTTCGGATCGCTTCGACGACGGTCTTGATCAGGCGAGAGTCGGTTGCGAATCGGGCGGCAGGGTCGGCGACCGCGGCGGTCACGAGCTCGCCGAGCAGAGAGACGTCCTCGCCCTGATCGAGGGTCGCGAGAAGGTCTGCGACCGTCTTCGTCCTGCTCTCGACCGCTGCGTTGTCCGGCTTCGGGACCGCGACCCTCAACCACTCGAACGTCTTGCTCAGCATAGGCTCTCTTTACTGGTTACCTTCGTTGAATGGGTTCTCAGCTTGCTTCTCCGGCGGGACCGATCGCATCACGATATTCCACAGCGCGTGAAGCTTCCCCTGCTCGCGGGCCGCGTCGAGGGCCAGCCGCTCGAAGGTCTGCGGCACGGGTTGCGTCTGCGTCGCCGGCAGCACGTCGATCTCGACGAGGCCTTTGAGCCGCGCGTGCCAGTCGAGGAAGGCCCAGAAGAAATACTGGAGGCGATCGAAGTCGCGGTCGTCGTGGCGTTCCTGCTTCGTCATCTCCGTACGCACCTCTGGATCGGAAGGCGCCGCAGTCCCAGTCGGGGCCAGCGCCCCGGGCTGCGGGGGCCGAAAGGTCGGGCAGGCGACCTCGAAGCTCGACTCCGACTTCCCCTCCAGGCGGGCGACATCCGGGGCGAACCGCGTCCGACTGTAGTCCCACACCCGAGGGCGAACGGTGACCCGCAGCCGCGGCGCCTTCGCGGGCTGGTGCGAAAGCTCGAACTCGATCCAGTTGTACCGGTACGGGTATCCGGCGCCGACCTCCGGCGGGTTCGTCGCCCCCGCGTAGATTTCCAGTTGCTCCCCGCCCAGGTCAGTCACCACCTTTTTTACCTCAAGAGCGTGCTCGTGTCCCACCATGACGACCTGCGAGCGCTTGAGGTAGCGCCCGGCGTCGGCCCGGTCCTTGAACCAATGAAGCGGGTGATGGACGAGGACGACGTACGCCACGTCGTCCTCCTCGCGGAAGACGTACTGCACGTTCCCGAAGACCATTCTCCCTTCGGCGTCGCTCCCGTCACACACCTGGACGCTGTTCATGCCGAGCAGCACCAGCCGGTACTGGGGTCCAAGCGGGTACTCCTTCCTCCAACACGGCTGCTGAACGGAGGGGAAGTCGCAACCGAACCGGGAGGCGAACTCGCGGTACGCCGCAACCTTCGGGAGCAGAGGGTTCCCGGCGGCGTTCCCGGCCAGCAAACTCTCGAGTATCCCGTCGACCCCCTCCGGCGGCGCCTGGCGAAGGCTTTCGTGGGCCAGTTTGCAGAAGGGATCGATCTTACTGCGGTCGATGTCGTGGTTACCCGGGATCGTCCGCACGTCGATTAGCTCGCACCCGACGGTCGCTGCGAGCTCCTCAACCCACGCGCCCGCCCGGGCGTACTCCGCCGGGGAGCCGCTGAACGCGACGTCCCCGGTGATGAGGATGCCGGTTGCGGCACCGAACGTCTCGCGGCATTCCCGGCAGTCGCGGACCAGCTGCGACCGAACGTCCTCGTGCGTTGTGAGGGTCCCGTTCCGCTCTTGCCCGAAGTGGATGTCGGACAGGTGAACGAACCGATGCTTCATTCGCAACTCCGCTGGTCTGACAACCCGGACTGCCGACCGCGCGGTGTACGGCCGGTGATTACGCCGCGCCACAGTCCAAACTCATGCTGATTGTAGCCCGCTTCAACGTCGGGAACTACGCTAGCAGCGTGACGCCGCTGAACAATCCGGGGCGGCGTTCTCCGGGTTGGAGTACCATAGCGGCGAGGCATAGTACCACGGCTTGCCCGAACCGTCGCGCTGGTCCGGCTTCTTACGAATTGATCGCACGCTTCGCCGCTGCTACTTTCCGCCCCGTGAGCGGCAAGGACACAGTGCCCGGCCACTTCGGGCTCCTCATCGTCTACGTGATCCCGGGCTTCACCGCGCTCCAGGGGCTACCGTCGACGGCTGCCCCGCTCCTCGCGAAGGATCTCCTCGGCTCCGGCACCGACGCGTCGCTCGCCGGCTTCCTCTACGGGACGGTCGCGGCGATCACCGCGGGGCTCATCGTCAGCGCCGTGCGCTGGCTGGTCCTCGACACGTTCCACCACCGCACCGGCCTGCAGCGGCCGCCGCTCGACTTCGGGTCGCTCGAGCGGAACGTCGCCGCGTTCGAGTTCCTCGTCCAGAACCACTACTGGTTCTACCAGTTCTACGCGAACATGGTCGTCGCCTTGGCTTGGGCCTGCGCCACCGCGGGCGACCAGCGGGCCGCGCGGGGGTGGGTCTACGGCCTGCTGATAGCGCTCTTCCTCCTTGCGTCACGCGACGCGCTCAAGCGGTACTATGACCGCGCGGGCGGCCTGCTGGCCCCGCGTGCAGAAACAACGCCGACCGCCTCTCCCGGCTGCGCCTAGGAGCGCGGCTTGGGGTCAGGCATCAGCGCCGCCATGGTGGTCTCCAGCGCCTCGGCCAGCCGCTCGATGTTCTGGAGCGAGATGTTGCGCTTGCCGCGCTCGACACTGCTGACGTAGGTGCGGTGCAAGCCGGCCAGCTCGGCGAGCTTCTCCTGTGAGATGCCGGCCTTCTCGCGGACCTCGCGCAGCCGCGCACCGAAGCGTACGAACACGTCCGGCAACGATCCCACTCCGCTCGACACTGAGGAAAAATCGGGAATCCGTTTGTCCCAAGCGTAAGCGGTGCATACGATAGGTCTACAGCCTTAAGGTCACGGTGACGTTAAGGATTCATTAGCGATGTCGCCCAGGAGACGGGCCATGACGAACGGGGCCGGCGGCCACGGCCGCAAGAAGACGGTGAATGGCTCAGCGAAGAAGGCGAAGGCGAAAACCCCCAAGGGCTCGGGGAAGCGGCAAGCGCTTGTCCCACCGTCCTTGAGAAAGGGCGCGGAGTAGTGACTGGGCGATCGCCGCTGGCGAAGTGACGCAACGCGGTGAGGACGTCGAGTCCTCACCGCGCACGCCCCGATTGTCTACTAGCGATAATTGAACGCTATCGCTGATCGGCAGGACAAGGGGACCGTCGTCAGGAACCGCGGACCGAAGCGGATACCAGTTCGAGCCCGCAGTACCTCGAGAAGTGGCGGAAGTCGTGGTCGCGCGTGATAAGGGCGACCTGACTGTCGATGCAAGCCTGGGCGATGAGCGTGTCCGCGAGCCGGGCCTTGTGCTTTCGCCCGAGGAGGGACGCCCGCGTCCGGCCCGCACGTTCCCAGAAGCCAGGCGTGATCGGGAGCAGCGGGATCTTCAAGAGCATCTCTACGAGGGCCTGGGGGATCGAGGGGTCGCTCAAGAGCTCGGACAGTACGACCGGGGGAAGCACGACGCACTTGTTGGTCAGGGCGCGGTCGAACGCATCGACGGAGGTGTCGTCCTCGCCGCCGAGGAACGCGACGATGACGCTCGTATCCGCCGCGATCACCTACGGTCCTCTCGCAGCCGCTTCACGTCCAGCGAGAGGGAGACACGCCCGCGGAGGCGGCGGAGCCCTTCGTACGCCTGGCTCGCAGCCATGAGCTCGAGGCCCTTGCGGATGGTGTCCGTAATGTTCCCGTCGTGCGAGGCCAGGGCGCGCTCAAGGAGATCGGTCGGCAGGTACACCGTGACTTTCTTCTGCGCCGGGGGCGCCTTGCGCTTGGCCTTTCTCATAAGCGGATCCGCATGACTCTGGACGATCGTGCCAGACATCGTGCCGGCACGCAATACGGCACGAGTGCCCGGCTCCCGCCCCGGCACTCGTGCGGGCGCATTCGACCCTGACCGCCTACCGACCGACGAAGCCGCGAGTTGGCACAGCTCTACGGCCTATCATCTACTAGCGATAATTCAGGGCTATCGCTAGTTGACAAACCAGGCACCTTGCTTCGAAACCGCTGGCGACTCTCGCGTCTGCGGTGCATGATGCGGCGAGTGGATAAGAGAAAGCCTTCGACCGCACCGAGGCCGCGCCGGCAGCGCACGCCCCCCGAGGATCGTCTCTCCATCGACGACCTGCTCGAAGAAGCCCAGCGGACGGCGATCGAGTCGATCCCCGAAAACACCCGCCGAGCCTACGCGACCGACTGGAACCAGTATCGGAACTGGTGCCAGAAGCGATCTCGTGTCCCGCTTCCTGCGAGCGCGGACACCGTGTCCGCGTATCTCACGGCGATCGCGAAGACCCACGCGATCTCGACCCTCCGCCGGCGGCTCACGATGGTCTCGAAGGTCCACCGCATCTCGGGCAAGCCGGACCCGACGGGCGACGTGCGCGTGAAGCAACTCTGGCGCGGCATTCTCCGGTCGAAGGGCGAAGCCCAGCGTGGGAAGAAGCCGCTCCTCGTCGGTGACCTCCGGCGGATGGTCGATGCGCTGCCGAAGACGCTCCGGGGCGACCGCGACCGGGCCCTTCTCCTCCTCGGCTTCGCCGGCGGGCTTCGGCGAAGCGAGTTGGTCGCTCTCGACGTGGAAGACTTGGAAGAGGTGGAAGAGGGTCTCGTCGTGAACCTCCGACGCAGCAAGACCGACCAGACCGGGAAGGGCCAGCGGAAGGGCATCCCCTTCGGTAAGTCCAAGGCGACGTGCCCGGTCCGGGCCGCCATCGCATGGCTCCGCGCCGCCGAGGTCTACGAGGGCCCGGTGTTCCGAGCCCTGACGAAGCACGACACGCCGCGGCGCAGCCGGCTTTCGGCCCAGACGGTGGCACTCGTGGTGAAGCATGCGTTCCGCGCGATCGGCAAGCGGCCGCGGGACTTCTCCGCGCACTCGCTCCGGTCTGGGCTCGTCACGGCCGCCGCCATGAACGGCGCCGACGAGCGGACCATCATGCGCCACACCGGCCACAGGTCGGTCGAGATGGTCCGCCGCTACATCAGGGACGCGAGTCTCTTCCGCGACAATCCGGCGTCGAAGGCTGGCCTATGACGATCGACAAGATGGTGGGAGGATCGCCGAGCGGCCGAATCACGAGAGTGAGAGCGACGATACAACTCGGCGCAACCCGAAGCGTGGGGACGATCACCGCGTCTACTGGGCAGGCTCACTCCTTCTGCTCCGCCCCACTCCTTCCTCGCTCGAAGACTCCGAGTGCGATCAATTCCGCTCGGGCGCCCTGGCCGCAGTCGAAGAGCCTGCACGCGAGAGGCCTCGTCTCGTAGATGGAACAGCGGCTCGTCTCCTGCTCCAGGAACACGCACGCGCCGTCCTCTCCGTTGAGGAGGTATCCTTCCACCTCCGGTTGGCCGCTCTCGGTCAGCTCGGCCGGCGCCAGGAGCGGCGAGCCTAGCTCTTTGATGCGCGGCTCGCGCTCGGCGTCCTCCAGGTCGGCCTCGACGATCAGGCTCCGGCAGCAGTCGCCGCAGCCGCAGTCGCACTTCACTTCGAGCCCCGCGAAGGGGTCGTCCGGCGGGTCGGGGGAGTGGCTCAGCACGGGCCGACGCTAGCACGGCCGGTGCCGCGGACCAACCGCGCCAAGGAATGCCGCCGGCCCGCGCCGGCTCGTGAACTCCTATACTGACGAAACGTCAACGCGAGGCCTAGGGAATGTCGGGCGAGCTCGACGCAGGCTATCTGTTCCTGAGCCACCCGCCGGAGCGGGCCGAGGTCGCGGTTGTCTTCGGCCACTCGGAGCCGAGCGTTAGTGCCGCCCGCGCCCGCCACGGCGCGGACCTCTTCCGCCGGCGGCTCGTCCAGAGGCTACTCCTCTCGGGCGGGAGCGCGGGCGGCGGGACCGCCGAGGCGGACCAGATGGCGGCCGTCTGCATCGAAGCCGGCGTACCCGGAGAGCGGCTGCTCCTCGAGCGCGAGTCGAGGAACACGTTCGAGAACGCGGCGAGGTCGGTGCGGCTGCTCGAAGGCGCAGCCCTGCTCGCGGACGTCCGCACGGTGTTACTCGTGTCCTGCCCGTGGCATCTGCGCAGAGCCTACCTCACCGCCCGGCAAGCCTTCCCCGAAGGCGTCCGCCTCCTCTGCTCCCCGCACGAGGAGGGGTGCTCGGAGTCGACCTGGCCGGAGTCGTCCGACTGCGTCCTCCGCGTCGTGAAGGAGCTCGCCGTCCTCGAGCGCTTCGTCCGCGCGGGGCTCCTGCCCGCAAAGCCGCGCGGCCGGGTACGATGACCTTCCAGCAGAGGCCACCAACTCCGACACGCCGCGCGGCCGACGGCTCTCCGCGGAGACGGTCGCCCCTCGGGATGAAGGGCCGGGCAGTCCGGCCAGCAGCCGCCGAAATCCACGCCGGAACCGACGGCGGGCGGGCCGCGGCGTGTCGAGCCTCCGAAGCCGCCTTCCGTCGTCGACGCCACGCCGCCCTCGGGGCCCTGCTGTGCCGCCGTCAAGTGGGTCTGCGCGCACCCCGTAAAGGTCGTGCTGGCCGCCGCCCTCGCGGTACTCGGCGTGGCGGCCGTGCGGAACACGAAGAGTGGCGGCGCGTCGTCGCCGTCGCGGCCGACTTCGCCGGTCGAGAAGAGCCGTCGGGTAATCCCTGATCTGGAGTCTCCGTTTGGGCAGTAGTGGGTTTTTGCAGCGTGCGGCTCGCGCTATCCTTGCGGAACTTTAACGGCCTTAAAGCGACATGAAGCGGCACAAGGCAGACACTTTCACCGTCTCCTTCCGGCTCGACGGGCACCACCACGCCCTCCTCGCCGAACGCGCCTCGACGTTCGACATGAGCGCGGGCGAGTACGCCCGCGAGCTCGTGCGCGACGCGCTGAACGACCAGCACGCCGAACGCACGCTCCACGAGCTTTCTGAGCTCAAGCACCACCTCCAGCGCACCCTCCTGGAGTTGGAGGAGCTCAAGGGCCACCTCCGCGCGCAGCGGCGGCACCTCCGCACCGCCACCATCTGCCTTCTGACCGACGCGGGCAGGGCCTCGCTCGAGGCCGCGCAGGAGTTCGTTGACGAGCACATGGCCGATTAGGAGCGGCCCGCCGCGGCCGGGGACGGGAGCGATGCTTTCAATGGCGAGAATGGCGGCGGGGCAGCACGAGTACTACACCGGCCTCGCCGGCGCCGACGACTACCACCTCTCGGGCCAGGAACTGCCGGGCACTTGGTGGGGCAAGGGCGCCCTGGCGCGCGGGCTCGAGGGCACGGTGCGGCCTCGGGACTTGAAGCGGCTCTTTGAAGGCTATTCGCCCGACGGCTCGAAGCTCGTCCAGAACGCCGGGAAGGAGAACCGGTCGCCGGGGTCGGACGCGGTCTTCTCGCCGCCGAAAACCGTCGATGCCGTGTGGAGCCAAGGCGACGGCCACGTCAAACGCCACGTCGAGGAGGCCCACGCGGCGGCGGTCACCAAGGCGCTTTCGGAGTTTGAAACGCGCTGGGCGTTCTGCCGCGTCGGGAAGGACGGCCTGCGGGACGAGCACGCGAAGCTCGTCGTCGCCCTGTTCCAGCACTCGACCAACAGGAACCAGGACCCGAAACTCCACACGCACTGCCTGATACTGAACGTCGCCGTGACGGCGGACGGCGCCACGCACGCGCTCGACAATTCCCACCTCTACCGGGCGAAGATGCTCCTCGGCGCCCTCTACCGGTGCGAGCTGGCGCACCAGCTCGAGCGACGGCTCGGCCTGGAAACGCACCGCGTGAAGAGCTGGTTCGAGGTCTCCCACGTCCCGGAGTCGCTGTGCGAGAAGTTCTCCTCGCGCCGGGAGGAGATCATCGAACACCTCCAGTCGCGCGGCCTGGAGAGCGCGACCGCCGCGTCCTGCGCGACGCTCGCCACCCGTCAGAGGAAGGAGAGCCTGCCGCGCGAGGAGCTCTTCGCCGCCTGGCGCGCCGAAGGCGAGGCCCACGGCTTCGGCGCGGCGCAGGTGCACGCCCTCACCGGCCCCGTCCCGTTCCGCGACCACGCCGCCGAGTTCCAACTCGCCTTCCGCGACGCGGTCGAGCGCCTCTCTGCGAGCCACAGCCACTTCTCCGAGCGGGATCTCCTCCGCGCCGTGGCCGAGGAGAGCCAGTGCCGCGGGCTCTCCGCGGACGAGGTCGTAACGCGCCTCGGGGCCGAGCTCGAATTAAACCACGAGATCGTCTCGCTCGGCGTCCGCGACGCCGAGGCCCGCTACGCGACGCGCGAGACGTTGGCCCTGGAGAGGAAACTCCTCGCGGCGGCGGACCGCTCGAGGGACGACGGGTCGCACGTCGCCTGTGGCAGGACGGTCGAGGCGGTCCTGAGCCGGAGAACCACGATGAGCGACGAGCAGGTGGTCGCCCTCCGCCACCTCACGACCAGGGAGGGCTCGGTCCAGTGCCTGACCGGCATGGCCGGCACCGGCAAGTCGTTCCTCATGGACGCCGCGCGCCAGGTCTGGGAGCTCGAGGGCTACCGCGTCCTGGGGTGCGCCCTCGCGGGCAAGGCGGCGCGGGGCCTTGAGGAGGGCGCGGGGATCAAGTCGACCACCATCCACAAGGTCGTCTGGGACCTGGACCACGGGAAGCTCTCGTTCGGCCGGGGCGACGTGCTGGTCGTCGACGAGGCCGGGACGGTGCCGACGCGGCTGATGGAGCGGCTCGTCCGTGAGGTGACCGCGGCCGGCGGGAAGCTCGTCCTGGTCGGCGACGCGAGACAGCTGCAGCCGATCGAGGCGGGCGGGCCGTTCCGGGCGGTGTGCGATCGGCTGGGCGACGCGACGCTCACCCGCATCATCCGCCAGAAGGAGGAGTGGGCGCGGGAGGCCGTCCACGAGTTCGCCCGCGGCGAGGCCGACAAGGGCCTCAAGCGCTACGCCGAGCGGGGCCTGCTCCACGTCGCCAAGGACCGCGCCGACGCGATGCGCGAGCTCGTGAAGGCGTACGGCGACGACGGGCTCTCTCCCCGCAGGGTCAAGGAGAAGCTGATCCTCGCCGGGACCAACTACGAGGCGGCGGCGCTCAACAACCTGGTGCAGGAGGCGCGCCTCCGCAAGGGCGAGCTCGGCCCCGGCGCGACGCGGGTCGAGGGCGCGAGCGTCCGGGACGGCGACCGCGTGGTCTTCACCAAGCGGAGCACGGTGCTCGGGATCGAGAACGGCTCGTTCGCCACCGCACTCTCCTCCTCCGCGCTCGACAACACGCTCACGGTGCGGCTCGATTCCGGCAAGGTGGTGGTCGTCCCCCTCGCCCACTACGCCTCCGTCCGGCTCGGCTACGCCGTCACGGACTTCAAGGCCCAGGGCGCCACCGTAGAGCGGGCGTACGTCCTCACGGGCGGGCAGATGACGCACCGCGAGGCGAGCTACGTCGAGGCCTCCCGCGCCCGGGAGAAGACACTCCTGTTCACCGACCGCCACGAGGCCGGCGAGAAGCTCGAGCAGCTCGCGAGGCAGATGTCGAAGAGCCGCGCGAAAGACCTCGCCCACGACGTCATGAAAAGCCAGGAACCGGAGCTTCGCCTGCAACTCTGAGGAAGACCCATGCTGACCCCTCTCCTGACCCGACTCGCCGCCTGCGTACTCCTGCCGGCCGCCGCGGCGGTCCTGGGCTACCGCGCCTGCTCGGCCGCCGACTGGCCGTGGTACGTCGCGCCGGCCGCCTCGGCCTACCTGTTCTTGTGCCTGAAACCCGCGGGGGCCGCCGCCTGCCGGGAGTTCTTCGCCGGGCAGCCGGCGACCATGGTCACCTGGCGCGAGGCGACGCAGTTCCTGGCCCGGCACACGCTCTGGCACTCCGCGCCGTGGGCCGCCGCGGCCGCCGCCTACGCGGCGTTCCCCCACCTCTGGCCGGACCGCGTCCGGCTCGCCGACCCGCGCTGGCCGCGGGCGCTCGGGGAGGTCTCCGCCGAGCTCCGGCTCTCGTGGCACTGGCTCGTCTTCCACGCCACGCCCGAGAGCGTGCACGCCGTCCGCTGCCTCTTCGCCTTCGCCGCCCACCTGGCCTTCGTCGGGGCGGAGCGCCAGGTCGAGGCGATGTCTTCCCGTCCCGACAACCACGTCCGCGGCCGCAAGGAGATCCGGGCCGAGCAGGCGGAGGCCCGGGCTGACGGGGCCCGCCCGCCCGGCGATCCCGGCATTTTGTTCGGGGCAGTTCTGGTCGCCACGGCGAGGGCGGTGCTGCACTTCCTCTTCCTGGGCGCGCCAGGCTCCGGAAAGTCGCTCCTGATCCAGCTGATCATGCAGCGGGCCCTCCCCGAGGTCCGCGAAGGCTCCGACACCCGCGCCCTGGTCTACGACCACAAGGGCGAGCTCCTGAGCCTCCTGGCCGCGATGGGTGTTCCGTTCAAGTCGCTCAACATGTTCGACGCCCGCTCCGTCGCGTGGGACATGGCCCAGGACGTGACCGACGAGGTGCTGGCGGGGGCGGTGGTCGAGGTGCTCTTCCCGCCGAACGAGCGGGCGAGCCAGCCGTTCTTCGACGACGCCGCGCGGGCGCTCGCGAAGGCCGTCATCGTGTCGTTCATCGAGTGCAACCCCGGCGCCTGGACCTTCCGCGACGTCGTCTTCACGCTCCGGAGCAAGGAGCGGATCCGCCGAGTGCTGGAAAGGACGCCGGAGGGCCGCGAGGTCCTCGCGCTCTACTTCGCCAACGAGAAGGTGCTCCTCGATGTCATGAGCACGGTCGCCAACAAGACCGACCCGTACGTGGCGATCGCGGCGGCGTTCGACAGCGCCGGCGAAAAGGTCAGCTTGAGGGACTGGGCCGAGGGCAGCTACGTCCTGGTCCTCGGCAACAGCCACGTCGCCAGGCCCTCGGTCAAGGCGATGAACGAGGCGATCTTCAAGCGCCTCAGCCAGCTCCTCCTCGAGCAGCCGACGAGCCGGACGCGGCGCACCTGGATTTTCCTCGACGAGCTGCGCCAGGCCGGGCGGCTTGACGGGCTCAACGCCCTGGCGGTCGAGGGCCGGAGCCGCGGTGTGGTTCTCGTCCTCGGCACGCAGGACGTCGAGGGGCTCAGGGCAGTCTACGGCGAGGAGGAGGCCGACGAGCTCCTCGGCGTGGTCGGCAACAAGGCGCTGCTGCGGGTCGCGAGCCCCGAGACGGCCAAGTGGGCCTCGGACGTGGTCGGCGAACAGGAGGTGATGGAGGTCGGCGTCACCACCTCCGAGCGCGGGGGGGCCAGCTGGAGCGAGCAGCGCGTCAAGCGCGAGGCGGTCCTCCCCAGCCAGCTCCTGGACCTTCCGCCGACCGACCCCGCGAACGGCCTGCACGGCTACTACCTGTCCCCCGGCATCGGCTGCTGGAGGGCGACGCTCTCGGGGGACTACCTGACCAGGACCCTGGTGCCTGCCGACCCGGGGACGCCCGACCGCGTGGAGCGCCCGCGCGAGCAACTGCGGCTGCGCCCGTGGACGGAGGAGGAGGCGAAGGCCCTCGGGCTCTCGCTCACGCCCGAGCCCGGAGCCGGGCCGGCGCCAGGGCTCGAACCGCGGCGAACGCTCAAGGCGATGGCGCTGAAGCGGCTCGCCGAGCAGGAGACTTCACCGGGGCAGCGGTAGCGGAGTATCGCCGGGCGATACGGCGGGAAGGTTGTCTCCGCGGGCCGCGAGAAGCCGCAAACGACGAAAGGGCCGACCGTGCAAGCGATTACGAAGCGAATCGCCAAAAACTGTCCACACCGTGTAGACGCGCCTAAGCCCCCGCGGTTCCCGGCTTTGCGCGGCGCCGTCGGCCTGTCTTGTCTGCATCGCGATGCCTCAGGTGTGTCAATTACTCTGCCGTTTGCTAATCACCTCCCGTGATCCCTCGTCGGCCGGGATCGCCACCTTGCAATCCGGGCAGTACCAGCACAGTATTTCCTGCTCCCTGCGGCCCTGGCGAACACGCCAGACGAGGTAGTCGATGGAGGCGACTGCGATTACCACAAGGACGACGACGTCGATGGTGTCCATGCTCATTCCCCCCTCGTTCCTTACCCGCGCCGAGCATTACCCCGGCTAACCCTCGCTGGCAACGTGACCGTGAGGCACGGGCTGCCGTCGTCGTCGGGCTCGCACACCGCCTTGAGCTCGACGAGCGGCGGGTCGCTCTCGCGGTCGTCGTTCCGCACGTGCAGGCGGTAACGCAACTCACCCCGCCGTCGCCTGTCCGGATGGCGAAGTGGAGCATGAAGAGCACGTCCCACAGCCTCTCGGACGAAGAGCGAGGACGCCGCCGTGCGCGGCCGCCCGCTGGGCCTTGGACAGGATCCATCCTGAAGGAATCGGTTCGCCGTGAATCCGTGGGGACGACGGCAGTTTCCAGGGCGTAGACAGTCGTCTGGCCGCGATTCCCTGGGAAAAGGCGGCGGTCCGGACCGGGTGCGTGGACAACGTGTGGACAGCGGCAAGTCGCAGCCGAATCAGGAGTTAACGTGCGTCACGGAGGTCGGCTGTCCGCACCGGAGGTGCATGGTGTGTGGTACGAATTCCTTGAGAGCATGGCACAGTTCCTGGGTGCGTTTCAAGGGGGCTGCTACGGACCGGCAACGATTCGGGGCACAGCGGGCCCTAACCGAGGCCGGGCGTCGGCGGCGAAGGGGGCTCGGACGTTGCAAAGCGGTCTCCTCCCGCGGCGAATCAATTGTGCGGGAGGGGGACGACGAGGAGGTCACAAACCGCAAAGGTCGCGTCGAACACCACCGAACGGTAATACTCTCCGGTGAAACGGACGACGCCTGCTGCCGTGAGTGCCCGGAGGCCTTCTTCCCTGCCGCCGACGAGCACCTGGCCAGGCTTCAGTGGCGCCTCGGGAACCTCGAAGGTCAGACCGTGGCACAGTTCGCCGGTCTCGGGGTCGGCGAGGTTGACCGTCGGCATCCCGCTCCCCATCAACGCCCCGTTGCGTTGCTCGACGAAGTACGGTGGGCCGAGGACTACCCTGTATTCCTTCCCGTGATACCGCACGCGCACGTCCCGCAAATAATTCCCGCTCACGTCGCCCTCTTTCCTTTGCTTCGACCACCACGCACTGCTGGCAGGGCGATTTCCACACGATTGCCAGCCTCACCCCGCGAGCAGTCAACGGACGTTCCTCCTCGCGGCCCGGTCGAGCGTCGCGGCGAGGTCGCCGAGGCCTTCGGGCATTTGCGGTGGGCGACGGGCCTCGTAGTCCTGCCGCAGCCGGGTTTGCGTGTGTTCTGGGAGGACGGCGTAAGGCCGAACCAGGTCCGCCAGTGCGGCCGCGGTGGGGACTTCCCCGCGGCAGCAGCCGAGCCAGAGCACCGGCGGTTCGTCGTCCTCGCGGTTGACGTCCAGCACCTGAACGAAGAAGGTCATGAGCTGCGTGTCCCAGCCGACGACTACCTTGTGCTTTGGATCGATGGGCGTTAACTCGTACCGCGACATGGGCCTCCTTGGCGTTACTCGGACTACCCGCCCCGCGGCCCGTAATACGGGCCTGAATCGTCGCGGACGATTTTTCCCTCCTCGTACCGGAGCAGGCCGCTGAAGCCGGCGCCACGCTCGAAGAAACACAACTCGAACGACAGGTCAGGAAACACCGCCGCGGCCCGCTCGAGCACCGGCCGCGGCGGCAACCAGGCCGTTGCGAAATTGATTTCGACGCTCGCCACGCCCCCGCCGCTGAGGCATTGCACCTTCACGCGGAAGGCGTTCCACTTCGTGCCCCAGTTGTCGCAGCACCACTCGTACCCGCCCTGGTTGAATCCGTCCTTCGGCCGAGTCTTGTACACGGCAGCGGTCCAGGGCGGCGGGTTTTTCTCCTCCCAGTCGAGGGCCGCCTGGTCCAGCGCCGCGAATTGCTCCGGGTAGGGCACGAAGCGGTTGAAGTCGAAGGCCGACTCGGGCCCCGCCGCGAACCGCAAGAACGCCTCGACCCGGTCCCTTTTCCCCCGCACGTACAGGTCGCACTCGCACCAGTTGGGCATACGCTCAGGCCTCGTCCACTTTCATGACCGTGATGCTTCGTCTTGCTCCTCCCACGCCCTCGCGGCCTCGTTCAAGCTCGCCGCGTCGTGGTCTCGGTACTCCCACATCGTGAGCACCGTGGTTACCGAGCGGTCGACGTCGGTGATGACCCAAAGACCCTCCTCGCCCACTGACGGCAGCTCGTAGAACGAACTGAACAGCCTCCCCTCCGCGAGGGCAACTCGGTGAACCTCGTCAAAAAGAAACGCATCGACGAGGCAAACCATGCCCGGCTCGGCATCGCCTCGGTCTCCGGCTTGGTGCCGGGACAAGAAGCCAGCTAGCACCTCGGGCGTGAGCCGGGGGTCGCTCCGCACGTCTGGCGAGAGGACCACCCGGCCAAGCGAAAAACGGGGGGCCGGCTGCGGCTCGCCACTTTCGATTTTCTTTTCCATCGCTTTACACCTCCGACAACAGCATGACGGTGATGCACGGCTCCATGTCGTCACCAGGCCCGCAGACGGCCTTGAGTTCGACCATGGGCGGGACGCCGTCGCGGTTGTCGTTCCGGACGTGCAGCCGAAAGCGAAGTTCGCTCCCCCCGCCCCCCGCGCGGATGGCGAACCTCAGCATGGTCAGGACGTCCCAGAGCCTGCCGGCTTCGTCCTGGCCTTCGACCGACGGAGGCACCGCCACGTGCTCGTCCCAGACAGCGTGGGTCAGTGCCACCGGGTAGCGAAAGCCCGCCTCGCGGGCGGCCTCGCTCACGTCGATCAGCACCCCGTCGGCGACTGCCTGGGCCCGCGTGTAGGCGAAGATAATGTCGTCCTTCGTGAGCACGGCTCAACCCTCCACGCTTCCGTCGTCGGGCGACGACACCACACCGCCGGCAAGCGACGCCATCCACTCCTGCATGTGGCGTAGCTGCTCGGCACGGCTCACCGGCGGCTCCGCCTGCCAGGGGCGAGGCATCCCGACGACCTTCACCTGCGAGGCGTCGAGTTCGAGGACGACGCGGCCGTTCTCCGCGTACCACTCGATGTAGGGGTAGCCGACGTAGTCCCGCGGCGGGCGGCCCGCGGTGATGTCCCCCACCTTGCCCGTCTGCACCAGGCAGAAGCCCTCCATGTACCCCGCCCTCTTCTCGCTCGGCGAGGGGTTCGCGAGGCGGAGGACGGTGCCGCGGACGTCGCGGTGGAAGTCCCCGGCGAGTTCCAGCCTCACCTTGTCGGCGAGCCCCACGAACGACAGCCAGCCGGTCACCTTCCCCGGCGTGGTGTTGTCAAGTTCTCCCGCGATTAGCTCTTCACTCGGTCTCCATGCCATGCTGTCCAGTCCTCCTTGAAATAGAAGCCGGGAACCCGCCCCGGCCCCCGGTCGTCGTCACTGCTCGGTCGGGGTGCGGGCCGGCCGGATGAGGCCGGCCCGCAACAGGTCGCACGCCGTGCGGCCGAACCACCCCTGAAGCCGCCACGCCAGCCCCGTGTCGACGAGGTGCTGCCAGGCTTCGAGGTACTCCTCTTCGCTGGCCGCCGGGCTGGCCCCCTCGGCGATCATCGCCGCCTCGTAGTCAGTCATTGGCCGCCTCCTTCTTGTCGCCGTTTCCCTGCTCGTACAGCCACGAATGCACGCGGTCGGCGACCTTGGCCAAAAGCGGCAGGTCGTCGCGGGAGAAGGTGGCGGCGTCGCTCCACTCGCCGGACTCGGTCTTGTACAGCCGGCTGAAGGCGACGCTGTAAAACGCCCCGTTCTCGGCCTCGTTCTTCCACACCGTCCCGCGAATTCTCCCGAGCCGGATTTCGTGGGCTGGCTTGTTCTTGCTCATGGTTGTTGCCTCCGTTCATGCACCCCACCGCATGCACCTCTCCGGTGCATGGTGTGTGAGCGGCCCGCGTCTTCGTGCGAACTGCACTCCAGGAGTCGGGTCGATCACGCGTTTAGGTACGTCCGGGCTTTCAGCCCGGGACAAGCCAGCCATGGCTTTTTCGACTTCGGGCGTGACTGGCAGCACGCCCAGGCGTCTGGCCAGGTCGGTCAGCGCGGAGACGAGCCGGGGGTAGGAGAAGTTCCTTGGATCGACGAGGCTGATCGCGGAAACGAAGACCCGCCCGGCCTCGGTCGCCGCGCCCGGCTCAGACGTGAAGCTGCTGCACCAGCGCTTGCTGCCGTGCCTGGGCGAGCACGTCGTGGGCCAGGTCCTTGGCCCGAGACTTCTCGAACTGGCCGACGAGCTTCTCGAGGTTCGGCCCGGCCTCCAGCCGGTCGGTGAAGAAGCGAGTGACGCCGCGCGCCCTGCTGGCCTGCACGAAGCTCACCTCGCGGTCTTGCATGGATCCGCCGACGAGGGCCAGGGCGTTCTCGCAGGTTACCCCCTGGCATTTGTGGGTCGTGAGGGCGTAGCCCAGCGCCAGGTCTTGGTAGTACTTGTAGGAGATGGTGACCGGCTTCTTCTGGTCGTCGAAGCGGACCGTGAGCCGCTTCTTCACCTCGTCGATCTTGAGCACGGTGCCGAGGTCGCCGTTACTGACGCCCTCGCGCGGCCTCCTCGCGGTGAGTACGCGGGCGATGGGCTTGGGCGGCACGACGATGCCGGGGCCGGCGTTCCGGGTGAAGAGCACGCGGTCGCCCTCGTAGAGGCGGTTGCCGTCGGCCAGGCGGACCTGCGGCGTGCCGAGGTAGAGGTGCTTCGGGCCGATCCGCGCCCGAAAGCCGGTGAGCAGCCCCGCGGCCCGGCGCGCCTCTTGCGCCATCTTGTTTAACCGATCGACGTCCTTCTGCTGGGAGGCGATGATGAGATGGTCCTTGGGCTTCTCCGCGCCTCCGTCCTTCTTCCACTGCTCGACGAGCGCCTGGACGGCCGCGCTTCTGTCCCGCTCGACCCGCAGCAGTCCGCGCACGGCGTAGGCGGCGAGGGCCTTCTCGGCGGCGCCCCCGAGGATGTCCAGGATCGCGTCCCGCTGCCACTGCTCCCGCTGCCTGGTGATGGCCGTGAGTGCGCAGGCCGCCTCACCCACCCGCGCCGCCAGGTGGCGGAGCGGGGCTCCGGGGCCGATCGGCTGGATCTGGTCGGGGTCGCCGACGAGGATCGCCTTGGCACCGGCACGCCGGACGTGGTCAAGGAGCCGGAGCATCTTGGCCGTATCGACCATCCCCGCTTCATCGATAACAAGGATAGATTTAGATGTTAATTGTACCCTCTCGTACTTGTAGGTGGGCTTCTTGAGCGCCGCCCGCGCCGTCTGCCTGATGTGGTGCTTGGCCTCGTCCAGCGCGGTCGCATCGAGGCGGCGAAGGAGCGCCTCGACGCTCCGGCTCTTGATCCCCGAGCCCTCCTCCAGCCCCCGGGCCGCCTTCCCGGCGACGGCGGCGCCGAGGAGCTCGTAGCCCTCCTTCTCCGCCGCTTCGCGGATGACCTTGAGGGTGTGGGTCTTCCCGGTGCCGGGGAGGCCGGTGATCACCGCGACGCCGGAGTTGACGGCGAGCGCCACCCGCACCGCGCGGCGCTGCTCGGCGATGACCGCGCGGCGCTCCTCGTCGGTCAGCCCGGCCTGCTGCTTCAGGAACGACTCCGAAGCCTTCGCGTGCTTCTTGAGGACCGACTCCACCGTCTCCTCGCGGAGGCCGTGGCGGGCGTCGGCCCGCAGCGCGTCGACGGCCGAAAGGAGCTTCTCCTCAAGCCGCATCATCTCCCGGGTGGCGTAGCGCTCCTCCCCGCGGTGGCTGCCCAGCCGCACGATCTCGGGCGACTCCCCGAGCATCCTCTCCACGGACTGGCGCACCGCCCGCGCGGGGAGCCCCCGGGCGATGGCCTCGGTCCAGGCGGCCCGGAGGACGTCGGCCCGGCCGAAGTGGCTGTGGGTCTGGTTCAGCTTCTCGAGCGCCCGCTCCAGCGCCAGGGCCACCTCCTTCGCCTGGTCGCGGACGACGCTTTGGCCCAACAGACGCTCGGCGTGCTGGCGGGTGAAGCCGTGGGCCTTCCCCTCGGCTTGCCACGCCGCCAGCAGCGCCGCTTCGCTCACGTTCCGCGCCTTGTGGTCGCGGGTGGACAGGGCCGCGACCTCGCGGGCGGCGGCGCTGGCCAGCCCCCGGTCCCCGCCGACCGCCTGCTCGATCTGCTCGCTCCGCTTGCTCCAGTGGCGGCAGAGCTTCTGGGGCACGCCCGCGACCTCGAACCACTGCCCGTCCCGGCCGAGGCGGAGCCCCAGGCGCTGCTCCAGGAGCCGGCCGAACTCGCACATGTAGAGCGCGTTGATCGCGCCCTGGTGGCGGTAGAACGGCTTCGACAGGATGGCGCCGGTGGTGCCGTCGTCGCGGACGCCGACGTTGGCGACCACCAGGTGCGTGTGGCACTGCGGCTGGCTCTCCCGCGAGGTGGCCTCGAAGAAGGCGGCGACGACGGGCTTCGCCGACTCCTGCTCGCGGCCCCCCTTGCCGCGGCGGGTGAAACAGATCTCCTCCAGGTAGGGGATCACGGCCTTCCGGATCGCCTCGGCGCGCAGGTCGTTAATTGCGCGGCGAAGGGCGGGGTCGGCCACGGCCCAGAGCGCCGACAGGGACTTCGGGTCGCTGACCGTCACGTCCCAGCCGGCCTGGCGGTTCTTGCCCTGGGCCTGGACCAGCTTCGAGCCGTCGGCGGGCGAGCGGCCGCGAAAGAGCAGGTCGAGCGCCCGCTCCTCTACGGGGCCGGAAAGCCCCAGGGCTTCCGCCCCGGAGCCGAGCCAGGCGCCGCCCTGGCCCTGCACGTAGTAGCCTTCCGGCCCGCCGGCGGCTTGCGTCGCAGTGTAGTAGCTCGCCTTGGCGGCGGACGACAGCGCGGTGACGCCGACCATTCCGGCACTCCTCTAGGTGACGATCTTGGGCTCACGGCGGAGCTTGAGCCGCGCCAGGTCCCCGTCGGTAAACTCCGGCAGGTACTGGTGCTCGGCCGGCCTGGGGACGAACGCGGGGACGAAGGGGTTGGCCCCGGCGAGGTGCGCCGTGACCCAGTCGCCGGGGATGTTGAACTCCCAGGCGCCGTCCACGTAGGCCGAGAGCGCGTAGCCGGACAGGCCGTTTTGGGGGTTGGCCGGGGCGATGGTCAGAAACGACGAGGGCAGCACCAGCGGCCGCTTGACACGCACCCAGCGCCAGCTCGTGCCGCCCCGCCCGTGGGTTTCCTCCACCTCCCACACCTCGGTCTCGCCCATGACTTCGGAGCACCACTTGGCGTGGGCGGGGTCTTCCGTGCGGAGCAGCAGCTTGTTACTGAACTCCCCCAGTAGCGCATGTGCGCCGTGGTCCTTGTAGATCAGGCGGATGTCCTCGATCGTCTGGAACACCGCGGCGCAGCGAGCCCCGCGGCTCCTGCCGCGGTGGCACAGGTCAGACAGCCCCGGCACCGGGAATTCGCCCCCCAGGGCGCTCAGCTCGTCGATGACGACGTAGGTGCGCTTTTGCGTCCCCTCGGGGCCCGCGAGGACGAGCTCGGACAGCCGCTTCATGAACAGGCGGTTGAAGGCCTGGAGCGTGGTCTCGATCGGGGGGTCCATGCCCAGCACGAGGGTCGAGCTCTGGTCCTCGACCCAGTCGCGCAGGTTCACCTGGTTCTTGGCGTGGTGCCAGTAGGCGGCGAGGATGCGCAGCTCGGCGAGTTTCGCCGCGATCGTCGTGTCGATGCTCTTCCAGGTGATCTCCGGCTCGAAGACCTTCTTCAGGTGCCGGTTGTGGGGGATGCTCACCACCTGGCGCAGGTAGTGTTCCGACGACAGGATCAGCACGGCGTCGCGCAGGGTGAAGTCCCGCGGGGCGACCAGGATCAGGTACTGGAAGACGCCGGCGAAGAGGTTCCGCACCGAGGTGTGGAAGAACGCGTTCTGGTCGGCCTTGTCCTTGGGCAGGAGCGTGTCCGCCAGGTGCAGGGCTGCGGCGGGGGTCAGGATGTCGGCTAACGACATGGCGTGGCTGCGCACGTCTGCCGGGTTCAGCGTGACGACCGGCGTCGGCGGCCCCAGCGAGTGCAGCACGCTGTAGAGCTCGTTCTTGGGGTCGAACAGGAGCATCCGCCGGTCGCTGCCCCTGGTGAGGGTGGGCACGACGGAGGCGAGGAGCGCGACCAGGTTCTTGGTCTTGCCCGAGCCGATGCTGCCCGCCAGCAGGAAGTACAGCTCCTCCGCGGCGCTCGGCAGGGTGACGCCGCCCCAGGCCGCCCCGCCGTCGCGCGGTTCGCGTTTTTCGTCCGCCTGCTTCTTGGCCTTCTCCTGCGAGACGAGCCGGCGGCCGGCGATGTGCAGGTCGGGCTCGGGCTCCTCGGCGGATTCCATCGCGTGAGCGATGACGATGATCAAGAACACGAGAGCGATGCCGGCCAAGCAGACGATTCCGCCCCAGATGTCGGAGTTGGCCAGCAGCAGTTTGGGGAATGGGTCGCTCAAGGTGATTTCTCCCGTTTAGAGCAGGAGGTTGTTCCGCACCCACGCGGCCGCCTTCGCGGGCTCGGCGCGGCCGGCGTCCACGAGGAGCGCCTCCACGGCCCGGGCGAACTGCTCCCGGGTGCTGCGCTGCTGCTCACCGAGGTCCGCCACCTCCTGCCGCAGGCGGGCGAGCTCCTGCGCCATCTCCTGGAGGTGGGAGTTCCCCAGCGCCTGCATCACCAGGAGCCGGGCCAGCTGCCCCGGCGACAGGCCGACGGCCCGGGCGTGCTTGGCTAGCTCGCGGGCGTCCGGCGCGGCCAGGCGAAACGAGAAGTGCCGCGAAGCTTCCGGCATGGGGTGCCCTCGAAGTAAGAAGGCCCCGCGGGCGACGCGGGGCCGGGAAGCGAAAGACTCGGCGCGCCTCACGGCGCCTTCGCCAACAGTTGCAGGTCGCCTTCCGGGGCCGGCAGAGACGACGGCTTCACCTGCGGCCGGAGGAGGAAGCACTCGTCGTCGATCTCGCCGTAGGAGCGTTCGAGGTGGTAGGTGCTGCGGACCTCGCCGACGACCCTGAGCGTCCCGGCGTGGGCGATGGACGGCCAGCCCACCCGGTCGCGGCAGACCCGGTAGACTTCGACGCGCTGGCGCGGACGGAGGTCGGAGACGTGCACGACGTTCACCCAGGCGTTGTCGCCGCGGACGGCGCGAAGGGGCACGGCGTACTTGTCCACGAAGGCGCCGACGGCGTTCGTGCGCGTCTGGAGGGCCTCCTTCTTCCGGGCGTCGGAGGTCTCCTTCTGGACCTCCTTGTTGGTCGCCTCCTGGCCGACCTTGTCGCGCAGCAGCTTCAGGCTCTTCCGCAGCTCCTCGTAGCGCTGCATGTGCTTCTGGAGCCTCGCCAACATCTCCTTCTGGTCGGCGGCCGAGCCGGCGGTGCCGGGCATCGAGTCGAGCGCCGTGATGAACCGTTCGAGGAAGGTGTTCGACTCGGCCAGGAACTCCACGAACCCGGTCTTGCCGTCGTCGAGGCTGAAGGCGGTCGTCCTCCTTTCCGCCTGCTTGGCCAGGGCCTCCCAGGCCTCGGCCACGGCCAGGTACTGCTCCTTGTTCGCCTCGAACTTGGCCTCCTTCGCGTACTGCCGGAACAGCGTCGCCACCTCGCCGTAGACCCGCGGCGCCCGGCGCAGCGTGGCCGCCAGCGTGTCGCTGGCCTTCCGCCACCGGTCGTGCGTCTTGATGATGCCCTTGCCGCTCTCCAGGAGCTTCGCGGAGTAGGCCCTGAGCGCCTTGAACGTCCGCTCCTCCCCCTCGAGGTTCAGTAGCCCCGGCGAGTAGGCTTCGAGGGCCTTGTTCAACTCCCTGCTCACCTCCGCCCAGGCGGCCTCGTCCTTGGAGAGCCGCTCGGACACACCCTTGGCCAGGTCGATGGCCGGGTCGGCGGCCGGGTCGGCGGGCGGGGCGGTGGGTGGAGCAGGCGGGGTGTCGGCGAACGCCGCCGGCAGCACCAGGAGTGCGGCGAAGAGGATGAGCCGCACGGTCGAGAAACGTGTCATGGATACCTCCAAAATGAGAAACCTTCCAAGGAGGCGCCCGAACGCCGGGCGCCTCTTACTTCCGCCGGAGCAACTCCTCCAGCAGGGGCGGTAGCGGCAGCCCCTTGTCGTCTCCGGGGCCGCGTGCCGGGCGAAACTTCTTGGTGAGGGCAGCGGGCAAGGAAGCCGCGCCCCGCGCCGGCCAGAGGTAGTAGCCGGCGACGGCGGCGAGCAGCGCGGCGGCGAAGGCCCACTTGTTGCGGGCGAGTAAGCCGGCCGCCCTGGCGGACAACCTCGCCGCCGGGCGGAAGGCGTGGGCCACGCCCGCCAGGCTCCACGGCGGGGGCTGGACGGCGTGGATCGCCGAGACCCACTGGGCGGCCGTGGGCCGGTCTTCCGGGCGGCGCCTCCCGGTGACGAACGCCCGCGTCCACAGCTGCCTCAACTGCTCGGGGTGGCTGTCGAACGGCGGCGCCTGCGGCGAAGGGAGGTAGTCGGGGCACCCGCCGGGCCGGTCGGGCCACAGTCCCTGGGCGACGGCCTCCACCAGCGACGGCGCCTTCCCGGCCCCCGTGTAGCAGCCGGCAAAGGGGTGCGTGCCGGCCAGCAGCTTGTGGGTCAGGACCGCCAGGCCGAAGGCGTCGTGGTGCGCCGCGCGGTCGACGTCGATGAACGCGTCGCGGTGCGCTCGGGCGGCGTGTACTCGGGCTTGCCGACCGGGCAGCGGTAGACGCGGGCGCCCGCCGCACCTGGATGCTGTCGAGGTCGATGAGGGTCGCCCGGGCCTGGCCGTCGATTAAGACGTTCAGCTCGTTGACGTCCCCGACGACGTGGCCCAGCTCGTGAAGCGCCGCCACCGCCTGGGCCACGCTGGCGGCCGCCTGCAGGCGGAAGGCGTAGCTCTCGGCGAAGGCCGGGCGGGCGCTGGGGTTGGCGATCTTGTAGAGCGGCTCCCCGGCGACCGCCGGCATGGCGAACCCGACGAACGCCCGGCCGGCCGGGTCGAGCAGCGCCTCTTCGGGCCAGGCGAAGCGGCGGTAGCCGCCTCGCGTCGGCGGGTCCCAGGGCGGGTTGGCGATCATGTGCTCGACCTTCTCCCGCCGCGCCGCCGCGTCCTGGAAGTAGACCTTGGCGACCCGCCTATTCTCGGGCGGCACGAAGTAGACCCTGGCCTCGCCGCCGCTGTCGAACGGCGCCGCGCCGAGGTCGATCGTCTGGAGCTGGTCCGCCAGGAGCGCGCGCATGGGCCACCTCACCGCTGGATGCTCGCCCAGGCGTCGATCGGCGGCAGCGCGACCCGCTCGCGCGGCCGGCTCATCGAGATGCGCTCGGCGCTGGCGGCGAACCACCGGAACATCTCCGCGAACCGCAGCCCCCTGAGCAGGACCGGCGGGCGCTTGCGGCTGTACTTGGCGAGCCTGGTCAGGTCGGGGTGCTGCACGCCGACGGCGAAGAAGTCGAAGCCGCCGGCCGCCTCCAGCCCCTGGACGCGGCGGGCCGCCTCGTCGGTCTTGTCCGGCTTGGGGGAAGTGTCGTCGCCGTCGCTCAAAAGCGCCGCCATCACGTGCCGGACCGGCACCCCCATCGCCTTGAGCTCGGCCAGCCGCCGCTCCAGGACCTCGATGCCGGCAAGGATCGCCTGGCCGAGCGCCGTCCCCCCCGCGGCCTCGAGCACGGGCGGGTCCCAGCCGCCCACCGACGTGAAGGGGAGGGCGGCGACGTCGGTCGCGAAGCTGACGGTGGCGACCTCCACCTGCAGAGCGAGCAACTCCCGGGCGAGTATTTCCCGGCGGAAGCGCGGGATCGCCTTGTTCACTCGGCGATGGGCTTGGTCAGCGCGGGCGCGGGTCGTCCGGGTCGGCGGGGCAATCGACCGTCATCGAGGAGGAGCGGTCGAACAGCCACAAGAGGAGCGTCCGCTCCTCCGTGTTGTCGGCCCCCGATAGCAGGCTCGGGGGGGCCACGCCCTCCTGAACACTCGGCGCGGAAATCGATTCGAGTCTCTTCTTCGGCATGATTAGACCTGCCTCTGGGAACGAGTGGTGAGGGGGGATCGGCACCGGCATGGAGGCCAGACCGCCCCCTGGGATCGAACGCGGTCAGTGCTGTCCCGGCGCGCCGTCCGCGGTCGCGGGGGGTGCCGGGCTCTTCCGCGGCCGGCCACGGCCCCGCTTCGCCGCGCCGTCGGGCGACGCGGGGGCGGCCTGGCCCGGCGCGTCGGCAGCTCCGGACGCGGCCGGAGGTGCGGGCAAGGCCGGCGCGGCCGATCCGGCCGCCAGGTGCAGGGGGCTACTGACGGGCCGGGAGGCCGGGTCGTCGGGGTGGAACATCTCCGCGTCGTTCGACACGCGGGCGATTCTCTCTATCAGGCTCGCGGCGAGGTCGCCGTGGCCCCTGCCTCGGAGCTTGTCCGCCTTTTGGCGGAGGCGGGAGAGGCGGTCGAAGTCGCGTTCGAGCGCCTGCGCCTCCAGCTCGCGGCTCACTTCGCGCGACAGCTTCGCGGTGATTAACGCGACGAGCCAGGCGATGAACTTCTGCCAGTACAGCAATCGATTCTCCTTTCCGCTGGCGGCCCGGGACGATGGGTTCGCCTCCCGGGTGGGAGGGGTACTCATCCTGTTCTTTCCACGAGGCGGTCACGCCGGGGAAAAAGAGCCGCGTCTGAGCGGGAAGCACGGTGCGGAAGCCGCCCGCCGCAGCTGGCCGGTCACTGCGGTGGTCGGGGTACGCCCGGGAGTGCCTTCTGCAGGTCGGCGGCATTTCCCCGTGGCGTGACCTGCCGGGAAAGGACGATGGTACGCCCTTCTTCCATTCCCGGTGTCTCGCATGACGAAGATCCTCCTGTGGGTGCTTATGCTGTTCCTGCTCAAAAGCGGCGTCGAAGCCGTTGGCACCAACCTTCCCAGGTTGGTCTGCGGCGCGAGCGACCATGAGGCGGCCGCCGAGTTGTCGCTCGCCGAGGCGGTGATCGGCCTTCTGGCCGGCGCATTCTTGGGGTCCGCGTTCAGTTCGGCGGCCAGCGGGCTGACCGGCAAGCGTGCCGAGGAAGCAGCTTCGGGGTGCCGCCACCTCCTCGTTGCGGCAATGGCGTGCTCGCTGGCCGGCTGGGCCGTCGGCACCTGGGCCGGCTGGCAGGCGACGGCTTCCTGGGTGCTCGCAAGCGCCATCGTCCTCTCGGCGGTCACGGCGCTGCTGGCCGCCGACGGCAGCGTTCGCGCCTGCGCGGCGCTGGCGGGGGCGGCCGTGCTCGGGGCGCTGACCCCGGCGCTAGTCCTGCTGTTCGTCGGGCGGGGCGCGGCCGAGGGGCTCACCGCCAGGCTGGCCGGCAACGCCGCCGGGGCGCTGGTCGGCGTCGCCGCCTTGGCGGCCACCGGGCGGGTTCGGAGCGGCAAGGTGGCCCTGGCCGGCCTCCGCTCGCTGTGCATCCACGGCGGACACGGGATACGGGCAAGCCTCTACGGCTTGTTCGGCCTGGCCCAGTTGGCGCTCGTAAACGCCTTCCTCGGCCGCTCGGCCGCCGGCTGCTACGGGCTCCTGTCCGCGTGGTACGGGGTGTCGAGCTTCGCGACCGTCGGCCTCGCCGCGTACCTCCAACTCCTGGCAGCGAAGGAAGGCCCTTCGGTCGCTGCCCGGGCCGGCGTCCGCCTGGGAGCGCCCGCCGCCCTGTTGCAAGGCGCTCTGCTCTGTTGGTTTCTCGAATCCCCCACGCACGCCCTGGTCCTCGGGCTCTACGGCGCCGCCGACGTGGTCTGGTGCGGCTGCGCGAGTATTCTCGTCGGCGCGGGAAAGCCGCTGGCGGGCGTCATCCGCGGAGCCGCCCTGAGCGTCGGGCTGGCGCTGGCATTGACGGTCGGGCTTCTGGCGGCCGGGGCGGGGCTGGAGGGTGCCGTCGCCGGCGCCGTCGCGCACGGGTTGATGCAGGCGCTGGTGGTGTTCCGGGCCGCACGGTCATGTTGGGACGGGTCTCCGCCGGTGGCTCGGGCGGGGGCGGCATCATACGACTGGGGGAAAGGCTTTCACGGCGATACGGCCTAGAAAGAGCAGCGCGGGGGCGGTACGCTGGAAGACGAGTTTCGCCGCAAGGGCAACGGAGCCGCGTCGAAACATGCTGGGGTGGGCAGGGCCGCGCTGCGCCGCTGGGGGAAGGGAGAAGTTCGGAAGGCGGGCATTCCTTATTAGCTTCTATTGAGATACTTTTAATGAATGAATCGCTTGCCGCCCGACAGGAGAGAGAGCGACCAGCCAGCTCCCGACGACGAGAACCCGCCCAGCTTGGGGGACGCGAAGGTGCCGAAGCCGGAAGATGTGCAGGGGGGTGCGGCAAACACCACGCCCGGAGGGCGGCTCAAGATTCTCGTTACGTTGGAGACCTTGGAGGAAGACGCCCGCAGGCTGCGCGCTCAGGGCTTGGACATCTTTGGCTTCCCGCTGGGCCGCGCGGACGTGTGGCAGGAGGAGGAGGCGCCCCCCGTGAGGCGCGAAGTGCTTGAGCCCTTCCTCAAGGGCGAGTTGGATCTCGAGACCCACGCCGTCGTGAAATTCTTGGTCCGGTATTACCCGAATAGCTGGGGCAGAGCGGCAACGGAAGTATTTAACGAAATCCGCGATAAAGACGATCAATGAGTTTCGAGTCAGCGAGCTCCGGTGGCAACTCGACGCCGTATTCTTCGGCCAGGGCATGCAGATCCACCTGTTGGCCGAGGATGGAGAGGGCTCTGTGCCAGTGATCAAGGACGGTTCCGCGCGTGATGTTGAGCTCCTTGGCGATTGTGTTGAAATCAAGCCCCAACACCACGAATCGGTGAGCGACCTTTCCCGGTTGGCCCTCCAGTTTTGAAATGAGGCGTTGGATCTCACGGTCAACGGCCAGGCGCCACTGTTCCCTCCGCTCCTCGTCCTCCTCCCGAATCAACCTCGCGTCCGCCGGCTCCCCGTGTGAGGCGTTGTCGAGGAGCGCTTGCATCCATTCGGAGTTCACGGTCACTTGACGTTCTATCCGGGAGGGGGCGTTTTCGCGCAAGGTCTTCAATGTCTGGAGCCGGATGACGGTCGGCCAGAAGCCCGAGTCGCGGCCGTCCCACCCCAGCGCCGGCTCCTCCACTCGGCTGAGGTCCTGCCAGAGGCGGCCGGTCGTCTCCGCCGCGACCTCCTCGGCGGTCCGCGCGTCGTGCCGACAGCGACGCAAGGCTTCGCAGCTGGCGCGCCGTTGCACGTAGGGGTGGACGGCGATCCACTCGTCCAACGCCCTCCTCCACTCCCTGGTCGCCCTGGGGTCGCCCGGCTCGGCCGCGAGGTGCCGGCGCAACTCTTCCTCGAACGCCGCCAACTCCGGGCTCTTTGTCGAGCACACGAGAGCACCTCCAACGGGTCACTTGGGACGGCGAGGGGCCATCGGCATGCCTCCTCGGGGATCGGCAGGATCGCCGCCAACAATAATCGCGACCGCCGATGCCTGTTGTCGATAGCGCAGTTCAGGCGAAGGTTGCGCCCGGCGCAACCTCCAGTTTCCGGCCCCAGTACAATGGCAACGGTGCTCCCGAGCGCGGACCACCTCGGCCGTCCCTGACGCGTCGGTCGCGCCTCACCACCGCCGACGAGCCTCATCTGCGATTCCCAGCGTCGGCGCGCGGCCGAACGTCCTCAACGAGACCATTCACCCCTGCCGGAGTCCAGTCCGATGCAAGACCCCGAGGATCTCAAACCGACGCTGCCCAAACTTCGGATGTTCGTTCAGATCGTCGAGGCTTACGGCGACGAGGAAGAGCTGAGGGCCGGCCGGATCGAAGGAAGGAAGCTCGACCGGATTGCCAAGGATCTTAAGCACTCGCGGACCGCGCTCGAGGGTTGCATCGAAGACCTGGAGAAACTCTACAACGTCCCACTGGCGGAGATCGAAGATGCGGAAAAGGCGGGAAGGCGCGTCGTCACCGCCAACGGGCTGCTGCTCTACCGCTGGGCCAAGCGTCTGCTTCGGCTCCACGACCACTTGAAGGAGTGGCCGCCGGGGGGAAGCGAGGTTGTGCGGATCGGCAGCGGGAACGCCGTCGTTCGCTCGTTCCTCGCGCCGCACCTCGCGCGCCTGCTGAAGGCGCCCCAGTCGGGAAGTGTGAGGATCGATGTCGTGGATCTCGCGAGCGGGCGAATGCGCAGGCACCTCCGCCAGGGGCGGATACACCTTCTCGTCGAGGCCGTCGAGGCAGGTGCCGACGGTAAAGCGATAGGTTCGCCCGACAATAAGTTGAGTAACAGGAATCTCAGCGAGAGGCCCTACGGGACGGTTGCCGTGGGCAGAGAAGAATACCTTCCGCGAGGCGGCGAGCTGACTGCAGCCGCCCTAGCGTCGCTGGCCGAGAAGGCCCCCTTGTGCTTCGTTCACGGCCAGCACGAGAACCTGCTTCGCCGCCTCAAAGTCGAGCGCAGAGAGCTGGGGGGGACCGCGGCTTTCCGGAAGGAGGTCACGACGGGCACGTCCGGGGACGTTCTGGCGTTTACCCGCGCGGGCGCGGGGGTTGGTTTCGTTTCAGAGTTTGTCGCGGGCACTCTCGCGACAACAGACCCCCTCGTTGTCCGCAGGCTTGACAAAGACCTTGGCTCGCAGTTTGAACGCCTCTACCTCGGCGTCTGGTGGAACAGCGACGAGGTCGAGCAGAGAAGACATCTCTCGGCTTCGACGGGGAAGTGGGATCCCGTGGTGACTTTGCTCGACGCCCTTCTGGAAAGTGCGCCGCCGGTGTTAGACACTCTACCGGCCTCGGAAAAGCCCGGCTCATGAGCCGAAGAGGAGGTCGTCCAGGACGCCCAACTCGGCGAGGAAGTCCCGGTAGGCGACGCCTGCAGCGGGGTTGCTCTCCCGGGCTTGGGCCATCGCTTCGAGCAACGGGAGTTGGTGCAGGTCGGCCTCGCGCCAGAGGTGCTCGTGCCCACCGATGCGCGTGACGGTCAGTCCCCGCTCGGCCAGCGCGTCCAGGTACAAGTCGAGGTCGCCCGGCGGAGGGAGCCAGCGCTGCCCCGGCCGCCAGGCGGCCGTTTCGCACCAGACCTGGCGCTTTCGCTCCAGCAGGTCTCTCTCCCGGTAGGGGCGCAGGCGCGCCTCGTCGTCGGGCAACTCCCACGTCCAGCGGGAGCCGGGCCCGCTCCCCTCCTTGCGCGTGACCACGCCGAGTTGCTTCTTCGCCCGGTCCAGGGTGCGCTTCGCTATGCCCGCGGCCAGGCCCAGGCGGATCGCCTCGCGGGCCGGGACCGGCCGCTCGCTCAGGATCGAGTACAGCACCCAGCCCGCGTCGGCCAGCGCCCTCGGCTCGCCGTCCCCCGGCCTGGCGAGGTCCCTCGCGGTGCAGGGGGACCTGCCCACCCACTCGACGGCGATCACGGGCTCGCCCGAAGTCGGGCCGCCCTTCGCCAGGCGAGTCCGGTAGGCCAGGCCCGGGGCGCTGGCGAGGTTGCTCTTGGTCTGAACGAGGACGTGGCGGTGGGGGTCCTCCCAGGCCGGGTCGTTGGCCACGAGCAGGGCCGATCGCGCGGTCGAGATGACGCGGATGCTCCCCGCGCCGCGGTAGAGGGGGTTGCCGGCGCCGCCCTTGGCCAGGTGGCGCACGAGGAGCACGGCGACGCCGGTCTCGCGGGCGAAGGCTTCGAGCGGGCGCAGCGCTTTGCTCGCGCCCTGGGAGGAGTGCAAGGATTCCGTGACGAAGTTCGCGAGCGGGTCGATCACCACCAAGCGAATGCCGCGCTTGGTCACTTCCCTCTCGAGGTGAGACAAGCCTGCGGTGGTGAGGAGCGCGCTCGCGTCAACCCGCCGCCGGTCGTAAACCAGCACGCGGCCCGCGTCCGCGCCGGCCGCGTCGAGGCGGGGCCGCACGACGGTGTGGAAGTCGTCCTCGCCCTGGAGCAAGACGACCCCGGCCGGCCCCAGGCGCGCCCCGCTCTCGCCGGGCATGGGCTTGCCGCTCGTGAGCCGGGCGGCGATGTCGTAGGTCAGGGTGGACTTCGCCTGGCCGGGGTCGCCTTCGAGCAGCGTGAGCGAGCCGAACGGGATGCGGTGCTCCCACAGCCAGGCGACGGGCCGCGGGTGCATCTCCGCAATCGAAACGAACGGGCTGTCCCTCATCGCGGCGCCCTCCGGGTCGGCGGTCAGACTCGAAGGTTGCCAACATCGCCAACGCGGCGGCGGCAACCTTGGCAACCAGTCTTTCCCGCCCGCCGGCGGTTCGGGGAAAGGTCGCCAAGGTTGCCAATCCGAAACCGCCTGCTCCCCGCCCTGTTCACCCGCTGGAAAGAAGGAACAGGCGATGGCCTCCCGGCTGTTTCCTGACGGCATTCTCGTAGAGTTCGGAGCTCGCGTGATGAACGAGGCGATGGAGGCCAAATTGAACAGCGCCCTGGCAGCCCTGGGATTGCAGCTCGACCGCGAGGTCGAGTCCCACGTCCGGTTCCTCAAGGAGCAGTTTGCCGAGATCGCGGGCAAGTACGTCCGACTCCGGCGGTTGATGAACGAAGCAACGGGCGGCTGGAAGGACGCGGAGGAACTCGACAAACTCAGCCGTGAACTGGCGGACCGGATCCGGCAGGCTTGCGAGGAAAGTCAGGGGCGGCTAATCGCGATCCTGGCCCCCTACCCCCGAGCAGCGTCGGGGGAGGAATGCCGCCCATATGGAAACGTTCCCCGGACCGGGTCGGTGATGGAAAGAACAGGGGGGAGCCGGCGGCGACGTGACGGGGTCTGTTCCGCTGCCGGCCGCGTCCAGGAGAGAGGTTGCCGTGAGCCACAGCTTGCCGATGGTTGACAACAAGACCATCCTCACCAGCACCGAGGGGTTCCTGTCGGGGTACACGCACACGGTCAACCTGCACCAGGGCTGCTCGTTCGCCGGCTCCCTGTGCGGCCACTACTGCTACGCCCAGCACAACGTCTTCGTCACCAAGGGCCGCGACTGGGCGCTGTACGGCTCGAAGGCCAACGTCCGCGAGCCCTACCGCCGCCAGTACGACGCGCTCAAGCGGCCGCGCCGGGGCGAGCCGAGGCCGCTGCGCATCTACATGTGCTCGAGCACCGACCCCTACGTCCCCCAGGAGGCGGCCCTCCGCCACGTCCCGGAACTGCTCGACGAGATGCTCACCCGGCCGCCCGACGTGCTCGTGATCCAGACGCGCAACCCGCTCGTCCTCCGCGACGCCGATCTGATCCGCGAGCTGTCCGGACGCTGCGAGGTGTGGCTGTCGGTGACCGTCGAGACCGACATGGAGCGCGTGCCCGGCCTGCCCCCGCACGCGACCTCCCCGAGAAAGCGGGTCGAGACGCTCCTCGCGTTCAAGGGCCGCGGCGTGCGGACGCAGGCGACGGTGAGCCCGCTTTTGCCGATCGCCGACCCGGAGCGGTTCGCCCGCGACCTCGGCGAGGCCTGCGACCGGGTGGTCCTCGACCACTACCTGCTCGGCGACGGCTCCCCGGGCGGGCTGCGCACGAAGCGGACCGACTTCCCCCGCCTCCTCGAAGAGGCCGGCTTCGGTGACTGGAACCGAACTGAGAAGCTGTGGGAGGTGAAGGCGGCCTTCGACCGCGCCCTCGGCCAGGCGCGCGTCCTGGTCAGCGCCGAGGGGTTCAACCGGGTCGGCGGCCTGGGCGCGGTTTAGGAGGGAGGGACCGTGGCGGAGAACAGCAAGATCGGCTGGACGCACCACACCATGAACTTCTGGTGGGGCTGCACCAAGGTCAACAGGATGTGCAAGCACTGTTACATCGGCCCGATCATGAAGCGCGGCGGCCGCGAGCCCTTCGGCGGCCCGATGCGGACCAGCGACTGGCGGGGGCCTTTCAAGTGGGACCGAGAGGCCGCCCGGGCCGGCGAGCGCCGCCGGGTGTTCACGTGCAGCATGTCGGACTTCTTCCACCCGGGCGCCGACGGGTGGCGCCCGGAGGCGTGGCGGGTCATCCGCGACTGCAAGAACCTCGACTGGCTGATCCTCACCAAGCGGCCTGCACTGGCCCCGGAGCGGCTGCCGGGAGACTGGGGCGAGGGCTACCCGAACGTCTGGCTCGGCGTCTCCTGCGGCTGCGCGGAGGCGCTGCCGTTCCTCGACCGCCTGCGCGCGATCCCCGCCGCGGTGAAGTTCGTCTCGGCCGAGCCGCTCCTGGAGCCGGTGGACTTCCGGCCGCACCTCGGCTGGCTCGACTGGATCATCACCGGCTGCGAGCGGGCCGCGAAGGGCCAGCGGCAGGTGATGGAGATCGACTGGGTGCGCGACATCGACCGGCAGTGCAGGGAGGCGGGCGTGGCGCACTTTTTCAAGCAGGCGTACGTCACCGAACAGGGCGTGCCCTGCGAGGAGCCGCTCCTTGACGGCGCCGTCGTCCAGGAGTTCCCCAACCGGCGCGTGCCGCTGCCGTCGGTCCGTTGACTTTACCGAGCCCCGAGTCCTCGAACGGATGCCAGACCGGGCGCTGGTGTTCGGGACACCTCGGCCGTCAGCAGAGGAATGAACAGCCCCTGCAGACCCAGCCGGGAGCGGGAGCGTGCGCAACGTCCCCGACCCGGAGTCCAAACGGGCCGACGGCGACGCCGCGCCCACCGAGCAAGAGATCGCGACAGTCTTAGAGGACGGAATCCCTTTTGACCCACCGGACGGCCGGAAGGACCGAACCATGACGCAACGAATCCGCCACGACGTCGCCTTCGCCGCCACCCCGCTCCTCGTCGAGCCCCTGCGCGACCTGATGGACGAGGGGGAGCTCGGCGAGTGGCGTGCCTACTGTTACGAGACGCTGAGGGCGGCGCTGGAGGCGTACGACGAGCAGGTCGCGCAGGAGCGGAGGAGGCTCTACCCGGTCGCGCGGCCGCCCTCGGACAACTGACGTGCAACGCCCACCCTGAACAGGGCGAAGGAGGGCAAATGACGTGCTTTTTGTGCAACAAGCCCGACCGCGTCCAGACCCGAGAGGTCGTCCTCGAGTACCGGAACGCTCACGACGAGCAGCCCGGCGGCCTCGTCCGCGTTCGACTCTGCGAGGAGTGCCGCGAACTGTGCTCCCACCTGGAGGTGCGGCCCATCGCCAGGAAGCTCTTTCGGATGAGGCAATGACCGGACGAATGCGCGACGTCGAGGCGCGCGGTGGTGAGCGGCGGGGAGGATCGCCCAGGCAGCACCTGAACGGCTCGGAAGGCCCGGGCGGCAATCATGGCGCGGTGTATGACTACGTCAACGGTCCACTTCTCCAGAAAGAGCGACTGCTGGGAGACGCCGCAAGGCCTCTTCGACCGGCTGAACGACGAGTTCGAGTTCACCACCGACGTCTGCGCCGAGCCGCACAACAAGAAGTGCGATCACTACTTCAGCCCCGAGGCGGACGGCCTCGCGCAGAGCTGGTCCGGCGTCTGCTGGTGCAATCCGCCGTACTCCGACTCAGCGTCCTGGATCCGCAAGGCGTATGAGGCGAGCCGGGACGGCACCATTGTCGTCTGCCTGATCCCGGCCCGCACCGACACCCGCTACTGGCACGACTACGTGATGAAGGCCGACGAGGTCCGCCTCGTGAAGGGCCGGCTCAGGTTCGTCGGCGGGAAGACGTGCGCGCCGTTCCCGTCCGCCGTCGTCGTCTTCCGCCCGACTCCCCGCACGCGGCCGATCGTCCGGTCGTGGGACTGGAGGGCCAGTTAGGAGGTTCATCATGTGGTGGGCGCTCAGGAAGCGGCCGAGGCCCGAGCACGCGGCGACGGCGCTCCTCCGGTTCGGGACCAGCGTCCGCGCGATACACCCCGACTCGCCCCCGAAAGACAAACTCGACCTGTTCGACGCCGTGCGGGGCTGCCTGCGACTCATGCTCGGGCGGGAGCCGACCGACGCCGAGACGAGAGGCGTTTACGACCCAGATTACGTCCCGCAGGTCGTCGAGACTCAGCCGGACCCGGAGATCCCTTTTGAGTTCGAGCCATGAATGACATCAACGAGCGGCTCGACCGCATCGAGGCGCAGCTCGCGCTGCTGGTCGGCCGAGCCACCATCAAGGACTTCTACACCGTCGAGGAGTTCGCCGCCCTGGTCGGCCTCGCGCCCTTCACCGTGGGGCAGCACTGCCGCATGGGCCGCATCCGCGCGACGAAGAAGGCCAGCGGGCGGGGGCCGCACAAGAACTGGGCCATCGCGCACGAGGAGCTCCTGCGCTACCAGAGGGACGGCCTGTTGCCGCTGAAGCTGGCTTGAGCCAGGGGGAGCATCGATGAAGCAGAACTTCACCGTGCGGATCAGCCTCGACGTGTCGCGGTCGGTAGACCCGCGAGGCTTCGTCCTCTACGGGTTCCTCAGCGCCGTCGCGACCTCGGAGGAGGAGGCCAGGGCGCTGATCGAGCAACACCTCGCCGAAGGGCGGCCGCTCGGCTTCAGCGAGCGCGAGCTGAGAAAGCGGAACCCAAGACGCACGCCCTGGCGGCCGGGACTGAAGGTCCTCTACTTCCTCTTTTCGTCGCCGGTCCCGGACGACCGCCCGATCGGGGTCGAGTCCGACGACGACGCCGACCGCGACGACATCCCCTTCTAGCCGAACACCCCCTCGAGGGCCTCGCGCTGGACGGACGGGAAGAGGTGGCGGTAGCGCCTCCTCTGCTCGTCCGTCTGGTGCCCGACCCACTCGTCGATGAGCCGCTGGTCCACGCCCTTGCTCGCGCAGGCGCTGATGAAGCTGTGCCGGAGCGCGTGCAGGCCCCGGAGCACCTCCCACTTCGTGCCCGCCAGCGTCCGCTTGAAGTGGTCGTGACACTCGTCGCGCGTGACGCCGCAGGCCGCCACCGCGCACCGCCCCTTCACGGTGGCGAGCCTGCCCTTGAGCGACGAGGGCCGCCTCTTCTCGTCCCGGTGCCCGGTGGTCCCCGAGCGCTTCTTCGACCGCGCCACCACGCCGCCCTGGGCGAAGAGCATCTCGCCGCCGGGGTGGACCTCCAGGTACTCGCGCAGCGCCTGCACAAGCTGCGAGGTGAGCGGTACCCGCCGCGTCGTCCGCTGGCCGCGCGTCCGCTTCTTCTCGCGGAGGAGCACCGTCCCGCCGGCGAAGTCCACGTCGCCCACCCGGACGCGGAGTATCTCCGACCGGCGGGCGCCGGTGTGGGCCGCGAAGGCGAAGAGCGGGTACACCCAGGGGTGGGCGGCCCGCGCCTTCACCACCTCGAGCAGCTCCTTTATTTCCGGGGGCTGGAGGTAGAGCGCTTCCCAGAGCTCGGCGGCCTTCCGCCCCCGGAGGCCGCCCGGGGCCAGGGCGCGAGCGATCTCGTCGAAGGTCTGGAACGGCGGCTTCTCCTCGCCCTTGGGGTAGCGCAGTCCCCTCGACGGGAACGCGCCCCGGGTGAGCCCCATCGGCCCGCCCCAGTTCCAGGCGGCGCGGAATGTCGCCACCTCCTTCCGGAGCGTCGCGGGCGAGAGCCCGGCACCGGCGCGGCGGTCGACGTGGGCCTGGAGCTCGGCGGCCGTGAGGCGGTCGAGGGGGAACTTCTCCCCGAGGGCCCGGCAGAAGTGGTTGAGGTGCATCCGGACGGTGGCGAGCGAGTTGGCCTCGATCGTGCCGTTGGAGTGCGTCAGGACGTAGCGGTCGCGGAGCGCGCCTAGCGTGCCGGCCGGCGAAGTCGGCAGCGGCGCGGCCGGGGCATCGCCCTCGCCGTGGAGCGCCGCGAGCCTGTGGCGTACGAACGTCACGACGTCCGCGCCGTCGGCGACGCGGATCTCGCCCCGCTTCACGCGGTCCAGCACTCCGCCGACGACCTCGGCGGTGCGCTCCGCGTCCTCCCGGGTGACCTCGCCGAGCGGGAAGTTCCGCCGCCGGCCGTGCCAGAGGAACTGGCAGTAGAAGTGCTCGCCCTTTTTCCAGACGGACGCCATGTCGTGCTCCTTCGGGGTCAGGAGCAACACGACCCACACACGACCCCTAGGACTGCCAACCGATCGCCAACTTTACTATTGTAGGCTCTCGATTCGCGGGGCGGCTGGCCCGCCCTAAGTCCTTTGGTGCCTTCTAGTGCCGAAGAGAGGACTCGAACCTCCACTCCCTTTGCGGGAACCAGCTCCTGAAGCTGGCGCGTCTGCCAGTTCCGCCACTTCGGCTTCGTCTGGTCATCATACGGGCGCCGGCGGCCTCGTCAAGGGCGCGCCCGTCCCCCAGTTTCCCAGCGGCACAATCTCGTCAAGACCGCGCCTTGATCCGGCCGATGGCGGACGTACGATGGTATATCCGATTCCCAGGACGGAGGACGTCATGAGCTGCCCCAGCCACGCCGACCACGGCCACCAGCACGGCGAGAACTGCGGCCACACCCGCATCCAGCACGGCGGGCACGTGGACTACGTCCACGACGGCCACCTGCACACGGCCCACGACGGCCATTACGACGAGTGTCAGATCGAGGTCGGCGCTGCCAACCCCGCCGACTGCACCCCCGCCCACGACTGCGGCCAGCACGACAAGAACCACAAGCACGGCCCCGGCTGCGGCCACGAGGCGGTGCCGCACGGCGACCACGTCGATTACCTCGTCGATGGCCACCTGCACCACCCGCACGGCGACCACTGCGACG
>JAXMAW010000014.1:0-136168 GCA_046350195.1 Gemmataceae bacterium
GCGGAACCAGGAGACCGGCGACTGGGTGAGCACGCCGTCGCGGTTCAACAGGTACGAGTAGGCGTGCGTGCCGGAGCCGATGACGAAATCGACCGGGGCGGCCGTCTCGGCCACGACCCTCCCGCCAGGGTCCCGGGCCACCTCCCGGTGCACCAGGCCCAACCCCCGCCGCTCGGCGGAGAGCCGCACGCCCAGCGCGTCGAAGGGGTTCCCGCCCGAACTCACGTGCTCGTCGAGCGAGGTCACGGCACTCACCGGCGTGATCGATCGCCCCATCGGGTGCCGCCGGTATTGCTCCCCCTGCGTCGGGTGGCACTCGACACACGCCGCGTCCCCCGAGTAATTCACGCCGGGCCTGGTGTTGAGGTACGGGGATTCAAACGGGGGGGACCCCGGATCGGCGGGGGAAGACGGAGTCGTGTCTTCGACGGCCGGCCGGCCGCGAGATCGGGCCAGAAGGCCGATCCCGACCGCGAGGACGATCACGACCGCCCCGCCCCACAGGAACCGGCGAGGGGGAAGGGCCAGAGGCGGGGGTGAGAGTTTCATCGGCCGCATTCTAGGGGTCTTCCCGCTCCCGGACAACCGAGGCGTCCCGGTCCGCGGCCAGACGAGATTTTCTCCCCGCCGCGCGAACCAGGCCACGGCGGGGTCGCTCTATCCCTGCGTAAGGCGACGAGGGCTCCAAGAATCCTTGTCACACGCGGGCCGGTCCCGCGTTAATGAATCGAAGGGATCAAGGTGCTAGCGGCAGCATGGCCGGCTCTTAACCGGCTCGGTGCAGGTTCGAGTCCTGCTGGTCCCACTGGGTCGTCTTTGACAATCGGGATCCAAACAGAAGCGCCTATGATGTAGCGGTAGCCTGCCGCCTTGCCATGGCGGAAGCGCGGGTTCGACTCCCGCTTGGCGCTCTGGTGACCGTGCCCAACGATGGAAGCTTACAAACTCAATGGATCTAGGTGTTGGGGGTTCGACTCCCCCCGGGGCCTCTCTCCTGAACCGGCCCCGTGGCGCAACGGTAGACGCACTAGAAATGGTTCAACAGCTTTCGTGACTCGCACGGCACCAATCTTCTTCGAGTGGCGTAGCCTGGCTCAACGCGCCAGCCTGGGGGGCTGGAGACCGCAGGTTCAAATCCTGCCTCGGAGACTGACGTTCGTCCTGGTGGAGCAGCTCGGAGTGCTCGCCACCCTGTCACGGTGGAGGTCGCGGGTTCAAATCCCGTCCGGGACGCCTTTATGATCCGGGTGGGCCAGTGCCCAGCGGCGGCTCATACCCACCGCAAGCCAGGTGCGACACCTGTGACCCGGGACTTGTCGGGATGGCCACATAGACCAACGGGTAGAGTCGTCCGTCTCAAAAGCGGAAAGGTCCCGGTTCAAATCCGGGTGTGGCTACTGTATGGGATGATTGATTGACGCTCTCATGGGGGAATCTGGTAGACCCGTCGGCTTGAGAGGCCGATTCCGTGAGGAGTCCCGGTTCGAGCCCGGGTGAGAGTACTGACGCGGCGTTCGTATACCGGTAAGTATCTCTGGTTCTCAGCCAGGGGGAACGGGTTCGACTCCCGTACGCCGTACTGACTGTTCGGGGACGCATGTACCAAGGTGGCGAGTCCGCTTCGCAAGCGGTTTGTGGTGGGTTCGATTCCCACCGTCTCCACTGCCCCTGAATTGGCGAGCCGCACTGAAGTAAGCGGGCTTTCCGTACCGCTTACTTCGTGCGCGGCTCGCGGGGCCGATTCCTCTGTAGCTCAACGGTGGAGCCGCCGGCTGTTAACCGGAAGGTTGGAGGTTCAAGTCCTCCCGGAGGAGCTGTTCGATTCGGATGGCAGCCGGCTATCGGTTCGCCGGACCACCTTGGAAAGGTGGCTCTCCTGGGCTCCAGGAGATGAGGGTTCGACTCCCTCGCCTTCCGCTTCCGCCCAGGACGCGACGTTACTGGGTCCAGCAGTATGAATGCTCCGGTCGCAGGCCCGACCGTCAGGGAGGGCTTAATGCCGCGCCCAGGCGAAGCGAGCCCTCCCTAACGGTCGGGCCTGTGTAAGGTAGCGCTCTCAACGCTGGACCCAGTAGTGCGCGTCCTGGGCGGTTCGCGTTTCCAGCTCGTCGAGGCAGAGCCGGCGGACGAACGCGACCGGGGCGTGGCCGCCGACGCGGGCGCGCACTTCCCCTTCGATCGCCTGGCGTTCCTCCTCCGGCAGCGCCCGCCAGAGCTGTTCGAGCCGCTCGCCGCGTTGGAGCAGCGCGGTCGATTCCTGGCGGTGGTGCTCGCGGCGAGCGTCCGCCTCGCGCCGGTCCGCCTCGCGGCGGGTTTCCTTCTCGAGCAAGGCCACGGCGTCGGCGAGGTACTTCTGCACGGCGCCGCTGAGCGAGCGGCACTCCGGCCACTCCTTGCGCGTCACCTTCACCAGCAGCGCCAGCACCGCCCGCGCCTCGTCGGGCGCCCGGTCGCGCATTAGCAGCTCCGCCTGCTCCAGGTCGCGCGGCCCCGGCTGGGCCGGCCGCGCCGCGTCCCACAGCTGGTAGAACTCGCGCGCGAGTTCTTCCCGTAGGACAAGCATCCCTGCTTGTCCCTCCGCATCCGGACAAGCAAGGATGCTTGTCCTACGAGCCTCGACCTCAGCTCGCTGAAGCACGATGCGCCACTGGCCAACCTTCACCTTCTGGTACCGCTCTTCCAGAGAGGTCGGCCGCAAAAAGCCGATCTTCTCCAGCTCCTCGATCGCCGGCGCCAGCCGCCGCTTCAGGATGGCGACGTTGCCGGCGTCGGTCAGCCCGACGTGGCCGCAGGCGAACTCGACGAGGTCCATGGCCACGGTCGGCGACGTGTAGAACCGCTTGTCGAGGAAGCGGTACATCCGCTGGGCCGTCGGCGTCTGGAGGCGGAAGAACACGTCGAGGTCGAGCCGCTTCAGGTTGCCCGCCCGCAGGCTGTCGTGGAACGACTGCGTCCAGGTGACCCAGCTCTCCAACGGCTGGTTCTCGCGGCGCGGCCCGGAGGTCTGCCGGGCGATCCGGTAGGCGCTGATGATGCCGGTCGCCACCTCCTCCTGGTAGCCCCGGCCGACGACGTCCCACCAGGCGTTCTCGTAGCGGATCGTCAGCGCCTTCAGCCGCCGCAGCACGTCGCGCAGCCGGGTGTAGCTGCGGCCGTTCGGCGCCCAGCCCATGATCTCGAACAGCCGCGACGGGGCGAACTGGACGGTGGCGTCGTCGAAGTTGTTGGAGTGCTTCGCCAGGTACAACAGCGCCAGGATGACGTGCTCGTCGGCCGGCGTCGGCAAACCGTCGCGGGCGGTCGAGGTCAGCGTGACCTTCTGCTTCACCCGCTGCCGGGTCGCCGGGTCGTACCGGGTGGCGGTGAACTCCATGCGGTCGAGCTTGCCGCCCTGGCCGTCGCCCTTCTGCACCCGCTGTAGTGCCGAGATCGGGAAGTCGGCGAGGTTCATCTCGTCCCGACCGTCCCGGCAACCGCGCTCGCGTTCGACCTGTTCCATCACGTGTAGCCCGATGTTCCAGTTTCCACATCGACACACCCGCGCCAAGGTCGCGCCGGCGCGGATTCGCCGCGCAATCGTGGGTTGGTGTGGGGTTATTCCGAGGGTTGGATTCCCTGGTTAGGCGCGGCGTGTGTGCGGCGCAACTACTTCGGTCACCTTAAGTTAGGTGACTGAAGATGCCGCGCGGAATGCGCCGCCGCACGAGGACGGCGCGCGCGGCAGCACGAGGACTGCCCCTTGGTTGTGCCTGGCCGCACGGGGACAGGTGCCCGGCCGCACGCGGACCACCGGGCGTTATGTGCCCGGCCGCACGCGGATCGAGGATGGTTCCGACCGAGAGCAGCTGCGCAGCTGCGAAATTACAGCTGCGCAGCTGCTCTGTGCGTGGACAGACGTTCGGATTCGCGTGCCGCCAGGCACAAATCCGCCGGGCGACGCAATAGGTTTGCGTGCGGCGGGACACAAATCCTTCACGGGGTTCCGGACCCGCGAAGTAGGTAGGCGCCGCGCACCTGTTGCCCAGGCCACGCGGTCTGGGGAAAACATACCCCTTGCCCGGATGGCCTGACGGGAATCGGCGGAAGTATTTCGCCAGGAAGGCGGGTAAACGGCGCGGATGGCCCGGGTTGTCCGGCCGCACCGGATGGTCACGGCTTATCGAGCACCGCGTCGAGCGCCCAACAGCCGCGGAGATGGCCGGTGGCGGAATGGAGGTGACCGAGGAGCTGTGCGTCGTCACAGCCGGCGTCTTCGAGCGCGTCGGCGAGGACGGGCAGCTCGTTAAACGACTCGCGGTCGTAGACCTGAGCGGCGATGGCCATCACGATGGGGCTTCGCCAGGCGGGGTCGAAGGCGAAGGGGCGGAACGGGTTGCCGAACAGCTCCCGGAGCAGGTCGCACTGGGCGGCGCGCTCGGCGGGCTCCCCGCCGCCGGCGGCCCGGCCGGCGTTGACGTAGGCCCGGCGGGGGAACATGAGGGCGTGGACGGCGGCCATCGCCGCGGTGAACCGCACCGAAAGACCTTCGGCCTGTTGCTGCTGCAAGGCCCTCGTGATCGCCTCGTCCTCCGCCTCGCGGGCCTCGGCGTCGGTGGCGCGCCCCTCGGCCCGGCGCTCGGCGACGCTGACGGCGTGCCGGCTGGCCTCGTCCACGAGCAGCGGCAGGATGCGCCAGCAGCAGTGGCAGGCGAACAGCTGCCAGCGGCGCTGGCTGCCGCGCTCCCCGAGGAACGCGACCACCTCCGCCGGGTCGCCGGCGGTGAGCCAGTGCTCCTCGGTCAGGATCGGGCCGGCGTACGGCGATTCCTGGCGAGCCGCGCACGCAGTAAGCGGTTGGGTAGACATCCACGACCTCGCAGGGAGGGGCTCGTCGAGAGCGGGCCGCCGGACCGCTTACTTCGTGCGCGGCTCGCTCAGCCCGCCGAGTGTGTGGCTCGCGACGCGCACCACGTACTGATTCGCGTCCTTCGTCGCCGCCGCCAGCGCGGCGCGGGCGGGGGCGGCCTTCGCCCCCAGCTCGTCGATCGCCAGCGCGGCGGCGTGGCGCACCCACGGGTTCTCGTCCTTCAAGCACTTCGTCAACACGCCGAGGACCTTGCCATCCTGGCCGCGGCGCCGCAGCCCGTCCGCCGCCGCGACGCGCACGACCGGGGCCTCGTCGTCGAGCGCTTTCCGGAGCGCCTCGTCGCCGCCGCCGTGGACCCCGAGGCCGGTCGCGCCCCACCAGCGAACTGCGCTGTCGCGGTCTGAAAGGCACTTCCGACAGGCCGCCGTGTCGCCCCTGGCGACTGCCTCCGCCGCGGCGAGAAGTCTTTCCTGCGGGAACGCCTTGGCGTCCCGGCCCAGCTCGAACCCCGTACGGCCCTTCGATCGCTCGTGAACCAGCGCCTCCGGCATCAGCCCCAGGTCGCGCGTCTGGCGGTACCAGGCCAGGTGCAGGCCGCGCAGCCGTTCGAGCGTTGCGCGGTGCTTCTCCGAATCAGCGAGGTTGCAGACCTCGTGAGGGTCTTCGACGGTGTCGTACAACTCCTCGAAGGGCTTGGTCGGCCGCATCCACAGCGCGGCGGCGCCGTCGAGCTTGCCGACGGCGGCGAGTGCCCGCCACGCCTTCATCGTCGGCATGTGCTCCATGTACTCCAGCGGCTGCGCCCACGGCTTGTAGGCGTGGTAGTTGCGGACGTACTTGAACCGCTGGTCGCGCACGGCCCGGGTGGTGTCGTTGCGCTCGTCCATCCGGTCGCGGATGCCGTGGACCGCCTCGCGCGGCTTGCCGGCGTGCTCGCCGAAAAACGGAACGCCCTGCATGTTCGCGGGCAGCTTCACGCCAGCGAGGCTCAGCGCCGTCGGGCCGAAATCGACGAAGCTGACCAGCCGGTCGGTCGTCGAGCCGGGCTTGTCCGGGGCCAGGTGCGCGAAGTTCTTACCGAAGCGGACGACGAGCGGCACGCGCATCCCGGTGTCGTAGAGCCAGCGCTTGCCGCGCGGCAGGCCGACGCCGTGGTCGGAGTAGAAGAACACGACGGTGTCGTCGGCCAGGCCGTCCTTCTCCAGTTCGGCGAGCCTGTCGCCGACCCACCTGTCCATCGCCGTGATGAGGTCGAACATGCGAGCCCAGTCGCGGCGCACCTCCGGCGTGTCGGGGTGGAACGGCGGCACGACGACCTTGGCGGGGTCGTGGCGCTCCTCGGCCGTGAGCCGCGCGGTGTTCTTGCGGAACTGCGCCTCCGTCGTGCGGATCTGGCTCTCGTGCGTGACGACGTTGTTGAAGACGGCGAAGAACGGCTTGCCCTTCGGCCGGTTGCGCCAGTGGGCGGTGCGGCTGTTCTGGTCCCAGGTGCCCTTGGGCACGGCGAAGTTGTAGTCGGTCTTGACGTTGTTGGTGCAGAAGTAGCCGGCGTGGCGCAGGTGTTCGCTGAAGGTGAGGACGCCGGCCGGCAGCGTCGCCTCGCAGCGCATGTAGTGCGAGCCGAGCGTCGTCGGGTACATGCCGGTGATCAGGCACGACCGCGACGGGGCGCAGACGCCGGCGACGCTGAAGGCGTGCGTGTAGCGGACGCCGTGCGCCGCGAGGCGGTCGAGGTTCGGCGTGACGGCGGCCTTGTCGCCGAAGCAGCCGAGGTTGGGCGACATGTCCTCGCAGGTCAGCCAGAGGATGTTGGGTCGCTTCGCCCCCGCTGACAAGGCCGTGTCAGCGAGCGCGAGAAGGGCGAGGGCGGCGAGGAGAGGACGCGGGGTCATCGGGGCTTGCCCTTGAGCTTGCGGAACTCGACGCCGAGCCGGCCGGTGACGCGGAAGCCGTCGATGTGGCCGGCGGCGTTGGTGGAGAAGGTCACGAGCGCGTCGTGGACCAACTCGCTGGAGAGGGAAAATGTATCGTGGTGGTAGTGCTCAAGTGGCAAGTCCTCGTCCCGCCAGCGCCCAGGCGAGCCCTTTGGCCGTCGATCGGACGCGCACCGCCGTAGGCAGCGTGTTCGTAATCGCCGACGAACTCGGCCAACTCGTGGGACGGCTTGGTGCCGTCACGACGGGGAGGGGCATCACGCTCGGCCTTCAGCGCCTCGTCGAGCTTGGCGTGCAACGCGTGCCAGTCGCGCTTCGGGAAGCCCAACTGCTGGTCGATCAGGGTGTTGGCCAGGGCCAGAGGCATCGGCGTCCGTTCGAGGTTGCACAGCACCGCGACGCCGAGGCGCTTCTCGGGGACGAAGGCGATATGGCAGCGATAGCCGTCGATGGAGCCGCCGTGCGAGACGACCTTCAGGCCGCGGTAGTCGTGGACGGCCCATCCCATCGCATAGCTCACCTGGTTGGTGTTCGGGAAAGCGGACTTTTGGGTCGGGGATAGTCGCGTAACCATCTGCGGCGTGTGCGTCTCTCTGAGCTGGCGCTTTAGTAGCGGCCTGCCCTCGTTGAGGTGGAAGCGCAGCCAGGCGCCGAGGTCACGAGCGCTGGTATAGATCGAGATGGCCGGGTCGGGGTGATCGGGATCAACTCGAGCAACAGCGGCGCTGCGCCCGTTAAAGCCAACTGCCCGATGCGGTTCGGCTATGTCACCCGTCTTGAACGCCTCGGCGAAGGTGGTGTAGGTAGCCTTCATACCCAGCGGGTCAAGCAGCCGCTTTCGGACAAGGTCGCTCCACGACATCTTCGCCGCCGAGGCAGCGGCTAGCCCGGCGGCGGCGAACGCGGTGCTCTGGTATTGCAAGGTGGTGCGGAACGGCTTCGACAGCGGTAAGTAGCGCAGCCGGCGGACGGCCTCCTCCGGCCCCCACGGGGCGTGGTGCCACAGCAGTTCGTGCGGGCCAAGGCCCGTTCGGTGGCACAGCAGGTCGCGCAGCGTGACGGCTTCCTCTACCAGCGGGTCCGACAGGCGGAACCAAGGGAGGTGTTTGCGGATCGGGTCGTCCCAGTTGAGTTTGCCCTCCTCAACGAGCAGCGCGATCGCGGTGCTGGTGAACGCCTTGGAGCAGGACGAGAGCGGGAACAGTATGTCCGGGGTCACAGGCGCGAGCCCGCCCTCCATGCGCCAGCCGTGGCCCTCACAGTAGATCACTTTGTCGTCGCGCACGATGACGACGGCGCAGCCGGGGACGGCCCACTTCTTCATCGCCACGCCGACGGCGTCGTCGATGGCGCGGTTGGCCGCGGCAGGGGCTTGCAGCGCGAGCAGCAACAGCAGTGGCATGGCGTCGGCCCATCCCCATGACGAGAGGACTTCAGCCTACCAGCCGCCGCGCGCGAGAACAACCACGCCCCGGAGGCGTCCCGTCGAAGGTTGGGAGAGTTAAGGGAGAGAGAGCGTCGAGAAATCAGAGGATCGCCGGGGGGGCGCCGGCCTGGCCGCCGGACTCCCACTCGCGCCGCACCTGGTTCAGGCCGTAGGCGACCAGTTCGAACCCCTCGCTCAGGCGCCTGAGCACCGAGGCCTGCTCGGCGTACGGCTCCTCGTCGAACGTGCTGGCGATGTAGTACGACCGCTTGCCCTGCTCGCAGTAGTCGATGAAGCGGTCGCGCGACAGCGCCGAGCGAAGCTTCTTCAACGTCTCGGGGTAGACGCCGGTCCAGAACAAGGTGAAGTCGCCGATGTGCCGGTGCACCTCGCGGTGGGTGCGGCCCTCCTTCGGCATCGCCTCGGCCTCCAGGACCATGCCGGCGACCTCCTCCAGCGGCTTGCCGGCGGTGTCGCGGAGGCGGAAGATCGCCCCCATGGAAATGAAGCGGGACAGCAGCTCCGACAGGTAGTCGGTCAGCTTGGGGTCGGCGACGCCCAAAGAGGCCATGAAGGTCTGTTCCGTCAGGCCGGTGAAGTGCCGCCGCAGCGGGTGATCGGGTTCAGGAGACCACATAGCACATGCCTCTCCTCTAATCGATCCGTTGGGTTCGCCCTCCGTGGCAAGCCCATCTGGTATTGTATGAGATGATGTTTCGGAGTCAAACCCAACCTCGATCGAACGCGCTTCCGTCCCCCGCCGCGCCGGAAGCTGTAACGCCGCGCGGCCGGCTCTACCTTTCCTATACTTCGCCGGCCGGCGGTTGTGACCCGCCCCCGGCGGCGCGCTCTGCTTGACACCATACCCCCCCCTGTTAGAATGGCGCGGGAGGAGCGCGAGGCGGCCCCGGCCTGTTGAGGTAAGCGGCGATGAAGTGCAACAAGTGTCCCAATGCCGCCACCCTGCACATCACCGAAATCCTCGGCGAGGACAACGTCGAGGAGCTACACCTGTGCGAGATCTGCGCCCACAAGTACCTCTCCGAGCCGCAGCAGCCCAAGGCCGCCGCCAAGCCCTCCCCCGCGGAGGACGAGGAGGAGCTGGCCGGGGCCCAGCACGAGTGCGACCTGTGCGGCGTCAAGTTCGTCGACTTCCGCAACACCGGCCGGCTGGGCTGCCCGCACGACTACGACGTCTTCCGCGACGAGCTGCTCCAGCTGCTGGAGAACATCCACGGCGAGACCAAGCACGTGGGCAAGACGCCGAAGCGCCTGCCGCACAACAAGCAGGCCCAGGCCGAGCTGACCCAACTGAGAAAGCAGCTGTCGCAGGCGGTCCACCGCGAGGCGTACGAGGAGGCGGCCCAGCTGCGCGACCGGATTCGCCAGCTCGAAGAGAACTGACGCGGCCAGACAGGAAGGACGCCAGGCGTGAAGTGCCAGCTCTGCGGATCAAAGCCGGCCACGGTGCATTTGACGGACATCGTCAACAACCAGAAAAAGGAGCTGCACCTGTGCCAGGCCTGTGCCGAGGCCCAGCAGCTGGTCAAGCAGCAGGAGCTCAACCTGCCGGCCATCCTGCAATCGCTCATCGGGCAGCACCTCGGCCCGGAGATGGACGAGTTGGCCCGGCTGGCCTGCCCGGTGTGCGGCATCAAGTACATGGAATTCCGCGCCCAGGGGCGCCTGGGCTGCCCGCACGACTACACTGTCTTCCGGAGCGGCCTGGAGCCGCTGTTACACCGCATCCACCGCTCGGCCCGCCATCTGGGCAAGTCGCCCCGCCAGGGGGCGCCGCCGACCGACCGCCTGGTCGAGGTCGCCCTGCTGAGGCGCCAGCTCCAGTCGGCGGTGGACGCCGAGGCTTACGAAGAGGCCGCCCGAATCCGAGACCTGCTGCGAGCAAAGGAAGCCACGGATGAATCTGGATAGCCTGACTCATACCAGTGGCGAGTGGTTGAAGGGCAGCGGGCCGGAGTCCGACATCGTCATCTCCAGCCGCATCCGCCTGGCCCGCAACCTGGCCGCCTTCCCGTTCACCAACCGGGCGTCCGGCTACCAGAAGGCCGAGATCGAGACGCTCTTGCGCGACCGCATCGCCAAGCTCGAGATCGTGCCGAAGCTCGGCTACCTCAACGTGCCTGGCCTGTCCACGCTCGACCGGCAGTTCCTCGTCGAGCGCCAGCTGATCAGCCGCGAGCTGGCCACCGCCGAGGGGCCGCGCGGCGTCGCCCTGGGTCAGCACGAGACGGTCAGCCTGATGGTCAACGAGGAGGACCACCTCCGCTTGCAGGTCATGCGGGCCGGCTTCACGCTCGACGAGGCGTGGCAGGAGATCGACCGCTTCGACGACCTGCTCGAGCAGCGTGTGACCTACGCGTTCAGCGAGGAGTTCGGCTACCTGACCGCCTGTCCGACCAACGTCGGCACCGGCATGCGGGCCAGCGTCATGCTGCACCTGCCGGCTCTGGAGCACACCAAGCAGATCGAGAAGGTCTTCCGGGCGCTCCAGAAGATCAACCTGGCGGTGCGCGGGCTGTACGGCGAGGGCAGCCGGGCGTCGGGGCACTTCTACCAGATCTCCAACCAGGTGACGCTGGGCAAGAGCGAGCCGCAGGTCCTTAGCGAGATCCAGACCAACATCCTGGAGATCGTCCGCTACGAGCGCGTCGCCCGCCAGTCCTGGCTGCGCGACAACAAGCAGGGGTTGCAGGACAAGATCTCCCGCGCCCACGGCACGCTCTGCTCGGCGACGATGATGACGTCGGAAGAGACGATGGAGCTGTTGTCGTTCGTGCGGCTGGGGATCAACCTGAAGCTGATCGACGACATCACCATCCCAACGGTGAACGAGCTGTTCATCCACACGCAGCCGGCCCACCTGCAAAAGCTGATGGGCGCGACGCTCGACGGCGAGGAGCGCAACGCGGCGCGGGCGCGGTACCTGAGGACGCGCCTGCGCGAGGCGGGGGCGATGCCGAACTGAGTCGGAACTGAATCGGAGCGTGAGCGCCGAGTGAACGGGGAATGGAGCGAACGCGAACCCGCAAGCGGGCGGGTGGGCAAACACGTTCGCTCGGCGCTCACGCTCCGACTATCCCCCGACTAGCGCCTCGATCGCCCGGCACGCCTCCCCAAACGGGTCAGCCCCCCGGAGCTTGTCCGCGACCTCGCGGCACCGCTGCGCCACGGCCGGCGAGCCGGTCAGCCCCGCCAGCGCCTTCGCCACCGCCGGGCCGCGGAACGCCTGCGGTGGCAGGGACGTGCCGACGCCGAGCCGCCGCACCCGGGCGGCGTTGTCGGGCTGGTCGTGCGCCAGCGGCATGATCAGCTGTGGCACGCCGGCGGCCAGCGCCTGCGCCGTCGTGCCGACGCCGCCGTGATGCACCACCGCCGCGGCCCGCGGGAACACCTGGCTGAACGGGATGTAGGCGAAGTGCCGCACGCCGGCCGGCAGCGGCGACGGCAGCTGCTCGGGGAACCGCGTCAGCAGCAACCCCCGTCGCCCCAGGCTCGCGCACGCCTCGGCCGCGGCGGCGAAGAAGGCGTGCCCCTGCTTGTTCGCCGTGCCGGGCGTGAACACGATCGGCGGCGTGCCCTCGGCGAGGAACCGCTCGACGTCCGCCGGCAGTTCCTCCAGGCCGGCCTCGTCGAATAGCGGGAAGCTGGTCAGCGTGACGTTCGCCGGCCAGTCCGGCTGGGGCGGGCCGTACCACGGCGGGAACAGCCCGACGACCCGCTGCGGCGAGTGGACCCATTTGTTGAGGAAGTGGCGCACCGGCGGCAGGCCCAGTTCGCCGCGGAAGGCGTTCGTCGGCCCCGCCACGACCGGGTCGATGACGTAGCGGAAGCCGACCCAGAACAGCAGCCGCTTGGCCCACCGCGGGACCCACGGCCGGTCGGCGGTCGGCGCCAACTCGGGCGGGGCGTGCTTGCTGTACAGAGCCGACGGCTGGAGGTGGACCGTCACCAGCGGGACGCCGAGCTTCTCGTGGGCGATCCGCGGCCCGAAGCCGAGCAGCGACGAGACGACCACCGTCCGGCCCGGGACGTGGCGGTCGGCGACGAGCTGGTAGCCGTGCCGCATCCACCGCAGCGGGCCGACCTCGGCGACGGCCCGGAAGGCGCGGGTGGGGTGCCACAGGTCGGGGTGGTCCATCGCCGCCTGGAAGTCCTCCGGCGTGCCGACGCCGACGAACGGCAGCCCGGCCTTCTTCGCCAGCGGCTCGAAGTAGGCGCTGGTGATCAGCGTGACCTCGTGGCCGCGGGCCTGCAGCGCCCGGCCCAGGCCGACGAACGGGTGAACGTCGCCGTGGCTGCCCACCGGCATCAGCAAGATGCTCGCCATGTCGCTCCTTTCGCGGCCCGGGGCCCCCCGGGGACCATAGGGAACCGCGGGGGAAAGGGAAGGCGCGGCTGGCCCCGCGGCCTCCGCCCGCGGCGTGACCTATAGTGGGGGCGTAACCCGAGCGGCCCCGTCACGCGCATGCTCCCGGAGGATGACTCTCGATGCACAAGCCCTTCTTTCGCGCCGCGCTACTCGCCGTGTTGGCCCTGGCCGGTTGCAAGCGCGGCGGGGCGCCGCAACCGGAGGCCCGGCTCAACACGATGAGCGAGTCCGTCGTCGCCGGGTGGCTCAAGCTGCCGCGGGCGGAGCAGGCCAAGCTCGCCGACGAGTGGGCCGACACCATCCAGAAGCAAACCAACGCCATCCGCAGCAACCCGCGGTCGGTCGAGCTGTTGCCCAGGGTTCTGCCGTCGTTGTCAGCGCCGGTGTTCCAGCAGGCCAAGTTCTCGGCGTCAGCCGGGTTCAGCCTGCCGCCCTACGCCGTGCCCGGCAAGCCCGACGCCGGCGTCGCGCTGCACCTGGCCCGGTTCGGGGACCACGAGGCGGCGGTCCGGTTGCCCCGAGGAAGTGCTCGGCCGGCTCGATGCGCTGAAGGCCGAGAGGAACTACCCGGTGGAGTGGACGCGGCTGGTCGGCCTGGTCCAGGTCTCGTCGCAGATCAAGCTCGCCACCGGTGACCCCGACGGGGCCATGATGCTCGCCGCCGTCCACCGGCAACTGGGCGAGGTGCTCGACAAGAAGGCCGCCGAGGGGCCGCTCGGCGCGGCACTGCTCACAGCGGGGCGGACGGCCATGGAACGCGCCGCCGCCGCCTGGCGCGACAAGAGGCACAACAAGCCCGGCCTCGCCGAGGACGCCGAGACCGCCTTGAAGGGCTGGGCCGCCGCCACCGCCGCGCCGGCGCTGCCGTTCGGGGCCCCGGCCAAGGAGGTGGAGCTGCTGTTCGGCACGCCGGCGCGCGGGCAGGCGGTGTTGGCCGACACGCCGGAGCGCGTCGAGCGGGTGATCGACCTGCTCGGGCTGCCCCTACCGGGGGAAGGCGCCACGGTCGTCGTCGCCTTCCTCGACGCCAACGGCAAGCTGGCCGAGTGGCAGGTCGCCTACCGGGCGAAGATCGACACGCTGTACAACTCGCCGGCGCAGCTGGCCTTCCGCCTGTCCGAGGCCGGCTTCACCGCGGGCAAGGAAGACAACACGAAGAACCTCTACCAGCAGCCGTTCGCCGCCGGCGACGTCGTCGTCGAGGCGACGCGGTGCAACCGCAGCCCGGCGTTGGGCGGCCTCGTCCGCATCACCTCGAAGGGCGGCCCGGCCGTTGCCCCCAGGCGGAGCCTGCGCGACTTCGGCCCGGTCCACCTCGACCGCGGCTACGAGGCCAATCGGCTGGCGCTGCACCCGCCCACGGGCGGCCCCAAGGTGGCCGTGAAGGACGTCCAGGCGGTGAAGCGGGTGGCGAAAGTCCTCGACACGCCGACTCCCGACCACGTCACACTCCAGCGCGACAAGGACGCCGACCTGCTCAACCTGGTCGAGCTGGCCTGGCCAGCCGGCGAGACCGCCAACGCGCTGGAGAAGCTGCTGCCGAGCCTGTGGGACGACTACGGCCCCGGGAAACTGGAGGACCTCCAGGACCAGGCGGGGGAGTACCTGGCGTTCACCTGGAGCGACCAGGCGACGCGCGTCCGGCTGCGGCTGGGGTTCGACGACCGCGGCCCGTCGCTGTCGGCGCGGGACACCCAGCCGGCGGACCAGGCCAAGGCCCGCGTCGAGCTGGCCCGCAAGATCGACCGGCAGGAGCGCCACGCCCGGATCTCCGGGGGCAAGGCCGACGAGCGGCTGTCGCGGTCGCCCGGCCGCGTCAACGAGACCTCCCTGGCGGGGCTGAAGCTCGGCCAGTCGAAGGCGGAGGCGGAGAAGGCGCTGCCCAAGAGCAAGCAGTATCGGCGGAAGGAGTTGCCCGACGGGGTCAGCGTCACGTTCCTGACCCCGCCGGACAAGCAGATGCCTTACTGGGCCAAGCAGCTTCTGGTGCGCTACCACGAGGGCCGGGTCGCCGAGGTCCGCCTGCGCTACCAGAGAGGCCCGGCGATCGTGAAGAAGGGCGAGCCGCTGTTGCAGTCACTGCTCGACGCGTCGGGGGCGCCGGAGTCGCCGCGGCCGGCGTGGGCCGGGCTGTGGGGTGACGTGCCCAACGCCGCCAGGCCGGTCTACTACCGCTGGCGCGACGACCGGACGGTGCGGACCTACCAGAGCGACGAGGGCGGCATGGAGGTGACCTGGCTGGACCGCCCGCCGGAGGCGGAGGGCCTGGAGGGGCCGGCGTGGCAGTTCGTCAGCACCGGGATTCCGCACTGCAAGCTCGGCGACCCGCGGTCGGAGGTCGAGGCGTACTTCAAGGCGCCGGCGACGACCAGCGAGGGCGGCGAGGTGTACCGCACGGCCGACTCCAGCCCGTACGAGATGGTCGTGGCCTGGTACGAGGGGGACAAGGTCTCGCGCGTGCTCGCCTGGCACCGGCAGCGCTGCGGCGGCACACCGAAGGAGGTGGCCGACACGCTCAGCACCGCCTGGGCAAGGACCTCGACAACCTCGGCGCCGTCCGCCGCCAGCAGGGCGAGTTCGGCCAGGTGCTGGGGGCGTACTGGTGGCACGACGACCGGGTGCGCGTCCGCACCTCGGTGCAGACCACCGACCAGGGGCCGCGCGTCATGACCGAGTGGCGCACCTTCCCCGTTGCCGGCGGCCTGACCGCGCGACGGCTGAGCGGGAAACCCCGGCCGAGGAGGGGCGAGAGGCGTCGAAGCGCCTCCTGCCCCTCCACGTTCCGCCGTCGGTTGCCCGGCCACGGTGCGGCCGATACAGTACCCGCAACGCCACTGCCCTGCCAGGAGAGCAGCATGGACCTGCTGGACAAGGTCGCCAAAGGCTTCCAGACCGTCTCCGCCCCGGAACCCCTCCGCCAGCAGGCGCTACGATACCTCAAGGACTGGCTAACCAAACCGGAGTTCGCCGCCTACCTGCCGCAGCTGCGCTGGCTGATCGGCAATGAACAGTGGGCCGGCCTGCTCGACCGGTTCTACCAGATCCTGCCGTTCGGCACCGGCGGCCGCCGTGGCGCCGTCGGCATCGGCCCCAACCGCATGAACGCCTGGACGCTGACCGCCTCCGTCCAGGGCCACTGCGAGTACCTCAAGGAAGGCTTCCCCGACGTCTCGCCGCTGCACGTCGTCCTCGCCTACGACGTCCGCCAGTTCGAGGACAATCGCAAGCAGTACAACCCGGCCCTGCCGAACCCCGTCCTTCACCTCTCCTCGAAGTCACTGGCGCAGCTGGCGGCCGGCGTCTACGTCGCCAACGGCGTCCACGCCCACATCCTGCCGCCGGACTCGCCGCGCTACCTGGCGACGCCGGAGCTGTCGTTCGCCATCCGCTTGCTGCGCGCCCACGGCGGGCTGAACCTGTCGGCGTCGCACAACCCGCCCGACGACAACGGCGGCAAGTTCTACGACGAGCGCGGCGGCCAGCCGGTGCCGCCCGACGACCAGATCATGGCCGACCTCGTCGATCAGGTCACAACGATCAAAGGCGTCCCCTGGCCGGAAGCCTTGCGCTCGGGCAAGGTCCACCTGCTCGACGACGGGCCGCACAAGGCGTACCTGGAGGTCTGCCGCAAGCAGAGCCTGGTGCCGGCGCCGACGACCGACGACTTCAAGGTGGTCTTCACGCCGCTGCACGGCGTCGGGTCGATGACGGCGATGGAGGTGCTCAAGCTCCAGGGCTTCCGCGTGCTGCCCGTCGAGGACCAGATGGCGCCGGACGGGCAGTTCCCCAACGTGACCAAGTCGCCCAACCCCGAGGTGCCCGAGTCGATGGACCGGGCGGCCAAGCTCGCCGCCGAGACGCGCGCCGACCTGGTGCTGGCCACCGACCCCGACGCCGACCGCCTCGGCGCCATGGCCCCTGACGGGGGCGGCGCGTGGCGCGTCATCAGCGGCAACGAGCTGGCGGCGCTGGTCACCCACTTCAAGCTGCACAAGCTGGCGCAGTTCGGGCGGCTGCCACCGTCGCCGATCGTCGTCCGCACCGAGGTGACGACGGGCCTGGTGACGCGGATCGCCCGGCACTTCAAGGCGCAGGTGATCGACGACCTGCTGGTCGGCTTCAAGTACGTCGCCGAGGTGCTGCACCGGCTGGAGCGCGACGGCGCCTACGGCGACGTGACCGGCACGCCGGCCGACTTCGTGCTGGCCTCTGAGGAGAGCCACGGCCTGTTGTTGACGCCGCAGATCCGCGACAAGGACGCTGCCGCCGCGGCGCTGGTCGTCGCGGAGCTGGCGCTGGACCAGAAGCGCAAGGGCAAGACGGTCATCGACTATCTGGAGGCGCTGTACCGCGAGTTCGGCTACTTCCGCAACGAGGGGGTGTCGATCTTCATGCAGGGCGTCGAGGGCAAGCAGAAGATGGCGGCCCTGCTCGACAGCCTGCGGCGCGACCCGCCGCGGCGCATCGCCGGGCTGGACGTGACGTACTTCGAGGACCTGCGCGACGAGGGCGGCAAGCTGGGGCCGCTCCAGGGCGCGACCGACGCGGCGTCGCGCAACGTGCTGCTGTTCCGCTGCGGCGAGGCGGTGCGGGTGGCGCTGCGGCCCAGCGGCACCGAGCCGAAGGCGAAGGCGTACCTCGAGGCGTGCTCGCCGCCGTGCCGTCCCGGGGCGTCCGCCGAGGACTGGCAGCGCGTCAAGGACGGCGTCGATGCGCTGCTGAAGCGGGTGTCGGACGACTTCCTGACGCAGGCGCTGGCCCGCATCGGCATGGACCGCGGCGCTCTGTAGCCGGCCCGAAGGTCACAGCCGGGTTCGGCGGACGCCTGGGGTTATCGTGTCGCGCCCGGGCAGGAGGGCACGAGGGAAGATTCCCTCGTGCCCTCCTGCCCGGGCCGCTGACGCGGGGACGCACGGCGATCACGGGAAGTTGATGAAGAACAGGTTGGGCGTCAACGTCGCGCCGTTCTGGTTGAACGCGTAGAACCCGCCGGTCCCTCGTACCGTCCCGCTGAGCGTGACGAAGGCGTTGAGGGTCAAGGTCGCGTTCCCGGTGCCGAAGGTGGCATCGATCAGGAAGCTGGCCGCCGCCCCTGGCGTGACGTTCAGCGTGTCGTCGCCGTTGCCGCCGCGGTAGCGCAGCGTCGCGCCGGGCGGGCTGGTCACCGTGGTGGTGTTGGTGCCGTTGCCGACCGTCACGTTCAGGTTGCCGCCGACCAGGCCGTCGATGGTGAACGTGTTGGTGTCGTGGCCGCCGGTCAGCGACAGGTTGCCGCCGTAGGAGGTGCCGGTGCCGTCGTCGAACGTGTTGACGCCGCCGCCGAGGTCGGCGGTGGCGTTACCGCCGACGTCGAGGTCGGTGCCGAGCGTCACCGCGTCGTCGCCCACGCCGCCGTAGACGCTCAGGTTGCCGCCGAGGGTGGTGCCGGGCGCCACCGTTAGGTCGACCGCGTTGGTGCCGTCGCGCAGGGTGAACGTCGTGTTGCCGCCGACGGTCACCAGGCCGCCGAGGTCGATGGTGTCCGCCGCCGACCCGTACCCGGTGACGCTGAACGCCTTGCCGACCGACAGGGTGCCGCCGGCCTGGGTCAGGTTGATGCCGGCCGTGCTGGACCCCGCGTTCAGGTTCAGGTTGCCGCCGACGGTCAGGTCGTTGGCGCCGAGCGAGACGTCGTCCGGGGACGTCGCGGTCAGGTCGCCGCCGACCTGGAAGGCGGCGGCGAGGGTGATGTCGTTGGCCCCGAGGCCCCCGGTAAAGTTGACCGTCCCGCCGACCTTGGCGGTGCCGGCCACCTGGAACAGGTCGTCGCCGTTGCCGCCGGTCACGGTGAAGTTGCCGTTGACCGTCCCGGTCAGCGACACCGTGTCCCCGCCGTTGCCCGAGCTGATCAGCACGTTGCCGGCGAACGCCTTGGCGGTGGTGTCCAGGACGATGGTGTTGGCCAGGTTGGTCCCGGTGACCGAGATCAGGCCGCCGACGCCGTTGACGGTAACCTTGTGGTTGGTGGCGTTGAAGAAGTCGTTGACGGTGACCTGGCCGGCCGTCCCGGTCGTGGAGACGGTCAGGGTGCCGACCTGGTTGCTCACGTACAGGTTGCCGGCGATGACCTTGATCGTCGCCGGCACCCAGCGCTGCTCCAGCCCCTCGAGGACCGGGCGGAACGCGGCCGTGTTTCGCATCAGAAAGTCTCCCTTGAGTTTCTGCCCGCCCTGGCCGGACGTGGAGCGATGGCCGGGAGCTTGGGGCCTGCGGTCGGCGCGACTTTCCGCGGGAAAGGCCCTGGTGTCGCTCGTTCGTCTGGCCGGGGCATTTCGCTTACCCCGCGCCTGCCCGCCCCAGAGCAGTCCGTGTGCGGGTGGTGTGGAGGCACGCGCTCCACCCACCGGGGCGGCGGAAACAAGTAGCGCGTTCCCGCCTCTTCGCCGGTCACGCGAGTCGAGGAAGAAAGCTCCGCCCCGCCGCGCTTCCGCGGCCGGACGGCTCGGGCCGATCGTACGGGGGGATCTCAAACGGGGAGGTACGCCTGCGCTGGAGGGGGTGCCTGTTCTCGGCCGTTCGTGGCGACCGCGCGAGGGGTGCCGGTCACCTGTGGACGTACTTATCCCGAGGGTATTGTGGCAAATCCGGGCGCCCTGTCAAGGACGGCGAAGTCGGCATTTTCCCCGCGTCCTGTCCCGGCCGAACGACTGATGCCGAGGCATGAATTCCGCCCCCAAGCCCTCCCGGGGACGGGGGATCGGCTCAGCCGGCGGGCGGGGCCGCGCCGATCCTCACCGATGCATCCAGGACGCCCCGCCCTGACGAGGCCGCGTTGCCATGCCAGCCCTGCTCACGCTCGCCTTGCTGCTCGGCACGCCCGCCTCGTGCCCACCGCCGGACCCGGTTTGCCTCGGCACCCTTTGGGACCGCGAGGAGGACTGGTGCCCCGGGCACGGGCAGGTGTACCGCCCCCGGGAAGGCGACCTGGTGTTCTTCAGCTCGTTCTCCTGCTTCTACTCGGTGGTGTTCACCGCGGCGGGCAGCGGCCACCCCTGGCACGTCGGCATCGTCGCCCGCGACTCGTGCGGCACGTTGTGCGTGCTGGAGGCCGGCGGCCACCTGTACGACGTCTCCCTGTTGCCGGTCGAGCAGCGGCTGCGCGATTACCTGGCGAAGCGGAGCCGCCGCCGCATCTGGGTCCGCCGCGTCAAGGCGCCGCTGACCCCGGAGCAGTCGCGGTGCCTGACCGAGTTCGCCGAGGCCCAGGACGGCAAGCGGTTCGCGGCCTGCCTCCGGGTGGCGATGCTGGGCGTGCCGGGCCGGCCGCTGCGGCCGACTGACCCCGACCAGGGGCGGTGGTTCTGTGCCGAGCTGGTCTCCGAAGCGTTGCGATTGTGCGGCCTGTGCCCGGCGTGCTGGATGGTGCCGGAGAAGACGACGCCGCGCGACCTGTTTTTCGACCGGCGCGACATCAGCTGCGGCTGGCACCCCCCCCAGACGTGGAGCCCAGACTGCGACCCGCCGCCGCCCGGGCCGCTGTGCGCGCCGCGGTGACCGTCGGGGCGTGGGTCAGGGCGTGAGGGCCGAGCGAACGGTGGGGCGGAGCGAACGCGAACCCGCAAGCGGGCCGGCGGCGTTCAATGCCCGTGGTGGTCGTGGCCGGCCTGGAACGCCTTGTGCTTCGGGTCCGCCCCCGACACGACGTAGGCCAGCAGGTCGAGGATCTCCTCGCGGGTCAGTTTGTCGAGCAACCCCTTGGGCATCAGGCTGTTCGGCGACTTGCTACGCGCGTCGATCTCGCCCTTCTTGACGACCACCGGCTTCGACCCCGCCAGGAGAGGGTTCTCGATCACCTTCACCTCCGACGGCGTCTCCTCCAGGATCATGCCCGTGACCGACTTGCCCGACGACAGCTCGAACGTCCAGGTCCGGTACTTGTCGTCGATCTTCAGTGACGGTTCGAGGAGGTGCTGGAGGACGTCCTTGTTCGTCCACTTCGGATCGAGCTTGGTCAGGTCCGGCCCGTACTCCTGGCCCCCCTGACCGCCGAACTTGTGGCAGGAGACGCAGGCGGCGACGGTGAACATCGTCTTGCCGTTGGCGAACGACCGCCCGGACAGGGGTTGTACGAACGGCGCCAGGTCGTCGAGCCTCCACTCCTTGCGCGGCCGGTTGAACTTGAGCAGCTCGTCGGCGACCGCGACGGGGTGCCGCTTGAGGTACTCCTCGGGGCCGGCCTGGTACGCCTCCAGGTCGGCCACGACGTACAGCGCCCCGTGCATCCGCCGCCAGTGGCCGGGGTAGGTGCAGACGTAGGGGTAGACGCCCGGCCTCGCCGGCGCCGTCCACGCCAGCCGCTGCGCCTGCCGCGGCTGGACGAGCCGGCTCTTTAGCAGCACCTTCCCCGACGGCGGCACGTAGCCGCGCTCGATCGCGCCGGGCTGCGTCGCGGTCTTCTCGGCCAGCTCGCCGACCTCCTCCAGCGCGCCCGGCTCGACGACGACGAAGTTGTGCGGCATCGTGTCGGTGTTCTCGAACTGGACCTCGAACGGCTTGCCCGCCTGCACGACCAGCCGCTCCCGGTCGTAGATCATCTGCTCGACCACCGTGCCCAGACGGAGCACGCGGACGCCCAGCTCGCCGAGTTCCTTGCGCAGGCGGCGCGCCTCTGCGAGTGGCAACTGTCCCGCGAGCGAGTCGGCCAGCTGCAAGGCATCGACGACGTCGTCCTGGGTACGGTCCTTGACCGGCACCTTGCGGACGTAGGAGAGGAGGTCGTCGAGCACGGGCGTGACCTGCTCGGCGGGCCAGTCGCGGTTGGGGATGCGCTGGAGCGCCCGCACGGCGAAGGCCCGATCGACGTCGTCCCTGACGACCCGGGAGAGGGCCTTGACCGCCTCGGCCTCCTGGCGCATCGTCGGCGCTGCTGCATCGAGGCCCGCCGCAGGACCCGGCGCCGGTGAGACGGTGCCCAGCGCGAACTCGGCCTTCCCTCGGGCGTCGGCAGCTTCGCCTGCTGCCAGACGACCCGGCGGTCGGCGGCCAGCACCTTCAGGGTGTAGTTCTTCAGCCGGCTGCCCAGCGCCCCGTCGGTGCGGTTCCAGACGGCGATCGACTGGATCGGCACCTCGCGGCCCAGATCGACCTCCCACCACGGGTTGCTGACGCCCTCGCCGGTGTGCGTCGAGGTGCCGGCGTTGTAGTTGCCGTCGGTGTTGCCGTCGATCCCCCGCCTGGCCTCGCCGCCGTGCGCGGTGCTGTGCTGCGATGCCTTCCCCTTGGGGGCGACGTTCACCCCGTCGGCAAAGACCTGCACCTCGGCCAGCGTCAGCGTCCGCAGCTTGCCGGGCAGCTCGACGCGGACGTAGCGGCCCTTCAGAGACTTTTCCGCCCCGTCACCCCCCGATAGCCCCTTGGGCGGCCCGTCGAGCAGCGCCGCGACCTTGGGGTACAGCGCCGCCCGCTGCCCCGGGTCGCGCACCAACGGCACCGCCTGGACGAGGTCGTCCAGTGCCTGAGCGGACTGCAGACCCAGCGCCCACGCCCTGTCCACCGCGCCGTCGGCGGCGATCAGGGCGACGTAACCCAGCTCGCGCGTCAGGCGCTGTTTCGCCGACGTCGCCAGACGCTGCAGGTCGTCCCGCGCCGTGGCCAGCTCGGCCGGCGGCTTGCCCGTCAGCAGGCGGATCAGGTCGAACGCGACCGACTCGTCCTCCTCCCCCTTGGCCTGGCCGTCGTGGTCGCGGAGGGCGTCGAGCAGGACGCGCAGCTCGTCCTTCTTTTCGAGCCTCGACAGCCCCGTAAGCGCCTCCTTGCGGAACTCGTCGCGGACGCCCTTGCGGAACAACAGCTCCAGGTAGACCCCCTGGGTCCGCTCCATCTTCAGCAGGTCGTCGGTCGGCACGTTCCGCAGGAAGTAGCGGGCGCCGGCGGGGGTGGAGAATTTGAGCTTTCTCCCCTCCGCGACGGCCTTCTTCACGTGCGGCTCCAGCGCCACCATCGTCTCGTTGCGGACGAAGTCGAGGTACTTGTCCGAAGACTTCTCCGTAGCGACGAGGACCACCTCGATCGCCTCGGCCTGCGGGAAGAAGCTGGCGGCGCGCACCGCCTCCAGCCGCACGCGCGGGTGCGAATCCGCGGCGAGGTTGCGCAGCATGTCCAGCGCGTCGGGCAGGCGGTCGTGCCAGTAGCACAGCACGCGCGTCGCCGCCGCCCGCGCCCGGTGGTCCTTCGACGCCAGGACCCGCCGCAGCAGGTCGGCGTCAACGACGTTGTGCGATTGGTGCAGCCACAGCGCTTCGAGCAGCAGCCGCTCGTGACCCTCGACGGATTTATCGAGTCCGGAAATCCACTTCTTCGCCGCCGCGACCACCTCAGCCGTCGGCCGCGACGTCAGCTCGATGCGCGCCCGGTAGCGGACGCGGTCTTCCGGCTCCTTGAGCAGCTCGACGAGCTTCTCGACCGGCTCGCCGGCGATCTTCGCCTGTTTCAACAGCGGCCGGTCGGGGCAGCTGACGCGGTAGACCCGGCCGTGGACGCGGTCGCGGCTGGGGTCGCGCAGGTTGTGCTGCATGTGGCCGATGATCGGGTTGTGCCAGTCGAGGAAGTACAGGGCGCCGTCGGGGCCGATGCGCAGGTCCGACGGCCGGAAGTTCGGGTCGGTCGAGGACAACAGCGGCTCCTGCTCGACGCCGACGAAGCTGGCGCCGTCGTCTTCGAGCTTGTAGCGTAGGATGCCGAGGAATCCGATGACGTTGGCGACGAGCAGGTGGTCCTGCATCTCCTGCGGGAAGTGCCGGCTCGACATCACCTCCATGCCGGGGCACGGCCGCGTCTTCGGCTGCCAGACCTGCGGCGGGCGGTTGTGCTTCTTCGGGAACGGCAGGTGGCCGGAGAACAGGGCCGCGTCGTAGGGGTTGGACCCGGTGCCGTCGATGACGACGTCGCGGCCCCAGCGGTCGAAGACGTGGCCGTGCGGGTTGGCGAAGCCGAAGCTGACGTAGACGCCGAACTTCTGCGCCCGCGGCTCGTAGCGGAACACGCCGGCGTTGGCGCAGCGGACCGGCGGCCCCCACGGCGTCTCGACCTGGGTGTGGTGGAACGTGCCCTCCTGGAAGTAGACCGCGCCGCCGGGGTCCATGACGAAGCTGTTCGAGGTGTGGTGCGTGTCGGCCGAGTCGAGGCCGTGCAGCACCCGCTTGCGGACGTCGGCCTTGCCGTCGCCGTCGGTGTCCTTGAGGAACAGCAGGTCCGGCGCCTGGGCGATCAGCACGCCGCCGTCGTAGAACTCGAACCCGGTCGGGCAGTGCAGGCCGTCGGCGAAGACGGTACACTTGTCGGCCTGGCCGTCGCCGTCGGTGTCCTCCAGCACCAGGAGCTTGTCGTTCATCGGCTCCTTCGGCTTCCAGTGCGGGTAGGTCGGCCAGACGGCGACCCACAGCCGGCCCTTGGTGTCCCACGACATCTGCACCGGCTTGGCCAGCTCGGGGAACTGCTTCTCCGAGGCGAACAGGTTGACCTTCAGCCCCCTGGCGACGGTCATCTTCTGGATGGCCGCCTCGGGGTCGAGGAACAGGTGCTTGCCGCCCGGCAGCGGGCCGGGCTTGTTCGTCTCGACCGGGACGAAGGGCGGCGTGTTGGAGTCGTCCGGCGTGAACGCCTCGCCGCGCGCCGCGGCCCAGACGGCCCGGTCGCGGTTGGCGGTCATCACGTCGAGGACTTCCATCTCGCGCTGGGCCACCTCGCGGTTGGTCTGGCCGCGGACGAACCGCAGGTCGGCCCGGCCGCCGTAGATCGAGTAGCCGTCGGTGGTGCGGTAGCGCTGGAACCAGTGGAAGTTCTTGTCGAGGACCGCCTGCCGGACCTTCTCCAGCGTGTCCGGGTTGCGCCGCACGGCCCGGCCGAACAGGGCCACGTCGATCACCCTCGCCAGCGCGTGGTTGCCTCGGCCGTTCAGGTGTACGCCGTTGATCGTGAACGGCCCCTTCTCCCGCGCGTAGAGCGATTTCGTGCGGCGATAGAGGTCCACAAAGGGGACGTTGCGGCTGGCCGCGACCTCGGCCATGGCCTCGGTGTACATCTCGATCCGGCGGTTGTTCTCCCGGCCGTCGGGCAGGTTGACGTCCGGCAGCGGCTCGTGGGCGATCGGCGAGAACAGGACGAGGCGCGGCGGCGCCTTGCCGTTGTAGCGGTGCGACAGGGTTCGCGTGATGAAGGCGTCGAGGTCGGCTTTGAACTTGTTGAGGCCGTCTCTGTCCGCGAACGACTCGTTGTAGCCGAAGAAGGCGAACACGACGTCGGTCTTGTGGCGGCCGAGCCACTCGTCGGGCGTGCCGAAGTTTGCGGAGCGGAGGCGCAGCGACAGCTCGTCGCCGGAGAAGCCCAGGTTGCGGACGGACAGCTGGTTCTTCGGGTCGCGGGTGGCGAGGTAGGCCTCCAGCCAGCCGTCGTGCTGCAGGCGCTCGGCCAGGGTGTTGCCGAGGATGCTGATGCGGTCGTTGGGTTCGAGGGCGAACCTGGCGGCCGGGCCCGCCGGCTGGGCGCGGGCGGCGAGGAATACGGCGAGGGGCACGGCACAAACCACGGCCGTGACGGCGAGGCGGAGAGGCAGCGGTCTCATGAGCGGGCACCGGAGGACAAGGGGTCAAGGCGGGCCGAGGGCGCGGGAAGGTTTTGGGAGGGCGAATCGCCCACGCCCTCCGAAGGCGATCGCGCGGCAAGCTGGTATATTTTAAGGACTTAAGCTCTGTACGTCGGGTGGGTTCTCGGGCGCCGCCGACACCGGAGATCGTATTCCGTTCGGCGGGTTTGACAAGGGGGGCCTTCCGCTGATCTGCTGACCTGGCGCGGGCGTTGACCGGGCAGCGCCTCACGCCTCGCCGCGCTCCGGCCGGCGCAGCGTCAGGCTCAGCAGCACCGCCGCGACCAGCAGGGCCCCGGACAGGTAGAAGGCGTAGTCGAGGCTGCCGGTGAGGTCTTTCAGATACCCCGCCATCTGCGGCACCACGAAGGCGACGCCCCAGCCGAGGAACACCAGGCCGTAGTTCATGCCGAGGTTCTTCGGCCCGTAGTAGTCCGCCGTCAAGGCCGGCATCAGCGCCAGCCCGCCGCCGTACTGCCAGAACGCCACGCCGACGACCAGGAACAGCAGCGCCACGCTGCCCGACTGCATTACCGCCGGCGTCAGGAACAGGCACACGGCCGAGACGGCGCCGTTGAGGACGTAAGCGTTCCGACGGCCGACACGGTCGGAGTAGGACCCGGTGCCAACCCGGCCGGCCGCGTTCACCAGCCCGCCGAACGACGCCAACAGCCAGGCGTTCGCCGCGAAGAACGCGATCGCCTTCGCGGTCTGATTGAGGATCGGGGTCGCGTTGGCGATCACCAGCAGGCCCGACTGCGCCGAGCCGATGAACAGGAACACCAGCACGTAGAACTGCCACGTCGCCAGCATCTGCCGCGGCGCCCAGTCGGCCCGCGTCGCGGAGGTCGCGACGGAGGCGGGCGGCGCGGGCGGCTGGTAGCCCTCCGGCGGCCAGGTGAGCAGCCTTCCGGCCGCGATGACGACCACGGCGAAGAAGACGCCCAGGCCGACGAAGCTGCCGGACAGCCCGTAGGTCGAGATCAGGTACTTCGCCAGGGGCGAGATGTAGATCGCCGCCCCGCCGTAGCCGCCGACGACCAGCCCGACGACCAGGCCGCGCTGGTGCGGGCCGAACCAGCGGACGGCGGCCGGCGTGGCGGCGGCGTAGCCGAACCCCATGCCGACGCCGCCGAGCAGGCCGAAGCCGAGGATCAGGCCGAGGTAGCTCTTCATCAGCCCCGCGAGGATGCACCCTGCGGCGAGGCACAGCCCCCGAAGGTGGCGCCGACCCGCGGGCCGAAGCGATCCTGCACCCGGCCGCCGGGGATCATGCACAGGGCAAACGTGACGCCACAGACGGCGTAGGCCAGGGTCGCCTCGGCGTCGTAGAGGTAAACCCACCCCTCGTTGAGGCCGGACATCGGCGAGCCGGGTGGGTGGTCGGCGTCGGCGACCAGGCCGGCCTTCCACACGCTCCAGGCGTAGAGGATGCCCAGGCACAGGTTGACCACCGTGCCGGCCCCGGCGACCAGCCAGGCGCGCGCCGGAACCCCGCGAGGAGTCGTCATGCCGTATCCTGGTTCAAAAGACACGTCGTGTCGGCCTTACGTCCTGCCATCTGCTGTAGGACGTGGCCAGTAGCCGTCAACCCTCGCCGATTTACCTCGGCCGCGGCACGGGCACGCGGAAGAGGTATATGCCGCCGGACTGCAGGGCGGCCAGGACGGTCCCGCCGTCCCGTGAGACGCGGATGTAAGCCGAGTCACCCACCTCCTCCGGGATGGTCAGCGTTGCCAGCTGTCGGCCCGTTTCCACGTCCCAGACTCCCAGCGCGTCGAGCAACTCGACGCTGGGGGCGATGACACGTCGGCCGTCACCGGTGAGCAAGACGCCCCACTTCCGCCGGGCCTTGGGGATCTCGCGGATCGGCTTGCCCGTGGCGACGTCGTACACGCTCAGCGAGTCGGCGCCGAGGGCCAGCAGGCGATGTCCGTCCGCCGAGAAGTTGCTCAGCGCCGGCCACCAAGTTCCCAGCGACGGCACGTCGCGCAGCTGACGGTAGGCGTCCACCTTCTTGCCCGTCCCGGCGTCGTAGACCTCCAGCGGCGGCCGGCCGATCGCCTGGCGCAACAGGTGCCGGCCGTCGGGCGTCAGCTTCACCGCGTCGTTGATCGTACACGGGACATCGAAGAGCTTCTTGCCGGCCGGGAAGTCCCAGACCTCGCCGCCGTCCTTCGGCTTGATCAGCAGCAACCGCGTCCCGTCGGCGGACAGCTCGAAGTCGTCGGCATTCCCCGTGGTGCCGAACCGGCGGACGAGCGACTTCGTTTTCAGGTCGTAAACGCGGAAATCCGCCTTCTCCCCTCCGTTGAGGACGACCAGCTGGCGGCCGTCCGGCGTGAAACCGGCCCCGCTGGCGGCTTCCTTCACCGTGAAGACCAGTTCGCGTGTCCGGGCGTCCCAGACGCGGACCATCCCGGAGCGACCGCCCCCGACCAGCACGAACTGCCCGTCCGACGTGACCTCGCAGTCGTCGATGTCGCCTTTGCCTTCGGCCCAGCGGGCGAGCAGCACCGGCTCAACGACCGCCGGGGCATCGACGAGGGCCGCCTCGACGACGACCTCACCCCCCCGCGTCATGGTGAACCCGCCCTTGCTGAGCTTCACGTCGTCGCGGTCACCCCGCACGGTGAGGGCGTACTCGCCAGAGCGCAGCCGCTTGACGGTCGAGCCGCTCTTCAGGTCGATCACCTCGAGTTCCCGGCCGCCGCTGGTCACCACGACCTTGACGTCGTCCACCTTCGAGTCGATCCTGAGCTGCCCGCCGTCGGTGGCGACGAAAATGACGCCCGCGAGGGCCGCCGCGGCGACGCCGGCCAGCAGCACGCCGACCCGGCGACGGCGCGGGCGGTTGAGCCGGTCGGCGAACGGGGCCAGGGCGGTCGCGACCTCGGCCGGCGTCTGGTAGCGGCGGGCGGGGTCCTTGGCCATCATCCTGTCCAGCACCTTCCCCAGGGCGGGCGGCACGCCCTTCCGCAGGTCACTGACGGCGCGTGGCCGGCGTTCCGAATGCGCGATGACCTTGTCGATCGCCGTGCCCTTGGGGAACGGGGGGTGGCCGGTCAGAAGGCAATAAAGGGTGCAGCCGAGGCTGTAGATGTCGGCGCGGATGTCGGCCTCGTGGGCGTTCCGGGCCTGCTCGGGGGCCATGTAATCGGGCGTCCCCATGAGGGTGCCGGACCGGGTCAGGCCGCTCGCCCCCGACGACTCCGGGTCGGCCGCGACCGACTCGCCGGCCAGCGCGGCCAGGCCGAAGTCGAGGATCTTGACCTGGCCCGCCGGGGTGAGCATCAGGTTGTGCGGCTTGATGTCGCGATGCACCATGCCGCTCTCCAGGGCGTGCTGTAGCCCCAGCGCCGCCTGGCGCGCGTACCCGCAGGCCTCCGCCACCGGGAGCGGGCCGCGCCGTTGCACCTCCTGGTGCAGGTCGGTGCCCTGGACGTACTCCATGACGAGGAAGTGCAGCCCCCCGGCCTTGTCGGCGTCGTGGGCGGTGACGATGTTCGGGTGGTGAAGCCGGGCGGCGGCGCGCACCTCCCGCTGGAACCGCTCGACGGCCGGCAGGCTCGCCACCAGCTCGGGGTTGATGACCTTCAGGGCGACCTCGCGGTCCATTCGCAGGTGCAGGGCCTGGTAGACCGTCCCCATGCCGCCGCTGCCCAGAAGCCTCACGACGCGGTACCGCGGGTGATTGGCCAACTCGGCTGGGTAATCGACCGTGTCTCCCGCGCCCAGCATGGCCGGGGGTTCCGTGACGGACGGCCCAGCCGCGGTCCCGGCCCGGTGGCCCTCCCGGACCTGGCTGACGAACGTGTCATCCTGGACCTGCTCGATGGTCCGGCAACACGACCCGCAGCTGGCGACGTGGGATTCGATCGCGTCGATCTCGGCGAGTTCCAGCCTGCCCAGCGCGAACGCCGTCAGGCGTTCGACGTCCGGGTGCGGCCATTGGCCCGATCCCATGATGCACCTTGTTTCGCTAACCCGGGAGGTTGCCCAGGAGGAAAGTGCGCCGACGGTGGATTCCTGACACGAAAACAAGAAACTTCCGCGGTGTACGCTCAGGATACCAACCCCGCGGCGGCGGCCCGCAGCGCCCTGAGCACGCGCGACTTGGCGGCGTAGACGGAGTGTAGCGGCAGGTCGAGTTCCCGGGCGACCTCTGCCGCGGGAACGCCGTCCAGGAATTGGCGGTGGAACGCCTGCCAGGTTCGTGCCTCGAAGTCCGCCCGCACCAGCCCCAGCAGCCGGTGCATGACTTGCCGGTCGTGCTCGCGGTCCCAGAACCGGCTGACCTCGGAGGCATCGTCCCCGAGTTGCTCGAGCCGGTGGAGAAAGTCGCTGCCCCCGACGGCCGGCGGGCGGTGGTGTCGGGACCGCCAGAACCCCCGCAAGCGGTTCACGAGGATGGCGCGAAGCCAGCCCCGGAACGCGCCGGGCTTGCGGTCGTGGCGAAACTCCGAGACCTCCTTCGCGACGGCCAGCAGGACTTCCTGGGTCAGGTCGTCCACGTCGGCCTTGGACAGCACCTCGTACCGCCGCAGCCAGGAATGCAGGAGCGGGGTGTAGATCGACACGAGTCGCTCCCAGGACGTCTTGTCGTGACGTCGGAGGCCCTCCAGGAGGCTGTGGGAAGTCTCTGGCATCGGAGTGAGACCGCCATCTCGTCAGGCGTCCACGCCGCCGCTCCCCGACGGGCCGCCCTTGAACAGCCGGCGATTGAGCGACGGGTTGAACGGCGTCCAGGCGGAACTCTGGTTGGTGTCCTCGCGGATGTCGCGGGTGAACGTGTGCAGCTTGGCGTCGAGGTTGTCGAGGTGGTGCAGCGCGATCGCCTCCGGCGTCATCGGCAGGCGCGGGCTGCCGAACTCGTGCGTGCCGTGGTGGCTGACGATCAGGTGCTTCAGCCGCAACAGCAGCTCGCGCGGGAACGGCTCGCCGGTCAGCTCGACCGCCTGGGCCACCTTCTCGTTGACCATCTCGACGCCCTGGACGAGGTGGCCGACCAGCTGCCCCTCGTCGCTGTAGCCGAACGTGCGGTCGAAGGTCAGCTCGCGCACCTTGCCGATGTCGTGCAGGAAGGCGCCCATCAGGAACAGGTCGCGGTCCAGCTCGGGGTACAAAGGCGCCAGCCGGTCAGCGCCGTCGAGCATGGTGACGACGTGCTCGAGCAGCCCGCCGACGTAGGCGTGGTGGTTGCGGACGCCGGCGGGGGCGCGGCAGAACGCCTGGGTGAACGCCTCGTCCATCAGGAACGACTCGGCCAGCGCCCGCAGGTGCGGGTTGCCGAGCTTCCGCAGCAGCGTCCGCAGCCGCTCGTACAGCTTGCTGACGTCCTGGTCGGTGTGCGGCAAAAAGTCGGCGAGGTCGATCTTCTCGGCGGGGTGGCGGGTCACCGCGTTGAGGATGATCTGCAAGGCGCCCTGGAAGAGCTGCACCTTGCCCTTGGCGACGACGAAGTCGCCCGCCTCGAACGAGCGGAAGAGCGGCTCGCCGGCGTTCCACAGGCGGGCGTTGATGGTCCCCGAGCGGTCGCGGAGGTCCAGCTGCAAGAACAGGTTGCCGTTGCGGTTGGCGCGCAGCTGCTTATCGACGACGAGGTAGACCTCCTCGACGCTGTCGCCGTCGGCCAGCGACTGGACGAAACGGCGACCGACAGGCGGGGCCGGCGGAGCGCTCATGGTGCGGAAACCTCTTTCGTGACGGCGGGATGAAGAGACTGTCTTAATGCTAGCGGGTGGGGATGACAAGCACCCGGCCAGCGAGGCGCGCCGACTTCGGCACCGTTCGCGAGCTAGAGTTTTGGGGATTCCCCGGGTCGGTGGTCGGGTAGGGCTGCCCGGCATTCGTTTTCGCTGTCAGGAAAGGGAACCGTTCGTGTCGGACCTCGAAATACTCACGATGCTGGGCTTCATCGCGGTGTTCATGGCCGCGAAGTTGTGGTTGCTCTGGGTGGCGTTTCGGGAAGGCGCGGCGTGGGGTGCCGGCTGCCTCGTTTGCTTTCCCCTCGTCGGCTTACTGTTCCTCGTCTGCCACCCGGAAAAGGCGTGGAAGCCGTTCGTGTCGAACGTGGTGATGATCGGCCTCATGATCGGGTGGATCGTCATGACGCCCGACGGCTGGCCGCCGCGCCGGCCCGCCCCGCAGGAGACGCAATCGCTGGTCGAGGCCCGCAGTGGCTTCCAGACGAAGCTCACCCGCCCGGCCTTCCCCGGCAAGCCCGCGCCGCGGCCGCCGGCCAAGCTGTTCCGCCACGTCAAGTACGACTCGGCGGTGGGCCAGCTGTCGGCCTACGTCACCCCGGACCCGAAGGGCGGGGAGAAGCGCCCGGCCATCATCTGGATCACCGGCGGCGACTGCAACTCGATCGACGAGGGGTGCTGGCGGGAGGGGCCGCCGAACAACGACCAGTCGGCCAGCGCGTTCCGCAAGGCGGGGGTCGTCCTGATGTTCCCGTCGCTGCGCGGCGGCAACAACAACCCCGGCGCGAAGGAGGGCTTCTTCGGCGAGGTGGACGACGTGTGCGCCGCCGCCAACTTCCTCGCCGGGCAGGACCACGTCGATCCCAGGCGCATCTACCTCGGCGGGCACAGCACCGGCGGCACCCTGGCCCTGCTCGTCGCCCAGTACACCGACGGGTTCCGCGCCGTCTTCTCGTTCGGCCCGGCGGACGACGTCTCCGGCTACCCGCCGGAGTTCCTCCCGTTCAACCGGTCCGTCCCCCGAGAGGTCGAACTCCGATCGCCCGGCCGGTGGCTGCACTCGCTGCTGTGCCCGGTGTTCGTCTTCGAGGGCACGTCCGGCGGCAACGTGCGCGCGTTGCAGGCGATGGCTCGGGCCTCGACCGTCCCGGACGCGCACTTCTTCCCGGTCCGGGGTGCCGACCACTTCAGCGTGCTGGCCCCGCTGACGCGCCTGCTCGCCGGCAAGGTCCTGCGCGACACCGGGCCGGAGTGCGGCATCACCGTCACCGAGGGGGAGGTGAACCGGCTCTTCGCCCGGTGAGCCCGCGTCGGGGCGGCCGTTCGTATACTGTCGGGGTTCGCCCCGGCTCACAGCGAAACCACCGCCATGCCCTCTCCCCGGAAGTTCCTCGCCTTCGACCTCGGCGCCGAGAGCGGCCGGGGCATCCTCGGCCTGTTCGACGGCACCCGGCTGTCGCTCGACGTCGTCCACCGGTTTCCCAACGGCCCGGTGCGGACGCTCGACACCCTGCACTGGGACGTGCTGCGGCTTTACTCGGAGATGCTGAACGCCATGCGGCTGTGCGCCGGCAAGGGCGGCGTCGAGAGCGTCGGCATCGACACCTGGGGGGTGGACTTCGGCCTGCTCGGCCGCGACGGCTCGCTGCTGGGCAACCCGCGGCACTACCGCGACCCGCACACCGAGGGCGTCATGGAGCAGGCGTTTTTGCGCGTGCCGAAGGCGGAGGTCTTCCGCCGGACCGGCATCCAGTTCATGCGCTTCAACACGCTGTTCCAGCTGCTGGCCATGCAGCGAGACGGCTCGCCGCTCCTGGACGCGGCGAGGCACCTCCTGTTCATCCCCGACCTGTTCCACTACTTCCTCACCGGCCTCAAGGTCAACGAGCTGACCGACGCCAGCACCAGCCAGATGCTCGACCCGGCGACGCGCGGCTGGGCGGCGGGGCTGGTCGAGTCGTTCGGCCTGCCATCCGGGATGCTCGGCACCATCGTCCCGCCGGGCACCGCCCTCGGCCCGCTGCGGGCGGGGGTGGCGAGTGACGCCGGCCTGTCACCGATCCCCGTGGTGGCGACGGCGACGCACGACACGGCGGCGGCGGTGGCGGCGGTGCCGGCCCGCGGCGACGGCTGGGCGTACGTCAGCTCCGGCACCTGGTCGCTGATGGGCGTCGAGCTGCCGTCGCCGCGCGTCACCGACGAGGCGCTGGCGGCGAACTTCACCAACGAGCTGGGGTTCGGCGGCACGGTGCGGTTCTTGAAGAACGTCATGGGCCTGTGGCTGGTGCAGGAGTGCCGCCGGGCCTGGGAGCGCGGCGGGCAGACGTTCGGCTACGACGAGCTGATGCGGCTGGCGGCGGAGGCCCCGGCGTTCGGCAGCGTCGTCGATCCCGACGACGGCGGGTTCATCCTGCCCGAGTCGATGCCGAAGGCCCTGGCCGACTACTGCCGCCGCACGGGCCAGCCCGTTCCCGACGGCGTCGGCGCCACGGTGCGTTGCGCCCTGGAGAGTTTAGCCCTCCGCTATCGCTGGGTGCTGGAGAAGCTGGAAGCGCTGACGGGGCAACCCCTGAAGGTGATCCACGTCGTCGGCGGCGGCAGCCAGAACGAGCTGCTGTGCCAACTCACCGCCGACTGCTGCGGCCGCGAGGTGTTGGCCGGCCCGGTCGAGGCGACGGCGATCGGCAACGTGCTGGTGCAGGCCGTGGGGCTGGGCGTGCTCGGGTCGCTGGCCGACGCCCGCGAGGTGGTGCGGCGGTCGTTCGATGTCAAGCGGTACGAGCCGCGCCAGGAGGAGCGCTGGGGGCGCTCGTACGAACGGTTTGTGCAGATGCTGAAGTAAGGGGCCGCCTCGCGGGGCCATGCCGGGAGTGGACGGGATGGGCCCGGCATGCTAGATTCGGAGGGTAATCTCCCATCGCCATCACCGCCGCGGGCCTCCTTCGTCCGGGGTAAGGAAGCGCGGCATCGAGCCCTCGCCGGGGGTGCCCCACGCGCGGCGTCCCCGACCGGGCAGGACGCGCTGTTGGGTAGTACGGCCTGATGCCCCACTCGATATCGGTGGTCGTTCTCCCGCTGTTGCTCCACGCCGCACCGCCATGCCCGGCCGTGCTGACCAGCGCGGAGTCGGTCCGAGAACTTACCCCCGAGCGGGCCAAGGCCGGGATACCAGCCCGCCTGATGGGTGTAGTCACCTACATTAACCCTCAGTACGGCGATTTCTTCGCCCAGGACGAGTCGGCCGGCCTTTACGTCCACGGCTCGACCATGGGCCGCGGGATCCGCCAGGGGGACCGCGTCGAGGTCCAGGGCGTCACCGACGCCGGCCAGTTCGCCCCCTGCGTCCGCCCGACCTCCCTCCGCCGCCTCGGGCGTGGGCCGCTGCCCGACCCGATCGCGATGTCGCTGACGACGACCGACGCCGGCTGGCTCCACTGCCAGTTTGTCCAGGCCTGGGGGTTTGTGAAATCGGCCCGCTCCAGCCCCGAATACACCACCCTCGTTCTCGAATCCCCCCTGGGCGAGGCGCTGATACGCGTGCCCGGCCCCTCCGACGCCGGAAAGGCGAACGCCTTCGTCGGTGCCGGCGTCCGCGCCCGTGGGGTGTGCGTCCCGGCGTTCGACAGGCAGCGCCAGCTCCTTGGCGGGGCGGCCCTTTACGCCCAGTCGCTGGATCAAGTGCTCGTCGTCCGCTCCGCCGAGGCGATTCGCAGGCAGCCGATCCGGTCGTCCTCGACGCTGAGGCAATTTCATCCCGGGCTGCCCGCCCACCAGCGGGTCCGGGTCTCCGGCGTCGTGGTCGGGCACTCGCGGAACCACGGCCTGTTCGTGCAGGACGAGACAGGGGGCTTTGCCGTCCCCCTGTCGCCCGGCGCCCCCCGAGTCGAGTACGGCGCGAGGGTCGAGGCGACCGGGATCCTGGTCAATGACCGAGGGAGGTTGCGTCTCACCGGCGCCGTCGTTCACGACACCGGGAGCCGGGAGGAGCCGCCCGTCCGTACCCTGACGGCCTTTGCGGCCGCGTCTCCCGAGCGGGAGCACACCCTCGCGAGGGTCACCGGGGTCGTGCTGGAGGTGTACGACGCCGACCCGCGCTACTCGATCATCTTTCGCGACGGGGCGACGACGTGCGAGGCCTGGCTGTCCAGCCACCTCCCGCCCGGCGTCGAGCCGGGCTGCCGGGTCGCCGTCACCGGGGTCATCACCAGCGGGCTGCCCGGCCAGGCCGCCGCCGGGCTGCACCTGATCGCACGATCGCCCGCCGACGTGGTGGTCCTCCAGCGGCCGCCCCCTCCCCCGGAACCGTCGCCGTTGTCCCCGGGCCGGGCGCTGGCCCTGTTCGGCTCCCTGGGCCTGGGGACGCTCACGGCGCTGGCGTGGGTGTTCACGCTGCGGCGACAAGTCCGGCAGCAGACCGACCAGCTCCGCGAGCGGTTCGACAAGGAGGCGACGCTGAAGGAGCAGCTCCGCGAGTCGCAGAAGATGGAGGCCCTCGGCCGGCTCGCGGGGGGCATTGCCCACGACTTCAACAACCTACTGACCGTCATCAACGGCGGCGGGGAGCTGCTCCAGACGCTGATCCCGGCCGGGCTCCCAGACGCCAGGAAGCTGGCCGGGGACGTGCGGCAGGCCGGGGAGCGCGCCGCCGGGCTCGTCGCCCAGCTGCTGTTGTTCAGCCGCCGGCAGGCGATCGCGCTGTCCCCACTGTCACTGGGGGTGGTGCTGGCCGACTGCCACAGCCTGTTGGGCCGGCTCATCGGCGAACACATCCGGGTCGCGGTGAGGATCGGCCCGGACGTCCCGCTGGTCAACGCCGCCCCGACTCTCCTGCACCAGATTTTGATCAACCTGGCCGTCAACGCCCGCGACGCGATGCCGGGCGGTGGCGAGCTGGCGATCGAACTGGCGCGTCAGGGCGGAATGGCCCGGCTGACGGTGACCGACACCGGCTGCGGCATGGACGCCGCCACACGGGCCAGGGCCTTCGAGCCGTTCTTCACCACCAAGGGGCCGGGCAAGGGCACCGGCCTGGGGCTGGCCACCGTCTATGGCATCGTGCAGACTCTCGGCGGGGAGATCCGCGTGCGGTCGGAACCGGGGCGGGGCACCACGTTCGAGATCGACCTGCCGGCCGCCCCCGCCCCGCCCCCGCCCGAGGTCGAACTGCCCGAGGTCATTCCTTCCACCGGGGCGCCACGCACCGTCCTGGTGGTCGAGGACGACGAGAAGGTGCGGGATCTGGCCCGGCGCGGCCTGGAGGCAGCCGGCTACCGGGTCCTGCCCGCCACCGGCCCGCGCGAGGCGCTGGAACTGATCCGGGCCGGCACGAGCCGGATCGACCTGTTACTGACCGACGTGGTCATGCCCGGGATGAACGGCCGGCAGCTCTCCGAGCTGGCGCAGGCCCTGCTGCCCCACCTTCGCGTCCTGTTCATGAGCGGCTACACCGACGACGAGATCCTGCGCCACGGCGTGAAGACCGAGCAGGCGAGGCTGCTGCTCAAGCCGTTCCACCTGGCCGAGCTGTCCCGCATGGTCGGCGAGGCGCTGGGCGGGGCGTGAGGCCGACCTCGTGTCAGCCGCGGCGTTTCTGGGATCTTCCCTGTCTGAACCACCCTCCTTCGCCGATAATCCCTCCACACGACGCCCGCACTCGAGGCCGATCCGCCATGCCGCGCTCCCTCCTGGCCGCCTGCTTCCTCACCGCCGCCTGCGGCGGGCTCGCCCTCGGCCTTCGCCCCCAGCGCGGGGCCGTAGCCCCTCCCCGTGTCGCGACGCCGCCCCGTGTCCTCCCCGGCCTCCAGCCGGCCGGCGAGGTCCTCCTGCCCAACCAGTGGTCACTGCGGCCCGCCGGCAAGCAGCTGGCGCTGGGTGACTTCCCCGTCAACCTCGCGGTGCACCCCGGCGGCGACTACCTGGCCGTCCTCCACGCCGGCTACGGGCCGCACGAGGTCGTCCTCGTCGATCTGACCAGGGACAAGGAGCGCGTCACCTGCCGCGTGCCGGTCGAGCAGGCGTTCACCGGGCTGGCCTGGTCGCCCGACGGCAAGACGCTGTTCGCCTCCGGCGGCGAGTTCGAGGTCGTCCACGCCTTCTCGTTCGACGACGGCCTGCTGGGCAAGGCCCGCCGGCTGGAGGTCGCCCCGGGCAAGGAGAAGTTCATCGTCGGTGGCCTCGCCACCGACGCCGAGGGCCAGACGCTCTACGTCGCCGGCACCTGGGGCCACGCCGTCCGCATCGTCCCGGTGGCCGATCCGAAAGGTGTCAGAAGTGTCGCGCTGGAGAAGGACAGCTATCCCTACACCTGCCTCCCCGCGAAGGACGGCAAGCGGTTGTTCGTCTCGCGCTGGGCCGGCGGCGGCGTCGCCGTCATCGACCTCGCCGCCGCGAAGGTGACCGCGACGTGGCCGACCGAGCGGCACCCGACCGAGATGGCCCTGTCGCCCGACGGCAAGACGCTGTACGTCGCCTGCGCCAACTCGACCAAGGTGAGCGTGCTCGACGCGGACACTGGCAAGCCGCTGGAGACGATCCACTGCGCGCTCCACCCCGGCTCGCCCTCGGGCAACACGCCGAGCAGCCTGTGTCTGACGCCCGACGGGCAGGTGCTCATCGTCGCCAACTCGGACGCAAACAACCTCTCGCTGTTCAACGTCGCCAGCCGGGGGAAGGCGAAGCCGCTCGGTTACATCCCGGTCGGCTGGTACCCGACGTCGGTGCGGTTCAACCCGAAGGACAGGCGGATCTACGTCGCCAACGGCAAGGGGATCACCTCGCGGGCCAACCCGCAAGGCCCCGGGCCGTACCGCCGGCCCGAGCTGATGACGCTCTACCAGTACATCGGCGCGATCCTGCAAGGGACGCTGGGTATCGTCCCGATGCCGACGCCGGACCAGATGGCCGAGCACAGCAAGCAGGCCTACGCCTGCTGCCCGCTGAAGCGCGACTTCAGCCCGCGCACTGGCGGCTGGACCGAGGGCAACCCCGTGCCGCGCAAGCAGGGCGACGCCAGCCCGATCAAGCACTGCCTGTACATCATCAAGGAGAACCGCACCTACGACCAGGTCCTCGGCGACATGAAGGAGGGCAACGGCGACCCCAGCCTGTGCCTGTTCCCCGAGAAGGTCACGCCCAACCACCACCGGCTGGCCCGGCAGTTCGTGCTGCTGGACAACTTCTACGTCGAGGGCGAGGTGTCCGCCGACGGCCACGAGTGGAGCATGGGCGCCTACGCCACCGACTTCGTCGAGAAGGTCTGGCCGCTCAGCTACCGCGGCAGCCCGCTGAAGAAGTTGAGCTTCTACCCCTCGGAAGGCGCGTTCGACTACGTCGCCCGGCCGGCCGGCGGCTACCTCTGGGACCGGGCGAGGGAGGCCGGCGTCACCTACCGCAGCTACGGCGAGTGGATCGCCAACGGCAAGAAGAACGCCGACGGCACCTTCGAGGACAGCCGGGCGTCAGTCAAGGCGCTCGAAGGGCACTTCGACCCGAAGTTCCGCGGCTACGACCTGGATTACCCCGACGTGAAACGGGCGGCGCGCTTCATCGAGGAGCTGAAGCGCTTCGAGAAAGAAGGTCAGTTCCCCCAGCTGACGATCCTGCGGCTGCCCAACGACCACACCTCCGGCACGAAGGAAGGCAAGCCGACGCCGACGGCGATGGTCGCCGACAACGACTACGCCCTTGGGATGGTGGTCGAGGCGGTGTCGAAGAGCAAGTTCTGGAAGGACACGGCGATCTTCGTCCTGGAAGACGACGCCCAGAACGGGCCGGACCACGTCGATTGTCACCGCTCGGTGGCGCTGGTCATCAGCCCGTGGACGAGGCGCAACTCCGTGGACTCGACGATGTACTCGACCAGCAGCATGCTGCGGACGATGGAGCTGATCCTCAACCTCAAGCCGATGAGCCAGTTCGACGCCGCGGCCCGGCCGATGTATCGGTCGTTCGCCACGAAGCCGGACCTGACGCCGTACACCCACGTCAAGCCGGACGTGGACATGAGCGCGACCAACAAGAAGGACGCCTGGGGGGCGGCGATGTCGGCGGCGTTCGACCTGGACAAGGAGGACGCGGCGGACGACCTGCTGTTCAACGAGGTGATCTGGCGGTCGGTCAAGGGGGCCAACTCGCCGATGCCGGCCCCGGTGCGGGCGGGGTTCTTCCTGGGCAAGTGGGAGGTGAACTGACCCCTGGTCAGCGCCGGTCGCTCTCGATCTCGGCGAGCACCTCGCGCATCGCCTCGACGGCGGACGCCCGGCCGCGCGCCTCGTAGTTGCGGCGGACGTTCGGTTGCCGCTGGTCCGGGATGGCGCAGTAGAAATCCCAGCGGTCACGCTCGACCATCTTCAGCTGTTGCCAGACGATGCCGCGCGCCTGGAGCCGTTGCTGTAGTCCCTCGTAGGAGTCGCCGCCACTGGCCGGAAGGGGGGCGGCGTGGCTCCTCGTCTCATCCGGCGGGGCCGCCGGCGAGGAGACGCCCTTGGGGCGCGGCCCGCCCAGCGTGATGCCCTGGGCGGCCGGGCGGCGGTCGGTCGAGGGCGGCGGGGTGATGGCCCCGACGGTCAGGGCCGCGGGACTGGTGGTCGTGTTGGCCGGCGGGACCGGCGGCACGTCGGACCGGGCCCGGACGGCACTGTCGTCGCGCCGGGCCGCGCCGGCCGAGACCGCGCTGGCCGCGGGCCCGCCGCCGACGAGCGGGTCGTTGTCGATCGGGCGCGGCGTGCCCTGGCAGCCGGCCAGGGCGGCCAGCGCCAGTGCGGTCAGCGTCGCTCGGATCGATCCGCCCATCAGGTCGCCCCTCGAAGCCGTCCCGTCTCCTTGACTCGCCCGCCTAGCCGCGTAGACCGATAGTCTCCTACCTTCAGGGAATCGCACCGCTAGATAGCGTCTTGGTGAGGTGGATGCAATGACAGTTTCCCGCATCGCGGTCATCGGCGGCGACGGCATCGGGCCGGAGGTGATCGACCAGGCGATCCGCGTCGCCGACGCCGCCCTGGCGAAGCACGGCGGCCGCGTCGAGTGGAACCGCCTGCCGTGGTCGGGCAACTACTACAAGCAGACGGGCACCATGATGCCGCCCGACGGCTGGGAGATCCTCCAGAAGCACGACGCCGTCCTGCTCGGCGCCATCGGCCACCCCGACGTGCCCGACCACATCACCCTGCACGGCCTGCTCTTGCCCATGCGGCGCAGGTTCGACCTCTACCTCAACCTCCGCCCCGCTTACCTCTTCGACGGCGTCCCCTGCCCGCTGCACGACATCGACCCGGCCAGCGGGGCGCTGAAGCCGAAGCCGGCCGGCGCCATCGACATGCTCGTTTACCGCGAGAACACCGAGGGCGAGTACGCCCCGATCGGCGGCCGGCTCTACGTCGGCACGCCGCACGAGGTCGCCATCCAGACCAACACGTTCACGCGCCGCGGCTGCGAGCGGATCATGCGGGCGGCGTTCGAGGGGGCGCGGAAGCGGCGCAAGAAGGTGACGTCGATCACCAAGTCGAACGCCCAGCAGTTCGGCATGGTGCTGTGGGACGAGGTGTTCCACGCGGTGAAGAAGGACTACCCCGACGTGCAGGCGTCGTCGCTGCTGGTGGACGCCGCCGCGATGGACTTCGTCCGCAAGCCGGAGGCGTTCGACGTGGTGGTGGCGAGCAACCTGTTCGGTGACATCCTGACCGATTTGAGCGCGATCATCACCGGCAGCATGGGCATGGCGGCCAGCGCCAACATCAACCCGGAGCGGGCCTTTCCGAGCATGTTCGAGCCGGTCCACGGCTCGGCGCCGGACATCGCTGGCAAGGGGATCGCCAACCCGCTGGCGGCGGTGCTGTCGGCGGGGATGATGCTGGAGCACCTGGGGATGGACAAGGCCGGCCGGGCGATGCGCGACGCGGTGGCGGCGGTGCTGAAGGCGGGCCGGCCGCGGACGCCGGACCTGGGTGGCAAGGCGACGACGACCGACGTCGGCAACGCCTGCCGCGAGGCGGTATAAAGCGGGGGCGGCGTGTGACAACCCGCCGCCCCCGCTTCCGGCCCGCGTCACGTTTAGCGGTGGGCCGTGTGGCAGCCCTTGCAGGAGCCGGTGATGCCCTTGGTGGCGGCGTCGAACTTCTTGGTGTCCTTGTCATCGACGGCCGACTTCAGGTCCTTGACCTTGCCGACGAAGGTCTTGGCCGCCTCGACGAAGTCCTCCTTGTCGCCCTTCTTCGGGGCCCCCTTGGGGAGCTGCTCGATGCAGGTGTAGAACTCCTTGACCGTCTTCGCCGCCGCGTCCCAGTCCATCTTCTTGCCCTGGCCGATGGTGGCGCCACACAGGCCGTTCTTGCCGAAGCACTTCTTCATGATGGCCCCGGTCTTCACGCCCCCCTTGTCGTCGGCGCCGGTGGCGGACGTCGAGGCGAAGATGGCGCAGCACAGCGCGGCGGTCAGCACGAACGAACGATTCATCAAACCCTCTCCTTGCGACGAGCCGTTCCGCCGCCGGACCCCCCGACGGCGAACCGCCTCGATGGCTACGATGGGACGAGGACGGCGCGTCTTCCGCCCCTGCACCGTTGTACGAACCCGGCCAGGGGGAGGCGATCAGGGCGCGCCTTCGCGGAGCGCCCAGGGGAGGTGTGCCGGCAGGGCCGGCCGTCCCGCCCGCAGGAGCACGAACAGCGCCGCCGCGATCAGGTCCGCCGTCGTGCCTGGGTTGCGACGGTTCCCGTCCGCGCGCAGCCAGCCGTCCAGCGCGACGATCTCGCTCCGCCCTTCTGCCGTGTGCGGCCAGCCCAACTCCAGGACGCGCTTGGCCCGCACAGCGGACTCGGCGGCGACATCAACGCCGCATTTGCGGGCGATGAGCGTGTCGGGGAACCGGCTCATGAGGTCCAGGTGGGCGGAGATGATGCCGCCCTCGACACTGCCGGTCCGCTCCGCACCCTGCCGGATGGCAGGCACCGCCTCCTCGAACACCTCGCGGAAGCCGTTGGCATACTGCCGCGCGACCAGGTCACGGTCGGCGGCCAACTCCATGGCCTCGCGCAGCGTCACCGTCGGCTCCCCGCTCACGTCCTGTTCTGGAACGTTTCCCAGTCCGCCGGGGTTCGCCATGCGGATCGCCTGAAAGGCCCACCGGGCGTCTTCCACCGTCAGCTCTTTTAGGACGCGCTCCAAATTGGCACGGTAATCCGGGTGGACGAACGCCCGGGCCAGCGGCGCGAACAGGAGGATGATGCCCAGGTTCGTGTTCTTCCGCCGCACGAGAGGCCCGACCATGCAGACACAATTGAAGATGGTTTCGCCGACGGGCCGCTCCCACGCCACCGCCAGGACTGGCGCGATGGCGGCGGCGCTGGTGGCGAAGTCGAGATAGGAGACATCCACAAAGTCGCGGTAACGATGAACGTTGCCCGGCTTCCGGGCCGTCACCTCCCACAGGCACGCTTGCTGTGCGAGCAGGGCGTCGATGTACATCGAGGTGCTCATCGCTGCCCTCGTGCCGCGAGGTGCCGCACGATCTCCTTCGCCACGTCCACCCCCGTCACCGGCGCCAGCGCCCGCCAGCCCGGCACCGCGTTCACCTCCAGCACGTACCACTCGCCGCCCGGCCCGCGCAGCAGATCGACCCCTGCCGCGTCCGCGCCCAGCACCGCCGCCGCCCGCAACGCCAACTCCGCCTCGTCGTCGCGCACGGCCACGGCCTCGCCGCGGCCGCCCTGGGCCACGTTGGTGCGCCAACCCTCACGGGCGTACCGCCGCATCGCCGTCAGCACGCGCCGGCCCAGCACGAAGACGCGAAGGTCCCATCCGGGGTGGCGGATCAGCTGTTGCAGGTACAGCACGCAGCCGGTGCGCTCCAGCGTGCGGAACGTGCGCCAGGCCATTTCCGGGTCGCTGACGCGCACCATGCCGCGACCCTCCGAGCCGAACAGCGGCTTGACCACGACGTCGCCGCCCAGCGTCGCGAACGCCTCCAGCGCCGCGTCGGCGCCCTGGCAGACGACCGTCGGCGGCACCGGCAGCCCCGCCGCGTGGAGGGCGCCGTCGTCAGGTACTTGTCGATCGCCGCCTCCAGGCAAGCGCGGCGGGTTGCTGACCACGACGCCCCGCGCCTCGACGCGCTGGAGCAGGTCCATGCGGAAGACGACCTGCTCCAGCGACCCCGGGGCATGGTGCGGACGATGACGGCGTCGAAGCCGGCCAGCGGCTCCGGCCCGGCGGCGACGCCGGCCGACAGGCGGCGGAAGTCGAGCTGCTCGCAGGCGTGTCCCAGTTCGCCGCAGGCGCGGGCCAGGTCGGCGACGTGCCAGCCGGTGCCGGAGGAGAGGATGGCGAGGCGCATGGGGCGGGTTCAACTCCCGAACGAGCGGGCGAGGATGTCCGGCTCCAGCCGACCAAAGACGTGCTGCTTGCCACTGGTCAAGTTCACCAGGGTGATGACCGCCGGGCTGAACAGGTGTGGGTCGATCTTGTAGAAATCGCGGCTATAGCGCTCGAAAATCTCCGCGAACGGCGCCCCGTGGTCCTTCGACGCGCTCGACGGCACCTGCCGGCCGACCGCAGCCAGCTGCTCGTCGTCGCCGCGCACCCAGACGGTGACCTGGCCGCCGTACAGGATGGCGTCGTTGGTCCGGCCGATCGCCTGGATCTCGTCGGCGGCGACCGGCGGCAGCGGCGCGACGCCGTACCCGGACACGACCTGTCGTAGGTCGAACTTCAACTCGTGCAGCTTGTGCAGGGCCGTTTCTAGGGAGCGCGCCACCACCTGCACCGTCCCGGCCAGGCTCGACGCCGGCGCGCATAACAGGGTCAGCTTCTCCGCGGGCAAGGACAGCTGTTCGCTCAGGTAGGCGATGACCTCCGGCGTCGGCAGCTTGCGCGTCTCCAGCACGCCGACCGCCACGGGCGACGACTCCTGGCCGGGGATGTCGGCGAAGAGCTTCTCCTTCGCCCAGACCGCGCGCATCGGCCCCGAGCCCATGGCGAAGAACTTGCCGACGCTCACCTGCCAGCCGGCGTACTGCGACGCCATGCATGCGACGACGGGGGCGTCCGTGACGACCTGCACGGCGGGGCCGGGCGCCAGCGAGACTTCGGCCCGCCCCCCCAGACAAACGCTGGCCAGCGCCAGGCCGGCTTGCAGGCCCCCCGGAACGGCGATGCCGCAATCGAGCACCGTGGAGCCGCCGACGCGGTGCGTTGCGATCCGCAAGGCGTCGGCCCTCGCCGCCAGCGCGGCGGCGATCTGGCCGGCCTGTTCGTTAAGCGTCTTCATCCGGTCCTCCTACCGTCCAGCATACACGAGGGCTTCGACCTCGGCCGCGCGGCGGCGAAGCGCTTCGAGGTCGCGGGCGAATAGGGTAAGGATGGGGTGTCCTGTGTGGATGACGTCGCCGGGATGAGGCAGGTCGGCGAACCCGCCGTTGTGCCAGGGCCCGTCGGCGGGAAGGTGGACGTCGGGCGCGGGCGTAGAGGATGCCCTTGGCGACGGTCGGCGAGCCGGGGCGTCAGCCCCCGGTGGGGTGGGGGCGCTCTACCGGGGCTGACGCCCCTGGCTCGCCCGCCAGCAGCGCCGCGACCCCGGCAGCGTGCGAGCACGCATCGAGTACCGCCCAACACTTCCATCGACGCCGTGTGCCGCGGGTTCAAACTCGACCGGCCAGAACTCGCCGCCGCGGATGACGCCATCGACGCCGAACAGCCCTTGCAGGCCGAGCCGATCGACCAGCACCTCGCCCAGCGTTCGCACCCCGGCGGCACCCCCACGGGGCCGACGCTGCCGCAGTAGTGAAACGGGGTCGCGCCCAGCCACGGCTCGCCGACCAGCTGCCGCGTCACGCCGAGAAGCGCCCGGCCGGCGAACGCCGCGCTCGCCGGCTCGCCTTCGATGTGTTCTTGCAGATAGCAATTGCCCGGTATCGGTTCCCCGCCCCAGAATCGGATGCCTGCCCCTCCGGCCCCGCGGCGAGGCTTGACGAGCCAAGCGCCCCTCCCCGCCGCCCAGCGCCGGTGCGGGCAGCCCCGCCTCCTGGGCCGCCTTCGCCAGCTCGCTCAAGACGCGCGTCTGCCGCAGCACGAAGCGCCGTCGTTACCCCGCCAGCGGCCGTCGCCGCGCCAACCGCGACACCAGGCGGGGGTAGTTCTCCAGCCCGCCGGTGGCGATCCACGACGCCCGGCGTCGGCAATGGCCGCCGCGAACGCCTGCGGGTAGCGGCCTTCCAGCTTCCTTACCGGGCACATCGCCGCCAGGTCGGCGTCGGCGAACAGACGACGCACCACGGCCGCAGCCCCGCGCGCCGCGCCGACCACGCCGCCGCGCATGCTGGGCGCTGCCGACGATGATCAGGTGTTCGCCCAAAGTGGCCTTGACCTCCCCCGCCGCGCCGAACTACTCTCAACGTCCTTCGATCATCCTACTCGGAGTCACCGCCAAGGAAGGCACCATGGCTCAGCACGTTCTCGTCACCGGCGGGCTCGGCTACATCGGCAGCGTCCTCTGCGAGCACCTCCTCGCAGCCGGCTTCCGCGTCACGGCGCTGGACAACCTCCACTTCGGCCGCGGCGAGCAGGCCCTGTTCCACCTGTGCCACCACCCCGCGTTCAACTTCGTCGAGGGCGACGTCCGCGACGAGTTGGTCATGCGGCGGGTGATGAAGCCCGCCGACGTCGTGATCCACCTGGCCGCGATCGTCGGCGCCTCCGCCTGCGACCGCGACCCGCTGCTGGCGACCAGCGTCAACCTGGACGCGGTGAAACAGCTCACCCGCCTCCGCAGCCGGCACCAGCTCGTCCTCTACCCCAACACCAACAGCGGTTACGGCACCACGTCGGGCCAATCGTTCTGCACCGAGGACAGCCCGCTGGAGCCCATCTCGCTGTACGGCCGGACCAAGGTCGAGGCCGAACGGGCGCTGCTCGACTCGCCCAACGCCGTCGCCTTCCGGCTGGCCACCGTGTTCGGCCTGTCGCCGCGGATGCGGCTGGACCTGCTGGTCAACCACTTCGTCTACGCCGCCGTCACCGACGGCTACCTGGTGCTGTTCGAGAAGGACTTCAAGCGCAACTTCGTCCACGTCCGCGACGTCGCCGACTGCTTCCTCCACGCCATCGCCCACGCCGACGCGATGTCGGGCAAGGTCTACAACCTCGGGCTGGACTCCGCCAACCTCTCCAAGGAGGAGCTGGCGCTGGAGGTGAAGAGGCACGTCCCGAACTTCTACCTGCACTTCGCCCCGATCGGCCAGGACCCCGACAAGCGCAACTACATCGTCTCCAGCGCCCGGCTGGCCGAGGCGGGGTTCGTCGCCCGCCGGTCGCTCGACGACGGCATCCGTGAGCTGCTCAAGGGTTACCGGATGCTAGGCCGCGGGATGTTCCGCAACGCGGGGTGAACCATGGACACAAAAGACCTCACACCGCTCCTCCTCGCCGGCGGGCTCGGGACGCGCCTCCGCGACGCCCTGCCGGGCGTGCCCAAGGTGCTCGCCCCGGTCGCCGGCCGGCCGTTCGTCACCCACCTGCTCGACCAGCTGGCCGCCGCCGGCTTCCGCGAGGCCGTGCTCCTGACGGGGCACCTGCACGACGAGGTGGTCCGCGAGCTGGGCGATTCGTACCGCGGCGTTCGCCTGAGCTACTCCCGCGAGCGGCAACCGCTCGGCACCGGCGGGGCGATCCGCGCGGCCCTGCCCGCCGTCCGCTCCGCCCGCCTGCTGGTGATGAACGGCGACTCGTTCGTCGATCAGGGCCTGGCCGACCTGCCCTGGTTCCATGCCCGCCGGGGCGGCGCCGTCACCCTCGTCCTCACCCGCGTCGAGGACGCCGGCCGCTACGGAAAGGTGCGGCTCGGCGAGCGGGGCGAGGTGGTCGCGTTCGAGGAGAAGGCGCCGGGCGCCGGGCCGGGCTGGGTCAACGCCGGGGTGTACCTTTTCGACCGCGAGGTCGTCGAAAGCGTCCCGATTGACGGGCCGGTGTCCCTGGAACGCGAGGTGCTGCCGGAGTGGGTGTCGCGCGGCCGGGTGTTCGGCCTTCGGTCCCCCGGCCGGTTCCTCGACATCGGCACCCCGGAGTCACTGGCCACCGCCGGTGAGTTCTTCCTCGGCGTCGAGCAGGGGGTCCTGTCGCATGCGCGGTGAGGCGATCCGCAACGTGGGCCTCGTCGTCGGCGACACCCTCGGCGACCTGGGGGAGCGCGTCGAGTACTGGATGTCGCGGGGCTGTAACGTGTGGGTGGTGGAGCCGGACCGCGTGAGCGTCCCCACCCCCTACCATGTGTGCCACGCCCACGGCGACGGGCCGGCCGAGCGCTCCGACCGCGTCCGGCTGGCGCTACAGCGCGAGTCGCTCGACCTGGTCGAGTTCCCGGCGCTGGGCGGCCTGGGCTTCCGCTCCGTCCAGGCCAAGCGCGCCGGGCTGGCGTTCGCCAACACCACCCTCGCCGTCCGCCTCGACGCCACCAGCGACTGGCTCCGCCAGCGCGAGGGGCGCTGGCCGGACGACTTCGCCCACCTCGAAGGCGACTACGCCGAGCGGTACGGCTTCGAGAACGCCTGCCTCCAGATCGTGGAGGACGGCCAACAGTTGGAACACGCGCGGCGGTGCGGCTGGTCGATGGAACGAGCAGCGGGGCCTGCCCCCGCGTTTCGCCCCGCCGGCGCCAGTCCGGCGGCTCATCTCGATGCCGCACCGCCGCTCGTCTCTGTTTGCGTGCCGTACTTCAACCTGCCCCACACCCTGCCCGAGGCGCTGGCGTCACTGGCCGAGCAGACCTACCCCAACCTCGACGTCCTCATCATCGACGACGGCTCGACCCGGCCCGAGGCGCGGCGCGTCTTCGACGAGATGCGGCACCGCTACCCCCGCTTCCGCTTCGAGCGGCAGGACAACGCCGGCATCGGCGCCACCCGCAACCGCGGCCTGTTCGAGGCCAACGGCGAGTTCTTCCTCCCCTTCGACGCCGACAACGTCGCCCGGCCGGACATGGTCGAGCGGTTCGTCGCGGCCCGCCGGCCGGACGTCGCGGCGCTGACCTGCTACTCGCCTTCGCCACCACCGAGGACCTGAAGGGGGGCGCTTCCTGCACGCCTACCGCCGGGCCGGCGGGCCGCACGTGCTGTCGTGCCGCGCAACGTTCACGGCGACGCGACGCGCTGTACCGCACCGAGGCGTTTCCGCGCCGCGGGGGCTACGAGACCGACCGCGGCACGTCGTTCGAGGACTGGGAGGCGTTCGTCAAGCTCGCCCACGCCGGCGGCCGCATCGACGTCGTGCCGGACCACCTGTTCTACTACCGCCACCTGCCGACCGGCTTCTCGCGCGTCACCAACCCCTACGCCAACCGGCGCGCGTCGTCCGCCAGTTCCGCGACCTGGACCGGCTGCCGCCCGGCGAGCGGGCCGCCCTGTGGTTCGCTCACCGGCCTGGGCCAGCGGCTGGAGCGCCTCGAGGCCCGCCAGCGCGGCCTGCCGTACCGCCTCGCCGACCGGCTCCGGGCGGCCTGCGGGTGGCTGGTCTCCCAGCGGTAAAAGGGATAGGAAGAGGTTAATGATCCAGTATTTGCCAAGGTGTGGGCCTGCCGCTACTTGATGCCGCTGGTGCGGATCGACCTCCGCTCGCGCGCTACCGGCGGTCGATCCTCGGCGTCGGCTGGTCGCTGGTGCGGCCGCTGATGCTGACGGTCATCCTGTGCGTGGTGTTCCAGCGCATTTTCCAGCGCTCCGACACCTGGACGTACGCCCCGTACCTGCTCTCGGGGCTGGCGCTGTGGGACTACATCACCACCGCGACGAAGCAGGGCTGCCAGTGCTTCTTCCAGGGCGAGTCGTACATCCGCCAGCACCCGACGCCGATCGCGGTCTTCCCACTGCGGACGGCCCTGACGGAGTCGTTCCACTTCCTTATCGCCCTGATGGTCCTGTTCGGCATCGCGGGGTACGCGAAAGGGGCACTGAACCCGATCGCGTTGCTGAGCCTGATCCCGACGTTCGCGATGCTGTTCGTCCTCATCTGGTCCATGGCTACCCTGGCAGGGTTCGCCAACGTCTACTTCCAGGACACGCAGCACCTGATGGATGTCGTCTTCCAGATCCTCTTCTACGCCACGCCGATCATCTACTACCCAAAAGACCTCGGCGAGGGGAGCAAGCTTCACTTCCTGGTGATGAACTGCAACCCCCTGGTGCCGTTCTTCCGGCTGTTCCGCGACCCGATCCTGGACGGGCGGTGGCCGGGGTTCGAGGTGTACGGGACGGCCGTGCTCATCGTGGGGTTCCTCGCCGGGCTGGCGTCGATGGTGTGCGGGAAGCTCCAGCGGCAGCTGATCTTCCAGCTCTGAGCGGGTCTCGCAGGACGCCTTGCCCGCACCGGCCCTCGCCGCTACCATCGGGCGACCATGAACGACACGACCGCAACGCCCCCCCCGTGCCAGCCGCCGTCGGCCGGGCGCCACCCGCTCTGGCTGCTCGGCCTGGCGGTGCTGGTCGCCTTTCAGGGGTGGCTCACCCTCGGGCTGCTCGGCGCCCGGGAGGCCCCGGGCCGGCTGCTCGACGACGAGCCGATCCTCTCCGGGCGCCACCCGCTGCACCTCTACCACGGCTACCTCGGGGCGAGGGCCCTGGTGGAGCGCGGCCGGCTGTCGTGCTTTGACCCGGCGTTCCACGCCGGCTACCCCAAGACACCCGTGTTCGACCCCGGCAGTCGGCCGGCCGAGTTGGCGCTGGCCCTGGCCGGGGGCCGCTACTCGCCGGCGGCGTACAAGGTTGGGCTCGCCGGACTGTGCCTGGTGGTGCCCCTGGGGCTGTTCGTCGCCGCGCGGGCCACGGGGCAGTGCCGCGGCGTGTCGCTGCTCGTCACCCTGTTGGGCCTGTGCGTCTTTTGGAGCCGCCCCGGCCGGGAGGCGCTCGAGGCGGGCGACGTCGATCTGCTGCTGGGCTCGCTGATGTTGCTGGTCCAGGTCGGCATGCTGGTCCGCTACCACCGCGACGCCGGCGTGGTCAGCCTGGCCGGCGTGGTGCTGAGTGGCCTGGTCGCCTGGTTCGCGCACCCGTTGCCGCTCAACCTGCCGCTGCTCCTCGTCTACTACCTGGCTGTCGGGCACTGGCACCGGCCGCTGTGGCACGTGCCGCTGTTCGCGGCTGCTTCTGGCGGTCGCGGGCAACGCCTTTCTGGCTGGGCGACCTGGTCGCCTACTGGTGGATCCGCGTGCCGTTCGCCCGCGAGGCCCCCTTGGCCCACCGCGCCCTGGCGGAGTGGTGGGCCGCGCCGCTGCGGGGCGAGGGCCTCGACAAGGCCCTGCCTGCCCTGATCGCCACCGGCCTCCTCGGCCTGGCGGTGCTGCACCGCAGCGGCCAGCGGCCGACGGCCCGGCTGTTCGGGTTGGGGACGCTGGGCTTCCTGGCGCTTACCGTCGCCGGGGCGGGCTGGCAGCCGTTCGCCCGGCTTGGCGCCACCCACCTGCTGACCCCCGCCCTTCTCTTCGCCGCGCTTCCGGCCGCGGTGACCCTGTCACGCCTGCTCGGAGCGGTTCGCCGCTGGAGCGGGACGGCGGCCTCGCCCGCCCTCATGGCGGTCAGCGTGCCGGCGCTGGTGGCACTGGCCGCCCCGGACCCGGCGGCGTGTACGCGTTCGATGGTCGAGCCCCGCCCCCTGGAGATCGGCCTGGGGGCCAACCGGTCGGCCTCGCCGAGGCGGTTCGCGGGGTGACCGGGGACCACGCCCGCGTCCTCTGGGAGGACCGGCCGGCCGGCCGAGGTATTCCACTTCGACGGCCTGCTGCTGCTGCTGACCGGGGCGATTTCGTCGGTGCTGGCCGGACGCTCGAGGCCGGTGATCGAGCACGCCGCAAGGGGCCTGGCGAACTGCCGGCTGGCCGGCCGGCCTGTCAGCCGATTAACCGATACCGGCCTGGAGGTACTGCCGCAAGTACAACATCGGCTGGGTGGTTTGCTGGCTGGACGAGCGTGGAGCGGTTCGGCCGCTGGGGCGTGCCGCGGGCGCTCGACGGGCGCTGTTCGAGGGCGACCTGACCATGTCTGCTGCTGCGGCGCGAGCCCTCTACGCCCTGGTCGGCTCGGTGAAGTGGTTCCGGCCGACGCCTGTACTCCTGCTCGCCGACGGTGCCGAGCCGCGTCGGCGGCGAGGACGAGGGGCAGGTGGTGCTCAGCCTGCACCACCAGGCGGGGATGCGCGTGCGGCCGGCGCGGGTGCGGATCGAGCGGGCAATCGACCCGCAGGACGCGATCCCGTTCGTCCGCCTGGTGGATGACCGGGCCGGTCGGTCGGGATCTTCATCACCTGGAGGGGCGGTAACGAGCCGCACGAAGTAAGGACTGCCGCGGGAACAAAGCCTCGACAACGGCGTGGGGATAGGGATGGCAGTGCCCAGCAAGGAGCGAGCGATGTCCGCCGCCTTCCCCTACCCGCCCGACGTCGAGCTGTCCATGAGGGTGCTGTGCCGCTCCCTCCGCGAGAGCGACCGCCGCCGCTACGCCGCCTGTGAGGCCGCCAAGATCGGCCACGGCGGCACCGACTACATCTCCGCCCTGCTCGGCTGCGACCCCACCACCATCCGCCAGGCAAGGACGACCTCGCCCGCCTCGGCCAGCAGCCGCCAGGACATCGTCCTCGACCAGCGGCGTCCGCCGCCTGTGGGCGGGCGAAAAACTAGGACGGCAAACTTAGCTGGAGACAGAGTATTCGAGATTTGCCAGGTACGTGATCGGGGCTCGGCAGCGTCACTGCTGGCGTCGCGCTCTCCCGGCAAGCCCAGCCGCTCGGTAACGCCTGCCACTGGGGCAGGTAGCCGCTGGCCAGCACTAACCCCTTCTTCGGGGCGCAGCCGCGTCGCCAGCTCGACACCGCCTGCACGGACCCCAGCACCACTTGTGTTCGGCGAGTCGCCTTTCGCTCAACGCCGACCGGGCGCTCGTGGTAGTGGTGGCCGCCGAACAACTGCTCCAGGTCGTTGTTCGTCCGCGGCAGGTCCGCAACTCGTAGCAGCGGAAAAGGCCCGGGCGGTAACTCCGTGTCACCTTCACGAAGTGACCCAACTGCCTCGCCACGGCCGGGTCCCCGACCCGGGCGGCCTCCCGGCGCATCCGCCCAGGAGCCCGGACAGCCGGCGGCGGAGGTCGCGGGCCGACTGCCTCCGGTCGTTCTCCAGCAGCCGCCACCCGGTACACTCCAGCGGCAGGCCTGCACCCCGGCCAGGAACGCCGTCTCCGGTGTCGCCGCAGCAACTGGCAGGAAGCGCGCCAGCCCTTGGGCAGGCCGCCGGTCCCGGCCTCCACCCGGTCCAGGTCGGCCGCGGTCCGCCCCAGCCGTTCGTGCAGCTGCAGTCCCGAAGCGACCAGGGCGGTCGTCGGTCAGGCCGCACGGACTGCCGCGCAGTAACTGCGCAGCATTGCTTTCCTCCGCGTCCTCCTGCCCCTCGGCCGCGCGCTCGATGTAGCCGACCCCCGGGCGCGCTTCTTCAACTCCTTCTTGGCGTGGCGGTCGGCTTCGTAGACGGGCCGGGCCGCCTCGCGCAGGTAGTGGAAGTGGCACAACTGGTGGGGCACGCCGGGCAGGGCCCGGGCCACGGCCTTGCGGATGGGGCTTTGGCCGTCGGAAGCCGCCCCCGTGATGGGCACGGGCAAGGCGTCGCGGGCCTCCGTCAGCAGGCGGGCCAGGTCGTCGGTGGTGCCCGACAGCAGGCTGCGGGCCAGCAGGACTTCCCCGGACAGGCAGTCGCGCAGCACCCACAAGACCTCATGGCCGACGTCGGGCTGTAAGCCATCGATGGCCAGGACCACCCGGCCCTGGTCACGGAACAGCGGGCCGAGGCGGGTGGGGTCGGCGGCGGAGAGGGCGCGCAGTTCGTCGTAGCGGTCCAGGAGGTTGGAGACGGTGCGCTCGGCCAGGGCGACGCCGCGGCGCGTGAGTTCGCGATGGATCTCGGGGGCGGAGCGGTGCTCGGCGTGGCGCAGCCGCCCGACCAGGGCGAGGACGTCGAGGCCGAATTCGTGGTGGGGCAGGGCGAAGTGGGGCTCGGCCTCGGGCCGGTAGGGGCGGTGGTGGCGCGGGCAGTCGAAGTTGTGACAGCGGCGGATGCGCAAGGTCAACCGCCAGACGCCGTCGAGGCGCGTGACGGTGCGGTAGTTGGAGTAGTCGGCAGCCAGAGGCTGCTGACAGGCGGGGCAGGAGCGGACGACGGGGGTGAGCGTCTGGCACAGTGTGGGTCGGGGGCGTGGGGTGCTGCGTGCCATGGGTAGTCCTCCGCTGCGGAGCACAGGCTCCACTCCCATTTTACGCCCCCGCGAAGCTCTCAATCTGAGTTTGCCACCGTAGAAAAAAAGGTGCCCCAGACCGACGCCATCTTCGACCGATTGAAGCAGGAGAACGGCGCGGCCGACGCCTCGGAGGACACGCTCCGCCTGTCGCTGGACGCCAAGGCGAGCGTGAAGGTTGGCCTGCTCTCACGTGGCGGACGCACCTGGGCCGAGGTGAAGGCTTTGGATCACGACTTCAAGGCGGCCGCCAGGCGGACGCCGTTCGGCATCCTGCTACCGCTCCACGGGGAGTTGTCGCTGTACTTCGCGCAGTCGGCCTTGACGAGCGACTTCATCGTGGACGTGCTGGCGATGTGGTGGCAGGGAGTCAGGGGCCGGTTCCCGAAAGTGCGGACGCTGCTGGTCAACCAGGACAACGGACCGGAGAACAGCAGCAGAAGGACGCAGTACGTCAAGCGTCTGGCGGCGTTCGCCACGGCGAACGGGGTGAAGATGCGGCTGGCGTGCTACCCGCCCTACCACAGCAAGTACAACCCGATCGAGCGCTGCTGGGGTGCTTTGGAGCAGCACTGGAACGGCTCGGTGCTGGACAGCATCCCGACGGCGCTGCGGTTCGCGCAGACGATGACGTGGAAGGGGAAGCACCCGCTGGTCGAGTTGGTCACCAAGTCCTACAGCAAGGGCGTCAGGCTGACCAAGCAGGAGATGACGGAGTTGGAGAAGCAGATCGAACGCCTGCCCGGCCTCGACAAGTGGTTCGTCACCTTCTCTCCGCCACCCCCCACGCCTGGATAGTTATTTCTGTGGAACTGCCTTACTTCGTGCGCGGCTCGCCGGATTTACCTCTTCGGGCCGATGCAGTACAGGTACTTATCGGACCGCAAATAGATGCAACCGTTGGCGATCGCCGGCGTCGCCTGGAACTTGTCGTCGATGTCGTTCTTGGCGATCAGCGTCGGCTTGTCACCCAGCTCGAACACCGACATGCGACCCTTGTTGTTCAGCGCGTACAGCTTGTTGTTGGCGATCACCGGCGAGCCATCGAACGGCCCATCGACGCGCTGCCGCCACACCTCGCTGCCGTCTTTCGCCGACAGGCACACGACCGCGGCCGCGGTCAGGCCGTAGACGTGGTCCTTGTGGTAGACCGGCGAGGCGTAGCCGGCCACGACCGCGCCGCCCTCCCACAGCTCCTCCGGCGCCTCGCTGCCCTGCTTCGGCTTCACGGCCTTCAGCGTCCTGCCGCCGGTGAGGAACACCGCGCCGTCTCCGGACGTCGGCGACGGGATCGTGGACCAGCCGCCCTTGAGCTTCCAGCGCACCTTGCCGGTGTTCGGCTCGACCGCCGTCGCCTCGTCGCCGTTCTGGAACAGGACCAGGCCGGAGTCGAGGACGATCGGCGTCGTCCAGTTGATCGACTTCTCGCGCGGCAGCTTCCACAGGTTCTTGCCGGTCTTTTTGTCCAGCCCGGCGATGAACGACTCGCCGACGCTGTCCATCTGGAGGCACAGCGCGTTGCCGGCCAGCACCGGCGACGACGCCATGCCGACCTGGTTCGACACCGCCGGGTAGTCGCCGACGATCGAGCGGTACCACAGCAGGTCGCCGTCGCGGCTGATCGCCGCCAGGTCGCCGGTGGCGAACAGGGCGTAGACCACCCGGCCGTCGGTCACGGGGGTGGGCGCGGCCATGTTCGAGACGGGGTGGCAGCCGGTGTTGCCGGTGGCGGCGAACTGCCGCTCCCAGACCTTCTGGCCGGTCGCCTCGTCGAGGCAGATGACGTGCAGCCGGGTCTCGCGGTAGCCGGAGCAGGCGGTCACGTAGACGCGGCCGGCGGCGATCACCGGGTTGGACAGCCCGCGGCCGGGCAGCTCCACCTTGTAGCGGACGCCCTCGTCCTTGCTCCACTTCACCGGCAGCGTGCTCTCGTCGGCGACGGCGCTGCCGGTGGTGTTGCGGAAGCCGCCCCAGTCGCCAGCGGCGGCGGCGGAGGCGAGGAGGAGAAGGAAAGCGGTATTCCGGATCGTCTTCATCACTTATCCTCCTGGGCGCCCGGCTTGCTCGGGGTGAACGGGACGGCGGCGCCGACGCGGTCGCACAGCCGCAGCTGGAAGCGCCACTCCTGGGCCCAGTTCTCCTTCTGCTCGTTCTGGGCCACCTTGAGGAGGATGGTGTTGGCCCCCTTCTTCAGCGTGCCGCGGGCGACGTACTGGTCCATGCGCATGCCGTGGTGGTACTCCTCGTTGGCGAAGAGCAGCTTGCCGTTGAGCCAGACCTTCAGCCCGTTGATGCAGCCGACCCGCAGCTCGACCTCGCGCTCGGTGGGCGACTCGACGAAGGCGCCGGCGTAGGCGATGGTGCCCTTGAGTTTGCCCAGCGCCTTGTTCAGGTCCACCACGCCCGTCGCGTCCGTGGTCGTGTGCTCGACCCACTTCGCCTCCTTGCCGTCGGTCCCCTTGTACGAGGCGGTCAGGTCGATGCCCTTCTCCGGCGGGTAGGTGACGTCCCAGCCGGCGCCCTTCTTGTGGTCGAACGGCGTGATCAGGTGCCACTTCTGGACGACGCCGTAGTGCCTGGCCAGATCGACCTTCGCGCCGAGCTTCTCCAGCGCCTTGGCGATGGCGTCCACCTGGTCGGGGTCGCAGGCGCCGGCCAGGGCCTTCTCGTAGGCGGCCCGGGCGGGCGCCTTCTTGTCGGCCTTCTCCAGGGCCTCGGCCTGCTTGACGACGCGCTCGACGGCGAGCCGGCGCAGTTCGGCGGACGGGTCTTGCAGCATGGTCGGCAGCAGCCGCTCTGAAGCGCCCTTGTCCACCCGGACGAGCCACTCGTAAGCCAGCGCCCGGGCGGAGCCGGCCAGCTTCTTGTCGGCGACGAACTTGTCGAGGGCGTCCCTGGAGAGCTTGCCGTCGGCGAGCGCCTTCTCTGCGACGGCCTCGAAGGCAGGCCGGAGCCAGTTGGCGGCGACGAACTGGTCGTCGTTGATCGCGCCGAGGATGGGGGCCAACGCGGCGGGGCCTTGCTTGACCAGCGCCTTCCAGGCGGTGGCGGCGTCCTCGTTGCCGGCGCCTTCGCGGCCGACCTTCTGGATGCGGGCGATGAGCGATGCGGGGTCGTCGCCGCGTGCCGGGGAGAGGCCGAGCAGCAGGCCGACGGCCAGGGCGAGCGGCGCCCCGGCGCGGAACCAACGATGCATAACGGGAGTCCTCCTCGTCGGGCGGGGACGTTCGCCTTAGTTGAATTGTGGCGATCCGCCGGCGGGCTGACCAGACCGGCCTGAGCAGGGAAGCCGCTTGTGAGCGGAGAGGCGGCGCGGTAAGGTTGGGTTCCACGGGGAGGCTTTCCGGCTGCGATTCCAGGAGGTGCTCATGGGGTGGCGAAAGTCGCTGACGGCGTCAGCCCTCGCGGCGGCATTGCTCGCTGGCGTGCCACCGCAAACACCGTCCCAGCCCCCAAAGCCTCCCGCGTGGGCGGCCGGCTGGAAGCTGGAGAAGGACCTCTCGCCCGGCACGCAACCGAACGGGGACACAGCGTTCCCCGCCAGCGTGGTGAAGCTGAAGGCGGAGGACGGCTGGCTGGTCGCGCGGCGGGAGACGAAGGCCGGCCAGCTGGAATGGTATGTCGTCCTGGCCCGCGCCACCCTCCCCGACCCTCCGCGCGTGGACTACGAGGCGAGTTCAAACTCGCTGTCCATCCGCTACGGCCCCTACTTCGTCCGGGAGACGCTGGGTCGCCTTAGAATCCTTCGCGAACGGAAAGACGATCGGACCCCCGTGTGGCCGGCCCCGCCCGCTCTGGAGAAGCCGACCATGCTGGCCATGGCGTCTGGCAAAACGTACCTGTGGGACAGCGCCTCCTGGCGCTGGGTCGCCGGCGGCCTTTCGGAGCGCAAGCCGGACGTGCTGATCCGCCTCCAGCACGCCGACCTCGACAGCGGCCGAGCCGCTCAGGGGTTCACCAACGGCCTGACCCGGGTCAGTTGCGGCGACGCCGAGGTGCAGGACGAGGGGGATCTACTTACCGCCTCGCGCATCCCCATCTTCGCGGCGGAGGCGGAGCTGCAAGTGCGCAAGCTGAAGAAGGAAATGGGCGAAAAGCCGGCCCCGGCGCTCGACCCGAAGCAGTGGCTGAACACGGCCGGCGAGCCTTCCCTGGAGAAGTTCAAGGGCAAGGTCGTCCTCCTCGACTTCTGGGGGCAGTGGTGCGGGCCTTGCGTGAAGAAGCTGCCGAAGGCGGAAGAGTTGCACGCCAGGTTCAAGGACCGCGGGCTGGTCGTCCTCGGGGTGCATTCGGCCGAGCAAAGCGACAAGCTCGACGAGTTCCTGAAGCAGAAGAAAGTCTCCTTCCCGGTGATGATCGACCGGGGCAAGACGGCCCAGCGGTACCTCATTACGGCCTGGCCGACCTACTTCCTGATCGACAAGGCCGGCAAGATGGCGTGGGGGTTCTCCCACGAGCCGCCGACGGCGGCCCAGGTCGAAGAGCTGCTCGCCAAGTGAGCCCGCGGGCCGTCACCCCGGTAACTCGTCCGACAGGCACGCCCGCAGCACCCGCCGCACGCATTCCACCTGCCGCCCCAGCGGCATGGCGAACGCCGGGACGTTCGGCTTCATCTGCTCCGGCAAGAGCGGCAGATGCACGAACAGCACGCGCGTCGGCGGCGTGGAGCGGTGCAGCAGCTGGTAGTAGTAGTGGTTGCAGACGTAGCTCCCCGCCGAGTACGACACCTCCACCGGCTGCCCGTCCTGGCGCAGCCGCTCGACGACTTCGAGGAGGGGAATCGTCGTCCGCAGCACCGCCGGGCCTTCGGGGAGGACAGCGCTCGACCGCCGCACCTGCTGGGCGTTGTCGGGCATCCAGAAGTGGTCGAAGTTGACGCCGCGGTCTTCGAGCCGCACCTGCGGCGACGAGCCGGCCTGGCCCAGCGCGAGAACCAGCCCCGGCCGGTGCGCCTCGACCCGCTCCCAGGCGCGCTCGATACACGCGCCGGCGACGACGGGTAGCGAAGACCACACGACCTCGACCCCGTCGAGCGGGGCCAGCGCCCGGCCGACCTCGGACGACGAGTTGACCTCGTGCCCGCCGAACGGCTCGAACGACGTGACCAGGACGCGCGTCATCTCAGATCACCGGCTCGCCGTCGTCCTCGAAGGCGACGTCCGGCAGCTCCAGCACCGCCTTGCGCAGCGCGTGCTCCCACTGGAACTGGATGCGCTGCAGGTCCGGGTCCTTCTGGGTGAACCGCCGATAGCCGCGGACGCGCAGGTCATTGACGCGGTACGCCGCCAGGTCGATCGGCAGGCCGACCGTCACGTTCGACCGCATCGTCGAGTCGATCGAGATCAGCGCGAACTTCGCCGCCTCCTCCAAGGTCGTCTGGCGGAACCGCACGCCGCGGTCGAGGATCGGCCGGCCGTACTTGCTCTCGCCCACCTGCAAGTACGGCGAATCCTCGGTCGCCGACAGCGGGTTGCCCTGCGGGTAAACGAGGTACAGGTTGGGCGGCTCCTGGCCGATCTGCCCGCCCAGCAGCAGGTGGGTGTTGAAGTGGAAGTGGTCACGCTCCAGGGCGGCCCGGTCCAGCTCGGCGACCCGGCGGACCTGCTCGCCGACGACGCGGGCGGCGTCGTAGAACGTCGGGGCCAGGGCCAGCCCGCGGCCCTGGTCGAAGTCGCGGCGGAGCAGCGTCGTCACCGACTGCGTCACCGACAGGCTGCCGGCGGCCAGCAGGATGAAGGCCCGCTCGCCCTCCCGGACGAAGAAGTGCATCTTGCGGCAGACGTTGACCTGGTCCATGCCGGCGTTGGTCCGCGAGTCCGAGGCCATCACCAGCCCCTGGTGCGTCAGGATGCCCAGGCAGTACGTCACGGCCGGTCCCTCTCTGGTAACGGGCAGGGGTCAAGGGCGAGAGGCCGGGGGACGCCGCCCCTGACCCTCGCCCCTGACCCCTAACACTATACCATCGCCGTTCGTCGGGCGTCCCGCTAGAACGCTCTGCGTGCGGCCGTGGCTCCTTCCGCCTCGGAGTCGGCGACACTCAGGGTGTACGCCCCGCACGAGGGGCAGGGGCACGACTCCTGTGCCTGCTGTTCGTAAACCGACAACGCCGCCACGGTCGCCCAGCCCTGCTCGCAGCTGAGACAGCGAATCGAGACAAGCTCCACAAGACACCCAGGATAGAGAAGCGGCCCGGCCGGCGACTCACACGGGGCGAAGCCGGTCGGGTTCACGCGAAACAGACTCTCCCACCAGTATCGGCATACCCACGGAGATAACTTCACATGGCCTCCCCCGCGAAATACCGGTTCACGTTCGGCCCGTGGAACATCAGCACCGGGGCCGACCCGTTCGGCCCGCCGGTCCGGGCCGAGGTCGAGTTCGCCGCCAAGATCCGCGAGTACAAAAGGCTCGGCTTTCAGGGCGTCCAGTTCCACGACGACGACGTCGTCCCCGCCGACTGGGGCTGGCAACAGACCAAGGACGGCGCCGCCAAGGTCAAGAAGCTGCTCGCCGACGAGGGGCTGTTCTGCGAGTTCGTCGCCCCGCGCCTCTGGGAGCACCCCGACACGATCGACGGGGCGTACACGTCCAACGACGCCTCGCAGCGGAAGTACGCCATCGAGCGGTCCAAGCGCGCCGTGGACATCGCCCGCGAGATGGGCACCCGCGACATCGTCCTGTGGCTGGCCCGCGAGGGGACGTACATCCGCGAGGCGAAGGACCCCATCGCCGCGGCCGGCCGCATCCTCGACGCCGTCAACGCGCTGCTGGAGCACGACAAGAACATCCGCATCCTCGGCGAGATGAAGCCGAACGAGCCGATGGACCAGGCCTACCTGCCGACGCCGGGGCACTTCCTGGCGCTGTGCTACCGCGCCGCCGACCCGGCCCGGTGCGGCGTGCTGATCGAGTCGGCGCACTCCATCCTCGCCGGGCTGGACCCGTCCGACGACATGGCCTACACGCTGTGGCACAAGAAGCTGTGGAGCGTGCATCTGAACGACCAGAACGGGCTGAAGTACGACCAGGATAAAGTCTTCGGCTCGGTCGATCTGCGGCGGGCGTTCAACACCGTCTGGGTGCTGGAGCGGGCCGGCTACGACGGCCCCGTCGGGCTGGACGTCAAGGCGATGCGGACGACCAAGCAGGCCGACCAGACCAAGCACCTGGCGAACAGCAAGGCGGTCTTCGAGCAGCGCTCGTCGCGGTAGCCCGCTCGGTGGACGCGGCCAAGGTGGAGGCGTTCCGCGCCGCCCGCGACTACGAGGGGCTGGAGATGTACATCCTCAACAAGCTGATGGGGGCGTGACCGACGAGCCGCCGCTGAAGTAAACTTCGTGCGCGGCTCGTGGTCACGCCGCCTGGGCTTTTCGAGGTAGCGCAGGCTCCGCGAGCATTTCGTGCTGGAGCACGCTGACCAACTCGGCCAGGGCCCTGCGCGACCGGGCTGCCGTCCAGCGTGCGGTGGTCGTAGGTGACGCACCGCCACGTCACCGTGCGCGTCGATCGTGCCGTAGCTCAGCGTCGTCGTCAGCAGGCTGACCGGGTGCAGCGACGCCGCCCCGCCGCCGGCGTAGGACGTCACGCCCATCGTCCCGAAGAACCGTGCCCGCTGCCGCCCGCTCAGGTTCAGCCCCGCCCACCAGGCGGCCCGCCGTACCGGCGACGGCCAGCGGGCCAGCCGCAGCTGCCGCCGCACCACCGCCGCCGAGCCCAGCGGCCGGTCCTTGAACCACTTCAGCCGGCCGTCGATCTCGGTCAGCGGCTTCTCCTCCGGCCGGTTGATGTGCAGGAAGAAGACCGCGTCCTCGGCCCCGTAAGGCCGCTCCACCGCCACCGAGGCGACGTTGATCGGGTGCTGGTACAGGCGCGGCCACGGCCAGCCGAGGTAGGCCCGCCGCAGCGCCGCGTGCCGGGCGCAGACGACGCCCCAGGCCTTGGTGAACAGGGCGCACCAGCCCGGCCGCGGCGAGGCCAGCTCGCGGGCGTGCGCCAGCCGGGCGAGGTTCATCGGCCGCTCCACCGGCACCGTCGGCACGCGGGCGGCGAAGTGCAAAAAGTCGTTCATCTGGCGGCGCGGCAACGACAGCGGGATCGTGAAGCCCGTCGGCTGCGGCATGGCTGGCCCTCCCTGGCTCGCGGGGTCGAACGAATCGGCCTATTCTTCCATCTTCGCCCCGTCCGGGGCAAGGCCGACCGCCGCCAGGCGCAGGACACCGACCGGCGCGCGCAAAAAAATCCGGGCTTCCCTTGCGAGAAGCCCGGACGACCAGACTTACTTACGGGTCCCGTCCATCCCTTCGGTAGCCTGGCAGCCTTAACCGTCCCCCCTCGGACGGATAAGAGCCCATAGCTTTGCGTCCCCGCCTCACGACGGGTTTGCCTTTATCGAGGAGACGGTTTCCATTGATTCCGTCACCTTGTGTCGCCCCGCCGCCCCAAAAACGAGCGGTGGTCGCCACACCCATACCGTAGGTCACGACTTTTCGGGATGCAAGCGAGTTGCGGATTTTTTTCCCGATTCGCCCGCGCCGCCCCCGCGGGCGCGGTTGGGGCCGGCTTGTCGGCCGGCGTACAATAGCCCTGTTGCCGCGTCGGCCGCCGGAGGGACTCGAACCTTGGGCTCACCCGCGCCCGCCCCGCTGATCGAACTCGACCGCGTCTCGCGCTGGTACGGCTCGTTCCAGGCGCTCGACGAGGTCAACCTGCGCGTCCCGCCCGGCCGCGTCGGCCTGCTCGGCCCCAACGGCGCCGGCAAGTCCACCCTCCTGAAGATCCTCCTCGGCCTGCTGCCCCCCTCTGCCGGGACCGGCCGGGTGCTCGGTCAAGACCTCGCCTCGGCCGGCGCCGGGCTGCGCCAGGCCATCGGCTACATGCCCGAGTCGGAGAGCCTCATCCCCGGCCTGTCCGGCGTGGATTACGTCGCCCTGGCCGGCGAGCTGTACGGCATGCCGCGCCGCCAGGCGCTGCGGCGGGCGCACGAGATGCTCACCTACCTGGAGCTGGAGGAGGCCCGCTACCGCCGGCTGGAGGAGTACTCGACCGGCATGAAGCAGCGGGTCAAGCTCGCCGCCGCGCTGGTCCACGACCCGCCGGTGCTGCTGCTCGACGAGCCGACCAGCGGCCTCGACCCCGCCGGCCGCGACGCCATGCTCGACCTGCTGCTGGCGCTGGGCCGCGACCACGGCAAGTCGCTGATCCTCTGCACCCACCTGCTCGGCGACGTCGAGCGCGTCTGCGAGACGGTGCTGATCCTCCACCGCGGCCGGCTGCTGCGGCAGGGTGGCGTCGCCGAGCTGTGCGCCAGCCGGCAGGACCGCTACCGCTTGCAGGTGCTCGGCGACGCGGCCGGCTTCCGCGAGGAGCTGCTCGCCGAGGGCGCCCGGCTGATCGAGGACAACGGCAAGGGTCGGCTGCGCGTCGGAGTCCCCGACGGCTGGGCGACCCGGGAGTTCTTCGCCCTGGCCAGTAATCGGGGCGTCACCCTCGCCGGCCTGGAGCGCGACGACGAGTCGCTGGAGGAGTTGTTCCACCGTGTGCTGTTTGAGGCCGACGTCCCACGACTGGCGGAGGCGGTGAATGGCCGAGGGCGTTGACCTGATCCACCGCGGCTCGCTGCTGCGCTACCGGCCGTGGCAGGGCCAACTGGAGCCGGCCGACCGGCGCGGCGAGCTGCTGTTCGTCGCCGCCCAGGCGGCGCTGTTCGCCGCCATGGCCACCCTGGACTCCTGGCCGGCGCTGCGGCTGGTCTGCGCGCTGGCGTTCGTCGGGATGTGGGCCTTGGTGGTCAAGGCGCGGGCCTGGCCGATCGCCCGGGTCTCGCTCCAGATGATCTTCCGCCGCAAGCTGTTCTGGGCCATCTACGCCCTGGCGGTGATGGTGTTTTTGCTGTTCTTCTTCGGCCAGTACCTGATGTCGTGGGCGGCGTCGCAGCTGGGCGAGGAGGAGGTGCGCGTCGGCGGGCTGGGCCGGGCCAACCCGAAGTGGCTCGTCGATTTCTTCCGCGACTTCTTGAAACTCAACGGCTCCGCCGAGACGTTCCGCAACTTCTTCTGGTTCGAGGGGTACAGCGTCATGGTCGTGCTGGCCCTGGCCGGGTCGGTGCTGATCGGCAACGACGTCCGCTACGGCAGCCTGGCGTTCTACCTGGCCAAGCCGATCTCCCGCTGGGACTACCTGCTCGGCAAGGGCCTCGCCGTCGCCGCCTTCCTCAACCTGATGACGACGGTGCCGGCGACGGTCCTGTTCGTACAGTACGGCTTCCTGGAGGACTGGGAGTACCTCATCGACCGCTCCGGCTTGCTCGTCGGCATCCTCGGCTACGGCCTGGTCCTGACGGTCACCCTGACGACCGTCCTGCTGGCGACGGCGACGTGGGTGCGGCGGACGGTGCCGCTGATCATGACCTGGACGACCTTGTTCTTCTTCTGCCGGCTGTTGTCGCACGCGCTCGTGGACGGGTTGCAGTTCGACCCGCGCTGGCGGCTGATCGACCTGTGGAACTCGACCGTGTACCTGGGCAGCCTCTGCCTGGGCGTCCCGCCGGGGCACATCAGCCCCTGGCCGCAGCCGGCCTGGCCGGAGGCGGCCCTGGTCCTGGGAGGTGTCAGTCTGCTATGCCTGAGCTACTTGATCCTGCGGATCCGGGGCGTCGAGATCGTCACGTAGGATTGCAGATTGCAGAATGCAGATTGCAGAATGAAGAGGCGCATGCCGCGCCACTGCTGCTGTGCGAGCGCGTGTCGAAGTGGTACGGGCCGGTGCTCGGCGTCAATCAGGTCTCGCTGGAGCTGCGCTCCGGCATCACCGGGCTGGTCGGGGCCAACGGCGCGGGCAAGAGCACGCTGATGCGGCTCATCACCGGGCACCTGCGGCCGGACCTGGGCCAGGTGACGGTCCAGGGGGTCGATGCCTGGTCGGCCACGGCGAAGCGGCGGGTCGGCTACTGCCCCGACGTCGATGCGTTCTACGAGGAGATGTCCGGCCGGCAGTTCCTCGACGCCATGGCCCGGCTGTGCGGCTACGGCCCCGCCGAGGCCCGGCGCCGGACCGAGGCGGTGCTCGAGCGCGTCGGCATGGCCGACCGGGCGCACCGCCGGCTGCGCGGCTACTCCAAGGGCATGCGGCAGCGGGTGAAGCTCGGCCAGGCGCTGCTGCACGACCCGGCGCTGTTGGTGCTCGACGAGCCGCTCAGTGGCATCGACCCGGTCGGCCGGGCCGAGATGGTTGCGCTGTTCCTGGAGCTGGCCGGGCAGGGCAAGTGCCTGCTCGTCTCCAGCCACGAGCTGGAGGAGCTGGAGAAGCTGACCGACCACGTGGCGATCATGGCGCGCGGCCGGGTCGCCGCCGTCGATACCGTCGGCCGCATCCGCCAGCGCCTCGCCGACCACCCGATGACCATCCGCATCGACCTGCGACGAGCCGCGCACGCAGTTAGCGGGTTGACCCGACCGCTTACTTCGTGCGCGGCTCGCCAGGGCGAGCGAAACGGCCACCCCCACCTTCACCGCGACCTGGCCGCCCAGTTGCTTGCCCGGTCGCCGGAGGTCGTCGGCGTCGAGGTGCTGGAGAGCCATGACCCCCTCGTCGGCCGGCTCCTCGTCCGCGCCCGCCAGCCGGAACGGTTCTTCGCCGAACTCAACCGCCTCGTCCTGGACGAGAACTACGACGTCCTCCACCTCGAAACCCTCGACTCCTCCACCCAGGCGGTCCTGGGGTATCTGCTGCGGAAGTAGCGCCGCCCCCGCTTGACTCCCGTCGCCGGCCCACCAATACTTAATTAGACAGTCGTCTAAATCTCTAACCGGGGCCGGCGAATATGAGGATGAACGAGGCGTTCAAGGCGCTGGCCGACCCGACGCGGCGGGAGATCTTGAGGCTGCTGCGCGGCGGCGAGATGACGGCGGGGCGGCTGGCGGAGCGGTTCGACATGACCCGGCCGTCGATGTCGCACCACTTCTCGGCGCTGAAGCAGGCCGACCTGATCGGTAGCCGCCGCGAGGGGCAGCAGATTTACTACTACCTCAACACGACCGTGGTCGAGGACCTGATGACGCTGATCCTCGACATGCTCGGCAGCGAAGGCAGCGCCTCCAACGGCGAGGGAGTGAAGCCATGAAAGCCTGGTTGTGGGTGTCGGTCGCGCTGACGGTGCTGGCGGTCGGCGTGTCGTGGGCCGTCTGGGAGAACCGCGACGAGTGGCTGCCCGAGCAGGTGCCGACCCACTGGAACGCCGCCAACGTCGCCGACCGCCACGTGCCGCGCGACGAGATGCTGACGCCGCTGCTGCTGGTGCCCGGGATGATGGTCGGCATGATGGCCCTGGCGGTGGCGCTGCCGTGGCTGTCGCCGGTCAAGTTCAAGATCGAGCCGTTCCGCCCGACGTACGACTACATCATGATGCTGGTGGTCGCCATGTTCTTCTACATGCACGTCGTCATCACGTCGGCCTACATGGGCCTGCTGACCGACGTCGGGCAGTGGATCGTCGGCGGGATCCTGGTGCTGCTGGGGGCCATGGGGAACGTCATGGGCAAGGTGAAGCGTAACTTCTACGTCGGGATCCGCACGCCGTGGACGCTGGCGAGTGGCCTCGTCTGGGAGCGCACGCACCGGCTCGGGGGCTGGCTGATGGTCGCCGGCAGTGTCGCCGGGCTGATTCTCTTATTCGCCGGGGTTCACCCGCTGGCGTCGCTGGGGGTGTTGCTGGTGGCGGCGATCGCGCCGGTGTTCTACTCCTTGTGGCTGTACAAGCGTCTGGAGAAGGAAGGTCGCCTCGGAGAGCAGCAATGAAGTGGATGGCGTGCGTGGTGGCGTTGGCGGTCGGCGCGCAGGTCGAGGACGCCCGGTTGACCAAGGCCAAGGCGATGCTCGATGCCCTCAACAAGGGCGAGTGGGAGGCGGCCGGCAAGCACTTCGACAAGACGATGAAGGAGAAGATGCCGCCGGACAAGACCAGGGAGCTTTGGGAGGCCGTCACCAAGCAGGTCGGCGCGTTCAAGAAGCTGGAGCGGACCGACACGGTGAAGTTCAAGGACTCGAACATCGTCGATCTGACCTGCCAGTTCGACAAGGTGACGCTCAAGGTGCGCATCTCCTTCGACAAGGACGACCAGGTCGAGGGCTTCTTCCTGCGGCCGGCGACGGCGCCGAAGTTCGACCCGCCGCCCTACGCCAAGAAGGACGCCTACCGCGAGGACAAGCTGGTCGTCGGCGAGGGCGGCGACTGGCCGCTGGGCGGCACGCTGACGCTGCCGGCCGGCGAGGGGCCGTTCCCCTGCGTGGTGCTGGTGCAGGGTTCCGGCCCGCACGACCGCGACGAGACGATCGGCCCGAACAAGCCGTTCCGCGACCTCGCCTGGGGCCTGGCGACGCAGGGGGTCGCCTCCCTCCGCTACGACAAGCGGACCCACGCGCACGGCATGAAGATGCTGGACAAGGGAAAGATCACGCTGGACGACGAGGTGACCGACGACGCCCTGGCGGCGGCGAAGGCGCTGCGGGCGCGGAAGGAGATCGACCCGAAGAGGGTCTTCATCGTGGGCCACAGCCTCGGCGCGTTCGTCGCGCCGCGCCTGGGCGAGAGGGACCCCGGCCTGGCCGGGCTGGTGCTGCTGGCGGGCAACAGTCGGCCGCTGGAGGACCTCGTGATCGAGCAGTTCACCTACATCTACTCTCTGGACGGCGGGCCGACCGAGAAGCAGAAGGAGGAGCTGGCCCAGCTGAAGAAGAAGGTCGCCAAGGTGAAGGGGAAGCTCGCCGACGACGCCCCGGCGAAGGAGTTGCCGCTGGGCCTGCCGGTGGCGTACTGGAAGTCGCTGAACGCCTACGACCAGACAGGCACGGCGGCGAAACTGACGATGCCGATCCTCGTGCTGCAAGGCGAGCGTGACTACCAGGTGACGATGGCCGACTTCGCGGGGTGGAAAAAGGCGATGGCGGGCCGCAAGAGTGCGACGCTGAAGAGCTACCCGGCAATGAACCACCTGTTCATGACCGGCAAGGGCCAGGCGACGCCGGCGGAGTACGGCCAGGCCGGGCACGTCGCGAAGGAGGTGATCGACGACATCGCCGCCTGGGTGAAGGGGGTGAAGTGAGCGGCGTCGAGGGCCCGTGCGTTTCCCGGTAGAATGATCCCGTCCACGGACCAGGTCATCGGAGCCGTCTCGCATGAGCGCAACTACCATCATCGTACCTGGGGTCGTGCATCCTGACGGAACCCTGGAAGTGCGCGAGAAGCTACCGCTGCCCCCAGGCCAAGTGCAGGTCACGGTCGTCGCGGCGGCGCCGCCGGCGACGGAAAACCCGTTTTGGAAGCGGATGCAAGACATTTGGGACGCCCGGAAGGCGGCTGGCCTGGCCCCGCGTTCCGAGCGGCAGGTCGAAGAGGAACGCCAGCGCGCCAGGGACGAGTGGGAGGACCGTCTGCGGCAAGTGGGCCGCGGCCTGCCTGGGGACGCCGCCCCATGACGGTGTACGTTGACGCCAACTGCGTCATCTACTTCGTGGAGCAGAACGCGACGTGGTTCGGGCGGGTCGCGTCCCGCCTGGCCGCTCTGCACTCGGCGGGGGATTTGATCGCGGTGAGCGACCTGACGCGGGCCGAATGTCTCGTCGGCCCATTCCTCAGTGGCAACGCCACCGACCTCGCCACCTATCAGGCGTTCTTCGCCGACCCGGCCATTCACGTCCTGCCAATGACCGCGCCGGTGTTTGAACGAGCCGCTCGGCTTCGGGCGGACTACCGATTCAGCCTGCCGGACGCCCTCCACCTCGCGGCGGCCATCGAACACGGCTGCGGGCTGTTCCTGACGAACGACCGCAAGCTGTCCCAGTGCGCCGAGATCCAGGTCGAGATCTTGAACTAATCGTGCCGACGCCCGTGGGGAACGGAAATCCCCACCTCGCGGTCCTTGCCTCCCTCGGTTTCCCTGCACCCCCGCCCGGCATTTCCGGGAAATTGCTCTTGTTCAGCCCGCCTCCGCGTGTCATGCTGGGGGCGCCGCGTCTCGAGTGAGGCGTCGGCCGGGACCAATACAACCCCGACGTTCCACTGAGTGTGGGCACCTGTACACACGCGAGCCGACCGGCTCGCCCCTCCTCCGCGGGCGACCCCGCGGAGCGGACGGAATCACCGGATCGACTAACCGGCGGGAACTGACTCACGAGCAACGCGGTTCGTCAGCGACCAACCCGCACGTCCCCCCGACCGGCCCCGCCGGCCGGGTTGACCGAATCCAGCGCGACCGACGCCGGCGATGGGTTTCTCACCCGCGCTTGTCCCATGCGTGCGTCGAACACGGCTGGCCCTTCGTTCCGGGTCGTGCCCCGGTCCTGAGCCGTTGCCCGCGCCTCACCGACGAGGCGCCTGTTGCGCCGTTCCCGCGCGACGGGGATCGTGCTTCACCCATGGCACCGGACCCAAGCGCTGCCAGCGTTCCGCCCCCCGTGACGGCGGGGGCCAGGGACAAGGTTCGCCTTCGCTTCCGCAAGGACGGCGCCCTCCGCTGGCTCAGCCACCACGACCTGATGCGGACCTTCGAGCGGATGCTCCGCCGTTCTGGCCTGCCGTTCCGCCGCACCCAGGGTTTCAACCCCCACCCCCGGCTGGTGTTCGCGCTGTCGCTGCCGGTCGGCGTCGTCGGCCGGGCCGAGGTCGCCGAGCTGGAACTGGACGAGCAGCTGCCGCCCGGCGAGGTCCATGACCGCCTTGCCGCCCAGTGCCCGCCCGGCCTCGCCATCCTCAGCACCGAGCGCGTTTCGCCCCGGCAAACCGCCCACGTCACCGGCTTCACCTACGCCATCGACGTCCCCTCCGAACGCCGCGACGCCGCCCGCGGCCGCCTGGCCGAGGCGCTCGCGCTGACCGAGTGGCGGGTGGCGCGCCAGAAGCCGACCCCCCGCAACCTCAACGTTCGCCCGTTCGTCCGCGACCTGCGGCTGGACGACGCGACGGGCCGGCTGGAGATGGACCTTTGGCTGACGCCCACGGGCACAGCCCGGCCGGAGGAGGTGCTTGGCCTGATGGGCCTGGCCGACCTGCTGTCCGCCGGCGGCGTCCTCGAGCGCGTCCGGCTGGAACTGGACGACGACCCACCCCAGGCGGGCCAGCCATGACCCACCCACGTCCACTTACCCCGGGAGCCGGAAGCGTAAGCGACGGATGCCCCAACCGTCGCCGGCGCCTCTGGCTCTCGCCGTTCGCACTCATCGGCCGCTTCGGCGAAGCGGCTCATCTGTCATGAAGGGATCGCGATGAAGAAAGAGATGCTCATCAACGTGTTGCAGGCCGAGGAGTGCCGCATCGCCATCCTCGAGGACAACGTCCTGGAGGAACTGTACGTCGAGCGGGCCAGCAACGAGAGCTACGTCGGCAACATCTACAAGGGCCGCATCGTCAACATCGAGCCGTCGATCCAGGCGGCGTTCGTCGATTTCGGCGTCGGCCGTAACGGCTTCCTCCACGTCTCCGACGTCGAGCCGACCTACTGGCGACACCTGGAGCGCGGGGCCAACGCGCCCCGGAGCGCGGCGGGCGGGACCGCGACCGGGACCGCGAACGACCACGGCTGCCGGCCTACCTCCAGGGCATGGACTCCGAAGACCTCGAGGAGCCGCCCGGGCGCGGGCGGGAGCAGCCGCTGCGAACCGGCCGGCGGTGAACGACTTCGCCGCCGGCGTCGAGCTCCGAGGCGCAGCAGTCCCCCAGGCCGAGCCGGAGGCGGCAAAGGCGGAGGCAGAGCGCCTGGCGCACCCCGAGACGGTCGGCGAGGAGGAGCCGAAGGCACGCCGCCGGCGCGGCGGCTCGACGCGGCGGCGCGGCGGCGGCCGGCGAGGAGGCGGCGGGGGACGAGAGCAAGCCGGCCTCCGAGCTCCTGACGAGCCGGGGCCGCGGCTGATGGACTCCGCCGAGCACCGCACCGAGAAGGAGTCCGAGGGCCTCGGCTTCGACGCGGACCTGTTCTTCCCTCCCAGGTCGGAGCCGACGCCGGGCGCCTCGGCGAGAACCTGAGCCTGAGCCGGCCGGAGCTGGTATTCGAGCCGGTCCCGGCCGTCGAGCGGCCGCGTGGAAGAAGTCGGCAAGCCGCCACCGCCCCGGCCGCGCCTGCGGGGAGCGGCCTGTCCGGCGAGCATCGAGGATGCCCTGGAGGCCGACCTCGCCGAGGCGGAGATCGGCGACGAGGAGCCGGGCCAGTTCCTGGAACCCCCCGGCCGCCCGCGAGCCGGACGCCGAGCCGCAACGAGCGCGCCGACGACCTCGACGACGATTCCCCGCCGCGGCGGGAGGGGCGCGGCGACCGCGACAGGCGTGGCGACCGCGACCGAGACCGCGGGGCCGGAGTGCGACCGCGGGCCGGACGGCGGCCGCGGCGGCCGGGCGCGATCGCGGCCGGGACGGCGGCCGGCCCGGGCGCCGGCCGGTCTCGCCCGCTGATCCAGGACGTGTTCAAGCGCGGCCAGGAGGTGATCGTTCAGGTCATCGCTGAGGGGATCGGCAGCAAGGGGCCGACCCTGAGCACCTACATCAGCATCCCCGGCCGCTACCTGGTGCTGATGCCGTGCCTGAACCGGACCGGCGTCTCGCGCAAGATCGAGGACGACGAGCAGCGCCGCCGGCTGCGGCAGATGTTCAACGAGCTGAAGCCGCCCAAGGGCCTCGGCTTCATCATGCGGACGGCGGCGATCGACAAGAACAAGCACGAGATCCAGCGCGACCTGGTCTACCTGGCCCGGCTGTGGCAGGTGATCGGCCGGCGGATCAAGAAGACAAAGTCGCCGGCGGAGATTTATCAAGAGAGCGAGATGGTCACCCGCACCATCCGCGACAACTTCACCGCCGACATCGACACGATCTGGGTGGACGAGCCGAACGCCTTCCAGGCGGCCCAGGAGTTCATGCAGGTCGTCATGCCGCGCTACGCCGACCGCATCAAGTTCTACGAGGGCAAGGAACCCCTCTTTTTCAAGTTCGGCATCGAGGATGAGATCCACAAGATCCAGCAGAAGAAGATCCCGCTGCCGCACGGCGGGTCGATCGTGATCGAGCAGACCGAGGCGCTGGTGGCGATCGACGTCAACAGCGGCAACTTCCGGGCCGACAACAACGCCGAGGAGACGGCGTACCAGATGAACCTGCACGCCGCCAAGGAGATCGCCCGGCAGTTGAGGCTGCGCGACCTGGGCGGGGTGATCGTCAACGACTTCATCGACATGCGCGACGAGAAGCACCGCCGCAGCGTCGAGAAGGCGCTGCGCGACGCCATGCGCCGCGACCGGGCGCGGACGAAGATCCTGCGCATCTCGCAGTTCGGCATCATCGAGATGACCCGGCAGCGGGTGCGGCCGTCGCTGAAGCGGGCCGGGTACATGGACTGCCCGCACTGCAAGGGCGCCGCCCTGGTCAAGACGCCGGAGACGATGGCCATCGAGGTGATGCGGATGGTCCAGCTGGCCGCGTGCAAGGAGTCGATCGTCCGGGTCGAGATTGGCGTGGCGCCGGAGATCGCCGACTACCTGCTGAACAAGACGCCGCCGCGAGATCGTGCAGCTGGAGGAGACGGGCCAGATGGCCGTCAGCGTGCGGGCGCTGCACGCGGCGTCGGCGGAGCACCTGGTGTTCACCTGCCTGGACCGCAACGACAACGAGGTGCGGCTCTTAGGCCCGGGCCGGTGCCGGTGACGTACCGCCCGCGGCGGTGACCGGGTGCGGGCGGCGGTCCCGCCGGGCCTACGCCCGGCGGAACTGCCGCTCCGGCTCGTGCCGGGTGAACAGCAGGGCGGTGGGCCGGCCGTGCGGGCAGTGGTGGTGGTCGTCGGCAAGGTGGCGCGCGCGACCAACTCGCCGATCTGCTCCGGGGTGAGCCGCTCTCCGGCGCGGACCGCCGAGTGGCAGGCCATCAGGCTGAGCAGGTCGTTGAAGAGCACCTCCCGCGACGGCGGCCCCTCTGTGCGCCGTCAGGTGATCGACCACGGCGAGGAAGGCGGCGCGCGGCGACCGGCGGCCGAGCAGCACGGGGTAGCGCGTCAGGAGCACGGTACCGCCGCCGAAGTCCTCGACGCCGAGGCCCAGTTCCGCCAGCGTCCTCGGCGTGCTCGATGACGCGACCGGAGGCGTCTCCGGGCAGGTCGATCGGCTCGGGGATGAGCAGGGCCTGCGTCTGGAGCGACCCCTCGCCGATGCGCTTCTGGAACTGCTCGAAGAGGATGCGTCTCGTGCAGGGCGTGCTGGTCGATGACGAGCATCCCCTCGTTCGTCTCGACGACGAGGTAGGCGTCGTAGGTCGGAGCACGCGCGGTGCGGCGGGGCGCTGGAATGCGCGCGCCCGCTCCTGGGCCACCGCGCATCGGGGGCGGTGCAGTGGCCACCTCCGTGAGCGACGGGGCTTGCCCCCGCTGCTCTTCGATCGGCTGGGCCTCCTCAACCCGCCGGGGTAAACCCGGCGGCTCAGCGCGGAAGTACGGGGCGGGGGTGTAAGGTTCCGTCAAGGAGGGCGGGGCCTCCGGTGCGCGCCTGTAACTTCGGGACGAGGTTACCCTTGCGCCGCCTGCTTGACCGCGGTGAAGACCAGGTGGTGCAGCGACTGGGAGTGGCGGAAGCGCACCTCCGACTTGGTCGGGTGGACGTTGACGTCTACCCGGTCCGGCGGCAGCGTCAGGAACAAAAGCTCACCGCGTAAGCGCCCCGTCATCAGCAGCCCGCGGTACGCCTCCTGGACCGCGTGGCCGAGCGTCCGGTCGCGCACCCACCGGCCGTTGACGAACAGGTACTGCATCCGGGCGTTGCCGCGGTCGCACGCCGGGTCGCAGACGAACCCCGTCAGCCGCGCCACCCCCGCACTAACTCCACTTCGTACAGGTGCTTCGCCACATCCGGGCCGAAGAACTGCTCGACGCGGTCGCGGAGCGTCGCGGTGCGCGTCACCTCGTAAACTGACCGGCCGTTGTGCCGCAGCACCAGATGCAAACCCGGCCGGTCTCCGGCGCGGGCGTGGGCCAGGGCCAGCCGTGTGACGGCCTCACTGATGTGGCCCATCTCGGTGGCCGGCGCCCGCAGGAACTTCCGCCGGACCGGCGTGTTGTAGAACAGCTGCCGCACCTCGACCCGCGTGCCCGGCGAGCCGTTCCACGGCCGCACCGCCGACAGCTCGCTGCCGCGGCACTCGACCATGGCGCCGGACTCGCGGCCCGGCGGGCGGGACTGGAGGACGACCTGGGCGACGCCGCCGACGGAGGCGAGGGCCTCGCCGCGGAAGCCGAACGTGCCGATCGCGAAGAGGTCGCCGGCGTCGCGGAGCTTGCTGGTGGCGTGGTTGGCGAACGCCAGCGGCAGGTCGTCCGGCTCGATGCCGCCGCCGTCATCGACCAGCCGGATCAGCTCCTGCCCGCCCTGCTCGACATCGATCTCGATCCGGCCGGCGCCGGCGTCCACGGAGTTCTCCAGCAGCTCCTTGACGACGCTGGCGGGCCGCTCGATCACCTCGCCGGCGGCGATCTGGTTGACGACGAGCGTCGGCAGGGCCTGGATGCGTGGCGGCATGGCGGTCCTCATCGGCGGGCGGCAGAAGTCTATCGCGCTCGCGCGGCCGGCGTCAGGTCGGTAGCCGGCCCGGCGGCGATTCCCGGCCGGCTCAGCTAGACTCCCCGGCCTCGTGCGCCACCTCGGCCTCCTCGGCCGACTTCTCCTTATCCTCCTTTTTCCACTCCTGGATTTTGCGGTAGAGGGTGCGCTCGCCGATGCCGAGCATCCTCGCCGCCTCCTCGCGGTTGCCGCCGGTCAGCTTCAACGCCTCCTCGATGCAGTAGCGCTCGACCTCCGCCAGGGGCCGGCCGATCAGGCCGAAGGTGCCGACTGTGCCGGACGTAGGGGCGGACGTCGGCTTGCTGACGACGGGGCTGTCCTCGGGGACGTCGTCCAGGCCGAGCACACCGTCGGTGTCGAAGACGACCATGCTCTCGACGAAGTTGGCCAGTTCGCGGACGTTGCCCGGCCAGGGGTAGACGGCCATGGCCCGGCGGACCGGCTCGGCGATCGTCTCGGCGTCCTTGCCGTGCCGGGCGTTGAACTCGCGCATGAAGTGCGCCGCCAACAGCGGGACGTCCTCGCGGCGGTCGCGCAGCGGCGGCAGCCGGATCGTGACCACCTTCAGCCGGTGGTAGAGGTCCTGGCGGAACGTCCCGTCGTGGATGGCCTTCTCCAGGTCGCGGTGGGTCGCGGCGATCAGGCGGATGTCCACCTTGAGCGGCTGGTTGCTTCCGATCCGGGTCACCTCGCGGTTCTCGAGCACCCGCAGCAGCTTGGCCTGGAGCTTGAACGGCATGTCGCCGATCTCGTCGAGGAACACCGTGCCGCCGTCGGCGTACTCGAAGATGCCCTTGCGCTGCCTCTCGCCGCCGGTGTAGGCGCCGGGATCGTGGCCGAACAGCTCGTCCTCGATCAGGTTCTCGTTGGGGGCCGCGCAGTTCAGGGCGGCGAACCGCTTGTTCTTGCGCGGGCTGTTGTTGTGGATCGCCTTGGCCAGCAGGTCCTTGCCGGTGCCGGTCTCGCCCAGCAGCAGGACGTTGGCGATGGTGGTGGCGATCTGCGGCAGGCGCTTGACGACGTTCTGCATCGCCGGGCTGTTGCCGATGATCCCCTCGACGCCGAACCGCTCGTTGAGCTGGCGCTGGAGGTCGCGGTTGGCCCGGCGGACGCGGGCCAGTTCCGACGCCTTCTGCACGATCGCCCGCAGCTCGGCGATGTCCACCGGCTTGGTGAGGTAGTTGGCGGCGCCCTGCTTGATCGCCTCGACGGCCGTCTTGACGTCGCCGAAGCCGGTGATCATGACCACCTCGGCGTCGGGCACCGCCTCGCGCGCCTTGCGCAGCACGGTGAGGCCGTCCATGTCGGGCATTTTCAGGTCGGTGAGGACGACGTCCCAATCCTCCTCGTCGAGCCGGCGCGTGCCCTCGGTGCCGCTGTTGGCGACGGTGCAGTCGCAGCCGACCCGCTCCAGGCTCTCCTCGATCGCCTTGGCGAGGTTGCGGTCGTCGTCGATGACCAGGACCTTGATTCGGTCGCCGTTGCGCGCGGTGGTCGGTGGCACGGGGAACTCCTCACGTCGGGGACGGCCTTCATTGTATCCGGGGCACGAGGGGCTCGTCGCCGTCAGAGAGTAGGGTGGGCCGAGTCTTCGAGGCCCACCGAAGGGACTGCCGGCGGGCCTCGAAGACTCGGCCCACCCTACTTCTGCAACTCGGACTTGCCTACCCTCCAGGTCCCACTCCGCCTCGCGGTAGCCCGTCGCCGTCAGCCACCAGCCGCGCAGCGTCGGCGGTGACGTCGTCAGCGTCACGATGAGGCACGCCGCCGTCTCGCCGTAGAACCACTCCTCCAGGTCGGTGCGGCCAGGGCACCGCCGGCGACGTCGGGTGCGAGTGATACACCGCCACCTCGACCAGGCCCGGGCTCGCGCATCCGCCGGTGGGCGGCGAACAGGCTCGTGCCCTCGGCGTGGTAGCGGCGCTCGCTGGCCAACTCGTTCACCAGCGGCAGCCGCTCGACGACGCGCGCGACGCCGTCGCTCACGACGCCGGCCAGCAGGCCGCAGCACTCGTGGGGTTGTTCCGCCTGCGCCTGGGCGAGGATGGCGTCGTGGAGGTCGCGCGGCAGGGCCAGTCGAAATGGCATTGACAAGCGCTTCCGTCCTTCCCAAGTTGAACTATTCCAACGAGTTTTCCGCCACACGAGGAGCCGCGATGTCGTCAGGGGCAGCGTCGAAGCGCGACAAGGTCATTCTCGCCTACTCCGGGGGCTTGGACACCTCCGTGATGGTGAAGTGGATCGGGGAAAAATACAACCTCGACGTCGTGGCGTTCACCGTCGATCTGGGCCAGGGCGAGGACATCGAGAAGATCCGCCAGAAGGCCCTCCGCACCGGCGCCATCGACGCCGTCGCCATCGACGCCCGCAACCTGTTCGTCGATTGCTTCGTCTTCCCGGCGCTGATGGCCGGCGCCCTCTACGAGGGCAAGTACCCCCTGGCGACGGCCCTGGGCCGGCCGCTGATCGCCAAGCTGATGGTGGACACCGCCCGCGAGCACGGGGCCAAGGCCGTCGCCCACGGCTGCACCGGCAAGGGCAACGACCAGGTGCGCTTCGACGTCACCTTCCAGACGCTCGACCCGCGCCTGCAAATCATCGCCCCGGTGCGCGAGTGGAAGATGTCGCGGCCGGACGCTCTGGAGTACGCGGCCAAGCACAACATCCCCGTCGAGGCGACCATCGAAAGTCCCTACTCGATCGACCAGAACCTGTTCGGCCGGTCGTGCGAGTCGGGGCTGCTGGAAGACCCCTGGGACGAGCCGCCCGCCGACGCCTTCGCCTGGACGGTGGACCCGGCCAAGGCGCCCGACACGCCGCAGTACCTGACCATCGATTTCGACGGCGGCAAGCCGGTCGCGGTGGACGGCAAGCCGATGGACGGCGTGCCGCTGATCGAGGCGCTGAACAAGGTAGGCGGCGCCCACGGCGTCGGCCGGATCGACCACGTCGAGAACCGGCTGGTCGGCATCAAGTCCCGCGAGCTGTACGAGGCCCCCGGGGCGGTCATCCTGCACGAGGCTCACCGCGAGCTGGAGTCGCTGTGCCTGTCGAAGCAGGCGGCCCGGTTCAAGACATTGGTCTCGCAGGAATATGCCGACATCATCTATAATGGACTGTGGTTCAGCGGCTTTCACCAGGACCTGTTCGCCTTCGTGGCGAGCAACCAGCGGTTCGTGACCGGCCAGGTGCGGGTGAAGCTGTTCAAGGGCCAGGCGGTCGTCGTCGGCCGCAAGAGCGACTACAGCCTGTACAGCAAGCACCTGGCGACGTACGACCGGCACGACCAGTTCGACCACGACGCGGCGAAGGGGTTCATCCGCATCCACGGGCTGAGCCAGCAGACGCAGGCGCACACGCAGCTGCTCAAGGGCGGCAAGGGCTTCGACCTGCCGGGCCTGATGGGGCCGACCAAGGAGTCGTAGGACAAGCAGCCTTGCTTGTCCCTCTTTCGTGGGCCGGCACGCATCACGGACAAGCTAGGCAGCTTGTCCTACGAAAATGGGGGGAGAGATGGAGACCCTCGACATCGAACAACTGGCGGCTTACCTGTCTCGCGACGTCCGCGAGGTGGGTAAGCTGGCGAACCGAGGCGTGCTGCCGGGCCGGCGGGTCAACGGCGAGTGGCGCTTCGCGCGGGCGGAGATCAACCACTGGCTGGAGGGCCGACTGCACGAGTACAGCGAGGACGAGCTGTCGGCGTTGGAGTCGGCCCACGCCGTCGAGGTCGAGGAGCCGTTGCTGGCCAACCTGATGTGCGAGACGCTCGTCGCCGTCCCGCTCTGCGCCGCCACCCGATCGAGCGTGCTGCGCGAGCTGGTCAAGCTGGCCGGCACCGCCTGGCAGGTCTACGACGAGGACGCCGTCCTCCAGGCCATCGGCGAGCGCGAGGAGATGGGCAGCACGGCCCTGCCCAACGGCGTGGCCATCCCCCACGCCCACCGGCCGCTGGGCGACGGCGTGCTCGGCGAGCCGCTCGTCGCCTTCGGCCAGACGTCGCGGGCGCTGCCGTTCGGCGGGCCGCGCGGCGGGCTGACCGACCTGTTCTTCCTGGTCCTGAGCAAGGACGACCGCACCCACCTGCGGGTGCTGGCGCGGCTGGCCCGGCTGATGCTCCGCGAGGGGCTCGTCGAGCAGCTGCGCGCGGCGGGGGCGCCGGCGGAGGCTTACGAGCTGATCGTGCAAGCCGAGCGGGAGCTGCTCGGCCGGGAGCCCTCGGGAAGCTGAGCAAACTCTCCGGCCTGGGCAACTCGCCCTTTGCGGAAACCGCCCCGATGACGCGGGATGGCCTCGCCGACTGCGCGCTGCCGGCTACAATCAGGGCGCCCATGCTGTGTGTCGTGTGGGCGCTCCCAAGAAGCACGTCGAGAGGTCCCTGCCGATGCGTAAACTGGCCGTGTGCGCGCTGATGCTGGCTTTCATGGTCGGCCTCACGCAAACCAGCGCCCCGGGGCTGCTGGCCCAGACCCCGAAGAAGGAAAAGGACACGAAAAAGGACGGCAAGAAGAGCAAGGCGGCGGCCGGCTCCATCGAGATCCGGGAGAATGCCAAGGGGAAGTTCTACTACGTCATCCTCAACACCGAGGGCAAGTACGCGGCCTCGTCGAACCCGGTCTCCTACACGACGGAGAAGGAGGCCCGCGAGGCGATCGACGAGCTGAAGGAGATCCTCGCCAGCGCGAAGATCACCAAGGGCAAGCCGAAGGAAGCCAAGAAGGACGACAAGTACAATTAATGCCGGCCGCCGGAGAACCGGCCGAGCGAGGCCCGCAGTGATTCACGGCGGGCCTCGCTCGTTAAGGCGGCTCAGCGCTTCTTCTGGCGCTGGGCCAGGCGTTTCCGCCCCGTCGGGCTGGGGGCCTTGACCGACTTCCGCCGCCGCTTCGCCGCCGTCCGCAACTCTTTGCGTCTCACGATCTCGCTCCTAGTTAGCCTCGCCGCCCGTCTGGGTCGGCCGTACATGGAAGATTGTAGCGATAGGGCGGGGGGCCGGGATGAGCAAGGGCCGACTGGAAGCGTTCAGCGACGGCGTGCTGGCGATCGTGATCACGATCATGGTGCTGAACCTGAAGACGCCACGCGAGCCGCGCCTGGAGGCGCTGCGGCCGCTGATCCCCGAGTTCATGAGCTACGCCTTCAGCTTCGTCTTCGTCGGCATTTACTGGGCCAACCACCACCACCTGTTCCAGGCCGTCCGGCACGTCAACGGGCCGACCTTATGGGCGAACCTGCACCTGTTGTTCTGGCTGTCGCTGACGCCGTTCGTCACCGGCTGGATGGGCGAGACGGGCTTCGCCACCTGGCCGGTCGTGGCTTACGGCGTGGTGTTGCTGCTGTCGGCGGTCGCCTACTCGATCCTGGTGCGGGTCCTGATCGCGCAGCACGGCCGGGATTCCGCCCTCGCCGCCGCGGTCGGCAGCGACCGCAAGGGTAACCTGTCGCTGTTGATCTACGCCGCCGCCCTGCCGGCCGCGTTCCTCGACCCCCGCCTGTCCTGCGCGATGTACGCCGTGGTCGCCCTCATGTGGCTGGTGCCCGACCTGCGGATCGAGCGGGCGCTCAACAAGAAGGAGCCTTGAACGAGCAACGGCCACCGATCGCCGGCAAGTTGTTGCGATCCGTCGCCTCCCGCGGTAAAGTGCAGTCACCTCCTGACACTCTCCCGCCGAGGGCGACCCGATGCGCTCGGGACTCATTTTACTCTTGCCGCTTTGCTGCTTCCTCGTGGGCTGTGACGACCGGCCGGATTTGCCTTCGGACAAACCTCTGCCCAACCCCACGGTCGCTACCGATTGGGCGTTCAAGCCCGTCCGGCCGGTGGCCGTGCCGCGCGTCAAGGACTCGGCCTGGCCGCGCAACCCCATCGACGCCTTCGTCCTGGCGAAGCTCGAAGCGGCAGGCCGCTCGCCGGCGCCACCCGCCCCGCCGGTGGCCCTGCTACGCCGGCTTCACCTCGACCTAACGGGGCTGCCTCCCACGGTGGAGGAGCAGGAGGCTTTTTGTCGGGATTCGTCTCCCGACGCCTGGGAGCGCCTGGTTGATCGTCTTCTGTCCTCCCCGGCGCACGGCGAGCGCTACGCCCGGCACTGGCTCGACGTGGCCCGCTACGCCGACACCAACGGCTACGAGCGCGACGCCGACAAGCCGAGCGTCTGGCGCTACCGCGACCGCGTCATCCGGGCGTTCAACGGCGACCTGCCGTTCGACCGCTTCGTCCTCGAACAACTCGCCGGCGACGAACTGGACGACGCCGACGCCGACACCGTGCTGTCCACCGGCTTCCTGCGCCTGGGGCCGTGGGACGACGAGCCGGCCGACCCGAAGGCCGACCGCTTCGACCAGCTCGACGACATCGTCAGCACCACGGCGGAGGCGTTTCTCGGCCTGACGTTGGCCTGCGCCCGCTGCCACAACCACAAGTTCGAGCCGCTGACGATGCCGGACTACTACCGGCTCGTCGCGGTGTTCAACCCGCTGGAGCGGCCGCGCGACGGCCGCAAGGAACTCGACCGCCCCGCGGCGCCGCGCGGGCGGAAGTTCGACACCGCGCCGCCGGGCTACTTCCTGGAGGAGCGATCGCCGAAGCCCCCGCCCACGCACTTGCTGCGCCGCGGCCGTGCCGACTCGCCGGGGGCGGAGGTCCAGCCCGGCGTGCCCGCGGTGCTGGCGCCAACGCAGCCGGCGTTCCTGCCGCCGGGCGAGTTCACCTCGCGGCGGCGGCTGAGCCTGGCGCGGTGGGTCGCCAGCCGCGACAACCCGCTGACGGCGCGGGTGATCGTCAACCGCGTCTGGATGTGGCACTTCGGCGAGGGGCTGGTGGCGACGCCGAACGACTTCGGCACCCGCGGCTCCGCCCCGACACACCCCGAGCTGCTCGACTGGCTGGCCGGCTGGTTCGTCGATCACGGCTGGTCGCTGAAGGAGCTGCACCGGCTGATCGTGACCAGCGCAACGTACCGGGTCAGCAAGCAGATTGGGACTTGCCTGGTGGGATGGAGCAGGCACCCCCTGGAGAGACTGCCGCGCCAGCGCCTCGACGCCGAGACGATCCGCGACTCCGTCCTGGCGGTGTCCGGCCGGCTGAACCGGACGATGTTCGGGCCCGGCGTGCGGCCGCCGATCCCGCGGGCGGCGCTGGAGGGGCACAGCGACCCGAACACGGTGTGGAAGCCGGACGGCGAGCGCGAGGCGTCACGGCGGAGCGTTTACATCCACGTCAAGCGGTCGCTGATGCTTCCGATGCTGGAGGCGCTCGACTTCTGCGACACGACGCGGTCCAGCGCCCGGCGGACGATCACGACGGTCGCCCCGCAGGCGCTGATCCTGTTCAACGGTGACTTCGTGAACCAGCAGTCGGCGCACCTGGCGCGCCGCATCGCCGAGGAGGCGGGGCCGTCGGAGGGAAAGCGTCTGGACCGCGCGTACCGGCTGGTGCTGGGCCGACCTCCGCGCGACGAGGAGCGAGCCATCCTCCGCGAGGGCCTGGCGCGGTACCGCGACGGCGGCCTGAGCGAGGAGGCCGCCTGGGTGCAGGTGTGTCGGGTGCTGTTGAACTGCAACGAGTTCGTCTACCCGGATTGACCGTGGGACAAGCTGCCAGCTTGTCCTTCTTGAAGAGGGACAAGCTGGCAGCTTGTCCTACGAAGGAGGTCGTCATGCTCTCCCGCCGCGAGCTGTTGTGGAAGGCCGGCGTCGGCTTCGGCGGCCTGGCACTGCTCGACCTGCTGACGCGCGAGGGCTTCTTCGCCCGCGCCGCTGCCCCGCCGGCCCGGCGCGCCAGGGCGAAGCGCGTCGTCTTCCTGTTCATGAACGGCGCCCCCAGTCACGTGGACACGTTCGACCCCAAGCCGGCGCTGGACCGCTTCGACGGCACCCCCTACAAGGGGGCCACGCCGGTCGGCTCCAACGGTCGGCCGATCGGCCACCTGATGAAGTCGCCGTTTCCGTTCACGAGGCACGGCCAGAGCGGCCTACCCGTCAGCAGCCTCTTCCCTCACACCGCCAGGTTCGCCGACGACCTGTGCGTGCTCCGCGGCATGTACACCGACACGGCGGCGCACGCCTCCGGCTGTTTGCAGATGAACACCGGCGGCGTGCAGATCGGCAAGCCCGCCCTGGGGGCGTGGTTGAGCTACGGCCTGGGCAACCTCACCGAGAACCTGCCGAGCTTCGTCGTCATGACCGACCCGCGCGGCGGGCCGATCGCCGGCGCGTCCAACTGGAGCGCCGGCTACATGCCGGCGAAGTACCAGGGCACCCTCTTTCGCGGCCAGGGCAGCCCGCTGATCGACCTGGCGACGCCGAAGGGGATCAGCGACAAGACCCAGCGCGAGAGCCTCGACCTGTTGGGTGCGCTGAACAAGCTGCACCTGAAGGGGCGGCCCGGCGACAGTGAGCTGGCCGCGCGGTTACAGTCCTATGAACTCGCCTTCCGCATGCAGACGGCCGCCACCGACGCGGTGGACCTGAACAAGGAGAGCGAGAGGACCAAGGCGATGTACGGCCTCGACCAGAGTCGCACCGCCGACTTCGGCCGAAAATGCCTGATCACCCGGCGCCTGCTGGAGCGCGGCGTGCGGTTCGTGCAGCTGTACTCGGGCGGCGGGCACATCGAGGACACCTGGGACGGCCACAACGACTGCGTCGCCAACCACACCCTGCACGCCGGCGAGACCGACCAGCCGGTCGCGGCCCTATTGACCGACCTCAAGCGGACCGGGTTGTGGAGCGACACACTGGTCGTCTGGGGAGGCGAGTTCGGCCGCACGCCCACCAGCGAGGGCGTCGGCAAGCGCGGCCGCGACCACAACCCGTTCGGCTTCTGCATGTGGCTGGCCGGCGCCGGCGTGAAGGGGGGCCAGGCGATCGGCGCGACCGACGAACTGGGCTTCAAGGCGGTGAAGGATCGCTGCCACACGTCGGACCTGCACGCAACGATCCTGCACCTGATGGGCATCGACCACGAGAGGCTGACGTACTTCCACCAGGGGGCGGACCAGCGGCTGACCGGCGTGCGGGGGAGGGTGGTTGAGGACGTGCTGGTGTGACGGGGTGGAAGCCGAACCGGCGTCGTGTTAGCATTCAATTCGCTTCGGATTGAGTGCTGAGGGATTACCATGCTCGACATCGCGAATGACATCTTGAGCCTGTCGGACTTCAAGCGGAACAGCCACGAGTTGATGAAGCGGATCAAGGCCACCGGCAACCCGGTCGTGCTGACAGTCAACGGGAAGGCAGAGGTCGTCGTCCAGGACGCGACGTCGTACCAACGCCTGTTGGACCTGGCAAGCAAGGCCGAGATGGTGGAGTTTCTTCTTGAAAGCAAGCGCGACGTCGATGCCGGCCGTACGGTCAACGCGGAAGGGTTCCTTGAGTCTCTGGGCAAGAGGAAGAAGCGGGCCAGGAAGTCATGAGCTTCCGGGTCGAAATCGCGCGGCGGGCGGCGCGGGACATCGAGGAGAAATACGACTGGCTCGCCGCGCGATCGGAGGAGGCGGCGAATCGCTGGCGGGACGCGCTTCAGGCGGCCGTCCGCGAACTCAAGGACTCCCCGGAGCGGTTTCCTGAAGCGCCCGAGGCGGAGTGGTATGGGCCGGAGTTGCGTCAGCTGACCTACGGCAAGAAACGGCAGCAGTACCGAGTCCTGTTCGAGGTTCGCGGCGAAGTGGTGTACGTGCTCCGGGTACGCCATTCCGTCCAGAACTTACTCGGGCCGGTGGACCTGTAGTCAAGCCGGCAGCGACTCCGCCCACGCCGCCAGCAGCACAGCCGCCGCCGCCGGGACCAGGGGTAGCGCTGCCAGCACCCATCTCATCCACCCCACCTGCCGCGCCAGCGCCGGCACAAGCGCCACCGCCAGCGCCAGCGGGGCCAGCCCCGCCAGGGCGAAGCTCGACAGGGGCACCTCGCTGAACGTCTCCTGCTGGCCCATGAGCACCAACCCCGGCAGCACCACCACCCCGGCGGCCGCCGCCACGGAGGCGTCGCCGCGCCAGACGAACGCGGCGAGCGCCGGCCCCAGAAGCGCCATGCCGAACAGCATCGCGGCGTCGGCGAGCCGCGCCGAGTGCGCGTGCAGGATCACGACGCCCGCCGCCGCGAAGCACGCCGCCTGTGCCGCCGGTACGAGACCGTCTTTCCACCGCCGGGCCAGGCCGACGGCGACGCCCCAGTGCAGAAGGATGACTACGCCTAGACACCAAGGCAGCCACGGCAGCTCGCCGCGCGCCCCTGGCAGGGTGAACAGTCGGCCCGCCAGCAGCGCGACGACGGCCCGCGCCGCCCAGCCCGGCCCGGAGTTCGCAGCCGGCACGAGGGCCAGCTCGACCGCCATCGCCAGCGCCGCCAGCCACGGCAGCCAGTAGTACGTCGGCGGCGGGGGGATCGCCTCTTCGCCCTCGGTCATCGGCCGAACTTCCAGCGACGCCTCCAGCCCCGCCCGCCAGTCGGCGAACGTCAGCGGCCGCTCGTGGTCCACCCGCCAGGGGAACACGCCGCGCAGGGCGTTACCGGCCAGCATGCCGGCGGCGACCGCCAACGCCGCGGCGATGGGCAGGAGCCGCGCGCCGCCGAGGCGGCCCAGCAACAGCGCCCCTACCAGCGACGCGGCCAGCGCCGGCAGGAGCAGCTTGAGGGCGGCGTCGAGGACTTCGCTCATCGGGGGCATGTCCGTCTCCGCGGGCGCGCGACGGGGCCGCGAGCGCTCGGCGCTCGCGGCCCCGAAGGGGGGTTACTTGGCGGCCTCGACCGACACGCCGATCGACGCCTCGTCGTCGATCTTACCCTTGCCGTAGGTCATGCCCCAGGCGGTGCGGTCGATCTTGAAGCTGCTCGTCAGCGTCAGCTTGCCGGCCGAGGCGGTGATCTTCGCTGGGAACGTCACCTCCTTCGTCTTGCCGACCAGCGTCAACTTGCCGCTGACCTTGTAGCCGTCGCCGTCCCTTTCGACCTTGGTGCTGACGAACTTCGACTTCGGGTTGCTCCTCACGCCGAAGAAGTCGTTCGTCTTCAGGTGTCCCGTCAGCTTCGGGTCGTCGCTGTACAGCGAGTTCATGTCGATCTCGACCGCCAGCCTCAGCGTGGTCGGGTCGGCCGGGTCCACCGCGGCGGTGCCCGTCAGTGCCTTGAACCCGCCGTCGTGCTTGCCTTCCGGCTTGGTGCCGGTGAACGTCACCTTCGTGTTGTCCCCCGTCAACGGGAACCTCACCTCGGCTGCCCCGGCCAGGCCCGCCAGCAAAAGTACCACCGCCACGCTCGTCCCAACGCGATTCGTCACATCCGTCTCCTTGTGAAGGACATCGGGGGCTCCTACCCCGATCGGGAGACATTATACGGCCCGCCGCGCCATACGATAACGCCGTCGGCGGGATGCCCCCGCGAAGATGTCCCCCCCGGAGAGTGACCATGATGCGTGTGTGTGTTCCTCTGGCCGCGGCGCTGCTGTTGGCCCCCGCGCCGCGGGCCGCCGCCGAGGCGAAGATCGAGCCGGACCTCATCTACGGCCGCAAGGACGGCATGGCGCTGACCCTCGACGTGATTCGGCCGGACAAGCCCAACGGGGCCGGCATCCTCTGGATGCAGAGCGGCGGTTGGTACTCGATCTGGGCCGAACCCAAGGCGCTGCAAGGGGCCAGCAAGCCGTTCCTCGACAAGGGCTTCACCATGTTCATCGTCCGCCACGGCAGCGCCCCCAAGTACGCCGTGCCCGACGCCGTCGCCGACGTCCGCCGCGCCGTCCGGTTCGTCCGCCTCAAGGCGAAGGACCACGGCGTGGACCCCGAGCGGCTCGGCGTCATGGGCGGCAGCGCCGGCGGGCACCTGTCGCTGATGCTCGGCACGACCGGCGACGACGGCAACCCCAGCGCCAAGGACGAGGTGCTCCGCCAGTCAAGCCGCGTCGCCGCCGTCGTGGCCCTGTTCCCGCCGACCGACCTGCGCGGGTTCACGACCGACCCGCCGGCGGAGATCAAGAAGCACCCCGGCCTCAAGCCGCCGTTGACGTTCGACGCCAAGCTGGAGCCCGAGGTCTCGCCCTTGCTCAAGGCCAGCGAGAAGTCCGCCCCGGCGATCATCATCCACGGCGACAAGGACCTGCTGGTGCCGATCGAGCACGGCCAGAAGATGATTCAGGCCCTGGAGAAGTTCAAGGTGCCCTGCGAGTTGGTCACCGTCGAGGGCGCCGGCCACGGCTACTCGCCCAAGCAGAACAAGGAAATCGTCCTGCCCGCCATGGTCCGCTGGTTCGAGACCCACCTCGCCGCCAAGAAGGCCCTGAGCCGAATCCGAAAAACCCGGCGCGGCGCGCGGCGGTATACCCTCCCGCGCCGCGACTTTGAAGTTAGCGTGAAGCCCCGGTGTGCGTCTGAAGTACGGCGGTACCGACTCGGAGACTCCACCCGATGCCTTGCCGACTCCTCCCCGCGCTCGCCCTGGGGCTGGCCCTGCCCGCGCCGGCCGCCGAGAAGCCCCCCGACGTCTTCGGCCTCACCCAGGTCCACGCCGTCCACCTGACCGTCTCCGCCAAGGACTGGCAGGCGATGCAACCGACCCGCGGCGGCTTCGGCTTCGGCGGCCCCCCCGGGAAGCCGCCGGCCAAGGAGGCCGACCCGGGCGAGGACCGCAAGGCCCGCGGCAGCTTCGGCTTCGACTTCGCCTACGTCAAGGGCGCCGTCGAGATCGACGGGCGGAAGTTCCCGGAGGTCGGACTGCGGTTCAAGGGCGGCGGCAGCTACGCCACCTCGCAGCAGGGGCTGAAGCGGCCGTTCAAGATCGAGTTCGACCGCTACGTCGAGGACCAGTCCTGGGCCGGGCTGAAGAAGCTGTCGCTGAACAACAACTCCATGGACCCGACCGGCGCCCGCGAGGCGCTGTCCTACGCCGTCTACCGGGCCGCCAGCGTGCCGGCCCCGCGCACCGCCTTCGCCGAGGTCTCGCTCACCGTCCCGGGCAAGTACGACAAGACCGTCCTCGGCCTGTACACCCTCGTCGAGCCGATCGAGAAGCCGTTCCTCAAGGAGCGCTTCGGCTCGGCCAAGGGCCTGCTGCTCAAGCCGGAGCGCGTCGGCCCGCTGGAGCACCTCGGCTCGGACTGGTCCGCCTACGAGGGGCGCTACCAGCCCAAGACCGCGGCGTCGAAGGCGCAGCAGAAGCGGTTCATCGATTTCACCAAGCTGGTCCAGCAGGCCGACGACGCCGAGTTCCGCAAGCGGGTCGAGGGCTACCTCGACGTCGAGAAGTTCCTCCGCTTCCTCGCCACCACCGTGGCGCTGTCGTCGCTGGACAGCTTCCTGACCGGCGCCCACAACTACTACATCTACCTCGACCCGAAGGGCGGCAAGTTCGTCTTCCTGCCCTGGGACCTCGACCACTCGCTGGGCGGGTTCTTTCCGGTCGGCTCGCCGGACCAGCTGGCCGACCTCAGCATCCGCCAGCCGCACACCGGTCGTAACCGCCTCGTCGAGCGGCTGCTGGCCGACGAGGCGGTCTTCGCGCGGTACAAGAAGCACCTCGCCGAGGTGGTCGAGAAGCACTTCACCGCCGAGCGGACCCGGGACGCCCTCGCCGCGGTCAACAAGGCAATCGCGCCGGTCCAGGCCAGGGAGAAGCAGGCGGCGAAGGAGCGGAAGGAGCCGGCCGGGATGGCCTTCGGGCCGCCGGGCTTCCGCCAGCCGCCGCCGGACCTGGAGAAGTTCGTGGCCAGGCGCGTCGCGTCGATCAAGGACCAGATCGAGGGCAAAAGCAAGGGGACGGCCCCGCGTGGGTTCGGCTTCGGCCCGCCGCCGAAGGGCGGCTTCGGGCCGGGGCAGTTCCTCGCCAAGCCGGCCCTCGACGCCCTCGACGCCAACAAGGACGGGAAGCTCTCGCGCGGCGAGGCGCTGGCCGGCGTCAAGGCACTGTTCAAGGCCTGCGACCCCGACGGCAAGGGCGAGGTGGATCAGAAGCAGTTGACGATGGGGCTGGACAAGGTGCTGCCCAAGCCGCCGGCCCCGCCGGGCGGGATGAAGCCGCCGGCCGGCTTCACGCCGCCGTCGCTGGCGGGCATCTTCGCCCGGGGTCTCCTCGACCGGGTGGGCAAGGACGGCAAGGTCACGGAAAAGCAGCTTGTCGAGGCCGCGGATGAACTTTTCGTGAAGATGGACAAGGATAAGAATGGTACACTCGATACGAACGAACTTTCGGAGGCGATCAACGCAATGATGCCACGCCCTCCGATCGGTGCCCCCGGCGGGCCAGCCAACCGCCCCGCCGGCCGCCTGAACTGACCGAGCTAAGGAGAGACCCCCAAGGTGGATACGATTCTATCTCCGGGCCTGATGAACCGCTCCGGGGCTGCCTACGAGCTGAAGATCCAGCTCCCCGAGGACCTCTCGAAGGACGTCGAGGCCTGGGCCCGCGAGCGGATGACGCCTGACCCCCACGGCGAGGACGGCCGTTACCGGACCACGTCGCTGTACTGCGACACGTCGCTGTACGACGTCTACCGCCGGGCGCCGGGGTTCAAGCGCAGCAAGTACCGCGTCCGCCGCTACGGCGACGCGGGGTGGGTCTACCTGGAGCGGAAGACGCGGCGCGGCGACCGGGTCTGGAAGCGGCGCGACAGCAGCGACCTGACCGACCTGGCCTACCTCTTCGGCGTCGAGCCGGCCGAGGCCTGGCCGGGCGGCTGGTTCTTGCAGCGGGTGCGTCAGCTGGACCTTCGGCCGTCGTGCCGGGTCGGCTACACGCGGACGGCGTTCGTCGGCGGCACGGTCGAGGAGCCGCTGCGGCTGACGCTCGACCGCCACCTGGTCGGCGTGCCGGCGCGCGACTGGGACGTCACCCCGGTCGCCGACGGCAAGGAGCTGCTGCCCGGCGGCGTGGTGCTGGAGATGAAGTTCCGCGACGCGCTGCCGGCCCTGTTCCGCGACCTGCTCGCCCAGCTGCCGCCCGACCTCGGCCGGGTGTCGAAGTACCGCCACTGCGTCAAGGCGTGGCGGCTGGCCGGCGAGGAGGTCTGATGCCGGAGGAGGTGCTTCCCTCGACCGAGGCCCCGCCGAAGCCCGCCCTGGTCTGGCCCGTCGGGTGGTGGGAGTGGCGGACGCTAGCGATCCAGCTCGGGGCGGCCTTCGCCTTCGGCTGCCTCGTGGCCTTGGTGTACGCGCTGACGATGCGCTCGTCGCGGCGGACGTCGGCGCGGCCGTTCCTGGCCACGCTGGTGCTGTTGAGCGTCCTGATCGCCATGGTGACGCTGGTGATCGGCAACAGCCTGGCGCGGGCGTTCGGGCTGGTTGGGGCGCTGTCGATCGTCCGGTTCCGCACCGTGGTCCAGGACACGCGCGACACGGCGTTCGTCATCTTCGCCGTCGTCGTCGGCATGGGGGCGGGGGCGGGCTACCTGGCCCCGCCGCTGTTGGGCATGCCGCTGGTCTTCCTCGCCGCCTGGCTGTTCCGCCCTCGCAAGTCGCAGCGCGACCCGCGCGACGCCGAGCTGACCCTGCGCCTGCGCAACACCAACCCGCCCGTCGAGGCGGTGCGTCAGGTGCTGGAACGCCACCTGGCCAGCTATCGACAGACCGCCGCCTCGACGGCCCGCGGCGGGGCCGCCCTTGACATCGCCTACCTCATCCAGCCGCGCGCAGCCGACTCGTACCTGGCGCTGGTCACCGAGCTGCTGCCGCTGGAGGGCGTGCAGGCTGTCGAGGTGAAGGAGAGTTAGGTGAGGCGAGCGGGGAACAGACGTCCCCCGCTCGCCTACAGCCGCTTCGGCAGGATCTCCTCCACCCCCAACAGGAAGAACACAACGGCGAGCATGGCGGCGCCGATGAGCCAGGTGTTGCCGGTCACCAGGAACGCCCGCCACGGGGTCGTCGGCAGCAGGATCCGCGAGAGGATCAGCACCGCCATTCCCAGCAGGAACGCCCGCAGGGCGACGATGGCCCGCGCGACCACCTCCTGGGCCGGCGTCCTGGGCAGGTCCTCGGGGCCGAACTGCTGCTCGTCGTCGAAGCCGCGCCCCAGCCGGGTGCCGGGCAGGTTCGCCACCTGGCCGAACGAGTTGACGTACGACCAGGTCACCAGCAGGTTGAACAGCGTGGCGAGGAAGATGATGCCCATGGCGGTGCCGCGGTTGGGCATCGGCACGGCGGCCGCGCGGCCGGCGGCGGCGTTGTGCAAGCCGACCGCCAGGCGCAGGATCAACCCGCCGACGTAGGTCGGGAGCAGCAGCAGGCATAGGAGAACGAATGAGCCGAGGACTAGCCAGTCCTGCCACCAGTCAGGGTTGACGGGGTCGGCGGGCATCGGGGCTCACTTGACCTCGACGACGTCCAGGACGATGCACGAGATGTTGTCGCGCGAGCCCTGGTCGAGGGCGAGTTGGCCCAGCCCGTCGGCGCACTCCTGCGGGTCGGGCTTGTCCTTCATGAACGCCAGCAGCTGCTCGTCGGTCACGACCCCGGTCAGCCCGTCGGTGCAGAGCAAGAAGCGGTCGCCGGCCTGGGTCGGCACCACCTTGACCTCCGGCCCCTCGCCGACCTCCTGCGAGCCGAGGTACTTCCACAGCACGTTCTTGTAGCGGTGGTTCTTGGCCTCGGCGGCGGAGATCGTCTTGGCCTCGACCAGGGCCTGGGCGATCGAGTGGTCCACGGTGAGTTGGTCGATCTTCTTGCCGCGGACCTGGTAGACGCGGCTGTCGCCCATGCCGGTGACGTACAGGATCGAACTGCCCTTTCGCCACAGGGTCGCGACGATCGTCGTGCCCATGTTCTTCAGCTCGCGGTCCAGCGCCGCCATCGCCATGATCTCCTCGTTCGCCTGAACGATGGAGCGGCGCACGATGTTCTTCGTCTCCTCGTTGCCGTGGGCGTGGCTGAGGTGCTTCTTCAGCTCGCGGGGGACGATCTCGATGGCGCGCTTGCTGGCCACCTCGCCGGCCGCCTGGCCGCCCATGCCGTCGGCGACGAGGCAGACGGTCATGTCGGGGAACTGCTTGACGTCGATCGAGTCCTCGTTGTTCTCGCGGTAGTTGCCGAGCAACGAGCATTTGCCGATGTTCAGCGCCAGGGCCATGAGGCCACCTCGTATTTCCCAGAAGCGCCGTCGTTTCCGCCACCCTCACCCAAAGGTAGCCGAGATTCCTCGCGGTCGCAAGTACGGAGGGCGTTTCTCGCCGCGGGAGGCGCTCCTCCTCCACCTGGATCCATCCTAACACGCGGAAGGGCCGGCTGCCCAGCATTTCGACCGCCTGCCTGTCGGCAACCCCACTATATTCCCTGTGAAACGTCCCAGCAACGTGCCCCCCCCACCGGCCTTTTGACTTCGCGCGCGCCGCGCGGATACAATGAACAGGCGTTGCCAACCGGACGATCTCCCCGAGGGGCTCTCGTTATGCGTGTCCTGACCGCCATCCCGGTGTACAACGAGGCCCGGCACGTCGAGCGCGTCCTCGGCGAGGTGAAGCGGTTTAGTGATCACCTCGCCGTCGTCGATGACGGCTCGACCGACGGCACCACCGAGCTGCTGGCCCGCCAGGAGGGCGTCACGGTCCTCACGCACGGCAGGAACCGCGGCTACGGCGCCGCCATCACCACCGCGTTCCAGCACGCCCTCGCCGAGGGGTACGACGCGCTGGTGACCATGGACTGCGACGGCCAGCACGAGCCGTCGCGCATCCCGCTGTTGCTGGAGGCGCTGGACGGGGCCGACATCGTCTCCGGCAGCCGCTACCTGCGCGACTTCCACCAGGACGGCAGCGCCCCCGAGGACCGCCGCCGCATCAACCACATCATCACCGCCGAGTTGAACGCCCGGTTCGGGCTGAAGTTGACCGACGCCTTCTGCGGCTTCAAGGCCTACCGCCGCGAGGCGCTGGCCCGATTGCGGATCACCGAGACGTCGTGGGGCATGCCGCTCCAGCTGTGGGTGCAGGCGGCGAAGATCGGCCTGCGGGTCACCGAGGTGGCGGTGCCGCGGCTGTACCTCGACCCGACGCGGGCCTTCGGCGGGGTGCTCAACGACGCGGAGCAGCGGCTGGCGTACTACCGCGAGGTGATCGCCCGGGCCGAGGCCGAGTTCCCGCCGTGCGACAAGCTGCCGGGCATCCTGGCGGCCTGCTGCGCGTCGATGTCGGTGCCGGGGGGCTGTCGTGAGCCAGCCGCTGCCCCTGCGGGGCGCTGCCGGAGACGGGGCGACCGTTGCCGGAGCCCGAAGCATGCGGGCCGGCGACCTGATCGCGGAGAATCGCGAGAGTTGAGTCGTGTAACCGGGACCTTGCCGCCGCCCCTGGCGGGAGTCGCGCGCGGCCTGGGTGAATCCCCGCCAGCGCTGGGCTACTCCGGGGTAGCCCGAGTTGCCAGCGAGGGCGTCTGCTTCTCCTCGCCGGGCACCAGCTCGAACCTGCTTCACCTCCCTGGCGTGGGTGAAGAACTTCGCCCTGGCCGGTCTCGCCCGACTCCACCGGGGCGCCGCCGCCGTCACCGCTGTCGATAACGACACGGCTCAAGGCCACCTCCCGCGGCGCGCCGGGCGCGCGGTGACCTGGCCCCACCTGCGGACAATCCCCTTCGACCGCTGGCAAGGCGAGACGCCCTGGGAGGAACGTCGCGTCCTCGACCGCGCCACGTTCGACCGTTTCGGCGATGAGGCCTCGGCCGGCGCGGGTGGGGCGTCGAGCCGCTGTTGCCTGCGTTCTGCTGGACGCCCGGCGGGAGCTGGACTCCCGCGGCCTGGTCGGCGAGAGTATCGCGGCGGCCCGTCGGGCCCTCGAACGTTCCTGGGGTTGCTTCAACCTGGAGCTGCCCCTGTCCCACGTTTGCCGCGGCGAGGCGTTCGCCTGCCTCGCCGGCGCGCTTCTCGCCGACCTGGGCGCTTCCTCGGGAGGTAGCAACGGACGCCATGAAGTCCACGATCACCGGCGATTACCACGGCATCGAAGCAAGGCACCACCCCGTGCCTGACCTCGCCGCTGCCGGCGACTGGCTTGAAGCACCGCTGGGGCTGAGGCCGACCGACTCGCCGCGGCCTGGCTGTTCGGTGCCCGGCTGCGCTCCGACTGGGCGTCGAAATGCGCGCCGGCGACGACGCCTGCTGGGCGCTTCCCAGCCTCTACGCGCAACCCCGCTTCGTCGAGGCGTACTGGGAGCCTGATCGTGGGCGGCAAGGCGCAGCCGCGCCCTCATCACGACGCTGTTCGCCCGCCTGTTCCTGGCCGACCTGTTCGTCCACGGCATCGGCGGGGCCAAGTACGACGAGCCTGACCGATGATCATCCGCTGGCTCAGCGTCACGCCGCCAGCCTACATGGCCTGCCGCGACGCGGCTGCTCCGCCAAGCCGACGTTCCCGCCACACAGCAGCAGCAGGACCCTGATCTGCACGACCCGCGACCTCGCTGCATCCCCAGCGGCACCTCTCCCCAGGCGAGGCCGCCGCCGAGAAGGAGGCCTGATCGAGCCGCGTCCCCACGAGCCGCGCGGGGCGGCGGGATCGCTACCGAGGCGCGCTGACGGAGGAGGCGTCCTGCCGTCGCTGGCGCGGCGCGGAGGCGGAGCGGCGGCTGGCAGCGGTCGAGCAGGAACTGCGGGCCAACTCCTGCTGCAGGTGGCGACGTGACTTCGTGTTCTGCCTCTACCCCGAGGCGCGGCTGCGGCCGTTCTGCACCAGTTTTCGACCCCTTGCCCACCCGTTTCGTAGAATAGCAGGTCCGCCACACGATGGAGGCTTCCAGGGAATGAACGCCGCCACCGTCCTCGTGGTCAGCGAGGAGCCGTTCGTCGAGTCCACAATTAGACACCTACTTGCCGACACCGGGCAGGGTGTCACCCGCACCGCGAGGCCGGGCGAAGTCCCGGAGCTGGTGCGCCAGCTGTCCCCCCGTCTCATCGTCGTTGACGTGCCCACGCCGGACGACGATGCCGCCCGCTACTTGCGGGAGCTACAAGCGTCCATCGGCTCGCCGCTGGTCGTCGTCACCGGCGACCTCGCCGCGCTGGAGGGCCACGACTCGCCGTGCCCGTCCTTGCGCCGGCCTGCCCGACTTCTTTTCAGCGCCTCGCCGCCGCGATCGCCCCTGGCGGGGAGCCCGCCTCAACCCCGCAGCCGCCTCGTCGGCCCGGTCGGGCGCCGCCCTCCTTGCCCTCCTGGCGGCGATCCCGCTGCTGCCGGTGAAGTTGGGGGTGCCCGGGGCCGCCCAACCTGCTCGACGCCTTCTCGCCAAGCCGAGGGCAATCGAGCCAGCGCCGACGCCGGTCAAGCTCATCAACGGCGAGAAGGACACTTCTTCGAGCCTGCCCGAAGACGTCGTCCGCCAGATGGGCGTCCCGGGCGCCCTACCAGGTCCGGGTCCGAGGCCAGCCTTCCGGCGCACCCTGACGCTGCTGGGGACGCTGGCGTTCGACCCGAGCGGCTGTCGCAAGGTCTAGTCGCGCTTGCTGGCGAGGTCGTCGCCGTCGTACCGCCGAGGAGCTGCCGGTCACCTCGAGGGGAAGACTGCTCGACACCCTGCCGGCCACGGCAGCCGGGTCTGGTGCAGGCGATCGCCAGTTCCAGGTCGGTCTGGAGGCACCGGCGAGAAGAAGAGCGAGTTGATCGACGCCAAGGAGCTGCACGCCTGAACCAGGACACCTCAGCGCCTGGAGGACCTGTGGAACAGAACGGGTCGATCTCCGAGGCGACCGTGCGGGTGATGCGACGCACCGTCCGTCCGGATCAAGCGCCGTCAACCGGAAGCGGAGCACCTGCGGATCTTGAAGGTGCCCGACGCCGAGATCGATGCCGTCCAGGACGAGGCCAAGCGGGTCATCGCCCGCAAGGGTGCGCGAGCCCGACCGCGAGAAGGACTGGGCCAAGGTCGAGATCCGCTCTCCCATCGACGGCGTCGTCGTCGAGAAGAACGTCGTCAAGGGCCACATGGTAGACAATGGCCGACGTAGACCTGTTCAAGGTCGCCGACCTGAGCAAGCTGGCCGTCTTCGCCAACGTCTACGAGGAGGACCTGCGCGCTGCACCGGCTGGAGCGCGCTACCGCCCCGGCCGCCATCCCCTGCTGCGTCTACCCCGCCGCCGACCTCGGCCAAGCGGGGCTCCCGAAGACGGAGGCATCAGTTGCATCGGCCGGCTTCGTCGTCGATCCCAAATCCGGTACGACCGACCTGGTGATGGGCGTCGTGGACAACCCTGACCGGGAGCCTGCGGGTCGACGAAGCCCTGTCCTGGCCGAGGTGGACATCCTCAAGGGCGGCCGTGATCTGCACTTCGGTGCCGACCTCGGCGCTGGACGAGGACGGCGAGACCAGAAGAAGCTGGTGTGCGCCCGACCGAAGAGGCCGGGCATGGCCACACGCTCCGCAGGGTCGGCCGTCGTCAGCCGCTTCCTCCAGGTGGCCTACGTCCGGGCCCGACTGGCGAGCTGCAGAAGGCCGCCGGGCTGAGCGAGTTGCACCCCGGCGAGGTGGTCACCGGCGGGCGGTGCACCAAGGCGGCGCTGGAGGAGGCGCCCGGCCCGCGCCCGGGCCGGAAAGTGAGGGCCGGGCCGGTCCGCAACTCCATCGGCTGGGCGCTGGACAACCCGCTGCTCTTGGCGCTGGCGCTGCTGCTCGTCGCCGTCGGCGGGTTCGCTTCTGAACGTCAACGTCGAGGCGTACCCCGATCTGGGCGCTGGCGATCATCGAGATCATCGTGCTCAGGTGCACTACGCTGCCGCCGAGGAGGTCGAGCGGCTGGTCACCATCCTGATGGAGATCACGCTGGCCGGCATGCTCAAGCTGCGTACACGCGCAGCAAGTCGCTCGCCGGCCTGGCCCACCTGCAACCAGTTCCAGTACGGCTTCGACTACAACGTCGCCTGCCAGGAGGTGATCAACTGACCAGTTCACCCGGCCTGCCGTCGGTGACGCCGACCTGCCGAGGACGCCGACGGGCGAGCCTGATCCGCTACACCGTCACCAGCCCGGCAAGGACACCTCGGGGAGGGAGGTGTACGCCCTGCGCGACCTCAAGGCCCAGGACTGACCCTCCAGCGCGAGTTCAGCCGGCTGCCTGGGCGTGGCCGGCGCCAGCTTCGGCGGCGAGGTGAAGCGGTACGAGATCCGGCCTGACCTGAGCAACTGAAGCGGTACGGCGTGACGCTCCAGCAGGTCCAGAACGCCGTCTCGAACAACAACGCCAACGCCGGGGCCGGCTTCCTCAAGCAGGGCGGCACGGGCGTTCAACGTCCGAACTGCTCGCCTGCTGGCCACGGGGTTGACCGACAGTGGGCGCGAAACAGCGGCGCGAGCTGCTCGTCGCGGCCTGGCTGCTCCGCGACGCCGAGCGCTACGTCGAGGACATCGGCGAGATCGTCGTCGCGGCGGTGAACAACGTCCTGGTGCGGGTCGGCGACCGTCGCCCGCGGCCCTCGGCGAGGGCGTCGTCGTCGGCTTCTCGCCGCCAGGGCCGCGTCTCCGTCAGCCGCCCGCGGCCCGACGGCGACGGCGAGGCGGCGCGGGACGACGAGGAGGACAAGGTTCAGGGCGTCGTCCTGATGCGCAAGGGCGAGCCGACGACGCAGGTGCTCAAGGACGTCAGGAAGCTCGCCGACCTGAACGACTACCAGCTCGGCCGGCTGCCGCCCGGCCTGAAGGTCGTCACGCACTTTGACCAGCGGCCTGCTCCAGCCGCGCCTCACCTACACGGTCAACGAGAACTCCGTCGTCGGCATGGCGCTGGTGACGATGATCCTGCTGATGTTCCTGGCCAACGTCCGCTGCGCCCTCATCGTCGCCATCAACATCCGCTGGGCGCTCTTGTTCGCCTTCTCCGTCCTGTTCTTCCGCGGCAAGTCGGCCAACCTGCTGTCGATCGGGGCGATCGACTTCGGCATCATCGTGGACAGCTCGGTCATCGTCGTCGAGAGCATCTACCGCCACCTGTCGGCCGAGGGGCGGACGCTGTCGGTCAAGGGGGCGATCCTCAAGGCGTGCCACGAGGTCGAGAAGCCGCCTGTTCTCCACGCTATCATGGTCTATGCGCGCTGTTGCCGCTACTGACGATGCGCGGCGTCGAGGGCCAGACCTCGGCCCGATGGCCGACACCTACGCCTTCGCCCTGTGCGCTGCTGCTGTCCTCTCCGTGTCGCCGGTCCTCTGCCCAAGGTTAAGGAAGAACCCAGAAGCCGAAGGCCGAGCCAACTTCCCTGGTCCGCGGGGTGAAGTCGCTGTTCCCAAAGTGCTCGCGGCTGATGCTCGACCACCGCCTGGTCGCCCCGGTCGTTCGCGCTGGTCGTCGCGGTGGTTCCCGGCGCTGCCGTACCTGGGCCGCGAGTTCATGCCGGAGTTGGAGGAGGGCAACTCCTGGCATCCGCGGCACGTTCCCGGTGAACATCTCGCTGACGAGGCGGCGTCGCGCTGCGGATCGCCCGGCGGATCATCCGGTCCTACCCCGAGGTGGCCCTCGGGTCGCGTCGCAGGAGCTGGCCGGCCTGACGACGGCACCGGGACCTCGACCTTGGCTTCTACAACGTCGAGTTCTCCAGCGTGCTCCCGAGCCGGAGTGGCCTCACCTGGAAGAGAACACCGGGTGGCAGAGGTGGCTCTTCGGCCGGACGCGGGCGCACGCCGGAAATGGATCAAGGCGATGAACGCCGAGCTGGACCACACCATCGTCGGCGTGGACTGGAACTTCTCGCAGTACATCCGCGACAACGTCATGGAGGCGCTGTCCGGCGTGAAGGGCGACAACTCGGTGAAGATCATGCCGCCCGACCTCGACGAGTTCTGGAGCGGGTCGCCGAGCGGCTCAAGGGTGTTCCTCGGCACCGTCCCCGGTGTCGAGAACGCGGGCGTCTTCCGCATCAAGGGGCAGCCGACGCTGGAGTTCACGGTCGATCGGCAGAAGTGCAAGCACTGGAACGTGTCGGTCAACGACGTCGAGAACGCGGTGAAGATCGCCGTCGGCGGGCAGGCGTTCTCGCAGATGATCGAGGGCGAGAAGCTGTTCGACATCACCCTGCGCTGGCCGGAGGCGCTGCGCGGTAGCGAGCAGGCGATCCTCGACATCCCGATCGACGTGACCGGCAACCAGGTGACGCAGGGGAACACGGGGGCGCTCACCTCGACGCCGCTGACCGGCCCGACGGGAGGCGTCTCCAGCACCGGCACGAGCCTGCCGCTGCCGAGCCTGCTGGGCAGTGCCTACCTGGGGTCGATCAACTACTCCGCGGCGGTGCCGCGGCTGCGGCTGCGCCACCTGGTCACGCCGGTGAACGCGCGCGGCGAGCCCGACCCGAATGGGTCTTACCTGCGCACCGGCGCCTCGACGATTTACCGCGAGCAGGGCAAGCGGCTGATCGCGGTCAAGTTCAGCGTCCGCGGCCGTGACCTCGCCAGCACCGTGGCGGAGGCCCAGGAGCGGACGAAAGACATCTTCGAGCCGCCCTACTTCGCCGAGTGGTCCGGCGAGTTCCGCCAGATGCAGGAGGCGGAGAGGCGTCTCGTCGTGGTCGTCGCCGCCGCGTTCGCGCTGATCTTCCTGTTGATCTACCTGGCGTTCCGCTCGCTGCTGGACTCGCTGGTGGTGCTGTCGGGGGCGCTGTCGGTGAGCATCGGCGGCGTCTGGGCGCTGTTGCTGATGGGGATCAACTTCAACATCTCCGCGGCGGTCGGGTTCATCTCGATCCTCGGCGTGGCGATCCTCAACGGGTTGCTGCTCGTCTCGACGTTCAACGCCCTGCGGGCGCACGGCGTGCCGCTGCGCGAGGCGCTTCTGGAGGGGACGGGGAAGCTGGTCCGCCCGGTGGTGATGACGGCGCTGGCGGCGATCCTGGGCCTGTTGCCGGCGGCGGTCTCGACGAAGATCGGCTCGCAGTCGCAGCGACCCCTGGCGATCGCCGTCGTCGGCGGCATGCTGGCGACGCTGATCCTGACCAACCTCGTGCCGCTCCTGTACAGCCTCTACGGCGAGCGCGAGCCGCCCGAGGGCGCCGGCGGGATGGCGCACTGACCAGACCGGGTGGCGCGCGGACGGGCGTTTCCCTCACGGGGGCACCTCTCGCCGGCCGAAGCAGGCTGATACACCAGCGAGTCTGCTCCTCCGCGAGGGCCGTTCCATGTTCCCCCCCCTGGCCCTTTGCCTGGGCCTCTTGTCAGGCAGGGCCCTCCCGCCCCCGTCGTTCCCCGGCGTGCTCGACATGAACGGGCAAGTCGCCTACGTCGCCTCGGGGGGGGGCATCGACGCGGTCGGCCTGGAGCGGGGCGACCTGCTGTGGCGGTCGCGCGTGGCCCAGCGGCCGCTGGCCGTCGCCGGCGGCCGGCTCTTCGCCCTGGGGTTCCACCCGACCAATCAGCTGTCGGTCGTCTCCTTTGACCTCCGCGGCAAGGGCGAGCGCGTCCTCAAAACGGAAGTGACCGACCTGCCTCGCTGGGTCACGACCCAGGGCTCGCCGTCCCAGACTTTCCGCTGCGACTGGCGCCAGCAGGGCGGGGTGCTGCTGATCGACTGGCAGGCGGAGGCGCGTGGGGAGGCAGGGCCGGCGAAGCGGTCGGCCGGTCAGTTGGCCCTCGATCTCGAAACCGGACGGGTGAGCCCGGCGTCCCAGGCGGCTCGGGCCGCCGCGGAACCGGTCCCGGACCAGTTGCAGAAGCACGCCCTACGCTGGCACGGGCGGGCCGGCGGGCAGCTGCTCGCCGTCGCGCTGGAGGACTTGCCGGGCCCTGCCGAGCCTCGGGAGCAGCGGCTCGTGTTTCGGACCTGGGACGGGGCACGGGCAGTGCCCGCCGAGCCGCGCGAGCCTGCGCGGCGGGCGGCTGGTGGTGATGCCGGACCTCGACGGCAAAGCGCCTTTGGCTGCGCGACGCCGCCGGGCCGGACGATCCGCTCGCGCCGCGCCTCTGGTCAGTCGTGTCGGCCGTGGACGGGCACCTCGTCGCCCGGGTGCCGTTCGTCCTCGGCACGCGGTCGGCCACGCTGGCCGGCCGGCGGGCGTACTGCGTCTCGGCCGCCCCGGCGAAGGGCGCCTCTGGGGGTGGCCCGCCCCGGCTGGTCCGCACCCTCCATGCGGTGGACCTCGACTCGGGGAAGGTCGCCTGGTCGCGGCCCCTGGGCGATCACAGCGGGCAGCGCTCCATGACGAGGTAGCCGGTCTGCGCCATCCCGAGCTGGCCGTAGGTCTGCCGGGCGCGCTCGTTGTCGGCCTCGACGTAGAGCCGCAGCCCGATCACGTCGCCGCGCCCCCGGGCGCGGTCGGCGACGTGGTGATACAGGGCGCGGAACACCCCGGCCCGGCGGGCGTCCTCCCGGACGTAGACGCTCTGGATCCACCAGAACCAGCCGTGGCGCCAGTCGCTCCACTCGTAGGTGACGGCCAGCTGGCCGACGACCTCCCCGCCGGACTCCGCGACGAAGTAGACGCCGCGCGACGGGTCGCCGAGCACGGCGGCGACGCCGGGGAGCAGCTTGGCCATGTCGAGCTGCCTGTGCTCGGACTCCCAGGCGAGCCGGCGGTTGAACTCGGCGATGACGGGGGCGTCGGCGGGGGCGGCCGGGCGGACGGTCAGCGGCATGGTTGCCTCGTGGGGGAAGAAGTCGTAAGCCAAGCGTGTCTCGGGGACACGACGAGGAGGGCGGAATGGACCTGCGCGATTTCATTCGCGACATCCCTGATTTTCCGAAACCCGGCATCCTGTTCAAGGACATCACACCGCTCTTGGCGTCGCCGGCCGCGTTCCGCCGCTCCGTGGCGGCGATGACCGAGCCGTACCGGGGGGGGAAGATCGACGCGGTCGCGGCGGCGGAGGCGCGCGGGTTCCTGTTCGCCGCCCCGATGGCCCTGGAGCTGGGCTGCGCCCTGATCCCGATGCGCAAGCCGGGCAAGCTGCCCTACTCGACGCTGTCGTACAGCTACGCGCTGGAGTACGGCGAGGCGGAGCTGCACATGCACGTTGATGCGGTCAAGCCGGGCTGGCGGGTGCTGATGATCGACGACGTGCTGGCGACCGGCGGGACGATGAAGGCCGCCTGCCGGCTGATCGAGAAGGCCGGTGCCGTCGTGGCCGGCTGCGCGTTCCTGATCGAGCTGGGCTTCCTCGGCGGCCGCGCCAGACTGGCGCCGGCGGAGGTGTTCAGCGTTGTGATGTACTGACGGATGGCGGCGCTTCGCGGAATCGCCGCCATCCTGCCGCACGAGGCGCGAGATGCCACTGACCCCCGATTTCGAGAAGGCCGGCGGCTTGCTGCCGGCCGTCGCCCAGGACGCCGACACCGGGCAGGTGCTCATGCTGGCCTGGATGAACCGCGAGGCGTACGAGGAGACGCTGCGCACCCGCCGGGCCGTCTACTTCAGCCGCAGCCGCGGCAAGCTCTGGCGCAAGGGCGAGGAGAGCGGCCATGTGCAGGAGCTGCGCGACGTCTACCTCGACTGCGACGCCGACACGATTCTGTTGAAAGTGCATCAAATCGGCGGGGCGGCGTGCCACGAGGGCTACGCCAGTTGCTTCTTCCGCAAGGTCACGCCGGAGGGCTTTGAGGTGGTTGGCGAGCGGGTGTTCGACCCGAGTCAGGTCTACAAAAAATGACAGAAAAGGTCCTCAAACTCGGCATTCCGGCGGGCAGCCTCCAGGAGGCGACGGCGCGGCTGTTCGCGCGGGCGGGGTACCAGATCACGTTCGCCAGCCGCAGCTACTACCCGGCCGTCGACGACCCGGAGATCCACTGCACGCTGATCCGGGCACAGGAGATGGCCCGGTACGTCGAGGACGGCTCGCTCGACTGCGGGCTGACCGGGCACGACTGGATCATGGAGAACGACGCCAAGGTCGTCGAGGTGGCGGAGCTGGTCTTCAGCAAGGTGAGCCGCCGGCCCGTCCGCTGGGTGCTGGCGGTGCCGAACGACTCGCCCGTCCGGGAGGTGAAGGACCTGCAAGGCAAGCGGATCGCCACCGAGGTGGTCAACCTGACCCGCCGCTGGCTGGCCAGCCACGGCGTCACGGCCCAGGTCGAGTTCAGCTGGGGCGCGACCGAGGTCAAGCCGCCCAAGCTCGCCGACGCCATCGTCGAGGTGACCGAGACCGGCTCGTCGCTGAAGGCGAACAACCTTCGCATCGTCTGCGACCTGCTCCAGAGCACCACCCGGTTCATCGCCAACGAGCGGGCCTACGCCGACGAGTGGAAGCGGGAGAAGATCGACGACGTCGTGCTGATGCTCAAGGGCGCGATGGCGGCCGAGGGCAAGGTCGGGATGATGATGAACGTCCGCAAGGACGACCTGCCGCAAGTGCTGCTGCTGCTGCCGGCCCTGCAAAAGCCGACCGTGTCGTCGCTGTCCGACCCGGAATGGGTGGCGGTGAACACGATCATCGACGAGGCGATCGTCCGCCACCTGGTGCCTCGGCTGAAGTCGGTCGGGGCGCGCGGGATCGTCGAGTACCCGCTGAACAAGATCATCGACTGATCCCGCGCCCCGCGCCTCGGTCAGACCGGCGTGCGGCCGCTCAGCCGGGTGCCGCCCTCGTAGACCGGGATGTACTCCGTCTGCCGCACGTCGTCGCGGCTGGACGACAGGCCCTGGAACGACCAGTCGTTCGCCGGGTTCCACGCCGAGGCCGGCACGCCGTCGCGCACCCCGACCCGGAAAGGAAAAAACAGATGATCATCCCTGGACTGGAAAACGACGACTCACTACATTAATACCCGACCGATTCTGGACCCATCTCTTCTGAAATCGGAATGTAGGACAGCGGCCTCCTCGTAACCTCGATTGCACGAGGAGCTAGTCCAGCACTGTCTTTGGGGCCCATTTTCTCAACCTCTTTGAAGCCGCACCAATGAGAACTTCGCTGTCTGCTGTCCAAGTTCGTGCGCTGCGCTTGATAATCGCTTGCTTCCTGCTGGCTCTCACAATCGCTGCCAGCACAAAGGCTCAGGCACCTCCACCTGCTGGCTTCACAGAAGGGATCTGCACCGTTGAATCGTCTACTGTCAAGGGAGAGATCCAGTGGACAATCAAGGGCTCGGCGACAGTATCCAGCCTCCCCGGCAGCTCGACCGTCACCCTCAACTTCAAGTTCAAGAAGAAAGCGAACGGGGCTGCTGGCTTTGTTACCTTCAACGAAGTGGACCAAACGACCTCGTCCGGCGCCGGCGGCACGAAGACGTACAGCACCAACCCCATCGGGCTCACGACCCCGCCCATGCCCGGCGATCAATACATGTTCGTGGTGACCGGGACATACAAGGCCGGCCCGCCCCCTGGCACGACGATTTCCCTCGGCACGAAAGACTCGAACGTGGCTACACCTGTGCCGTGAGCATCACACGAGTATGAAGCTGTAGATGCTGCCGCAGCTGGTGGCCCTCAATGGGATGCGAGAGCACGGAGCCGGGTCGCGGCTCCGTGCTTTATCGATCTCCTTTTCCGAACCCTGTAGGAGCAACGGACCATGCGTACCTCAGGCCGTGCCCGGCGTGGCGTCACCCTTATCGAGTTGCTGGTGGTCATCGCCATCTTCGCCGTTCTGATGGGGCTGCTCCTCGTCGCCGTTCAGCAGGTCCGGCAGGCGGCCGCGCTGGTGTACAACAAGAACAACCTCCGACAGATCATCCTGGCCATGCATCAGCTGGCCGGGGAAAATGAAGGGAGGATCGACAACCTGATGCGCTCCTCGATGAAGGGCCTCACGGGGGCCAACTGGGACAGCTCCTTGTTTAACCGGCTGACACCTTACCTCCACGGGCCGAAGGTGGAGCCAGCCGACCTGGACACGGGGGCATGGTTGGACTACCTCAAACCTGACGTGAAGGTCTACCACAATCCGGCAGACTTCAGCTGGGACTACGACCCCGTCATGGCCAAGTCCCGCGGTAAGTGCAGCTACGGCCTGAACATGGTCGCCACGGACGGCTCGGTGAGCCTTCCCGCTTCGCTGCCCGACGGCACTAGCCAGACGATCGCCTTGGTCGATAAGTACTCTGTCAAGGGCAGCCCCAACCTTACAGTCCCGCAGACTACCAACTACTACACAGTCGTCTGGGACTCGCACAACGGTGAGTTCTATGGCGACCGACGCGCCACGTTCGCCGACCGGGGTTGGAACGACGTGCTTCCGGTGACCGACCCAAACAAGGGAACGACCCGGCCGTCGGTGCCGGGCAAGACGTTCCAGGTGCGGCCTCGCCCCGAAGACGTCGATCCGAGCATCCCGCAGACGCCGCACCGCGCCGGGCTGACCGTGGCCCTGTTCGACGGCGCCGTGCGGACGGTCGCGCCGTCGGTGGACGAGACGGTCTTTTGGGCCATGGTCACCCCCGCCGGCGGCGAGGTCATCAGCGTCGATTGATGTGGCCCGATTGAGCCGCGCATGAAGCAAGGGTCGGGTATTCTTCGGCGGTCCGGTCCGCGTTACGGCCGGGGCCGGGCCTCCGCGCCCCGCACACTTCATGCGCGGCTCGGCGGCATCAACCCGGCGTCCGCCCGCTCAGCCGGGTGCCGCCCTCGTAGACCGGGATGTACTCCGTCTGCCGCACGTCGTCGCGGTTGGCCGACAGGCCCTGGAACGACCAGTCGTTCGCCGGGTTCCACGCCGACGCCGGCACGCCGTCGCGCACCCCGACGCGCAGCTGCATCTCGCGGCGGTACGTCCCCGCGCCCGGCACGATCTCGACGCCGCGGAACGACACCTCGACGTAGTAGATGTTCCGGGCGGCGTCGAACGCCGTCAGCGGGCCGACCGTCGAGCCGTTGGCGTAGTACGACTGCACCTGCACGTCGGCGGCGGTGAAGCCGGCGGTGTAAAGCTCCGACAGGTCCATGTAGTAGCGGAACGACAGGTCCGTGCTGCCGCGCGCCGGCCACGCCGAGCGGTTGTTCAGCAGCGCCCGGACCTCGGTGAACGTCGAGCCCTGGTTGTTGACGCTCGCCTCGACGAAGAACTCGTTCGTCGGCGTCTCGGCGATCGGGAAGCTCGCCAGCGGGTCGCCGCCGTACTCCAGGTAGAGGCGGGCCAGCGCGCCGGTGAAGCCGGCGTTGTAGTCCAGCGCCACCTCGTTGCTGATGTAGTTGCCGCGCACGTCCTGGTAGTTGAAGTCGTCGGCCGACTCCGGCCCGCCCACCAGGGCGCCGTAGAGGATGTGGCGGTTCGAGATCGGGCTGGAGACGTTGCCGTCCCAGACGCCGCAGGCGCCGCGGTGGTGGGGGTTCATCTGGTAGTAGTTGCCGAAGCCGACCATGAAGCTCGACTGCCGCGGGTTGTCGCCCAGCGCGTAGTTGACCTGCCGCAGGGCGAAGTCGTGGTAGCGGCCGGCGTAGTCGCGGACGGTGTCGGCGTAGAGCAGGGCCATGAACGCCGTCGTCGTGGCGTAGCGCAGCGACCCCCAGCCGTCGAGGAACGCCAGCCCGCCCGGCGTGTAGCGGACGCGCGTCGAGCCGCCGTTGATGCCGACCGACCAGTAGTCGAGGTAGCGCTCGGCGTCCGCTTTGTAGACGCTCTTGCCGGTCAGGCCGGCCAGCAGGATGCTGGCGCCGTAGCGCTTGTCGTCCCAGGAGTGCGTCCAGGTCATCGTCTGGCCGGCGAAGTTGGCCGCGTAGACCGCCTCGGCCTTGGCCAGGTAGCTCGGGTCGTTCGTCGCCTTGTACAGCCAGGCGGCGCCCCAGACCAACTCGTCGTTGTAGCCGGAGTACGAGTTGTAGTAGTTGCGGGCGTCGGGGATGCTGTCGGAGTACTTGCCCCGGTAGGTGTCGGCGAAGGCGTAGAGTTGCTTGGCGTGCGTCAGCAGCAGGTCGGCGTAGGCGTTGTCCACGCCGCGGAAGGCGATGCTGGCCGCGGCCAGCGTGGCGGCGGCCTCGCCGGCGGCGTCGGAGCCGGGCTTGGTCGTGTCGAGCCGGTACGCCGGCCGGTCCATCTTCATCAGCTCCGGCGCGCCCCAGAACGAGTGGTCGAGGCTGCCGTTGCCGACCTGGGCGTAGAACACGTTCGCCGACGGGTGCGCCTTCATCAGCCAGTCGGTACCCCAGCGGACCGCCTCGCGCATGCGGTCGAGCTGGCCGCTGCGGGCGTAGGCGTCCTTGTACTGCACCAGCCCCCAGGTCAGCTCGGTCATGGCCGACGCCATGGGCAGCTCGAACTTGACGTGGTCGCCGGCGTCGTAGTAGCCGCCGGTCAGGTCGAGGCCGACGTCCTTGCCGTCGTTCATCGCCGAGTCGCCGCGCCAGCCGACGCGGTAGTTCGCCGGCAGGTCGCCGGAGCGGTTCGCCTCGTAGAAGAACAGCGCCTTCTGGAGCGCCTCGCCGTAGTTGAACTTGCCCGTGCCGCCGCCCGGCGGTGGGGGCGGGGGCGGCGGGGGGGTGTCGTTATCGACGATCGTTCCGATGCCGGTGCCGTCGCTGATGGTCGCCCCCGCCGCGTCGGACAGCTGGAGCGAAAACGCCTCCTCGCCCTCGATGAGGGCGTCATCGACTGTCACGACCTGGACGACCTTGCTGGTCTCCCCGGCGGCGAACGTCAGCGTCCCCTGGGCGTTGGCGAAGTCGGTCCCGCCTACGGCGCCACTGGACCCGGTGGTGTAGCGGACCGTGACCGGGGCGGTCGCGGCCTTCGACAGGGAGACGGTGAACACGGCGGTCGCGCCTTCGGTGACACGCGCGTCCGACACCGACAGGGCGGGAGGCGCGGGCGGGGGCGTCGTCGTGCCGCCGGCGGCGACGCCGTTGAGGCGCCAGTTCGCCGGCGGGGTGCGGACGTTGCCGGGCGACCCGTTGAAGCCGAAGTAGATCTTGCTCCCCACCGAGATGTTTGCGTTGTACCCTTTGTCCTGGAGGGCGTAGTGGGTGCCGGTGTGCTGCGCGACGGAGGCGTTCCAGATCGAGTCGATGTTGCGGTCGAAGTCGAACTCGAGTTTCCAGCCGGCCAGCGGGTCGGGGCCGAGGTTGGTGACCACGACGTTCGAGCCGAACCCGGAGCCCCAGTCGCTAGTGATCTGGAAATCGACGGTGAAGTTACTGACCAGCGCCAGTCGCTCTTCGAGGCATTCCAGCGACGGACGCCGGGCGGACAGAAGACGTGACATGCTCTCTGCTCCTTGTCGTCGGGCGAAGAACCCGTGAGAAAAGAGAAGTGGCCGCTCGTGACGTGACCGACGGGACGGGGGAATCGGGGTCACAAAGGCTAGTTGGGCCGGCGGGGGCGAAACCTAACAGCGCGGGGGCGAAATTCCCCGGGAGGCGCATGGCGGAGGCGGACTGGAAGACGAGTCTGACGCTGCTGCGGCGGCTGCGGCGGTCGCCGGCGGACGAGGCGGCCTGGGGGGCGTTCGTCGAGCGCTACGGCCGGCTGATCTACCGCTGGTGCCGCCGCTGGGGCTTGCAGGCGGCCGACGCCGAGGACGTGACCCAGACGGTGTTCGTCGAGCTGGCGCGGCAGATGCGGTCGTTCCGCTACGACGAGGCGGGCAGCTTCCGCGGCTGGCTGCGCGTGGTGGCGCGGCGGGCGTGGGGGCGGTTCCTCGAGGGCCGCCAGCGGGACGCGGCCACCGGGCTGGAGGGGGTGCTCCAGGAGGCCGCCTGTGACGACCTGCTGCGCGAGCTGGAGGTGGAGAGCGACCGCGAGCTGCTGGAGCTGGCCAGCCGGGCGGTGCAGGCCCGCGTCCGGCCGCACACCTGGGAGGCGTTCCGGCTCCTGGCGGTGGAGGGCCGCTCCGGGGCGGACGCGGCCCGCGAGCTGAACATGCAGCCCGGCGCGGTCTTCGTCGCCCGGAGCAAGGTGCAGAAGATGCTGCGGCGCGAGATCGAGCGGCTGGCCAAGGAAGCGGAGTGAGGGAACCGGGCATGCCCACCTGCCGACTGTCGCCGCGGGTCGCGCGGCTTCTGGACGAGGACGCCGGCTGCGAGGAGTTGGAAGGCCACCTCGCCGGCTGCCCGCTGTGCCAGCGCGCCCTCGAGGAGGCGGCCGGGTCGCTGCGGCTGCCGCCCCCGGCGCCGGCCAGCGACGACCCGCCGGCGGCGCTGCTCGACCGCCTGCGCGGCCTGCCGCGTGAGCCGCACACCGAGCCGCCGCCGGACATCCCGGGGTTCGAGGTGTTAGGGGTGCTCGGCCGGGGCGGCAGTGCGGTGGTCTACAAGGCCCGGCAGGTGGCGCTGAACCGCCAGGTGGCGCTGAAGGTGTTGAGCCCCAGCCACGCGGCCCGCCCCGACGCGCTGGCGCGGGCCCGCCGCGGCGTGGAGGCGCTGGCGTCGATGGGGCACCCGGGGATCGTCCGCGTCCTGCACGCGGGCCTGCACGCGGGCGTGTACTACTCCGTCCAGGAGTGCGCCGACGGCGGCAGCCTGGCCCGGCGGCTGAACGGCGTCCCCTGGCCGGCGGCGGACGCGGCGCGGCTGGTGAAGCAGCTGGCCGATGCGGTCCAGGCGCTGCACGACCGCGGCTTCCTGCACCGCGACCTGAAGCCGGGCAACGTCCTGCTTTGCGCAGGACAAGCTGCCAGCTTGTCCTCCTTGGTGACGCCAAGGACAAGCAAGGATGCTTGTCCTACGTGCCGAAGCTCGCCGACTTCGGCCTGGTGCGCGCCATCGACGACGCCGACGAGCTGACCGGCACCGGCTACGTCGTCGGCACGCCCGGGGCGATGGCCCCGGAGCAGGCCGAGGGGCGAAAGCGGCTCGGCCCGACCGCGGACGTCTGGGGGCTGGGCGTCATCCTCTACGAACTGCTGACCGGCCGGCCCCCGTTCGACGCGGAACAGACGACCGAGCTGCTCGGGCGGGTTACCCACGACCCCCCGGAGCCGCCCAGCCGACTCGCCGCCGGCGTGCCGCCGGCCCTGGAGCGCATCTGCCTGACCTGCCTGCGCAAGGACCCGCGCGAGCGATACCCGACCGCCGCCGCGCTCGCCGCCGACCTTCACCGGTTCCTCGCAGGCAAGCCGACGGGGCTCGGCCCGTGGGGCATTCGGCACCCCGCCTGGCTTTCGGGGTTGATCGTGCTGGCGGTGCTGGCCATCGCGCTGGGGACGGGGGCGGTGTACCTCGCGGCGGACCTCAAACACCAGCGCGACCAGAGCGAGCAGACGCTTCACCACCTCCGCCTCGACATGGCGCGCGATCGCCTCGAGCGCGGCGACCGCGCCGGCGCGTGGATGGCGCTGGAGCGCTGTCCGGCCAAGTGGCGGGACGAGGAGTGGGAGCGGCTCTGGCGCCGCAGTCAGCCGCCCGGCGAGTGACCCGCCGCCGCCAGGTCCTCGACCACCTTCCGCACGAACACGCGCGGCCCGATCACGACGGCTCTCGGGCCCAGGAACTGCACCGAGATCCAGCCGGCCGCCCAGCCCGTCTGGAACGCCGGCCGGTAGCCGTGGAAGCCGTCCGACCGGGCCGCGGGGTAGTAGCCCAGGCGCGACGTGGTCAGGTTGACCACCGCGACGAACCGCCCCGGGTCGGCCGCGTCGAACGTGGCCGTTTCGACCTGGAGGAAGCGGGCGTTGTTCAGCCCGAACATGACGCTAAAGACGGCGCCGCCGGCCAGGGCGAACGGCAGCACCTGGCCGAAGGCGTAGCCGGTCAGGCACGACACCAGCCAGGCCATGGTCAGGGCGAACGGCAGGAAGGCCATCGCGCCGATGCGGAAGGCGACGCCGCCGAAGCTGCGCGGCTCGGTCAGGGCGGTGGGGGCGGCGTTCACGACGGCCTTAGCTCCCGGCGGGTAACAGCGTCTCCAGGTGCGCCTGCACCGACTGGGCCAGTGCGTCGAGATTGTACCCGCCCTCCAGGCAGCTCACGAGCCGGCCGTGGGCGTGGGCGTCCGCCACGTCGAGGGCCAGCCTCGTCAGATCGACATAATCCTCAACTTCCAACCCCAGCGAGCCGATCGGGTCGGCGGCGTGGGCGTCGAAGCCGGCGCTGAGCAGCACCAGCTCCGGCCGGCACCGGTCGGCTACCTTCTCGACGTGGTGGCGGTAGGCGGATCGGTAGTCGGCCCGCGAGATGCCGTAGCGCAACGGCACGTTGACGGTGTGGCCCAGACCCGGGCCGGAGCCGGTCTCGTCGGCGTCGCCGGTGCCGGGGTAGAAGCCGTGGCCGAAGCGGTGGACACTGAGGAACGTCACCTGGGGGTCGTCGTAGAAGACGTCCTGCGTGCCGTTACCGTGGTGGACGTCCAAGTCCACGATCAGCACGCGCGAGAGGCCGCGCGACAGCGCGTGCCGGGCGGCCAGGGCGACGTTGTTGAACAGGCAGAAGCCCATGCTGCGCGTCGGCGTTGCGTGGTGGCCGGGCGGCCGCACCAGGCACAGGGCGTTCTTCTCGACGCCGTCGAGGACCGAATCGACGGCGCAGACGCCGGCGCCGGCGGCGGCGAGCGCGACGCCGAACGACTCCGGGCAGACGAACGTGTCCGCCTCCAACCAGCCGCCGCCTCCCTCCGCCAGCCGCCGCGCCGCCCCGGCGACGCCGGGGCCGTGGACGGCCTCGGTCTGCCCGGCGGTGAGGGGCGTGAACGCGCCGGGCCGGCACCGCGCGGCCAGGCCGGCTCGCTCGATCGCCGCGTCGATCGCCTGGAGCCGGGCGGGGCACTCCGGGTGGCGGCCGGTCTCGTGTTTCTGAAAGAGCGCGTCGCGGATCAGCAAGGTCATGCCGTCGCCTCCCTTCAGGTCCCCCGGGTGTTGCCGTACAGCTCGATGTGCAGCCGGGGGCAGAAGCGGTAGCCGTGCCGCTTGCACACCTCCGCCAGCCACCCCGACCGCCCGGCGACCTCCTCGCGCGTCACCCCCTGGGGCATGAGCAGCACGCGGTCCGGCGGCACCGGCGGCAGCTGGGCCAGCAGCGCCTGCACCTCGCCGAGGTCGTCGGGGTGGTCCATGACGAACTTCAGCTGGCAGTCGTAGCGCTCCAGGAAGGCCCGCAGCACGTCAGGCTGGAGCCGGACCTGGTCGTGCCGCAAGGCGAACCGGCCGCCGTCGCGGTGGCGCGGCGTCGAGTTGGACAGCTTCGGGCTGAGGCTGACGAGGTCGCACTCGACCGGCTTGAACACCGTGCCGGCCGTCTCGATGGTGGTGTGGTGGCCGGCCTCGCGGAGACGCTGGCACAGCGCCTCGATCTCGGGGGCCAGCAGCGGCTCCCCCCCGGTGACGACGACGTGACGGCAGCGGAACTCGGCGATCCGGGCGAGGACGCCGTCGGGGGAGACTTGCTCGCCTTCGGGCTCCCACGAGGTGTACGGGGAGTCACAGTTCTTTACGACAAACCCCCCCGCGACAAACGATCCCGCGGTCGTGGTCAACGTCACCACGGGTTCGACCTGCCCAGTTGGGTTCACGCTGTTAATCAGCCGGCTCGCATGCGGGTGATGGCTCAGCGCATCTTCAAGGAGGGTCCATTTCGCCGGCCGAGATCGGGAAAGGATGTCCCAGACCTTCCCGGCGGTTCGGTGCAAATAGAACCCACTCGGCTCGACCGTGAAGGCGATGGCCAGCTTCTCAAGGATTGTTCGGATGCGCGCCCACGTTTCCGGATTGCTGGCCTTGCACTGGGCGATCCGTACCACCCCTCGCGAGGAGGAGCCTTCCGCGTCGAGGATGCCGCCGAGATACCCGAACCGCCACGCCTCTTCGTCAAGATCTTTCTTCAACCAGGTCTCGAATGCCATCGCATCCCGATCGCAAGTCAGCCAGAGACAGGGGATCACCCCGGGCCCAGTGAAGCCGTTGTGGGCGTGGGTACCGATACGCAGGTCGAAGCCTCCCCGGCGGGCGAACAGCCGCGCGCGTTGGAGCAGGTCCGGGTCGGTCAGCGCCAGACGAAACCGGCGGTAACCCCTGCGGAGCCGCAACGTCCAAAAGATCCCGTCCCCATCCGCCATCCCAGCCAGCCAGCCCCGTTCAAAGGCCACCTGATCCAGGGAAGAAGGTTCGGTAACGAACAGGACACGGCAGCCGAGGGCGCGGCTGACTTCTCGCCAGCCGGAATGGACCGAGTGCCGCCCCTGCGCGTTTCGCCCGGTCAGCCAGAACTTGTGGTCCGCGGTGCAGCGGATCGAGCCGTTGACCTCAACGGTTGGCGCGGTGTGAACGAACTGGTTCATCACCTCGGCACGCACCAGTCTCTGGTGGGCGCCGAGCCGACTTTCCCGCCCGATGGCAATGACTTCATCACCCAGGCGCAAGTCCCCGATGGGACGCCAGGACCAGTCGGCCATCAGGACTGGCGTCTCGGGCACGAAGCACCACGCGCACCGAAGGTTGCACCCCGTGGTGCGGACGAACGCCGAGGGCACCCCGGTGAGGATGCCCTCGCCCTGGATTGAGTAGAAGATTTCTGAGACCCACATCGCAGCTATCACACCTCTCGACGACCTTCCCAGCATAGCAGGCCAGGCATCGCCTGGACACCGCTAGCCAGTCAGGGAGCCGAGCCAGCGACTGCCCCATGGCGAGAGAGGCGGTAACAACCATCAGCGCGGCACGAATCGATTACCTAACCGGATGACCAGGTTCACCTTGGGAGGATTGGGCGGAATATATCAGATATTCTGGATGGTTTTTGCTTGACGATAGGTCCAGCCCGGGTATGATCCTTCACAATTCAATTCAACATTCGGAGGAGTGTTCGTCCCATGACTCCGTCGATGTCCCCCCCCCCCCCCATTTACCGGGGCAGGGTTCCGGGTCGTAAGGCTGATACTAGGGAGTCTGCTCCTTACCGCAGCCTGCATGAAGCTCTACGGACTTTCTCTCGACCCGTTTGCGGAAGGGTCGGTCCTGGCCTCCCCGCGCCTTCAGATCGCGGCGATCGAACTCGAAATCTTGCTGGGCCTTTGGCTCCTGGCGGGGTGGGCGGCCCGGTGGTCGTGGCTCGCCTCCCTCGGCATGTTTAGCGTGTTCGCATGTGTGAGCCTTTACCTCGCCCTGGCGGGTCAAGCCTCGTGTAGCTGCTTCGGGCGGCTGATGGTTAGCCCGTGGATCACCGTTGGCATCGACGTCGCCGCCGTCGCCGCGCTCGTCGTGTGGCGACCGGTTCCCGACGTGGAGGGGCTGCGGCCTGCCTGGGTGCAACAAGTCGTGAAGGTCGCCGTCGGGGTATGCCTGCTGCTGGCCATCGGCAGCGGTGCGGCGCGGGTGGGGTTTGCTAGCCCAGCCGAGGCGCTGGCCTGGCTCCGGGGAGAGGCCGTCACGGTCGATCCGGCCGTCTACGACGTCGGGAAGGGGACGCGCGGCGAGGAAAGAACCTTCCGCATCCAACTAACCAACCGCACACGGCAACCGATCCAGGTCGTCGGCGGGACGACGACGTGCTCGTGCGTGACCACCAAGGACCTGCCTCTGACGCTTGCGGAAGGCGAGACCGAGAGTATCGAGGTGTCTGTCGCGTTTGTCGGGTCGCCGGGGCGGTTTCAACGCCTGTTCAGACTCATCACGGACGCCGCGAGTCAACCGCGGGTCGTGGCCCGGTTTTCCGGGGAAGTGCTCCCTTCCGCTGAATGAAGGTGCGGGGAGAGATCAGGGGCGCTTCCCAGGTGGGTGGCGCCTTGGGGAGGAGGCGGATTACATCGCCTGTGATGGAGAAACGAGGAGGGTCGTCATGGCCAGGATCGTTACCGCAGCGAGGGTATGGGTTCTTAGCGAGTTCGAGTCCTGCCTCAGCAGCCTGGGGATCGCGCTACTAGTCACCAGTGTACTTCTGGTGCCCGTGAACGGACTGCGCGCGGACGATGGCTGCGTCGATTTGAATGGAAACCCGTGCGAGCCGGCGGTCTGCGATGATTTCACCTGCAACGGCGGTGGATGCAAGAAAAAGGCCTTGGTTGACGAATGTGAAGGCACTCCTCCATATGGGTATAGTGCATGCACTTCAGGAGGATGCACCAGATGCGGGTGCCGCGGATGCTTCTACGGGCGCGGAGGGGAGGCTCCATGTGTGGGTGCCTCTGCTCGAATACTAATGGCTTGCCCCGGTGTAATTGATATTTTTGTACACCTGTTCGGTGCATTCGCACCAGACCGGGATTGGCGAAGAGTATGCCAGTTGTTGTTACGTAGTTGACGATTGAATTTCCGTTTATCCTTCCCCTTGCCTCGGCATTGCAATTATTGAGCAATCCAACGAGCTGCTGCCTGAAATAAGATTCCCCATAGAATCATCAATTGTCTGCTTATCTTCGTGGGGGCTTATGGGTTCATAGGATATGGTTCTGCATACTGTCAGGATACCCCGCCTCTGTTGGTTAAGCGATTCATGACAGAAGCTCCGAGAGCATGGGAGCAGTACCTAAGTTATTTCTCCACTTTGGAAGGCAGCATACGCACGGAGAGTAAATCTCGAAGTGGGGACGGCCCGTGGAAAACCAAGTTGCGTAAGGCAATGTCGAAAACTTGCGACGGTAACGCGCTTGACCAGTTGGAGTTTGTTGAAGATGGAAACTGGCGTGGGGATGTGATCGGGGCAAACTCGAAGTACATTTTTAAACTGACAAGAAGTAGCGACGCCAGACCTTGGGCAATCGTTGAAGTCAAGGAGTCAGATGATGAGGCCAGGAAGAAGGCAGCGGCGATTCGCAAGGAGGTTTGTCATGCCCTCATGCTGTCTCCAGTAGCTCCGTTTTTGCCTTCTCTGGTTCAAGGGAAAGGGTTTCACTGTACTCGAGCTGACACTGAATCCGTAAAAGGTGAGGATCTGGTGCGTGTGGTTTTTTCTTTCGCTGGCGAGGGCAAGAGCCGTCTCAAGAGTGGTTGGATTATCCTTGACCCCTCCCGTTACTGGGTGATCCGGCAGAGCGAAGTCGAGGCGAGTTTGGGAGGGAAGGCCGAGGGGATCGAGAAATGGACTTTCAACAATGATTATAGAGACGGCCCCAATCGCTTTCCGATTGCCACAAAGACCATGATGACAGATAAAGCTTGGGAGAAGGGGCGTTTTCTCGGAGAAACAGAGCTTATCACCGAATACACGTTTCGCGAACGCCCCTCTATCCCCGAAGAGGAGTTCACTCTGAGCGCATTCGACCTGCCCGAACCGCACTGGGCGCGGCCCAAGAAAACGCCCTGGTATCTGTGGTTCGGCTCTTTGGGGATCGGCTGCTTGGTTGTGGGGGCCTGCGTTCGTCAATTCAAGCGGCGACAGGCGGTCGCCGGCGCCTGACTCCTCCTTTCTTGGTTGGTCACCATGCGTCGCCGGTCGCTCTCGATCCTGCTCTTCTTCGTCGGCCTCGCCCTGGTGGGGTCGGCGGCCCATTCCTACTTTGCCTTGCCGCCAGGCCCTGCCCTCATGGCCGTGAAGACCGACCTGGACTTGGGCGATCGCATCGTCCGGCGAACGGAGCGGGTCATCTTCCAGTTGCCAAACGTCTCGGGCCGGCCGATCCGCGTCCTCGGTCTGGCGCCTTGCTGAGACGTGAACTGCCGCTTCGGTCCGAAGCGCCCCGATGACGTCCTCGATCTCGCGCCGGGCATCAGCGACCTCGAATGCTCGCTGACGCCCATCAATCCAGGGCCGTTCCGCGGGCAACTCAGCCTGTTCGTGGAGGACGGCGGGCTGCGGGAGATCGTTCTGACCGTCCGGGGGACGGGCGTTGCCAATGGGCCGAGCGGGGAGGGGGGACAACCATGAGGACGCCACGCCGAGCCTTCACCCCAGTCGAACTGTTGGTCGTCATCGCCCTGGTCGCGGTGCTCCTGGGGCTGTTACTCCCCGCGGTACAGAAGGTGCGAGCGGCCGCCGCCCGGATGGCATGCCAGAACAACCTGAAGCAGATCGGCCTCGCCCTTTACAATTACCACGACATCGCTTCCGCCCTGCCCTCGGGCGTCACCTCGAAGCGGCCGGGCGAGACGTACCCGCGCATGACCTGGTTGACGCGGCTCCTGCCATTCCTGGAGCAGGAAGCGCTGTGGCGCGCGACCGTCGCGGCGTACCAGCACGAACCCTTTGCTTACGCCGACCCGCCCCACGTCGGCTTCGGCACGCCCGTCCTGGTGTTCTCCTGCCTGGCCGACAGCCGCACCTCCGAACCGCAGGTCACGCACAGGGGCCGGCGCCCCGCCCTTACCAGCTACGTCGGGGTACTGGGCACAAGCTTTGACCGGACCGACGGCGTGCTATTCCTCGACTCGCGCGTCCGGTTGATCGACATCACTGACGGCACCAGCAACACCGTCCTGGCAGGCGAACGGCCACCCAGCGCTGACTTCTGGTATGGCTGGTGGTACGCCGGCTTCGGCCAGGCGGGCACCGGATCGGCCGACATGCTTCTGGGGGTGCGAGAACGAAACCGTGGCGGCGCCTTTGTGCAGGCGTGCCCCAAAGGGCCGTACCACTACCAAGCGGGACTGACATCTGAGCAGTGCGACCTGTTCCACTTCTGGAGTCTGCATGTCGGCGGCGCGAACTTCCTCGTTGCGGATGGCGCGGTCCGCTTCCTGGCGTACCCCGCCGACTCGCTGCTGCCAGCCCTGGCCACGCGGGGCGGCGGTGAGGTGGTGAGCCTTCCGGACTAGCAAGGACGGTAGGGCCGATCCCACCTCCCGGCATTCCTAGGCTAGCCCACGGGTCCACCCGTGAACGCTGACCTCCTCACTCCCCCGCGACGATGCGCTCGACCTCGACCTGGTAGCAGCTGGTGTTGCCGTTGCCGGTGAACAGCCACTTGCCGTCCGGCGAGAACGCCAGCGCCTTGACCGCGTTGTCCAGCTCCCACGCGCCGGCCGGCTCGCCGGTCGATCCGTCCCACAGGCGCAGCGTCCGGTCGTCGCTCCCCGAGGCCAGCCAGCGGCCGTCCGGGCTGTACGCCAGGCACGTCACCGGCTCGGCGTGGCCGGCCACCTCGCCGACGACGCGGTCCTGGCCGACGTCCCACAGCCGGACCGTGCCGTCCAAGCGCCGCAGGCCAGCACCCGGCCGTCGGGCCGGGAACGCCAAGCGCCGTCGCCCCGGGCGTTGGTGCCAGGCGGCCGGCGGCCGGCCGGCGACGCCGCAGGCTGACGGCCTTGCGAGCCTCGACGTCCCACAGCACCACCGGGCCGTCCTGGCCGCTGGTGGCCATGTGGTCGATGCCGGCCACGGCCAGCAGCTTGCCGCCGGGGTGGAACGCCGCTGCCGCCGCCCCGCAGTCGTCCAGCGCGTCGTTGAGCAGCAGCACCGGCGCGCCGCTGGGGACGTCCCACAGCCAGACGTCGCACGACCGGACCCCCGGCCGACGCCAGCCGCTTCGAGTCCGGCGAACGCCGCTGCCGTCACCGGGCCCTCCTGCCCGTCGAAGGCGAGGACCTTCCGGCCGGTCGCGGCGTCGAACAGCAGAAGCCCGACGTCATCGGTGGGCTGGCCACCCATCCACTCGCCGTCGGGCCGGAGCGCGGCGGCGCAGGATCGGCTCGCCCTCCAGCCGCCAGGGGCGGCCGGCCGCCGGCGACGTCCCAGACGCGCAGGTCGGTGCCGCCCCCCACCGAGTAGAGCCGGCCGCCGTCGGGCGAAAGTCCGGGCGACGGCGGTGCGCGACACCAGCGGGTCGGCCCCGCGGCCGCCGGCGCCCGAGCGGCTGTCCCATGGCGGATGACCCGGTCGGCCCCACCGAACGCCAGCAGGGCGGGGTCGGCGTCGCCGCGGCCGTCGCTGGGCGTGAACGCCAGGAGCGCACCTCGCCGGTCGCCTCGCGCACCACCGTCACCGTCTCGTTCCGCCCGGTGTCCCACAGGTGGACGTCGATGCGCGAGTCGGCGGAGGCCAGCAGCTTGCCGTCGGCCGACAGCGCCAGCGCGTGGACCTGCGTGGCGTGGCTGTTGAGCAGGATGATCGGCTGGCACGCCTGGGTGTCCCAGACGCGGACGGTCGTGTCCCAGCCGGCCGAGAACAGCCGCCGGTTGTCCGGGTGCCAGGCCAGGCCGGGGATGCGGTCCTTGTGCCCGTCCAGGGTGCCGACCCTCTGCCCGGTGGGCAGGTCCCACAGGTGGATGCGCTTGTCCTCGCCGGCGGTGGCGAGCACCCGCTGGTCGGGGCGGAAGGCCACCGCGCTGACCTCACTGTCGTGGCCGTCCAGCTCCAGGAGCATCTTCTGGTCGGCCCAGTCCCAGACGCGGACGCTGCCGTCGTCGTGCCCGGTGGCGAGGACGGCCGCCCCCGGCTGGAAGGCGACGGCCGTGATCCAGCTCGGCGTGGCCAGCGTCGCCAGCTGCTGGCCCGAGGCGACCTCCCAGACGACGACCTCGTCGGACGCCGACGCCAACAGGCGGGCCGCCCAGTTGAACGTCCACAGCGAGGCGAAGCTCTCCAGGGGTCGAGAGACGACCAGCCGGCGCGTCGCCAGGCTCCAGCCGCGAAGCTCGCCGGGGTCCTCGACCGACCAGAGCACCCCGTCGGAGGCGAGGCCGATCGCCAGCAAGTCGCCGTCGGTGTGGAACCCCGGCGCGCCGAACGACCGTGGCGGTTCGGGCGGGCTGAAGGGGGGCAGGGCCGTCGAGCGCATGGGAAGGTCTCGCCAGGGGGCGCCGGGGTGGGCGGCGCAAGGGAACCTGCGGGCGCGGTATCCGACCCTGGTATTCTACAACACGTTTGCCCAACGTGCCGGATGCGAAGGGGGTGACGGGGGAAGTTCCGCCCCGCCGACTACCTACATGGCGGCCGCCCGTTCTGCCGATATACACTGGGCGCTTTTCCGCCCCGTGTCGGAACGAGAGGGCAGCATGGGATTCTTCTCCGGCCGCGTCAGCTATCTCCGCTTCAAGGTCGAGGGCGCCTCCCCGGGCCTGTTCGGCGAGGAGCACCTGGAGCGCCTCAACGCCCACCGCCTCGGCAAGGCCCGCGCCGCCAGTGCCGACGGCGTCGAGGCCGGCTGGACCGCCGGCGACCACATCCTCGACACCACCTTCGACCTGGCCAAGAACGTCGTCAATGACACCCTCCAGTTCGCCCTGCGCGTCGATGCCAACAAGCTGCCCGCCGACCTGATGCGCGCCTACACCGCCATCGAGCTACAGGCGCTGGCGAGCCAAAACCCCAGCGGCCTGCCCTCGACGAGGCAGAAGCGCGAGGCCCGCGAGTCGGCCCGCATCCGCGTCGAGGAGGAGGCCAAGGACGGCCGGTTCCTCAAGCGCAAGGCCTACCCCGTCCTCTGGGACGCCCAGTCCAACGAGCTGCTGCTCGGCAGCACCTCCGTCACCGTCCTCGACCGGCTGCACGTGCTGTTCCAGCAGACGTTCGGCGTCGGCTTCGAGGTGCTCACCGCCGGCCCGCTGGCCTTCCGCCTGGCCGAGTCGCGCTCCCAGACGCGCGGCGTCGATGACGCCGCGCCATCGGGCTTCGTCGCCGGGTCGGCCGCCGAGGTTGCCTGGATGCTCGACGAGTCCAGCCGCGACTTCCTCGGCAACGAGTTCCTCCTCTGGCTCTGGTACTATTTGGAGAACGAGGACGACACCCTGCCGTTGGCCGACAAGAGCGAAGTCACCGTGATGATCGCCAACTCGCTGGTGCTGGAGTGCCCGCGCGGCCAGACCGGCCGCGAGAGCATCACCCACGAGGCGCCGACGCGGCTGCCGGAGGCCCGCCGCGCCATCCAGTCGGGCAAGCTGCCCCGAAAGTGCGGCCTGATCCTGGTGCGCCACGACACGCAGTACGAGCTGACGCTGACCGCCGAGACGTTGGCAGTAACCGGGGCGAAGATGCCGGCCCCCGAGTCCGGCGAGGAACGCGCCCGGCTGGAGGAGCGCGTGACGCAGCTGCGCCACCTCGTCGAGACGCTCGACCTACTGTACGACGCCTTCGGCAACGTCCGCGCCTCCGGCGACTGGGCCAAGGAGCTGGCGAAGGTGCAACATTGGCTGGCCCGGGAGGAGCGCGGCCGCATGTCGTCCGCCGGTTGAGCCGGCAACCGACCTCGCATCCCGGCGGCCTTTCGGGGTAGGATACAATTGAACATTACCCCACGGGATGGCGTTGTCATGCAGCGTGACCTGTTCCCCACCGACCCGGCGCCCGCGACGAAGGCCGGCCTGTTCGCCGAGGTCGTCTTCGACCGGCCGCTCGACCACGCCTACACCTACGCCGTCGGCGAGGCGCTCGCGTCCCAGGTCGCCGTCGGCAAGCGCGTCCGCGTCCCCTTTGGAAGGGGCGACCGCTCGACGGTCGGCTACTGCGTCGGCCTGACCGACGTGCCGCCGACGCGCGGCGTCAAGGAGGTCGTCGCCGTCCTCGACGAGGACTCGCTGCTGACGGATGCGGTGCTGCGGCTGACGCGGTGGATGGCGGACTATTACCTCTGCGGCTGGGGCCAGGTGCTCAAGGCCGTCGTCCCCGCCGGGGCGCGCGACCAGGCCGGCACGGCGCAGCGGACCTTCGTCGAGGCGACGCCGGAGGAGGAGCCTGCTCGCCTGGTCGTACCGCCACGTGCGCTGCACGCGCTGTCGAAGTGGCCTCGGCGAGGTCACCGGGCCGTCGAGGTCGGCAGCTGGTGCTGCGCCGAGAGGCGACTGGACGCCTGGCCTGGTGCTGCTGGACCGGCAACGGTTCGCCGGGTGGTCCGCCGCGTCGAGAAGGCCGCCAGCGCCGAGGAGCACGCCGCCTACCCGCCGGTGACGCTCAACGCCGAACAGCTCGCGGCCTGGTCGGCGATGGGGCCGAGCCTGTGCTCGGGCGGCTTCCGGCCGTTCCTGCTGCACGGCGTCACCGGCAGCGGCAAGACCGAGGTGTACCTGCGCGCCATCGAGGAGGTGGTCAAGCAGGGCAAGGAGGCGATCGTCCTGGTGCCGGAGATCAGCCTGACGCCGCAGACGGTGCAGCGGTTCAGCGGCCGGTTCGGCGACGTGGCGGTGCTGCACAGCCACCTCGGCGACGCCGACCGCGGCGCGCACTGGCGGCGGGTCTTCCACGGCAAGGTCAAGGTCGTCGTCGGGGCCCGCAGCGCCGTCTTCGCCCCGACGCGGAACCTCGGCCTGATCGTCATCGACGAGGAGCACGAGACCAGCTTCAAGCAGGACTCGACGCCGCGCTACCACGGCCGCGACGTGGCCGTGATGCGGGCCAGGCTGGAAGACGTGCCGATCCTGCTCGGCTCGGCGACGCCGTCGCTGGAGAGCTGGCACAACGCCGCCCGCGGAGCCTACACCCTGCTGTCGCTGCCGAAGCGCGTCCTCGACCTCCCGCTGCCGCCGGTCCACCTGGTCGATCTATACACCAGCCGCAGCGCGGCCGGCCGTCGGCGCTGTCCGACGAACTGGTCCACTCGATGCAGCAAGCCCTGGAGAAGGGTGGGCAGGTGATCCTGCTCTTGAACCGGCGGGGCTTCGCCACGCACGTCCACTGCCCGACGTGCGGCCACGTCGAGGCGTGCCGCTTCTGCGACCTGGCGCTGACCTACCACAAGGGCAAGGACGTGATGCTGTGCCACCACTGCGGCTACGAGCAGGAGCCGTGCTGCAACTGCCCGCAGTGCGGCCAGGCGGCGGTGCGCTACATGGGGCTGGGCACCGAGAAGCTGGAGGTCGAGATCCAGGAGCGCTTCCCCGGCCGGGTGGTGGCCCGCATGGACAGCGACACGATGCGCAAGCCCGGCAGCCACGGTCGGACGCTAGCGTCATTTCGGAGGGGAGAAATCCACATCCTGCTCGGCACGCAGATGATCGCCAAGGGGCTGGACTTCCCCAACGTGACGCTGGCCGGGGTGGTGAACGCTGACGTCGCCCTGCACGTGCCGGACTTCCGCTCGGCCGAGCGGACGTTCCAGCTGCTCGCAGGTGGCCGGCCGGGCCGGGCCGCGGCCCTGGCGGCGGCCGGGTGATGGTGCAGACGTTCAACCCGGAGCACCTGCATCGCCCACGCCGCCACGCACGACTACGAGGCGTTCGTCCGCGTGGCGAAATGCCTGAAGCACCGCCGTGGAGCACCAGTACCCGCCGTACCAGCGGCTGGCCCGGGTGGTGCTACGGGCGCAGGATCAGAAGGCCGGCGCCGAGTTCGCCGAGCGGATGGCGGCGGCGTTCGAGGCGGGGCTTAAGGCGCTGCGGGAGAAGGGCCCAGCGGAGGTGCGGCTGCTCGGCCCGGCGGAGGCGGCGGTGTTCCGGCTCAAGGGGCACTTCCGCTACCACTTCCAGCTCCAGTCGCCGAGCCCCGGCACGCTGCACAAGCTGCTGCGGGCCGTGCTGCCGACGTTGCAACCGCCGGCGGGCGTCGAGTTCGTGCTCGACGTGGACCCGTTCAACATGCTGTGAGCGGCGATCACCCCGTTCCTCCGGCGATGCCGCCGTCACTCGTCCTCCTTGTCCTCCTCGCCCAGCAGGTCGTAGAGGCTGCCGCGCAGCTTCTTCCACGACACCGGCCGCACCAGCACCTTCACGTTGGGCCGCCGGCCGACCTGGCCGGCCAGGTCGGCCTGCTCCTCGCCGAGCACCATGATGCCGACGCACGGCGACCGCTTGTCCCGCGCCTCGTTCATCACCTGCTCGAACACCAGCATCCCGTCCTCGCCGGCGTTCTCCGCGTCCACGATCAGTACGTCGTAAGGCTGCTGGCGGAAGCGGTCCAGCGCCCGCAGCGGGTCCACGGCCAGCAGGACGCGGAACCCCTTCGACTTGAACCGCTCGCGCAGGGCCTCCTGCAGCTGGTGGTTGCTCTCGACCAGGAACAGCGTCCGGCCGCCGGCCAGCTCCGACAGGTCCGGCTTGCGGCCGGCGGCGGCGTCGGCCTGGCTGGCGATGTCCCGCCGGCACTTGCGGATGGCGTCGAGCAGCTGGGCCGGCGTCTGGTAGCGCCGCCTGGGGTCGAACGCCAGCATCGACTCGACCAGACCGTACACCGATGCCGGCGCGTCGATCTCGCCGGGCCGCAGCCGCTGCACGTCCTCGAACCGCCGCCGGTTCATCCGGGCGTAGCGGTCGCGGGTCATGTCCAGCGGCGGCCGGCCCGTCAGCATCTCGAACAGCACGCAGCCCAAAAAGAAGATGTCGCTGCGGACGTCGCCCTGCTTGACCCCGGTCGCCTTCTCCAGCCCGGCGTAGTCCACCGTGCGATCGACCTGCTCCTCCTCCCGGCCGATGGTGGCGAACATCTGGGCCAGGCCGAAGTCCACTAGCTTGGCCTCCTTCCGGCTGGAGATGAGGATGTTGGTCAGCTTGATGTCGCGGTGGGTCAGGCTCTTGGAGTAGGCGTGGGCCAGCCCCTGGGCGCAGTCCTCGATCAGCTTGAGCGACTCCTCGACCTCCAGCCCCATCTTGCCGGTGCTACGGGCCCGGGCATGCATCACCTCGCGCAGGTTGCCGCCCTCGACGAACTCCATGGCGATGTAGTACGCCTTCGTCGCCGGGTCCTGGTTGATCGCCATCACCTCGACGATGTTGGGGTGCTTCAGCGTCAGGCCGACCTTGCCCTCGCGGATGAACAGGTCGATCTTCTGCTGGTCCTCGCTCCAGCGGCGGCGGAGGACCTTGACCGCGGCCTCGCGCTCGGTCCGCGGGTCGTCGGCCCGGTAGACCCGGCCGAAGCTCCCCGACGAGATCTTGTAGTGGATCCGGTAGCCGCCCAGGAAGTAGCCGTCCAGGTCGCCCTTCATCAGTTTCGAGGACTGGAAGTCGGTCAGCAGCTTCTTCCGCTCCAGGTAACTGCGGAGGTGGATCAGATCGACCTCCTTGGCGCCCATCTCCGTGCGGACTTCCTCCATCGCATCCTTGAACTGTTGCGGCGAGATCAGGCCGACCTTGACCGCCAGCAGGCCGAACGTCATCGCGTCGTTGATTTCCATGGTGCTCGCGTCGTACCGACGGCGTCTCCGCTCCGGGGTCGTGTCGAACCTCCAATTTACCCCATCGGCGCCGCCGATGCCAGTCACTCACGCCGCCCGGTGCGCCCAAAGTCGGTACGCCACCGCGACAACCAGCAAGGCCTGAAGGGCGGCGACCCACCAGAAGACGACCCGGAACGACGCCTTCACCGTCTTGTGGCGAAACAGCCGCATGCCGAGGAAGGCCCCCGGCGTGCCGCCGAGCAGGGCCAGACCGTGCAGGACCACCTCCGGGACGCGCCGGCCTTGCGACCCGGCCCGCAGCTTGTCGAACCCGTAGTAGCCGAACGTGGTGAGGCTGACCGACAGCAGCCAGGCGGCGAGCAGGTGGTACCAGGTGAGCGGAAACCCGCCCGCGGCGAAGGCCGCCGCCACGCCGAGGGCCACAAGGGTCAAGGCGACCAGCCCGTGGAAGACCTCCGGACGCATCCGTTTCGCCATCGCGCCCTCCCGAACTTGCTCTTGAGTTGCCGGCCCGCCGAAGGTATATCGCCCCGCCTCCAGATCTACCAGGCCAGCCGCGCGACGACGCGAACCTCGCCGACGCGCGCGCCGGGCGGGACACGGGAAGGGGGTAAGGCGGTGATCGGACCAGACACGACTCGCGCGGCCCATCGCCTGGCGGGCGGGGCCGCCCTCGGCCTGCTGACGCTGGCGCTGGCCGCGTCGGTCGGCTGCCGCAACCTCGACGACTTCCACTGGAAGAAGATGAACTTCGAGGTCTTCCGCGACCCCGAGAACCCGATGGAGGTGATCCGCTCCAGCAAGGACGGCAACGAGCGCGCCCGCGCCCTGCGCTGCCTCCAGGAGCCGCTGACGCACGGCGGCACGCAGCAGGACCAGGACGCGGTCGTCGCCGTGCTCAACTACAGCGCCAGCCACGAGTCGCAGCTGTGGTGCCGGCTGGCCGCCATCGACTCGCTGCGCAAGTTCAAGGACCCGCGCGCCGCCGACGGGATGAAGGAGGCGTACTACCACGCCGGCATCTTCAACCCCGAGCAGGCCACGGTGATCCGCTGCCAGGCGCTGACCGGGCTGGGCGAGACGAGGCAGCCCGCCGCCGTCGAGGTGCTGGTCCGCGTCCTCCGCGAGCCGCCCGTCGAGGGGCCCGACCAGGACAAGGAGTTGAAGATGCGCGAGCGCATCGCCGCCGCGAAGGCGCTGCGCGGCTACCCCGACCAGCAGGCGACCGGAGCCCTGGTGGAGGTGCTGCGCCGCGAGAAGGACGACGCGCTGCGGAACAACGCCCACGAGTCGCTCGTCGCCTCGACCGGCAAGCGCTTGCCGCCCGACGGCCAGGTCTGGGCCGACTACTTCGAGAACCCCAGCAAGGTCGATCCGTCGCTGGTGCAGCAGCCCAACCTCGGTGAGCGCATCCTGGAGTTGACCGGCCTGAAGTAGCTTGCGCGGCTCCCCGGCCCGACCGTGAGGGAGGGCGTCTTGCGCGGCTCCCAGGCCCGACCGTCAGGGAGGGCGTCTTCGACTCCCACCGCAGGCAGAACCAGGCAAGGGCCGCCCCCGATGGTGCGGCCCTTGTTTCGCATTTCCCCCTTGACCACCTTCATGAAACCACGGCCACCCCCAGGCCCGGGAAACGGGACCGCCTGGGCAATATTTTCCTGACACGCCGGATCAACCGATCACGCCGTCCGATTCAAGAATGCCGTCGGGGAGGCCGATTGATACAGAGTAGAGCGCGGAAACGCTCGCTCGCGGCCCGGGGCCATGGGTAGCCGGTGGCGGCCCCGGCCGGACGCGGGGAGAGGGGAGAGGATGTCATGACCAGATGGTTCACGCGCGTGGCCGTCTTCGCCGCGTGGCTGGGGCTGGGCGCGGCGGCGCTGGCCCAGGAGGGCTTTCCCTCCCCGGTCGGGGCGGCCCGGCTGCCCGAGCCGCTGCACTACCAGCCCAACCAGCCGCCGACGCCGATGGTCCCGGGACCGCTCAACCCGCTCATGGCCCCCGCCGGCCCGCCCGAGTCGCTCAACCTCCCGGCCGGCCACACCAGCGCGTTCATGCTCGACCACTACCCGCCGGAGGCCGCCTGGTACGCCTCGGTCGGCCTGATGGGGGTGCAGCGCCAGGGCCTGTCCAAGAAGCCGCTCGCCTACCCCGACACCCCGGCCGTCCTGGTCACCCCCCAGCCCAGGAACACGACCTTGGTCCAGCCGACGCCCGCCGCGTTCAGCCCGTTCACCGCGGTCGGGGTGGACACCGGCGTGACGCCGTTGGGCATCTTCCCGGCCGTTCTGCGGCTGGACCAGGCCAACCCGGGCATGGCCTTCGGGACCCGCGCGACGGTCGGCTTCTTGTTCGCCAACGAGGCGATCGAGTTCAGCGGGTTCTACGCCGTTCCCACCGAAAACAAGGCGATCGTCGGCGGCCAGGGCCTGCTAAACGTGCCGTTCGGCCCGGACACGAAGATCCGCTCGGGTTCGAGGGCAACAACAACCTCTGGCGGCAGGCCGACGTCGTGCAGGTGCAGTACACCACCGAGCGTGGCCAGCGCCGAGGCCAACTACCGCCGCTGGAACATCGGCCTCACCGACCTGGACCTGATCGCCGGCGTCCGCTACCTCTACTTGCAGGAGCGGGCCGACATCTACACCGACGACGAGTTCTACGTCCGCGACGTGTTCAACCGCGCCGACCCGGTGCGGGCGGCCAACTACGCCTCGACGGTGCGCAACAACCACCTCGGCTTCCAGCTCGGCGGCGAGTACGCCGCCCCGGTGCCGCTGGAGTTCCTCCAGAACTCGGTCTGGATGGACGTCTCCGCCAAGGCCTCCCTCGGTGCCAACTTCATCGAGCGGACCTACCGGCTGACGCGCAACGACGGATACCAGGGGTTCGACATCCACGAGAACACCATCCTGTTCGGCAGCGTCATGGAGGCCACCGCCGGCATCGACATCCACCTGATGGAGCGGCTGAGGATCCGCGGCGGCTACACGTTCCTGATGGCGACCGGCTTCTCGACGCCGGGCAGCCAGATCGACTTTAACTTCCTCAACCAGGGCCGCCGCGGCGCCAACAGCGACACGGTCTACTGGCACGGCCCGATGGGCGAACTACAGTTCCTGTTCTGAGCCGGCCCGATCACACCGCCGGACGCGCGGGAGAGGTGTGCCACCGCACCTCGACCGCGCGTCCGGCCGTTTCACCCTCGCCCGGAGGCGGACTTCGGACGGAACGGCGATTTTGGGTTGATCGCCGGCCGGCGTGACTTAGAATCGAGTAGTTCCCCCGGCTCCCCTCCGGGCCGGCCCCGGGCCGCTGGTCCCCCTTCCGCGTGCCTCGACCTCGTTCGCCATCCGAGAAGGTCGAGATGACCGAGCCTCTTCAGTTCCTCGTCGTCTCCGACGACGACACGCTGCTTCACGGGGTCCACGCCGTGCTCGCCCGTGCCGGCTTGCCCTGCGAGGGGCGCCGGGCCCGCGCCGACGACGTCCGCGCCGCCTTCGCCTCGCGCCGCTACCACCTCTGCCTCGTCGAGGACCGCGTCTGCCCGCTGCCGCGCCCGTTCGCGCTGGCCTCGCCTCCCGACGTCCTCCTGGTCATGCTGTGTGAGCCCGGCCGTGAGTTCTTCGGCGCCGAGGCCATGGACGAGGGCTTCGCCGACTACCTCCTCAAGGACAACCTCAGCCGGCTGGGCCCGCTGGCCCGCCGCTGGCTGCTCCGCCAGCCGCCGCGTGGCGGCCAGGTGCTCGGCGAGACTGACCTGCACCGGGCCCACGCGGCGCTGTTGCAGCTGGCCCGCAGCCGGGCGTTCCAGGGCGACAACCTGATCGACGACCTGCGCGAGATCACCGAGGTCGCCGCCCGCGCCCTCGGCGTGGCCCGGGCCGGCGTCTGGCTCTACGACCAGGGCCGCTCGCGCATCCGCTGCATCGACCTGTACGAGCAGGCGCTCGACCGCCACTCCGACGGCGAGGAGTTGCTGTTCCGGGACCACCCGGCGTACTTTTTGGCCCTGGAGGAGCAACGGCTCATCGTCGCCCACGACGCCCGCCGCGACCCGCGCACCGCCGAGTACACCGCCCGCTACCTGGAGCCGCGCGGCATCACCTCGATGCTCGACGCCGCCGCCCGGACGCGCGGGGAGCTGCGCGGCGTCATCTGCCTGGAGCACGTCGGGCCGACCCGGCAGTGGACGGTCGAGGAGGAGGTGTTCGCCTGCGCCTTCGCCGACCTGGTGTCGCTGGCCCTGGAGGCGGCCGAGCGCCAGGTCGCCGAGTTCGCCCTGGTGCAGAGCGAGGCTCGCTACCGCGAGGTGTTCCACAACACCAGCGACGCCTTCGCCTTCTTCGAGGTGCTCGGCGGCCGCCGCTTCGTCCTGGAAGGGCTCAACCCCGCCGCCGAGCGACTGCTCGGCGTCAAGGCGGGCGAGTGCAGCGGTAAGTCCCTGACCGACCTGCTGCCGGCCCAGGCGGCCGAGGTCGTGCTGCGGGCGTTCCAGCGCGCCGTCGAGTCGGGGGCGACCTGCGCCTCGGAGCAGTGCTGGGACCTGTCCCCCCGGCCGCGCTGGCTGCACGCTCTGATCGTGCCGAGTTGCCACCCCGGCCAGGTGCCGCACCGGCTCGCCGCGGTCTGGCGCGACATCACCGAGCAGAAGAGCTATGAGAAGGCCCTGATCGACCGCGAAGAGACGTTTCGGAGACTTGTCGAGACGACGCACGTCATCCCCTGGGAGGCCGACTTCCAGACCGGCCGGTTCACCTACGTCGGGCCGCAGGCGATGCGGCGGTTCGGCTACACCCACCCCGAGTGGTTCCGGGACGGGTTCTGGGCCGACCTGATCCACCCCGAGGACCGCGCCCGCGCCGTCGAGGCCAGCCGGCGGATGTCGGCCCAGGCCAGCGAGTACGAGATCGAGTACCGCGTCCTGACCCGGTCGGGGGAGGTGGTCTGGGTCCACGACGTCATCAGCGTCGTCCTCGGCCGCCAGGGGCGGGTGGTGCTCCGCGGGTTCTTCGTGGACGTGACGGCCCGGCGGAAGGCGGAGGAGGAGGCCCGGCGGCTCAACGCCGAGCTGGAGAGCCGCGTCGCTGAGCGGACGGCCCAGCTGGCGGCGGCCAACCGCGAGCTGGAGGCGTTCAGCTACTCCGTCTCGCACGACCTGCGTGCCCCGCTCCGCGCCATCGACGGGTTCAGCAAGGCGCTGCTGGAGGACTACCCCGACGCCCTTGACGCCGACGGCCGGGACATGCTCCACCGCCTCCGCGCCGCCAGCCAGCGCATGGGGGTGCTGATCGACGACCTGCTGGGGCTGTCGCGCGTCACCCGCAGCGAGATGCGGGCGGCCCGGGTCAACCTCAGCGAGATGGCCTCGCTGGTGGCCGGTGCCCTGGCCCAGACCGCCCCCCAGCGCCAGGTCGAGTGGGTCATTGCCCCGGACCTGGTCGCGGTCGGCGACCCCGCGCTGCTGCGCGTCGTGTTCGAGAACCTGCTCGGCAACGCCTGGAAGTACACCGCCAAGCGGCCCAGTGCCCGCATCGAGTTCGGCCAGCTGCCCGGCGGGCCCGACGCCGAGTACTTCGTCAGGGACGACGGCGTCGGGTTCGACCCCGCCCACGCCGACAAGCTGTTCCAGCCGTTCCAGCGGCTGCACCACGCCGACGAGTTCGAGGGCCACGGCATTGGGCTGGCGACGGTGCAGCGGATCATCCACCGCCACCGCGGCCGGGTCCGCGCCGAGGCGGAGCCCGGCCGGGGCGCCACGTTCTACTTCACCCTCTGACGCCCCGGGAGGCCCCGTGAGCGACCGCACCGATGACCGGGTGATCCTGCTCGTCGAGGACAACCCCGACGACGTCGCGCTGACCCTGCGCGCCTTCCGCCGCAACCACATCCTCAACCGGGTCGTCGTCGCGCGGGACGGCGTCGAGGCGCTGGATCTCCTGCACGGCCCCGACGCGCGGCCGCCCGCGGTGATGCTGCTCGACCTGAAGCTGCCCCGGGTGGACGGGCTGGAGGTGCTCCGCCGCGTTCGCGCCGACGAGCGGACCCGGCTCTTGCGGGTCGTCGTCCTGACCTCGTCCCTGGAGGAACAGGACCTGGTCCAGAGCTACAGCTTCGGAGCCAACAGCTACATCCGCAAGCCGGTCGATTTCGACAACTTCCTCACGGCGGTCGGGCAGCTGGGCCTGTACTGGCTGCTGCTCAACGAGGCGCCGCCGGCCACGAGGAGGCTCCCATGACCGCCCCGCTCCGTGTACTGTTCGTCGAGGACTCCGAGGACGACATGCTCTTGCAGCTGCGCGAGCTGCGCCGCGAGGGCTACGAGGTCGAGTACCGCCGCGTGCAGCGCCTCGACGAGCTGCGCGAGGCAATGGCGTCGCCGGCCTGGGAGCTGGTCCTTTCGGACTACTCCCTGCCGGGCTTCACCGGCCTGGAGGCCCTCCAGGCGGTGCGGGAGAGCGGCCAGGACGTCCCGTTCATACTCATCTCCGGCACCGTGGGCGAGGAGACGGCGGTGCAGTCGATGAAGGCCGGCGCCGCCGACTACCTGTTGAAGGACAACTTGACGCGCCTCGTCCCCGCCGTCCGCCGCGAGCTGCGCGAGGCCGAGCACCGCCGCCAGCGCCGCCAGGCGGTCGAGCGGCAAAGGCGGCTGGAGGTCCAGCTGTCGCAGGCGCAGAAGCTGGAGGCGCTGGGCACGCTGGCCAGCGGCATCGCCCACGACTTCAACAACGTCCTGGCCGGCATCGCCGGGTTCGTCGAGTTGGTCCGGGCCGACACGGCCGACCAGCCGCACGTCCAGGAGAACGTCCGCCTGATCCAGCAAGGCATCCACCGCGCCACCGACCTGGTCCGCCGCATCCTCCAGTTCAGCCGCAAGCGCGCGGTGCAGCGGAAGCCGACCCACCTCGGCCCGGTGGTCCACGAGGCACTCCAGCTACTCCGGCCCCTGGTACCGCCCACGGTGTCGCTGCGGTTCGACCTGCCAGCGGACGGCCCGCCGGTCGTCGCCGACGCCGGTCAGGTCCAGCAGGTCGTCCTCAACCTCTGCACGAACGCGCTGCAGGCGATGGGCGACCGCGGCGGCCAGCTGGCGGTCGGGCTGGAAGCGGTCGAGGTGGACGCGGCCCTGGCGGCGCGGCTGGGGCGGCGGCGCCCCGGGCCCCACGTCCGGCTGGTGGTCCGCGACACGGGAACGGGAATGGACGACGAGACGCTGCGGCACCTGTTCGAGCCGTTTTTCACCACCAAGCCGGCGGGCGTCGGCACCGGGCTGGGGTTGGCGGTCGTCCAGGGGATCGTCAAGGGCCACCGCGGCGCGATCGACGTCACCAGCCGGCCCGGCCAGGGCACGACGTTCAAGCTGCACTTCCCGGCGGTAGGGCCGGACGCCGAGCCGGGCCGGCCGGCCCCGCGGGCCGCGGGGAGCACCTGCTGCTCGTGGACGACGAGGAGTACCTCGTCCAGATGGGCGCGGCCCTGCTGACGCGACAGGGCTACCGGGTGAGTGCGTTCACCGACCCCCAGAAGGCGCTGGCCGCGTTCGCCGAGGGCCCCGGCGACTACGACGCCCTCATCACCGACCTGAACATGCCGGGACTGAAGGGCACCGACCTCGCCCGGTTGGCCCGGGAGGTCCGGCCCGACTTGCCGGTCGTCCTGACCACCGGCTTCTCCTGGCCGCACGAGCTGGACCGGGCCCGGGCCGGCGGCTTCACCCGCGTTCTGGACAAGCCGTACACCATGGACAAGTTCGTTGAGGCGGTCACCCAGGCGCTGAGCGGCCGGCGGGCCGGGCACGAAGCCAACGGGCGGATCGCCACCTCCGACCTCGCCTAGAGCGAGGGCGGGGTCGTGGGAAGAGCGGCGGGATTTATCCCCGCCGTCCGGACCGCTGGGATAAACCCGGCGGCTCACCCGCTGTGGCGTCGCCCGCCGAGCATCGCCCCGGTGAAGACGAACGGCGTCGTGGGGACAGATTCAAGCCGAAAGCGCCCCAGTAACTCCTCGATACTGGTCTCCCGAATTTCGCCGATCCAGCCGCACGACCAGGCCAGCAGGCCGATCAAGTGGCCGGGCCTCACGCCGGTGTCGCGCAGGGTAGCCAGCCGCGTGTCGCCGTGTCGCTTGGCCAGCCGGCGGCCGTCCGGGCCGACGACCAGCGGCACATGCGCGAACCGGGGCGGCGTCAGGCCCAGCGCCTCGTACAGCAACAACTGGCGCGGCGTCGAGACGACCAGGTCGTCGCCGCGCACCACCTCGGTGACTCCCATCGCCGAGTCATCGACGACCACGGCCAGTTGGTACGCCGGCGTACCGGTGGCCTTCCACACGACGAAGTCGCCGCCGGCCGACCGCAGGTCCAGCTCGCAGCGGCCGCGGAAGAGGTCGTCGAACGGCGGCGTCGATGCCAGCAGGCGGAACCGCCAGCAGTGGGCCGGCAGCCAGGCGGCATCGGCCACGCGGCGGTGGGAGCAGGTGCCGGGGTAGACAGGCCCTTCGTGCTCGGCGTGCGGCGCGCTGGCGGCCCGCTCGATGTCCGAGCGCGTGCAGGTGCAGGGGTAGACAAGCTCCTGCTGTTGCAGTCGCCGCAGCGCCTCCTCGTAGAGCGATAGCCGCTGGGTCTGGACGACGACGTCGCCGCCCCAGTCCAGCCCGAGCCAGCGCAGGTCCTCCAGCGCCTGCTCGGCGGCGCCGGGCTTGACGCGCGGCGAGTCGATGTCCTCGATGCGCAACCGGACCCGGCCGCCCCGGCTGCGGGCGCTGAGCCAGGCGATCAGGTAGGTCCGGGCGTTGCCGACGTGCTGCGCGCCCGTCGGCGACGGGGCCAGCCGGCCCACCACGCCGCTCATCCGGCGTTGCGCTTGACGAACGCCAGGACCAGCTTGGTGGTCTCGTCGTCGGGCCGGTGCAGCTTCTTGACGATGGTCCGGTGGTTCGTGCCCTCGACCTCGTGGTGCTCGACCGGCACGCCCTTCTCCTTCAGCGCCTTGAGGAAGTCGGCCGCCATGTCGTGCAGCCCGGGGACCTCGGCCTCGGCGTTGATCATCAGAAACGGCGGCAGTCCCGACCGCACGTGGCTGAGCGGGGAGGCGCTCTTCTGCACCTCGCAGCCCTTTCCGAACACGAGGCTGAACGGGTTGCAGGGGCCGCTCAGTACCATCAGCGCCGGCCCGAGCGACGCCGTCAGGCGCCCCGAGCCGGGCGCGCCGACGAGGTGATCGACCGTCTTTTTGGCCATCACCTTGAACTCGTCGGGGCTGGGGATGCGGTAGACCCCCGACACCGCGATCACGCCGCGCAGCGCCTGGAAGTCTTTCTTGTCGAGGTAGAGCTTCGGCTCCTTGAGGTAGCAGTCGTCGGTGGCGAGCAGGGACACCAGGTGCGCGCCGGCGCTGTGGCCGGCGAGGAAGATGCAATCGGGGTCGCCGCCGTGCTTGCCGACGTGCTCGCGCACCCAGGCGAAGGCGCGGGCGACGTCCTTGACGTGCTCGGGGTGCTTGACCAGGGGCGACAGGCGGTAGTTGACCATCACCCCGACCAGGCCGGCCTTGGCCAGGGCCCGGCCGACGCCGCGGTAGACGCCGAAGAAGTTCTTGTCGCCGGTGACCCAGGTGCCGCCGTGGGCGAAGATCACCACCGGCCGCCTCTCGCCGGGCTTCAGGTCGGCGGGCGCGAACACGTCGAGCTTGTGCCGGGTGCTCCAGGTGTCGTGGTAGCGGACGTCGAGCACCTCGCGGACGCCGTCGCGCGGCGGGGCGGCGGCGGCGCGGGCGAACTCGGCCCCGAGCAGGATCAGCGTGACGGCGGCGAGTCGGCGCATGGCTACTTGCCCGTGTGGTCCCGGATGAACTTCGTGATCGACTCGCACACCCGGTCCGTGGCGGTGCCGGCCGAGAACATGATGCGGAAGTGGTCGCTGTTCTTGACCTCGACCAGCTCCGCGAGGTTGCCCTTGTCCTTGATCGCCCTGCAGTACGCCTCGGCGGTGGGCTTGTCGCAGGCGACGAGGTCCTTGTCGGCGTAGAAGATCAGGAACGGTGGCATCCTCTCCCGGGCGTAGGAGATCGGCGAGACCCTCTTGCCCGTCCCCTTCTCGTCGCCGAACACCTTCGGCAGCCAGCCGTCCTGGAGGATGAACGGCCCGCTGATCGGGATGACGCCGCGCACCGCCGCCCCGGTCAGGCCGTGCGCCTTCAGGTAGGTCAGGTCGCCGGCCAGCAGCGAGACGAGGTGGGCGCCGGCGGAGTGGCCGCAGGCGAAGACGCAATCCGCCCGGCCGCCGTAGCGGGCGATGTTCTTGTGGACCCAGGCGAAGGCCCGGGCGACGTCCTTGACGTGCTCGGGGTGCTTGACTTCCGGCGAGAGCCGGTAGTTGGTCACGACCACGCCGATGCCCTGTTTGGCGTAGGCACGGGCGAACAGGCCGTACAGGCCGAGCATGTCCTTGTCGCCGTGGACCCAGGCCCCGCCGTGGACGAAGAACAGCACGGGGAAGTCCTTGAGCCCCTTGGGCAGGTAGAGGTCGAGCTTGTGCTTGACCTTGTGCTGATCGGGGCCGTCGTAGTAGGCGACGTCCTTGACCGTCTGCACGGCGTAGGCCTTCTCGTCCCCGGCGCGCGAGGCGTCGGGGCTGGTCAGCAGGCCCGAGAAGATCGACAGCATGAGCGACGCCTGATGCATGCTTACTGGCCCTCCCGTCCGGACGCGCGGCCGGCCTGGCCGCTCACTGCATTATACTCCGGTTGGGGGGCGAGGATTCTACTGGAAAAGAGGTTCCCACCCCGGGCCCCGGTTGCGCCTCCACCGCCTCGCACACGCCGAGTACCTGCGAGGGCCGGCCGTCGTCGCCGCGGCGGAACGCCACACACCGGGTTCGCACGAGGAGGTAGCCTTTCGTGCGGTGCATGACCCGGTAGCGGAGGTCGAGCACCTCGTTGTCGCGCAGCGCCTCCAGCCGCCGGACCGCCTCCGCTTCCTCCAGTCGGTCGTCGGGGTGAATGTGCCCGGCGGCCTCCCCCGGTCCCATGCGCAGCATCTCGCCCGCGGTGTAGCCGCGGACCTCCGCGCAGCGGGCGTTCACCCAGACGTGGCGGCCCTCGGTGAGGTCGTAGACGAACAGCATCTGCGGCAGCATGTCGGCGACGTGCTCGATGAACCGACGGCTGTCGCGCAGCTCCTGCTCCAGGCGCTTGCGGTCGGTGATGTCCCGGGAGGCCCAGACGACCCGCTCGACGCGGCCGTCGGTGCCGGGGACCGGGGTCGCCCGCAGGTCGAGCCAGAGGTAGCTGCCGTTCTTGCACCGGCAGCGGTACTCGATGCGGGTGCGCTCGCCGCGCAGGTTCGCCTGGCGGGCCCGCTCGACCAGCGGCAAGTCGTCGGGGTGGACGCGGGTCCGGAAGTCGGTGGCCTCGACCTCCTCCGGCGTGTACCCGGTGGCCCGGTAGAAGGCCGGGTTGACGTACAGCCGGTCCTCCCGCCGGTCGACCACGCCGAGGAAGTCGTCGGTGCTGTTCAGCAGCAGGCGGTACAGTTCCGCGCGGTGGTGGTCGTCGTCCTCGGCCTGGCGCCGGGGGCTCACCTCGACACCCAGCGTCAGCCGTATCCCGCTGGTGACGGGGTGGTCTTCCAGCAGGTAGACCAGTTCGCCGACGGGGGCCTCACCGCCGGCGTCGGCGGGGACAGCCCGGCTGCGAGGCGTCGCGTACAGCAGGCGGCCGTCGCCGTCGCGGACGGCGAGCAGGGCCAGCGTGCCGGAGGCAAGCCGCTCCAACCATCCCGCGCCTAACAGGGTCAACCGTAGCAGCCCGAGCGGCGGGTCGCTGCCCGGCACGCGCGAGGGGCGAACCTCGACGGCGACGGGGGCGTGGCCCGGCCGGGACAGCCAGCCCAGCCGCGCGGCCGGGTCGTCGTCCCAGTCCGGCTCCGGGAGCAGCATTCCGGCCAGCGGGCGGCCTCCCTCCACCCCCAGCCCCCGCGCCGCCGCGTTGGCGTGGAGGACTTCCAGCGACGGCAGCGCGCAGACCACCAGGGCGTCCGGCGAGGCGTGGAATGCGTGACGGAGGGCCAACTGGACGTGGGTGTCGGCTTCGGAAGGGGGCATGGATGGCTCTTCCCGGGCAAGGGTCAAGGCCGACCTGACCGGGGGACCGCCGCGTCAGGTCTACCTTGGGGAGGAGGGGCTGGGTGGCGCGGGGTCTCGGGAAGGGAGCGCCACGTGGTCTATTCTACCAGGGCGAATGCGGCCCGCGCGCGAAACCGCCGCGAATCTCCGACGCCGGCCGTAATCGCGTGAATCTGTTCGGCCCGTACCAAGAACGCGGTCGGGGCTTGACAAGTGGGGCGAGGATTGCGCTATCAGCAAAATCAGGGCGGCGCGGCGGGGTGGATCGGCCACGCTTTTTTTGACTGCGCCGACTCGGGGACCTATGGTTTTGGCAGAGAAGAGCACTTCCCGTCCTGGTAGTCCCCCACCACGAGCCGGCAGTGACGCCGGCCGGGCCGCCAAGCGGTCTGGACGATTCCGGGATGGCCGCGTGAGGAACGGGCCTCGCGCGGGGCCTCCGGGTGGTCCCTGTCATTTCCACAAGGACGATGCCATGAACCCTCTAGCGACATCTATGGCGACCTTCGCCGTCTCGACAATCTTCATCGTCTGGCAACACTACCGCCAGCTGCTCACCCGCCGGGAACACACCCTGCGGGAGCGGGTGGCCTTCATGCTCTGGACGGCCGCCCACCGCGACGAGTACCAGCTCCAGTGAGCCGACCGGCGGCCCGCCGCC
>JAXMAW010000015.1:0-127887 GCA_046350195.1 Gemmataceae bacterium
TCCTTGCTCTTGAGCGCTTCGAGGTAGGCGCGGGTGCCGGACCGGGCGATGGTGCCGAGGTTCTCGACGGCCGACTCGCGCGACAGGCCGACGCCGTTGTCGGAGACGGTGAGGGTGCCGGCGTCCTTGTCCACGGTGACCTTGATCTTCCAATCCTTGTTGCCCTCCAGCTTCTCCTCGTGCTGGAGGGAGTCGAACTTGATCTTGTTGATGGCGTCGGAGGCGTTGCTGATCAGCTCGCGGAGGAAGATCTCCTTGTTCGAGTACAGCGAGTGGGTGATCAGGTGGAGGAGCTGTTTTAGCTCCGTCTTGAACTCGAGCTTCTCGGCGTGGGTGGTGTCGCTCATAACGGATGAACCTCCCTGGAGACAAAGAACGAAAGCGGCGCCGGCCCGCAGGCGGGGCCGGGCCGCGTCACAGGTTTGGTGGTTTGTTCACCCTCCATTATAGTGCCGCCCCGCCCCGGCGCGATACGATGATCGCACCCACGACAACGAGGGCCTTTACCAATTGAAGGCGGCCCCCGCCGTGTCAGGAGCAATCGCATGAGCCGCGTCCAGGCCCAGTTCGAGCAGGCGAAGGGGTACCTCGCCGGTGGCGTCAGCTCCTCGACGCGCCTCAACCGGGCGGTCGGCCACCCGATGTACTTCGACCGCGCCGAGGGTTGCCGGCTGTGGGACCTCGACGGCCGCGAGTACCTCGACCTTTGCACCAGCCACGGCGCGACGCTCCTGGGCCACGGCGACGCCCGCGTCCGCGCCGCCGTCGAGCAGGCCCTGGCGCGGGGGGCCGCCTGCTCCTACGAGAACGAGCTTCAGACTCAGCTGGCGAAGCTCCTGTGCGAAACGATCCCCTGCTGCGAGCGGGTGCGGTTCACCGGCTCCGGCACCGAGGCGACGCTGCACGGCATCCGGCTGGCGCGGGCCTACACCGGCCGGACGCGGCTGCTCAAGTTCGAGGGCAACTTCCACGGCTACCACGACCAGGTCATGTACTCGATCGGCACGCCGATCGACCACCTCGGCCCGGACACCGCGCCGACGTTGTGGCCCGGCTCGACGGGGCTGCCGGAGGGGCTGGAGTGCCACCTCCACGTCGTCCCGTACAACCGCCCCGACCTGGTCGAGGACGCCTTCGCCCGGCACGGCGACGAGTTCGCCGCCGTCCTCCTGGAGCCGGTCTACTACAACGCCGGGTGCATCATCCCTTCCAGGGAGTTTTTGGACACGCTAACTCGCTTGACGAGGAGGCACGGCGTGTTGCTGATGTTCGACGAGGTGCTGAGTGCCTTCCGCATGGGGCCGGGCGGCGCCCAGGAGTACCTGGGGGTGACGCCGGACCTCTGCACGATCGGCAAGGCGGTCGGCGGGGGCATGCCGCTGAGCGCCTTCGGCGGCCGGCGCGAGGTGATGGAGCGGCTGATGCCGACGGGCGACTGCCAGCACTCCGGCACGTACAACGGCCACCCCGTCGCGGTGGCGGCGGCGATCGCGGCGGTGACGGCGTACCGCCAGCCCGGGTTTTACGACCACATCCGCGCCGTGGGTGAGGTGCTGTTCGGCGGGCTGAACGCGCTGTTCCGCAAGCACGGCGTGCAGGCGCACGTCCAGGGCCTGGGGGCGCGGTTCGGGGTTTACTTCGGGGTCGGCGGGGAGGTGCGCGGCTACCGCGACGCGGTGAGGCACCAGCGGCAGGCGATGCTGCGCTTCATCGCCGCGGCGATCCGCCACGGCGTCTACTTCCACGACTACGGCGGCGGGGCGTGCCACCACGGCTTCTGCGCCGCGACGACGTTGGACGACGCGCGTGAGATGCTGTCGCGCCTCGACGAGGCGCTGCGAGAGTTGGAAGGGTAGGCGGCCGGTTGGTGGTGCGAGCGCGAACCCGCAAGCGGGGGTGGCCCGCACGGGAACAGCGCCTACCAAGGGTTCGCCCTGACTGGTTAGCGCCCCCTCCGCTTGCGGGTTCGCGTTAGCTCGCAGAACCCGTCGCTCACACCCCCGCCTCTCCCTACGATAGAGTTACCTCTCGCTGTGGCACGGAGAACGACATGGCACGCGGCTGGCGGTTTTGGCGGCGCAGGCAGGTGTTGGTTCGGCAGCTCCTCGCCCGGCACATGGGCGGGCCCTGCGACGCGGCGGAGACCGTCACGCACACCATCCGCCCCGTCGAGCGCGTCAACCTCCAGATGGCCCTGGACCGCTGGCTGGGCGCCGACGGCGGCCAGCTCGTCGGCTACAGCCGCGAGTCGGTCTTCGGCAACACCGGCGTCTCCCAGCTGTTGCTCGACGACGTCGCCCAGGCCCCGGTGCAACGGCAGCAGGTCGCCTCCAGCCCCGACGAGACGCTCGACTGCGTGATGCGCGGCGTCTACCTGGTGCGGTTCGAGGGCCACCCCGTCGTGGTGCTGTTGAGCAACCCGGACATGCGGTTCGAGCCGCCGGTGCTGGAGCTGTTGGCCCACGACCGCAAGACGGCCCAGGAGGCGATGAAGAGCCTCCTGGCCGAGACGAACGGCGGGTCGGTGTACAAGGGCCGGACGATCTTCCTGGAGGAGGAGGAGCGGACCGGCCAGGTGTCGGTGCGCTTCCACCGCCTGCCGCCGACGCCGCGCGACGCGCTGGTGCTGCCGGAGCCGGTCCTCGCCGTGATCGAGCGGAACGTGCTGGGGCTGTTCCGCCACCGCGACGTCTTGCGGCGGTCGGGCCGGGCCACGCGGCACGGGCTGTTGTTCCACGGCCCGCCGGGGACCGGCAAGACGCTGATGCTGCGCTACCTGGCGACGTCGTGCCCCGACCACACGGTGATCCTGCTGCACGGCCGGCAGGCGGGGCTGATCCGCGAGTCGTGCCAGATCGCCCGGATGCTGGCGCCGTCGCTGGTGCTGCTGGAGGACGTGGACCTGGTCGGCGAGGACCGGGCGACCAACCGCTGCCCGGTGGTGCTGCAAGACCTGATGGACGAGATGGACGGCCTGGGCACGAAGGCCGACGTGATCTTCCTCCTGACGACCAACCGCCCCGAGGCGATCGAGCCGGCGTTGTCGGCCCGGCCGGGCCGCATCGACCAGGCGATCGAGTTCCCGCTGCCGGACGAGGACTCGCGGCGGCGACTGTTCGCCCTGTACGGCCAGGGCCTGGAGTTGTCGCGGCTGGACCTCGACCGCTGGATCACCAAGACTGAGGGCGTCAGCCCGGCGTTCATCGAGGAGCTGCTTCGCAAGAGCGCGTTGATGGCCGCCGAGCGCGGCGAGACGGCGGAGCCGTTGCCGCTGACCGACGACGACGTGGACAAGGCGATGGAGGAGCTGGTGTGCTTCGGCGGCGAGCTGACGCAGAAGTTGTTGGGGTTCAAGCCGTTCGGCTTCGCCCGGAGGGCTTGAAGGGAGAACAACGGAGGGCCGGCGAGCGGCCGACGTTAGTCGGCCGGTGGGGCGCCCTTGCCGGGGGACTGACGTCCCCCGCACGCCCCGCCACGGTCTACCCCGGCGGGTCCTCCAGCAGGTACGTCGGCAGCCCGTCGATGCTCGTCTGGTTCCGCTCGCGCCGGTACTTCTCCATCCCCTCCTCGCCTTTCTTGGTGGCGTACTCCAACAGCTGCGAGCGCTCGCCCTGGTACTCGAACAGCGGCACGGCGAACCCGCACGTCGTCATGACCGACTCGATGTCGAGCAGGACGATCTGCCGCTCGCCGGGCAGCGTGGGGAAGTGGGTTTTCACCGCCAGCCACTCCGCGTCGCGCGGGCGGACGACCCGGCCGCGCCCGTGGAGGCGCAGGATGAGCGGGTTGCCCTCGAAGCTGCAAAACATGAAGGTGAGCCGGCCGTCCTGGGCGACGTGGGCGGCGGTCTCGCACTCGCTGCCGGTCAGGTCGAGGTAGCCGACGCACCGGTCGCTGAGGACGCGGAAGGTGTCGAGGCCCTTGGGCGAGAGGTTGATGCGGCCGCGGCTGGGGGCCGAGGCGTGGAAGAAGATGCGCTGCGCGGCGAGGAACCGCCGCAGCGACTCGTTCAGCTCGGTGAAGAACTTGGCCATCCCAGACCACTCCGAAAGAAAGCGTTCACGGGGAGGGGCGCTATTCCGTTCCACCAACACGGCGGGCAATACGTGCGGTTGGGCACCCCAGTCGCCAGGGCCCACCCCTCCACCTTGTACCCTGCGACGTACTCGTCTAGCTCACCGCCCTCCACGAAACTGACCGCCGACCGGCCGCCGGCAAACTCGGTCAGGGGCAGCCCCGGGGCGTTGCGGCGGGCGGCATCGAGAGTCCACGATACTACAAGGGCTCCCGGTGGGGGCAGGGGAGAACAAGAGAACTTCCTTCATTCGCTTCGGGGGCGTTCATGACCTATCCTTCATGGGGCTATTCATTCCCCAGCATCGACTGACCGACTCGTGAACAGCTTCCGGAGGCCACATGAAGACGAAGTTTGCGTTCGTGGCGCTGGCGTGCGTTTCCCTGGCCGTGTCCGGGTGCGGCTCCAGCCCCCAGGACCTGATCGTCGGTAAGTGGGAGGCCGGCGGGCCGGCGGGCGTTAAGCTCGGGATAGAGTTCGCCAAGGACGGCAAGGCGAAGATTACCCTGTTCGGGCAGCAGCTCGAGGGCACGTACAATCTGGTCGGCGACGAGCTGGTGTGGACGGTGAACGGCACGACCACGAAGGGCAAGGTGAAGGTGACCGCGACCGAGATGGAGCTGACCCGTGAGGGGCAGACCATCACTTACAAAAGGGTGTGACTTGCGGCGAAGGCGCTGGCCCTCCTTGTCTATTCTTGGGGTGGTGAACATGCCCGTTGCCATGAGAGTCGCCGGCCTACTGGCCTTGTCCGCCGCCGTCTCCGCGTGGGGGCAGGCCTCCGACGACAAGAACGATAACAAGAAGGCCGACAAGCCAGCGCCGACGCGGTGGACGATTCTGTTCCGCTCGGCCGACCCGTCGGTGTGGGACAAGGACGCCAAGGACGCCAGGGGGAAGCAGGTCGCCATCCCGCTGAAGTTCGCCCCGGAGGAGTTCCGCTACCTCCGCCTACGCCGCATGGACACCGGGGAAGCGCTGATCGTGCGGATTGCCCCCAACCAACTTCGCAACGGCAAGCCGCCGACGGACCCCGAGAATGGCTTCTGGTGGAACGGCGCCAACGAGGAGGGGTGGAAGGGGCGACACCTCGGCATCGCCCAGGGGCCGCGCCACAAGTTCCCGGCGCCCCGGGACATGATCGGCGTCATGGCCGAGGGGTGGGACTGCTTCACCGGGTCCGGCTTTGGTCACAAGTGCTTCGTCAACGACGGCCAGTATTACTGCTGGAAAGGCAAGGAGATCAAACGGACCGCCTTCGAGATCGCCGTCACCGACGACCCGCTGGGCCTCGAAGAAAGGCGCAGCCTGGTCCCCAGGCGCTGAACGCCACGCGCCGCGGCTCTTCGCCGCAAGTGCATGAGGGCCGCGGGTTGCCCCTCGCGCGCCAGGCCTGGGCCTCGCGCCTTTTGGCCCGGAGAATCGCGCCACACAAGGAGGTCCCGGCGGATGTCCTCGAATCGGCGTGCGGTCGCGGCCGCCACGAAAAGGAAGTCGCCCGGCTCGAGCGCGTCCCGGCGACCGCCCGGGTGATGTGCCCGTTCAACTGCGACCCGCTCGACGGCATCGGCCGGTTCAACGTGCGCGACGCTCAGGCTGCCGTCAACCACGCCGCGCGCCCGGATGCCCCGTTCCGACCCGGTTCGCTACGATAACCAGGCCCGCCCGGTCCACGGAACACGATGAGCGACCCCGTCATCACCCGAATCCACGCCCGTGAGGTCCTCGACAGCCGCGGCCGGCCCACCGTCGAGGCCGAGGTGTTCACCTCGTCCGGCGCCTGGGGCCGCGCCAGCGTCCCCTCCGGGGCCAGCACCGGGCGGCACGAGGCGGTCGAGCTGCGCGACGGCGACGAGCGCCTGGGTGTGAGAAAAGCGGTCGCCAATGTCCGTGATGCCCTGGCCCCGGGTCTGCAAGGCCGCAGCGTCACCGACCAGGCCGGGATCGACCGCGCCCTCGTCGAACTCGACGGCACGCCGAACAAGTCCCGGCTCGGCGCCAACGCGCTGCTCAGTGTCTCGCTGGCCTGCGCCCACGCCGCGGCGGCGGCGCGCGGCCTGCCGCTGTGGCGCCACCTCGATCGCGGCCACGCCTCGATGCCGCTGCCGATGGTCAACATGATCTCCGGCGGCCTGCACGCCGGCGGCAACCTCGACTTCCAGGACTTCCTTCTGCTGCCGATCGGCGCGCGGTCGTTCTCCGAGGCGCTCCAGATGAGCGTCGCGGTTTACCGCGCGCTCGGCCGCATGCTGCGCCTCCTCGGCTTCGAGGGCACCCTCGTCGGCGACGAGGGCGGCTACGGGCCGAAGCTGCCGAGCAACGAGACGGCGGCCCAGTGCGTCGTCGAGGCGATCCGGCACGCCGGCCTCCAGCCGGGCCGCGACGCCGCCCTGGCGATCGACGTCGCCGCGACGCACTTCTTCGACGACGGCCGCTACCGCCTCCGCGAGGGCGGCGGCAAGGTGCTCGGCGCAGGCGGGATGGTCGATCGGCTCGCGGCGTGGGCGAACGACTACCCCATTCTCAGCATCGAGGACGGCCTCGCCGAGGACGACTGGGACGGCTGGCGCGAGCTGACGCGCCGGCTCGGAGACCGGGCGCAGTTAATCGGCGACGACCTGTTCGTCACCAACCCGGAGCGGCTGGGCCGGGGCATCCACGAGGGGGTCGCCAACGCGGTGCTGGTGAAGGTCAACCAGATCGGCACGCTGACCGAGGCGCTCGCCGTCGTCGAGCAGGCTCACGCGGCCGGCTACCGCTGCGTCGTGTCGGCGCGGTCCGGCGAGACGGAAGACCACACGCTCGCCGATCTGGCCGTCGCCACCGGGGCGGGGCAGATCAAGGTCGGCAGCGTTGCCCGCAGCGAGCGGTTGGCGAAGTACAACCAACTCCTCCGCATCGAGGAGGAACTCCCTCGGTTTTCCACCTGGCGCCCGCCCCTTCCAGAGCGGCGGGGTTCATCCCCGCCGTCCGGACCGCCGGGATAAACCCGGCGGCTCCATGCCCCCTCGCCCCCTTTGAGGCCATTCCCCGATGCTCCCCCGCGAGATCCTCCGCCAGGTGCGCCGCTTGCAGCTGAAGGCTCGCCGCGCCGTCGAGGACCTGCTCGGCGGCGAGTACCACTCCGTCTTCCGCGGCGCCGGCATCGCCTTCGAGGAGGTCCGCGCCTACCAGCCCGGCGACGACGTCCGCGGCATCGACTGGAACGTCACCGCCCGCATGGGCCAGCCGTTCGTCAAGCGCTACATCGAGGAGCGCGAGCGCACCGTCGTCCTGGCCATCGACGCCTCCGGCAGCCTGGCCTTCGGCACCGGACGGCAGTCCAAGCGCGAGGTCGCCGCCGAGCTGGCCGCCATCCTCGCCTTCTCCGCCGTCAGCAACAACGACCGCGTCGGCCTGGTCCAGTTCTCCGACCACATCGAGCACTACCTGCCCCCCCGCAAGGGCGGCAAGCACGTCCTGCGGCTCATCCGCGACGTGCTGTTCTTCGAGCCGTCGCGCCGCGGCACCTCGCTGCGTCACGGCCTCGACCACCTCAACCGCGTCCTGAGGAGAAGGGCGATCGTGTTCCTCTTCAGCGACTTCCTCGATCTCGACTATGACAAACCCTTCCGCCGCACCGCCCGCCGGCACGAGCTGATCGCCGTCCGCCTGTCCGACCCGCGCGAGGAGGCCCTGCCCGACGTCGGCCTGGTCGAGCTGGAGGACGCCGAGACCGGCCGGCGGCTGCTCGTCGATACGTCCAGCACCGGGCTGCGCCAGGCGTACTCCGCCCGCGCCGCCGACCGCGCCCGCTCCGTCCGGCAGCTGGCGCGGTCGGCCGGCGTCGATCTGATCGAGGCGACGACCGACGGCCGACACCTCGACGAACTGGCCCGCTTCTTCCGGCTGCGACAGCAGCGGCTGCGGAGGGGCTGAGCGATGTTCCCGCCGGACGCCGACCTCGGCGAGCAGCGCCACGGCGACGTCGTGGCCACCCTGGCGGTGCGCGTCGCCGAGCAGGCCCTGGCACCCGGCCGGGCGAAGGTGCGCTACCTCGTCTCGATCGAGGGGCCAACGACGCTGCAAATCGACCCCCCGCGCCTGGAGGATGCCTTCGCGGCGTGGCGGGTCGGGGCGGAGTGGTCGTCGTGGGCCGGCGACGGCCGCGCCCGCGTCGATTGGCTGCTCGGCCTGGAGCAGACCAAGCCCGGCGCCGTGCCGCTGCCCGGGGTGCGCCTGCGCGTCCGCGGCGGGCCGAGCGAGGGCTGGCACGACGTCACCTGGCCCGACCCGCTGCACGCGACGAGAGACGTCGCCCCGATCGTCGAGCTGCCGCCCCTGCCGCCGTCGCCATGGCCGGCAAGGCTCCAGGGCGCCAGCCTGGCGGTCCTCCTCACCCTGGCGGCGGCGCTGCTGGCGCGGCGCTTCCGGCGGCGCGAGCCGGTGGTTAGGCCCCTCACGCCGACCGAGCGGGCCGAGGCGCGCCTCGCCGCCAGCGCCGACCTGGAAGCGATCACCACGGCCGTGCGCGACTTCCACGGCGAGCACACCGGCCTGCCGGCGGCGCGGATGACCACGGCGGAGCTACTTACCGCCCTCGGCGACCGAGGCTACCAGGCGGAAGGCCTGCGCCGACTGTTGGAGCAGGGCGACCTGGTGAAGTTTGCCGGACTGCCCGCCACGCCGGCTCAGGTGGAAGAAGCTCGCGCCCTTGCCGTCGGGGTGGTGCGCGACCTGGCGACCTGGGCGTCTGGAGAAACCCGTGCGCCTGGCGAGGGAAGGTAAAGTCTGGGGGATTCGGGTGACGAAATAGGGTGTGGCAAGACACGGTGGCCGGGCGAGATGGTCGTGGGGCGCCAGCTTTGACGATCACCCCCGCCGGGCTGCCGACTTTACCCGTCGCGTCGATACCTACAGTCCCCGGCCCCGAAGCGGCCGGGCCGAGATCATTCCGCCGAGGAGATGCCCGAGATGCCCCCTTCTCCGCCTAAACAAGACACGCTGTCCGGCGTCGCCAAGATCGCCGTCGTCGTCCTGGTCGTCTGCCTGGGCCTGTGGGGCTGCGCCCGCAAGCCGGCCACGCCGACCGGCGCCGCCGAGCGCATCCGCGTCCTGGAGACCCGCTGCCAGAAACTGGAGCAGGACTACCGCGCCGTGGCCCAGTCCCGCGACAAGGCCCGCAAGGAGCTGGCCGCGGTCGAGGAAGAGAACGGCCGGCTGGCCCAGGAGTTCGCCCGGGAGCGCGACCGGCTGCGCGACCAGCTCAAGGCCGCCCAGAACGACCTGGCCGGCGTCAACAAGGTGCTGGCCCAGCGCGCCGCCGAGCGCGACGAGTTGAAGCAGCAGCTCAACCAGCGCACCGCCGAGCGCGACCAGCTCTTGGGCCGCGTGGAGCGGTTCCGCAAGGGCTTCCAGAACCTGCTGACCCAGGACGACACGCCGGCCGGGGCGACCACGGCGACGCCGGTCAGCGCGACGCTCGGCAGCGAGTGACCTCCGCCGCGCCAGGAATCGGGAAAAAACGAGCGGCCGGGGTGGGGAGCAAGCTCCCCGGCCCCGACCGCTCTTCCCCCTTCCCCCTGCCTCACTTGACCTCGTTGGCCACCTCGATGATCGCCTGCCGCTTCAGGTCGTTGATCAGCTTCCGCATCTCCTGCTGGAACACCTTGTTCTTCAACGTGTCGTTGATCCGCTTCTGCGTCTTGTCGTCGAACGGGGTCCGGCCGGCGTGGGTCCGCTGGGCCACCCGCACGAGGTGGTAGCCGGTCTCGATCTCCACCGGCGGGCCGACCTCTCCTTGCTTCAGCCGGAAGACGACCTCCTCGGCCTGCGGCGGCTGGACCTCGCCGCGCTTGCGGCCGATCCCCTCGGCGTTCTGCCGCAGTGAACTCTCGCCGTTGTCGAACTCCTTGGCCAGCCGGGCGAAGTCCTCGCCCTTGCGGGCCCGGGCGATCAGCGACTCGGCGAACTGGCGGGCGGCCTCCGGCGACGGGTGCCGGGCGTTGGCGATGAAGATGTCCTGCCAGACGACGCCGTCGTCCACCTTGAACTCGTCGGGGTGCTGCTCGTAATACTCGGCGACCTGCTCGTGGCCGACCTTGTTCAGCTGTGGCTCGACCCGGGTGCGGACGTACTCCATGGCGATGAAGTTGCGGACCCACTGCCTGCGGATCAGGTCCACCGGGATGCCCTGCTCGCGGAGCATGCGGGTGAACACCTGGAGGTCGGACTGCTTGTTGACCTGCATTAGCTTGTACAGCCAGTTCTTCTCGAACTCGCGCTCGGCGATCTTCTCCAGCTCCTTGAGGAACTTGGCCCCGCCCTTCTTGCTCAGCCGGGCGGTCGCGTCCTGCATGAGCAGCTCGCGCTCGATGATCTCGGTCAGCTTGGCGTTGAGGATCTCGGCCTTCTCGGCCTCGGAGCGGGCCTGCGACAGCTGCGTCAGCCCGGCGGCGACGACCTCCTCGTCGAGGATGGCCTCGCCGTTGACCGTGGCGCGGATGCGGGCGCTGCGGGCCTCCTTGCTCCCCGGCGCGTCGGGGCCCAGCTCCAGCACGCTCGGCCCCGGCGGGGCCGGCTTCTGGGCACGAGTCACCGCCGGGGCGGACTCGGACCCCGGCAGCTTGAGCAGGGTGGTGAAGTCGGGGACGAACCCGTCGTCGGCGACCCGCGCCGGCCCGGACGCCTGGCAGCCGCCCAGGGCGAGGCCCGCCAGGACCGCGGAGGCGAGCAGACGAGTGCGATGACGCCGGCGCATGGCAGCCCCCCGTGGCCCGGCCCCGCCGCCGTCCGTGGCGCGGGTGTCGCGTTGCCGGGAACGGGCGGGGACTATAGCGAGGGGCCGCGCCGGTTCAAGACCAGTTTCACGCCGCCCGCCGCAGCCCCGGCCGTGCCCCGCTCACCACCCGCTCGTACACCGCCAGCGTCTGGGCGGCGCAGCCTTCCCAGCTGTATGGCCGGGCGGCGTCGGTCGCATCCCGGCGGAGCGACCGCCACCAACCGTCGTCGGTGCAGACTCGCTCCACGGCGTCGCGCCAGCCGCCGACGTCGTCGGGGTCGATCAGGCACGCCTTGCGGCCGGCCGTCTCGGCGACGGCGCCGGCGGTCGAGGCCAGCACCGCCCCGCCGCAGGCGAACATCTCCACCGGCGGCAGGCCGAACCCCTCGTAGCGCGACGGGAACAGAAGCGCCCTCGCCCCGTTGTACAGGCACGCCAGGTCCGCCTCGCCGACGTAGCCGACGTAGCGCACGCCGCGGTGCCTCGCCTCCTCGTGGAGGTAGGCGTGGACGTCGCCGGAGTTCCAGCCCCACCCGCCGACCAGCACCAGCGGGAACCGCTCGCGCACCGCCGCCGGCAGCGCGCAGTACGCCCGCATCAGGAGCTTGACGTTCTTGCGCGGCTCGATCGTGCCGACGTGCAGCAGGTAGGCCGGTGGCAGCCCCAGTTCCGCCAGCCGCGCTTGCACCTCGTCGGCGCCCATCGGCCGCAGGCCCGGCCGCACGCCCATGTAGGTGCGGGTGACGCGGTCGGCCGGCAGGCCCAGCTCGCGGATGATCTCACGCCGTCCGTACTCCGAGATGGCCAGGACGTGGACTGCCTGCGACACGCCGCGCTGGAACTCGCGCTGGTGCTGGGCGACGCGGTCGGCGGGGTGCCATTCGGGGTGGAGCAGCACCGACAGGTCGGGCACGGTGACCACCGTCGGCAGGTCGCAGTCGATGGGCAAAAAGCTCGGCTCGTGGTACAGGTCGTGGCCGCCCCGGCGGCTGTGGGCCTGGAACCGCCAGCGGTACACCCCCAGCCCGGCCCGGCGGACGCGATCGACCAGCCCCGCCTTCCACGGGAGGGGGCCGCCGGCGTCGGCCGGCCTCTCGACCCGCCGCCGCATGCCGGTCAGCCAGCGCTTCGCCTGGCCCATCCAGTCGGGCTGGAACAGGTCGATGGCGCCGTCGCCGGCCAGGCGGCGCAGGCAGCGTACCAGCTCGCTGGTGTAGTGGCCGATGCCCGTCCGCGCCCCAGCCACCGACAGCCCGTTGATCAGTACGCGCATACCGCCCTCCCGGCGGCTCCCCTGGCCGCACCCAGAAGAAATACCGCCAACGGGAGCAAGAGGGCAAGGCCAGCCACCGAGCCGGCAAGGGCGCAAGGGGAAAGCCAGGCGGCGAGCGGGGCGCGTTATCGCCCCCGCTCGCCGCCTGGCTTTCCGATCGCCGTTACTTCTTCCGCGGCCGGACGCGGCGCGGCCAGGCCTCCCGCGGCATCTCGGTCCACTCCTCCGGCACCGGCCGGCGGACGCGGTCGGTGGCGTAGTTCCACCAGCCCAGCGTCTCCTCGCCCGGCCGCCAGGAGAAGTAGGCCCGCCGCTCGTTCACCAGCGTCGGGAAGCCGACCAGGCCGTCCTCCGGGGCGAGCAGCGCCACGCCGAGCGCTTCCAGCTCGGCCACCACGCGGCGGTAGCCGGCCTCGGCCACGACCACCTCGTCGGCGAGCTGGTAGCGGCGGGCGCGGAGCGGCCAGGGGAGCTGGCGGCGGTTCCGCTCGAGCCCCGCCAGCTCCCGGCGCAGCCCGGCCAGCCGGCCGTGGTGCTCCGTGACGTCACGGGCGATGCGGGAGACCAGCGGCAGCATGGCGACCCCGCCGTGCCAGGTCAGCATCCGCTCCGGCGACCCCGCCTTCTCCGACGCCTCGGATTCCCGGTTCTCGATAAACCCGCTCATTCCGTGCACCCCCTGGGTCCAAGGGCTTCTCTGCCTTTCCCACACGATTCTACGATCGGGGATCAAGAGCGCCTCGCTGCACCGATTCGGCGCCCTTGGCGCCCGGCCGGGCCGGCCCCGGGGCGCATAACGTGAACGGCCTCTCGGGCCTATTTCGGGGATTGACAAAAGGTGGCCTACCCGGGGCCGACGGGGCATTCCGCGGCCCGTGGTCGCACCCTCGACCCATGGGGCCATTTGGGAATCTCATGCCCGGACGGCCCGCAGGCCGCGCCGCCCGCTCCGAGTATGCCGGTCATGCCGGCCGTGCGGGGCTTTCCTGGGTGACCGGCGAAGAAAGTGGTTGCTCTGGCCGGCGAAGGCGGGAAAAATAGACGGACAGTAGCGATCCTCCGGGATGCGCCGTCCCGTCGCCGATCCACCACCCCGAGACAGAGCAGGCCATGGCGAACAAACCCGAAGACCCGCAGCGCCCCCACCCGGACGACCCCAACAAGCCGCCCCAGGACTCCGACTCCGCCATCGACTTTAGCGAGCTCAACGAGGAGGACATGAGCGGCATCTCGGTCATCGAGTGGGCCTCGCTCGTCGAGAACCCCTCCAAGGCCGGGATCGACGTCCCGCCCAGGCCGCCGGAAGAGCCCGGCGAGGCCATCGACCTCGGCGGGTTCAGCGACGAGGCCGCCGGCCAGAAGGTCCAGACCGGCAGCGACTCGTCGATCGACCTCGGCAGCTCCGAGGTCTCCGAGCCGGTCAGCGCCGGCGACCCGCACGCGGTCAACCTCGCCTCCGTCGAGTCCATCGACCTCGGCGACCCCCACGCCGCCGTCCTGGAGACCGGGGGGCCCAGCGACGTCGTCGAGCTGGGCATCGACGCCCTGGCCGGCTCCGGGCCGGCCCTGCCCGACGAGGACGAGCCGATCGACCTGGACATGAGCGCCCTGGTCCCCGAGGGGCACTCCGGCACCGGCCAGTCGGCCATCGACCTCGCCGGCGGCGGCGAGGTGTCGCCTGCCCGCGGCGGCAGCAGCTCGAGCGTCAACTTCGACGAGGACGTCCTTTTGGAGCCGGCCAAGGGCGGCTCCAGCGGTTCCAAGCGCGACTTCATCGCCGAGGGGCTGGAGTCCGGCGTGGGCCTGGTCGGCTCGCCCCAGAAGGGCGGGCCGGCCGCCGAGGACGAGGACGACTTCCTGGCGCACGCCGGGACCGAGGCCGGGGAGGAGACGTCCTCGGTCGATCTCGGCTCGATGCACTCCGTCCCGGTCTTCGACGTCGAGGAGGAGGCCCGGGCGTCGGGCCGGGCGGCGGCCGACGAGGACGAGGCGATCGACCTGACGGCGCCGGCCGAGGAGGAGCCGCCGGCCCGCCCCGTCAAGGGGAAGGCCCAGCCGGCCGCGGCGCCCGCCGCCGACCTCGACGCCGCCGAGGAGATCGAGGCTGTCGAGGAGCCAGAGGAAAGGCCCGCCGCGGCCAAGCCGAGGCGGCGGGTCGGCGCCTTCGCCGGGGTCGGCGTCGTCAGCGCGCTGGCCGGCGCCGCCGCGATGTTCGGGGCGGTGTCGTTGGACCTGGTGCCTGGGGGCGGCAGCCCGCCTCCGAAGGGCGGCGGGGGGACGCCTCCGCCCCAGATGGCCAGCCCGCCGGCGGCGGTCGCCGGGTTCGACAAGGCCATGGACCACATCCGCACCGGTGACCTCGACAAGGTCGCCCCGGAGGACCTGGACAGGGCCGAGGAGGCCAAGGCCGAGCAGCTCGTCGCCCGGGCCGAGTACCACTGGCTGAGCTACCTCCGCAAGGAGCGCGGGGCCAACCCGGCCGCGCCGGTCCGCGCCGACGCCGACGAGGTCAAGAAGGCCCTGGCCGACCTCGAGAAGGCGGCCGCCTCGCCCAGCGCCGAGGCGGCGGCGGACGCGCTGTTCCTGCGCGGGCAGATCCACGAGGCGACCGGTAACCTCGCCGCCGCCCGGACCGACTACGCCGCCGGCGCGGCCAAGCTGCCGGCCCGCAAGGCCCAGTTCGACACCGCCCTCCACGTCCTCGACCTGACGACGAAGGTCGGCCGGCTGGCCCCGCCGGCGCTGAACCCGGCCGCGGTCGCCCTCGCCCTGCTCGCCTTCCAGCCGCCGATGGGCGACGCACCGCCGGCCGGCGCGGCGCCGCTGCCGCAGGAGGCCGGCCTGTCGTTCTGGCGGGCCGTCGTCGCCGCCCGGGAGAACAAGTTCGGCGAGGCGGTCAAGCTGATCGACCAGGCCCGCGCCGACCACGACCGGCGTCGCTACTTGCTGCCGAAGAAGCCGCTCAACCCGACGAGCGACCCGACCGAGAAGGTCTTCCTCCGCGCCTGCGACCTGCTCAAGGAGCACTGGCTGATGCAGGAGCGGCTGAGCAGCCCCGGCTACCTCACCGGCAAGGACCGCATCCCGCAGGTGGACGCGCTCCTCGCCAGGGCGACCGAGGCGGCCGGCGCCGCGGCGTTGAAGGACGTCGCCGCCCGGCTGGTCAAGGACAGGCCGGTCGCCTCGGCGGACGACCTGGTCAAGCTGGTCGAGGCCGACCGCAAGGAGAAGCTGGACCGGATCGCCGCCCTGATGGTCGCCGACCAGGAGCAGAAGAAGCAGATCAACTCGCTCGACGGCAACCTCAAGGCGATGACCGCGACGCTGACGAAGGCGCGCGACGCGCTGGAGAAGACCGGGGCCGCGCTGGCGCAGGAGAAGGCCGACGGCTCCGCCGCGCTGGCGGCGCTGAAGGAGGTGGCAGCGGCAGCGGGCAGCGACTTCAAGGACGTCAAGGCGAGCAAGGGTGCGCTGGTCCGGGACGTGGCTCAGGCGGCGAAGGTGGCCAGGACGACCGACCCGAAGGGCTCGCTCCGCGAGATGGAGCGGGCGCTGGCCGCCGGCAAGGAGAGGCTGGCGCAGCGGTGGGAGCCCTCGCAGATGCTGTCCTACTGGCTGCCGCTGCTGGACGGCCAGCGGGAGCGGAACGACCTCGCCGCCGGCGCCCGCAAGGACGCCGAGCGCGTCCAGGCCGACCCGGACGCGAAGCCCGAGGACCAGGCGCGGGCGCTGCTCGTCGAGGGGCTGGCGCTGCGCAACGAGGAGAAGTACGCCGAGGCGGTGCCGGTGCTGAAGAAGGCCGCCGCCGGGCTCCAGGGCGACGAGCTGCGCCGCGCCGAGGCCGCCCTGCGTGAGGCGGCCGCGCCGGCCGCCACGGCGGCAGGGAGGGCGGCCGAGCTGGAGAGCCAGGGGAATCGTAAGGAGGCGCTGGCGCTGCTGGAGCGGGCCCTGAAGACGCTGCCCGACCCGAAGGGGCCGCTGTACGTGCAGCGCGCCCGGGTGGCCCTGGCGGAGGCGCGGGCGAAGGGGGCTCTGGCCGCCAACGACCCGCTCGTCGCCGAGGCCCGCCGCGACGCCGAGCGCGCCCGGACGGCAGAGGGCGCCTACCTGCTCGGCCGGATCGCCGAGGAGCTGGGCAACCCGGCCGAGGCAGTCGGCCACTACCGCACCGCGCTGCGGGCGCACAACCAGGACGACGCGCAGGGCAGCCGCTACCGCATCGCCCTGGCCCGGGCCCTGCTGCGGGCGCGGCCGGGCGCGGCGCCGGTGGGGCCGCGGACGCTGCCGCCGCCGACCCGCACGGGCATGCTGCCTCTCGACCTCGTCGGCCTGATGGCGGTCACCCTGCAAGGGCCGGGCGTGGACGCCGACGCGACCGAGGCGGAGCGGCTGGCCGACCAGGTGCTGGCCGACAAGAACGCGCCGTTCGACGCCCGGGCCCAGGCGCTGGCGATCAAGGGGCTGCACACCCGGGCGGTGCGGGTCTACGTGACCGGCCTGCGCGACAAGGGCCGGCTGCCCGCCGACGAGGCCAACACGCTACTGAGCCTGGTCGAGGAGCACCCGGCGCTGCGCCGGCCCGAGAGCAAGGCGACGCCCGACCCGATGCTGAGCGAGCGGCACTACGGCGCGGGGCTGAACTTCTTCTTCGCCCGCAAGTACGCCGACGCCGAGCGCGAGCTGCTCGCCGCCATCGAGAACGACAGCAGCGACGCGCGGTACTCCAAAAAGAGCACCGCTGGCGCGGCCGGCGCAGGGCAAGCACGCGACGCCGCGGAGGACTTCGACCAGGGGCCGCGGCTGAGCAGGCCGGCCGGCCCGACCGGGCGGCGGTGACGGCGCGCTGGAGCGGATCCAGGGCCGATGCGGCGCTGAACGAGGTCCGCGACCGGCCGGCCCGCGACGCCTCGAAGTGACGTACGAGCGCGCACGGAGTAAGCGGTCTTCCCAGTCCGCTTACCCTGCGCGGCTCGCCAAGTGCCATGGACGACGTCCCGCGGATCGATGACGTGCTCCAGGGCGCCTTCGCGCGGCTGGACAGCGAGGACGTGCGGCTCTTCTACGACTACTTCGAGGAGCTGAAGCGGCACGTCCGCCGGTACCTCGGCGGCAAGGCCCGGCTGTACCCCGGCGAGACGCACGTCGCCCAGTCGGCCCTGTTCAGCCTGTTCTGCGACCTGGCCGTGCAGGAGGTCCCGCTGGAGGACGTGGACGCCGACGGCTACCCCATGGTCTGGCCGCTGCTGCTGAAGTACATCGAGCGGCACTGCGACAAGTGGAAGAAGTACTACCGCGCCCGCAAGCGGGCCGGGACGGTGGTGCCGCTGTCCGTGGGCGACCCGCCGGACCACCGCGCCTCGGCCGGCGAGGAGGGGTCGGTCGGGGAGGCGCTGGAGGCGCTCTACCAGAGGCTCACGCCGCGGCAGCGCCGGGTGGCCGACCTGTCGGCGGCCGGCCGGACGTTGGAGGAGATCGCCGCCGAGCTGGGCTGCTCGGAGAGCCTGGTGTCGCTGGAGAAGAAGGCCATCCGGTCGCTGCTCGAGACGGCCTGACATGCCCGATCTCCCCCACCCTGGCGAGCCGGACGGGACGGCCCACGCGTCCTCGATCGAGGGGCTGGAGCGAGCCTGGGGCGAGTGGCGGCCCGACCGGCGGCCGCCGTGCTGGTACGACTTCCTACCCGGCCCGGGCGAGCCGTGCGGCCCCGACCGCGTCTTCCACCTGGTGCAGCTGGACGTCGAGTTCCGGGCCAGGGCCGGCCTGCCCGGGCTGGCGGAGGTGCGGCACTTCCTCCACCCGCGGCTGGACGAGTCCGACGCCCGGCTGGACGACGGCCGGCAGGTCGAGCTGATCCGCTGGGAGTACCAGCAGCGCTGGAAGGGGGGCGACCGGCCCCGGCGGGAGGACTACCAGGCGGCGTTCCCGCGCCACGCCGCCGCCCTGGCGGACCTGCGGCCGCGCTGGGCCTGCCCGGCCTGCCGGCGCCCGGCCACGGCCGAGGACGAGGACGCCCCGACCTGGCGCTGCCCGCGGTGCGACCGCGCCTTCGCCCCGACCGAGATCTTCCCGCCCCGCACCCCGCCGACCTGGGCCGAGGGGGAGTCGCTCTCCTCGACGCGAAACGCGGGGACCGTTCACGGCGCCCCCCTGCCCCCGCGGCCCGGGCTGAAGGGCGCCTGGGCCGGCCTGGACCCCAGGGAGTACGAGCTGCTCGAACAGCTGGGGGCCGGCGGCATGGGCGAGGTCTACCGCGGGCTCGACCCGGCCCTGGGCCGCGACCTCGCGGTCAAGGTCATGCGGGCCGAAATCCGCGGGGACCCGGAGGCGGAAGGCCGCTTCCTCCGCGAGGCCAAGGTCACCGGCACCCTCGAGCACCCGGGCATCGTGCCGGTGCACAACCTCGGCCGGCTGCCCGACGGCAGGCCCTACTTCACCATGAAGTTGGTGCGCGGCCGCACCCTGGAGAGCCTCCTGGCCGACGGGCCCCAGGCGCGGCCGGAGCAGTTCCTGGGCCACTTCGAGAAGGTCTGCCAGGCGGTGGCCTACGCGCACAGCAAGCGGGTGATCCACCGGGACCTGAAGCCGGCCAACGTCATGGTCGGCCGCTTCGGCGAGGTCCAGGTCATGGACTGGGGGTTGGCGAAAGTCCTGGCGAGCCGGGAGCGTCAGCGACCGGAGGACGACCCGGAGGGGGAGGTCGGGGAGCCGGGCGCGGGCGATGGCGATACCGTCCTAGCCTCGGAGCCGCCAGCCGGGGACGGTCAGACGGTGGTCGCGGCGGAGGGGCCGGCCGAGCTGTCGCGGGCCGGCGGGGCCATGGGGACGCCGGCGTACATGCCGCCGGAGCAGGCCACCGGCCGGCTGGAGCTGATCGACGAGCGGGCCGACGTGTTCAGCCTGGGGGCGATCCTGTGCGTGATCCTCACCGGGCGGCCGCCCTACCAGGCGCCCTCGTGGCACGAGGTGCTGGAGCAGGCGCGGCGGGGCGACCTGGCGGAGGCGCTGGGGCGGCTGGCCGGCTGCGGGGCCGACCCGGAGCTGGTGTCGCTGGGCCGCGACTGCCTGGCCGCCCAGCCCGACGGCCGGCCGCGGGACGCCGGCGTGGTCGCGGGGCGGGTCGAGGCCTACCAGGCCGGCGTGCGAGAGCGGCTGCGGCGGGCGGAGTTGGAACGGGCTCAGGCCCGGGTCCGTGAGCTGGAGCGGCGCAAGCGGCGCCGGCTGGCCGCCGCCCTCGCCGCAGCGGTGCTGCTGCTGGTCACGGGTGGCGCCGCCGGGCTGTGGTGGCGGCAGCAGCGGCAGGCCCGGGCGGACCTGACGGTGACGGAGGGGCTGGCCGAGGCGCGGCTGCGCCGCCAGCAGGCGCAGTCTGGCCCCGCCGAGCCGGGCCGGTACCGGAGGCCCTGGCGGCGGCCCGGGAGGCCCTGACGGCGGCACGCACGGGGGCGTTCTACCCTGCAGGAAAGGGAGGGGCTTCTCGCCGCGGAGGAGGACGCAGCAGGGGGCTCTGAAAGACCGCCGCCTCCAGACGGCCTTGCTGGAGGTGCGCGGCCGCGCGGAGGTCCGGCATGACCAGGGCCGGGACGGCCGGATGACGGCCCGCTCGAAGTGACCGCCGACGAGCAGTTCGCCGCCGCCTTCCGCGACTGGGGCCTGGACGTGGACGTACACCTCGCCCGCCGACGCCGCTGCCGCGGCTGCGGACCCGGCCGGCGTCGGTGGCCGAGGCGGCCGCCGCCCTGGACGAAGGGCCGCCGAGCGGCGCCGCCAGGGGAGGCCTGACCAGAAGTTGACCGACCTGGCGACCGCCTCGAAGGCCCTGACGGCGGCGGGGCGAGCTGCGGCAGATCCTGTCGCGGGGCCGGCTGTCTCGGGAGGCGAGCGTGCGCGTCGGCCCGCCTGCGGCCGGTGCCGATCCCCTTCCCGGTGCCGCTGGGATCGACCGCCTGCAGGCTGGCGGCCAGTGGACCCGGCGACCGAGCTGCCCCGGCCTGCTGAAGGATGAAGCCCGCCTGGCCGGGGACGACCCCGGGGCCGAGCAGTTGCTCCGGGCCGCGGCCAGGCCCGGCCGCAGGAGGTGGTGCTGTACCAGCGCTGGGCCGGCTCCGATCGACAGCGGCCGCCGCCGGGCGCGAGGCGGCAGAGTACTTCCTGGTCATGCGGGCCTTGCGGCCGGAGTTGGGCTCGTCCCTGGCCGAGGCCCTCGTCCAGGGCGGCCGGCCGGCCGACGGCTGGCCCTGTCGGCGCGGCTGGTCGCCGAGCGGCCCGACAGGCCTCACCGCGCACTACCATGGCGAGCTGCTCGTCCAGGTGCGCCGCTTCGGCTCGGCCGCCGACGCCTACCGCCGGGTCGCCGACCTCGACCCGGCGCGACGCCCGGCCGTGCGCCGGGCCTGGGCAACGCCCTGGACGGGATGAGGGAGGCGAAGGCGGCCGCCGACGCCTACCGCCGCCCTGGAGATCGACCCGGCCCAAGCGCCGGCCCACAACAACCTCGGCAACGTCCTGCTGCGGCGCGGGCGGCGACGAGGAGGCGGCCATCCGCCACTACAACCGGGCCATCGAGATCGACCCGAGGCTCGGCATCGCCTACCACAACCTGGCCACGTCGTACATGAAGCTCGACCGCCGTCCAGGAGGCCCTCCCGGCCTACCGCAAGGCGATCGACCTCGACCCGACGCTGCTCCGGCGCTCTGCCGGCAACCCGGCCTGGGGCTGCACCGGCATGCGGCGACCGTGACGCGGCCATCCGGCTCTACCAGGCGGTGCCGGACATGGCCCCGTGGTTCCCCGGCCCGTACTACTGGATGGGGCGAGATGCGCGAGCAGGCGACCTCGACGCTGTCCGCGTCCACCGCAAGGTGGCCGAGCTGCACCTCGACAACCCGCGCGCCGCACTGGTTCCTCGGCAACAGCCTGCGGGCCAGGGCGACGCGGAGGGGGGCCATCCGCGCCTTCCGCCGGGCGGTCGAGCTGGCCGACGGCTGCCGAGGCCACTGGGGCTGGCCCAGGCGCTGCTGGAGCCGCGGCCGGCTCGCCGAGGCGGTCGAGCGCTGCGCTGCGTCGAGCACACGCCGCCGGACGTCCTGGACTGGTACGCCGCGGTGCGGCTGCTGCGGCAGGGCGAGGAGATGCTCGATGCTCCGCGGAAGAGGAGTCGCCGCCGGCCGAGCCCGGCGGCGGGTTCGTCAGTTGTACCAGCGCTCTGCGCGTCGAGTCGAACGTGTAGTGGCCGGGGTCATCGACGTTCACCCACCGGCCGTTGCGGACCTTCGCCAGTCCTGCTGGTACCAGTTGTAACCCGGCCCGCCCGCCAGCTGGTCCACCCACCCGTCGTCGCCGCCGTTGAGGTGGTCGTGTTGCCGTCGCCGCCGTACTGCTTCGTCCCAGCCGCCCTCGCCGAACAGCCAGTCGTTGCCGCCGAAGCCGAACATCACGTCGTTGTCCTGCCGGCTGCAGAAGTCGTCCTCCCAGTTGCCGCCCTCGAAGGTGTCGCTTTCGCCGTCGCCGCCGAATCCGATGGAGTTGATGTTGCCGTACCAGTTGCGGAAGCGGTGTCGTTGCCAGCGTTGCTGTAGAACTGGACCTTGTGCCCAGACCGACGAGGCCTTCACCCAGTGCACGTGGCCCGGTTCACGTCGATGTAGATGTTGCCGTCGCGGCCGCCGTTGATGGCCCGGACGTTGACGGTGTCGCTGGTGTTGTCGCAGCGGATGAACAGCACCCCCGGAGGGTGTAGACCTGGGCGGGCACCTCGCGGCCTTCGGTTTTTCCAGAGACAGGGAAGTCGACTTGGTGGCTTCATGATCGTCCCTTTCGCGGCTTGTCGTTGTTCGCTGAACCCCTCAACCACCAGGGACCGAATCCAGGCCACTCCCCAAAGTTTTTGATTTTTCCGCGCCCGGGTTTTCGGCACGAAGGCCTGCCCGCGCCGGCTGGGCGTTGAACAGGGCCTCCGCATCGTGTAGACGCCACCGGGGGCGGTCCGTGTCGCCCCCGCCCTGCCGCCCTCGGCAGGCCTTGGGCCCAAGTCCGCGGACCGAGGACGATCAGATGCCAGCCGCGAAGGGTGGAACGTGGACTGCGCGCCTGCTTCGAATAGCTGCGGCCAGGCGGTGCTGGACCGGGGCGGCTGGAATTGCTCTTGAAGGCATCGACCGTCACCGAAGCATCAGCGGCCGCCCGAGATTTGGGGGAATGTCCTACCGGCACGCTCTCGGTGATGGTTCAGCGGATGAACGAGGCGGCTGGCGAGCCCCTGGTCGCTCACCACCGGGGGCGCACAGGGGGCGGCGCCTGGCCGAGCGCCCGGGACGTGGGCGGTTCCGCCTTCCGCGAGTACAGTGGCCAGCTTCAGAAGGCCGCCTCCGTCCTGCTCCCCACGCCGACCGTGGTCGAAAGGCCTGCCCTGGCCGGGGAAGGACGGCCGCCCTGCACCCAGGTCCACGTCGCCGCCGCCGTGAGCTCGGCGAGGCCTCGGCCGGATCCCAACGACTTCGCCGAGCGGCAACCTCGAAGTCCGGGTCCGGCGCTGTTCGGGGCCTCGGACGAGCTGGCCGACCAGGTCCTCGCCGGCGCCCGCTTCGACTCCTCCCGACCGCGGACCCCGCGTCCTGGACTCGGCCTGGGAGCTGGCCCTGATCGGGGCGAGGGGCCCCGCCCAGGTGTTCGCGCGGAACCAGTTAGCATGGATCGGCCCTGCCGGAAGAGGGCTGGAAATCCGCAGGCCGTCCTCGACCTCGTGATGGGGCTCGCCTGGCCTGGCCGGGCCGGGGCGGCCCTCCCCGGGAGACTACCGCGCCTACCTGAGCGGGTTTCGCCTGTACGAGCCCCTGTTGCGGCACGCCGTCCGGGCCGACAACTCCCGTTCGGTGCTGGCGGCGGTCCGCGCGCCAGGCGGACGCCGGCCTGGTCTACGCCAGCGACGCGGCCCGGGCCGAGCGGGTGTCGCACGCTGCTCCTCGCCCGGCGACTTGCCTGACCTGATTCACAAGCGCGGGGGCCTTTGCTTGGCGGGGAACGTCACCTGGGCCGGGCGTTGACCTTGCTGCATTTCCTGTCTCTCCCCGCTGGCGCGCGGGCGGCTCGGGGAGTGCGGGAAGCCCAGCCGGGCCGCGGCTCGAAGGCCCCGACCTGACCTGACCTCCGTCTCGGGGCACTGACGTAGGTCCCCAGGAAGGTTCGCCCCTGAGACAGCGATCTCGTGGACGACACCGGGGCCGTCGTCGGTGATATTCTCTTGCCGGTTATTCCCGATCAGTTATAACGACAAGGATTGGTGGCCCCAACTGTGAGCGAGCCGTTATGAATCGACGCGGTGCCTTCACCCTGATTGAGCCGTTGGTGTAGCCGCCATCATCGCCATCCTCATTCGGCCTGCTCCTTCCCGCCGTGCAAAAGGTGCGCGAGCCGCCGCGCGCATCCAGTATGCCAACAACCTCAAGCAGATCGGCATCGCGATCCACAACTACCACGACACCTGAGGGCGTTCCCGCTACCGCCAGTGCGACACCAGCGGCGCGACGCCTGGAACTGCTACTCGCTGGCCTCGCCGACCACCTGGATCGGCCTCAAGAAGTCTGGTGGTCTTCTACGACAACCGCCCGTCCCCTCGACCACGACCAACGCCCAGGGTAGCCCCAACCCGGACAACACCTACGCCAACGGCGGCTACCCTGCCGGGCTGCTCTGGCCCTTCATCGAGGGCAACCCCAAGACCTTCAAGTGCTCCAAGGGCAAGGACCCGGTCACCGGCCAGGACTACCAGTGCAGCTACGCCATGAACTACGTCAACTGGCGGCCCAACGGCCGGACGCCGGTGAGCTGACCAACGGCAACGGGACCTCCAACATCGTGATCGTCTGGGACCACGGCCGCACCCCTGCTGCGCCGACTCGACGCACGCGGCCACCTCGGCCAACCTCGCCCCTGGCCGTTCCCCGACACGACCAACTCCCCGGACGCACTACCCCGACCAGCGGCACACCAACGTGTTCAACATCTTGTACTGCGACGGGCACTGCGCCACCATGAACAACGAAGGCCTCGGTCCAGCTGGGCAAGAGCCTGTTCCTGGCCCAGGGCGACGTCGTGACGTTCCCCTGACACGGGGCCAAAACCGGGGAGTCACATACTCAAGCGGCCAAGCGCTCCTGGTGACCCACGATGCCAGTCGAGGTGCCGCCGGGCGCGCGGGGACGCCGTGGCGGTCATGCACGAGGGCGGTGAGGCAGAGCGGCCCGGTGGCCGAGGTAGCTCGTTCGGCCCACGACGGCGGAGGTGGCTCCGCGTCGTGGGCGGAGAACGTCCTGCCCGGGCCGAGGTCATCGGCCGGTCCGCGGGTTCCCGCCAAGTTCCGCGTGGGCGGGGTCCGGCTCCTCGCCTGGTTCGAACTCCCGCCCGGGGCGGCCCACGTCGCCATCCGGGCGGAGGACGTGAAGCTGGCCGGCGAGGACAGCGATCGACCCGGCCCCTGGAACCAGCTGAGCGGGGTCGTCGTGTCGGCGTCCCCGGAGGGGGCACTGGACGCGCGTGACGCTTATGCGCCGGTCTCCCCGACCGCCCTGGTTACCCGGCAAGAGGTAGGCTCAGAGCTATTACTGCGGCCGGGTGAGCAATGCAAAGTCCTCATCCGGGTCCAGGCGCAAGCGACGATGCGGCCGGGGCTGGGCACTTGAGGTCTTCGGCCGCACCTCGCCGGCATGCATGGGGTACCCCCTCGGTCAGTTGTAAAACCGGTCGAACGAGCCGTTGAAGTCCTGCGCGTTATCGATGTTCTCGTTCCGGCCGAACTGGAACTGCTGGTCGGTGTGGAACTGGTCAAAAGCCATCTCTACCCATCAGGCTATCCACGATGCCGTCACGGCCGCCGTCCAGAGGTCATTGCCGTCGCCGGCCAGTTCGTCGTGATTGCCCTCCCCGAACAGCTCGTCGTTGCTGCCGAAGCCGAACAGGACGTCGTTGCCCGGGCCTCGTAGAAGTCGTCCTGCCAGTTGCCGCCTTCCAGGCGGTCGTCGCCGTCGCCGGGCTGCAGCGATGGCGTTGATGTTGCCGTACTGGGCGAAGTCGTTGCCGCCGTTGCCGAACTGCACCTTGTGGGCCCAGATCGAGGAGGCCTTCGACCAGCACGTGGCCCGGTTCACGTCGATGTAGATGTTGCCGTCACGGCCTCCGTTGATGGCCTCGGACGTTGACCGTGTCGTTGGTGTTGTCGCGCGGATGAACAGCGGTCTCGTCGTACCAGACGCTGGCCGGCGTCAAGCGGTCTTCGAGGTTTCCAGGGTCGGGCGGGTCGTGGTCGTCGTGGCCTTCCACACCGTCCTCGTTGCAGTTGTTCGTCGGACCTCACAACCACCAGAATCAATCGCGGCCACTCCCAATCGATTCCTGGATTTTTTCAACGCCTCGGCTCGACGTCCACCGCCACGAAGGCATCGCCGGGTTTCACCTGAGCCGCCGTCGCGCGCCGTCAGCACAAAGACATGCCGGCCTCGCGGCACCTTCTTCGCCGAGGGTGAGCCTGGATCGGGCGGCGGGTCGTCGCCCTGGGCCCACCTCGACCGTCCACGTTTGACCCTTCGTCCCGCCGCGGCCGTCGAGGGTGACCGTCAGGGTTCGCCTGTGGCTCAGCACGTTCTCGACCACCAGCTCGCCAGTCAACGTCTCGCCGGGCGCGGCCCTTCAGCAACACCGGCTCGACGCGGACGTGGTGCGGGTTCCAGTCGGCGGTCGCCGCCGATGGCCGCGCCGCGTCGGCGGTTCGCCGAGTTGGGCCCATCGACGCGGCGGCGGAAGTCGGCGGCGTTGAACTCCAGGCGCTGCCGTGCTCGGCCAGCACCCAGTCCGGCGCGATGCCAGCACTCAGCGCTGGCCTGCATGTTGCCGGGCCGGAGCGGTTGAGGCCCATCCAGCCGCCGGTGCCCGAGTACAGGGTCGCGGGCGAAGTTGTCGGCGGTGAACAGGCGCGCTTGCCGTCGATGGTCGTCTCGACGTCCATGGTGAACAGCGTCTGGCCGGGCAGGGCGGAAACTTCAGCTCGTACTTCTTCGCGCTGGCGGGCTTGCTCGCTGTCGCGCAACTGCCGCGTGACCGCGCGGTTGCCGCCGAGGAACGGCGTCTTCAAGCGGAACGGCTCGGCGACGGGGCCGGCCACCTGGTCCAGCGTCCACACCGCCGGGTTGTCCTCGTTCCAGCAGGTCGTAGTGCCGTCGTAGTGGTCGAAGTGGGCGTGGCTGCACAGGACCACCTCCACCGGGCCGAGCGAATTCGTCGTTCTGGAAGTTTGGGAATCTGTTTGGGCGCTGTGCGGGTCCCACGGATCGACGACGAGGCACGCCTGTTCTGGAGCCGCAGCACGTAGGTGTTGCCGGTCAGCCAGAGGTTCTTCGACAGCCGCGACCAGGGCTTGAGCCGTCGGTGCCGGCCTGTTCTTCGCCAGGAAGGCGGTGGCCGGCGGGTCCTCGTACGGTCGCGGTGAGCGCTCGTAGCTCCTGGCGAACGCCACCTCCTCGACGGCCGCGGCGGTGCGCTTCAGGGGCGGCTCCCACGCCGGCCGGAGCACGTCGCCGGCAAGCCGGCAGCAGGACGTCGGCCCTTGGGCGCGGCGAGCTGCGCAGCGACTCGGCGGCGGGCGAAGCCGGCATCGGTCCAGTGGTCCGCAGTCGGTGGTGAACGGCGACCAGATGCGCGCGCCACGGCGTCGCCGGCGAACAGCAGCTTCTTGCCGCCTTCCTTGACGCCAGGAAGGCGATGATCGGGGCTGCGTCGGCGTGGCGACGACGCGGATCGTCCAGTCAGCAAATGACCTCCTGCCCGTCGGTCAGCGAGCAGTCGATCGACGGCAGTTCCTCCGGTCGACGAGGTAGCCGCGGCGAGCGTGCAGCGGGATCGAGTCGCGCCAGTACTCGGCGACCGGCTTGCCGAAGCCAGGGCGTCGACGCCCTGGGGCGCGGGCCCAGTTCGACGCCGTAACGGCGGCGAGGTCGTCGCGGTGGTGCGGGTGAGCAGGGCGTTCTCGACCCGGCGGAGCGCCGCTCGCCTTCAAGTGCGTCGAGCCAGCCCGGGGCGTCGAGGAGCAAGCGCCCGGTCGCCGGACATGAGCATAGCCGGCGGCCGGCCCGGCGAGTTGCAGCACGCCGGGGGCGACCTCCGGCCCAGCCCTTCGCGGGCTTCGCCTCCTGACCGGCGAGCCAGGCCCCGCCGTAGTGCGTGAGCGAGACGAATACGGCGGCGGCTCAAGTACGCATTGGGGGGACTCCGCGGCACGGGCCATCCAATCCAAGGCCTCTTTACCTCTCGTTAGCACCAACCCAAGCTTCTGTCCTCCCCTGCGGTCCAAATTTCTCCGGTCGCGGGCCGTCGGTCTCCTTAACGGTGTTAATTCCGGTTGTTGCAGCCTCAATCGGCCGGGGGTTAACGGGTATCAGGTGATTATGTTACGCCCCAGAGAGATCGGCAGGCGGCCCTAGTTCCCTGGTCTCATGAGGTTGTGCTCCACCCCTGTTGGCGAAACCCGGTATGGCGGTTGCTGCGCGGGTGCCCCAATTCGGTCCGAACATTCTCCGGCTTTCCTCGACCCCCCCTACGGGGGAAGCCTGGGCCTACTCTTAGCAGGGAACACACCTTTCCCAAGAGGTGCCAAGCAGCGTGCTGGTGTCGCCTCCATTGTCCAGGCGGTCAGGCCGGCTCCTCGAAGTGGGCCGGTTCCTCCTCGCCGCTGTCTTGCTGGGGCTGGCCCTGTTCGCCGCGCTCCAGGCCCAGGCTGGGATCGTCTTCCCCGCTGGGGATAACATCACCGATGGCTTGTCGGAACGCCTACGCCGGGGAACCAGCAGTTCTTTAGTAATGTGCTGGGGGCCGCGACAAGGTGGTCATCGGGGCGGGCTCAACCATTTCCAGCTTCTCCTCCAACGTGAACAGCTATTACAACTCGTTGGGGGTGACTCCTCGTCGATCCTGGGCGGGCCGGTCACGGCAGCCGACCTGGCGGGAGCCGAGCTTGCTCTCGATTTTGCCGAGTTCCGACTACACCGCCTCCGAATGCCGCCCGTCGAGAAGCCGGCCGGCAGGAGGGTGTTCTTCATCGGGGAGAACGGCTTCTTCCCTGGAGAGAACGGTCGGATCAACGCGGCCCTGGCTGCCCTGGGTGGTGGCATGTCGATCGTCCCGGACTCGACCTTGGACTCCAGCTCCAGACTGCGACGGGGCCGAGATCGCCACGGACCTGTTCACGGCGGGGATCACGTCGCCCCTGTACGCCGCTCCCAGCCAGGTCCTGGTTGATGGGCACCGCCCTCTTCTTCGGGACGGGCGGGCAGCCGTTCATCACCTACCAGAACATCGGCGGCACCCCGGGTGCCGGAGCCGGGCAGCCTGACCCTGCTGGGGATGGGCGTGGTGGGCGCCGGGACGTACTTCTGGCGCCGCCGCCGCCCGGCCGAGTCGTGAGGAACGGACGACGATCTTTCCCAGGTCGTTGACACGGCCTTGGCGTCGTGGATAACCTGTCCTGGGTCACCCACGACGCCGAGGCACTTTTATGGACCGCGCCGCGAACGGCCGAACGCAGGCCAACCTCGAACCGACGATGCGCTTCCTCCACGACGTCCGCCGGCGCATCGGCGAGGTGGTCGTCGGCCAGGACGTCGTCGTCGAGCGCGTGCTGGTGGCGCTGTTCACCGGCGGGCACCTGCTGCTCCAGGGCGTGCCCGGCCTGGCCAAGACGCTCCTGGTCGCCACCCTGGCCCGGTGCGTGGACCTGGCCTTCGCCCGCATCCAGTTCACCATCGACCTGCTCCCCTCCGACATCCTCGGCAGCGAGATCCTCGACCCCCGGACGCAGGAGTTCCGCACCGTCCAGGGGCCGATCTTCACCAACCTGCTGCTGGCCGACGAGATCAACCGCGCCGCCCCGCGCGTCCAGTCGGCCCTGCTGGAGGGGATGCAGGAGCGCAAGGTCACCATCGGCAAGACGACGTTCAAGTTGCCGGCCCCGTTCCTGGTGATCGCCACGCAGAACCCCGTCGAGCAGTCCGGCACGTTCGAGCTGCCCGAGGCGCAGCTGGACCGCTTCATGCTGTGCCACCGGCTGGCGTACCCGAGGCTCGACGAGGAGCGCGAGGTGCTCCGCCGCAACATGGCCCTGGGCGTCAAGCGCGAGGACAAGGGGGCCATCGCCCGGACCGAGTTCGACGTCCTGGAGGGCGGGCCGGTCGGCTCGGTCGAGCAGATCGTCGCCGCCATGGAGGCCGTCCACGCCATCCACGTCAGCGACGTGTTCCTCGAGCACGTCCTGGAGGTCGTCAACCGGACGCGCCGCCACCCGGCCATCGAGCTGGGCGCCAGCCCGCGGGCCGGCATCGCGCTGTTGAAGGCGGCCCGCGCCCGCGCCCTGATCCACGACCGCGACTACGTCATCCCCGACGACCTGTTCGCGCTGGCCGAGGACGTCCTGCTGCACCGCATCCGGCTGAACTACGAGGCGCTGGCCGAGGGCCGCACGCCGGCGTCGGTGCTCCAGGAACTGCTCACCGACCTCGGCGTCAACGCGGGGGCGGCGTGATTTCGTAGGACAAGCAGCCTTGCTTGTCCTCTTCAGCCGGGACAAGCAAGGCTGCTTGTCCTACGACCGGACAGCGGAGGCGCCGTGGAAGGCCACCTCGACACCGTCGATCGTCTCGACACGCGGCAGTTCCTGCTGGCGGTCAAGAAGTTGGCCGACAGCCTCGGCTACGGCAGCGACCGCTCGCCGTTCCTCGGCTCCGGGTTCGAGTACGTCCAGTCGCGCCTGTACCAGTACGGCGACCCCGTCCGCGCCATCGACTGGCGGGTCACCGCCCGCACCGGCAAGCCGCACGTCAAGGAGTACGAGACGCCCCGGCGGATGCCGTGCTACCTCCTCCTCGACACGTCGGCGTCGATGGCCGTCTCGTCCGGGCCGCGGAGCAAGTACGCCGTCGCCCTGCACCTGGCCGGCGGCCTGGCGTTCGCCTGCCTCGACCGGATCAGCCCGGTGGGCGTCGTCGGGGTCGGCGGCAAGGAGCTGCGCGTCGAGCCGAGCCTGTCCAGCGCCCGGGTGCTGGAGTGGCTGCACCAGCTGCGGCGGTTCCGCTACGACGAGCCGACGCGGATCGCCGCGCGGGTCACCGACCTCGCCCCGACCCTGACCAGCCGGTCGCTGGTGCTGGCGCTGAGCGACCTGCACGACCCCGACGCGGTGGACGCGCTGAAGCTGCTGGCCCAGCGCCACGACGTCGCGGTGTTCCAGGTCCTGGACCCGGCGGAGGTGGGCCTGCCCGGCGGCGGCTTCCTGCGCGCCCGTGAGGCGGAAACCGGGCGGGCGTTCGTGACCCGCGCCCGCAAGGCGTGGACCGACCAGCAAGCGGTCGCCGCCGAGCTGCGCAAGTGCGGCATCGACCACCTGGTTGTCCGCACCGACGAGTCGTTCGTCGCCCGGGTGCGTCACTTCTGCCGCACCCGCGGCCTGCTCGGAAGGGGGGCGCGATGAAAGGAAGGGCTCCGATTGGCGAGGCTTCGCGGAAGCGATCCGGCAGAGCCGCCACTGCGAAGACTTCGCCAACCCCGCAGTCCTGGTCGCGCTCGCCGCCTTCGCGGCGGCCGCCGACCCGTCGGTCGGGCTCGCCGGCCGCATCGAGTCGCGGTTTTTCTGCCTGGCGGCGAACTCGAAGTCAAGCCGCTGGACGACCGCACGTCTCCGCTCGTCGTCCGCATCGTCTCCGCCGAGCCGATCTCGACCGGCTTTCGCTACGACATCGAGTACGTCGGCCAGCCCCCGGCCGGTACGACCTGAAAGACTTCGTCCGCCGCAAGGATCGTTCCTCGACCGCCGACCTGCCGCCGCTGCCGGTCACCGTCCGCAGCGTGCTCCCGCCAGGGCAGGTCACGCCCAACGCGCTCGAACCCGAAGGACGCCGCGCCTGGGCGGGTATCGCACGCTGTTGCTGCTCGGTGCCGGCCTCTGGACGCTCGGCCTTATGGCGATCCTGTTCCTGGGCCGCCGGCGGCGCGTCCGGGAGCGAGAGGCGGCCCGGCCGCGCTCCCTCGCCGACCACCTGCGGCCGCTCGTCGAGGACGCCGTCACCGGCCGGGCGTCGCCCGGCCGGCTGGCCGGCCTGGAGCGAGCCCTGATCACCTACTGGGGCCGCAAGCTCGAGCTGTCGCAGGAGCGGCCCGTCGATGCCCTCGCCGAGCTGCGCCGCCACCCCGAGGCGGGGCCGCTGCTGGTCCGACTGGAATCGTGGCTGCACCGGCCGGGCCGCCCGGATACAATCGACGTCGGCGCCCTCCTCGAACCCTACCGGCACCTGCCGCCGGACGCCCTGGAGGCCTCGTAGGACAAGCTGCCAGCTTGTCCTGGTGGGCGGCGCGAGGGACAAGCTGGCAGCTTGTCCTACGACAGAGACGCACGCATGAGCTTCCTCTACCCCCTGGTTCTCCTGCTGCTAGCGGTCCCGCTGGCGCTGCTCGTCTGGACGTGGCGGCGGCGCGGCGGCGAGGTCGCGCTGCCGTTCGACCACGGGAAGCCCGGCCGCGGGCTGCTCTGGTTCTTCCTGCTGGGCCTCTGCGAGTCGATGCCGGCGCTGCTCCTCGCCGTCGCCATCGTCCTGCTGGCCGGGCCGCAGCGCTACGGCGAGCCGCTGGAGAAGCGCAAGCTCACCAACATCGAGATCTGCCTCGACATCTCAGGCTCCATGACCGCCGAGTGGGGGGGGGGAAGCCGCTACGACGGGGCCATGAACGCCGTCCGCGAGTTCGTCAAGTACCGCAAGGGCGACGCCGTCGGGCTGACGTTCTTCGGCAACTCCGTGCTGCACTGGTGCCCGCTGACCTCCGACATCTCCGCGGTCACCTGCGCCACCCCGTTCATGCGGCCGGAGAAGGTCCCGTACTGGTTCGGCGGCACCGAGATCGGCCGGGCCCTGCGGTCGTGCAAGCAGGTCATCTCCGACCGCCAGGACGGCGACAAGATGATCCTGCTGGTCACCGACGGCGAGAGCGCCGACCTGTACGGGGGGGCGGCCGAGGAGATCGCCAAGGAGTGCAAGAAGGCGAACATCACGGTGATGGCGATCATCATCGGCATGGAGAACATCCAGGAGGAGATCCACACCATCACGACGGGGACCGGCGGGGAGGCGTTCGAGGCCGCCGACTCCGAGTCGCTGCGGGCCATCTTCAAGAAGATCGACCAGATGAAGCAGGCGCCGATGGAGAAGAAGCTCGCCGACACCCTCGACAACTACCGCCCGTGGTGCGTCGCGGCGCTGGCCCTGCTCGGCGTGGCGGGGGTCGGCTACCTCGGCGTCAGGTACACCCCATGGTAGCGCAGCTCGTGGCCCTGGGCGCGGCGATGGTCATGACCGTCGCCGAACTGACGCACGCGGCGCGCGTCCGCCACGTCGCCGCGCTGGCGTTCGGCCCGTCGCGCCGCGCCGCCCTGTGGACCTGGCTCGCCCCGCCGTTGCGCGTCCTCGCCGCCACCGGGTTGGCCTGGGGGCTGATGACCCTGCTGACGATCGCCCCGAAGGTCCACAAGCTCGGCGTGCTGCCGGAGAACGAGTTTCGCGACCTGGTCCTGGTGCTCGACGTGTCGCCGAGCATGCGGCTGGCCGACGCCGGGCCGGACCGGAAGCTGAGCCGGCGCAAGCGGGCCAGCGACCTGCTCAAGTCGTTCTTCGAGCGCACGCCGATGGAGCTGTACCGCACCACGGTCGTGGCGGTCTACACCGAGGCGCTGCCGGTCGTCGAGCGGACGACCGACCCCGAGGTGATCCGCAACATCCTCGAGGACCTGCCGATGGAGTACGCCTTCAAGGCCGGCCCGACTGACCTCATCACCGGGGTGAAGGAGGCGTGCCGCATCGCCCAGCCGTGGCGGCCCGGCGCGACCACGCTGGTCATCGTCAGCGACGGCGACACCATCCCGCCGACCGGCTTGCCGAGGCTGCCGGCGTCGATCGCCCACGTGGTCATCGTCGGCGTCGGCGACCCGGCCAAGGGCACGTTCGTCGCCGGGCACCTGTCGCGGCAGGACGTCTCGTCGCTGCGGCAGCTCGCCGTCCGGCTGGGCGGCACGTACCACGACGGCAACGAAAAGCACCTCAGCACCGCGTTGGTGCAGCAGGTCACGCTCGTCGGAAAGCAGAGCCCGTTCGAGCGGCTGACGCGCCGCGAGTACGCCCTGATGGCGATTGCCGGCGGCGCCGGCGTGTTGAGCCTGTTACCCTTACTGTTGCACCTCGTGGGCACGACGTGGCGCCCCGGCGTGCGGACCCAACCTGGGAGGTAAGCGACCTCATGCGGATGTTATTACTCCTGGCCTGGCTCCTGCTGCCGGTGGGCTTCGCCATCTGGCACTTCGGCCCCGGGCAGGAACACCAGAGGATTGACCAGGCCGGCGACCTGCTGGCGAAGGCCGACGAGGCCGCCCGGGCCGAGCGGTGGGCCGACGCCGTCGCGCTCTACGACGAGGCGCTCAAGTACCTCCCCGAGGGCAAGGCGGTGGAGGGCCGCAAGGTCCGCCTGGAGAAGGCCAAGGCGCAGATGATGGCCGCCGGCCTGAACGAGGCCCAGGACGACCTCAAGACACTGGTCGATGAGCTGCAATCCGACGCGGGGGCCGACCAGAAGCTGCTGGCCGAGGCGCGGTCGGCCCTGGCGCAGTCGCACTACTACATGACCTGGCTGATGCGGCTGGAGGGCATGCCGCGCGACGTGTGGGAGCCGGAGATCGAGGCGTCGCGGCAGGCGTACCGGCTGTTGGCCGAGCAGGCCAAGGCGGCGGGGGACGAGGCCGCGACGGCCCGGTACACCGAGGACGTCGAGGCGTCGGTGCGGCTGGCGCGGATGGAGCTGGCGGAGCTGCAAGGCCTGCCGCTGCCGAGCCAGTGACAGGGCTGTTGCAGTGGCAAGTGCCGCGGTCGCGGCAAGGGTCAGGGCAAGAGCCAGAAGAAGGAAGACGCCCGCGGCGCGTCGTCCGGCCCGCCGCCGGACACGACGGGGCATTGATCGCCGGCGAGCCGCGCACGAAGTGAGCGGGCGGGCCTGTGCAACCCGCTTACTTCTTGCGCGGCTCGCCAATACGCCCTTCGCATATTTCTACCACACCCCTCCAGGACCGACACCATGCGCCGAACCGTCCTGCTGCTCGCGCTGATCGCCACCCTCGGTGCCGCCCCGCCGACGCCCAAGGCGCCCCCGGAGCCGCCCAAGCCCAAGCAGGACAGCCCGCGCCTCCAGAAGCTCAAGGCGCTGACGTTCGACCGCCGCCCGTCGTCGGTCCTCAAGGCGTGGGCGCCGGCGGCGCCGGCGAAGAAGGACGCGCCCAAGCCCGACTCGCTGACGATGGAGCTGGAGCACTTCCAGCGGGTGGTGACGCTCGGGCGGTGGGACGAGGTCAAGTTCTACCTGTCGGTCCTGCCGAAGGCGGAGGCGAAGGCCGCCTACCAGCAGATGCTCAACTCGCTCCAGATGAACCCGATGATGGCCGCCATGGGCGGCGGGGGCGGCGACCCGGCGATGATGATGATGCGCGGCAACCCCGCCGCGATGCAGTACGCCGAGAAGAACCAGTTCGCCCCCGACGACGTGGTCGGCCTCGCCGCCGCCTGCCCGTACCCGATCGATCGGGACGACCTCGACCGGCTCGGCGGCATCCTGCGGGCGTGCCTGAGCACCGGCACCGTGGTCGAGGCGGTCGTCAAGCGGTTCCAGGCCGAGGCGGCGAAGAAGGGGCCCGCGCTGACCGCCCGCCACTGCGCGCGGCTGCTCGCCGTGGCGAGCGAGCCGGCCCAGATGGGGCCGTTCCTGCCGAAGGAGGAGGTCGCCCGCAAGGGGAACGACTTCGAGGCGCTCAACCTGCTGTCGCAGCTCTATCTCGGCAAGTACGAGGAGGACAAGAAGTTGGCCTGGCTCGAGCAGGCGTGGTCGGCCTTGCAGGCGGTGCTGGCCGCGCCGGCCGTCGCCGAGCACCGCGAGGAGCAGATCGAGGCGCTGAAGCACGCCGTCGATCTCGCCCCGAGGTTGAAGGAGGAGCTTGGGCAGAGGTGGCTGGAAGAGAGCTTTACCAAGGAGCCGGGGCGCGGCAAGACGATCCTCTCGACCATCGGCGGGGTGTCGGCGCAGGGGATCATGATGCAGATGCAGTCGCCGGAGCCTCGGCTGAAGACGCTGAGGCTGCAAAAGACCGCCGTCGAGGCGCTGTTGAAGGCGTCGCCGGGCCGGGCCAAGGACTGGCACGACACGCTGACGCTATTGGCGCGGAACTGGCTGCGCGAGGCGGAGGTGACCTACCAGTTCGCCGAGGACAAGCAGAGCCTGCGCCGCGACCGGTACGGCAACTACTTCTACTGGGACGACTTCTACTTCAACCCCAACCGGATGCAGAACCCCAACCAGCCCAAGGCGATCTCCACCGAGGAGACTCTCCTGGCCCGGCCCGGCCCGGAGTGGCTGGAGCGGGTCAACGACGAGTTGCGGCCGAAGCTGGCCATGGTGCTGTGCCAGCTGCACCTGAAGGCCGAGGAGGAGGCCAACGCCTTCCCGCACATCGAGGAGCTGGCCAAGACGCACCCGCGGCAGGCGCGCGAGCTGACCGGCGAGTTCCTCCGCGTGTGGACCAAGAACCACGACCCCAACGAGAACAAGGGCCGCACCAGCCGCTACATGTGGATGTACGGCTTCGACCGCCGCAGCGACGGCATTCCGCTGACGCGGTCGAAGCAGGAGCGCAACCTGGTGGACCTGGCCGGCTGGGTCCACCGCATGAAGAAGTTGCCCGTCGGCGAGATCGACGAGGAACTGCTCGCCAAGGCGTTCACGGCGTGCCACTCGTCGGCCGAGGTGTACAAGGCCGAGGCGATCGAGAGGGTGTTCGGCCCCATCGGCGGGCTGAAGCCGAAGGTGCTGTCCGGCCTGGCGCAGCAGATGCGCGAGAACCTCGCCGGCGTCTGGAAGCGGCCGGAGGAGCAAAAGGACAAGAAGACCAACCGCAAGACCAAGGACATCCAGTCGGAGGTCAAGCGCGGCTACGCCGTGGCCCTGGACACGGTGGAGACGGCGATGAAGAAGTTCCCCGCGGACTGGTCGCTGGCCTGCGCCCGCGCCGCCATCCTGCACGACGAGGTCAACTTCCAGTCGGAGATCGCCAAGTCGTCGGACTACACCCCCCGGCGGCTGGCGTCGTACAAGGAGTTCGAGCGCGCCGCCGGGCTGTACGCCAAGGCGGCGAAGGACCTGCCGGAGGACGAGCAGACGACGAAGGTCTACGAGCAGTGGATGTACGCCAGCCTGGGGGCCGTGGACCTGGGGCAGGTGAACGAGGAGAAGGTGCCCGACACGACGCAGCCGGAGCGGATTCGCAAGGCGATCCTGGCGCTGCCGGGCGAGCTGTCGAAGAAGCACATGGAGAAGTTCGCCAACCAGCTGTTCAACCGCATGAGTTCGGTCAAGCCGCAGGTCAAGTACCGCTACCTGAAGGCCGGGTTCGACGTCGTTGGCGACCACAAGGAAGCCGCCGAGGCGAAGAAGGTCTTCGACTACTACAAGGACCTGGTCGGCGAGATCAAGCTGGAGGCGAAGATCGACGGCCCGTCCGACGTCGGTCACAAGAAGCCGTTCGGCGTGTTCGTCTGGCTGAAGCACACCCGGGACATCGAGCGCGAGTCGGGAGGGTTCGGCCGCTACTTGCAGAACCAGAACACCGGCACCTACTTCTCGTGGAACTACGGCCGGCCGACGGCCGACTACCGGGACCGGTTCCAGACGGCGGCGAACGAGGCGCTGAAGGAACACTTCGACGTCGTGTCGGTCACGTTCGAGACGGACAAGGTCCACTCGCGCGCCGTCGCCGGCGAGTACGGCTGGCGGTTCACGCCGTACGCCTACCTGCTGCTGAAGCCGAAGGGGCCGCAGGTGGACAAGCTGCCGCCGTTGCGGATGGACCTCGACTTCCTCGACACGTCGGGCTACGTCGTGCTGCCGATCGAGTCGGCGGCGGTGCCGCTGGCGGCGAAGGACGAGGTCGGCCCGGCCCGGCCGGCGAAAAAGGTCGAGGTGACGCAGATCCTCGACGAGCGGCAGGCGGGCCAGGGCAAGCTGATCCTGGAGGTGAAGGCGTCAGCCCTCGGCCTGGTGCCGGACCTGGACCAGGTGCTCGACCTCAAGCCGGAGGGGTTCGAGGTCGCCAAGGTGGTCGATCAGGGCGCCGCCGTGTCGAAGTTCGACGAGGACAGCGAGCAGGTCGCCGTTCGGTCCGAGCGCGTGTGGATGGTCACGCTGAAGGCCCAGGAGGGGCTGACCGTGCTGCCGACGAAGTTCGCGTTCGGCACCGCGAAGGGCGACGTCGTGGAGAAGATGGAGTACCAGCGTTACGACGACGCCGACCTGGCCAAGGTGGACGCCGTGGTCGAGCTGGAGCGGTCGTACGGCAGGCGGTCGCTGGCCTGGCTGTGGGCGGCCGGGGGCGGGACGCTGGTGGTTTTGCTCGGCGGCGTGCTCGCCTGGCGGCGGCTGCGCAACCGGCGCCCGGCTGAGGTAAAATGGAAGCTGCCGGAGCCGTTGACGCCGTTCACCGCGATCGCGCTTCTGGAGCGCATCGAGAGGGAGGGCGGCCTGAGCGAGTCGCAGCGGCAGGAGCTGACGCGGGCGATCCGCGGGGTGGAGCGGCACTACTTCGCGCAGGCCAACGGCGAGACCGGCGTGGACCTGAAGACGCTCACCGAGGGGTGGGTGAGGCGGGCGCGGTGAAGCTTCGCTTCGTTGGGAGGCTATGACGGAGAGGAGCCGGCGGGTTGATCCCGCCGGTCTTCCCGCCCCCGCCGGGACAAGCCCGGCGGCTCCTCCCACCCCGGGAGACCGCCGATGGCGCGAAAGAATGCCGCACCGGCCCCCTCCTGGGCTTCCGACCCGCAGTACCAGGCGTTCGAGAGCGACCTGGTCGCCCACCCCGACGACGACACGCCGCGGCTGGTGCTGGCCGACTGGCTCGAGGAGCACGGCGACGGGCACGCCGCCGCCCGCGCCGAGTTCATCCGGGTGCAGGTCGAGTTGGCGAGGCTCGGCAAGGACGACCCCGGCCACGACGAGTTGCGCCGCCGGGAGGAGGTGCTGCTCGCGGCCCACCGGGACCACTGGCTGGGGCCGCTCGCGGGGGTCGTGACCGACGCGGTGTGGGTGCGCGGCTTCCCGCAGCGGATGAAGCTGGGCGTCCGGGCCTTCATGGACAACGCCGACGAGATCTTCCGCCAGGCCCCGGTGCTGCACCTGCAGCTGTTGCGGATCAACCAGACGAAGATGACCATGGACGAGTTGGCCGCCTGCCCGCACTTCGGCAAGCTCCGCGGCCTCAGCCTGCCGGGCAGCCAGATAGGAGACACCAAGCTCGCCGCGCTGCTCCGCAACGCCGACCTGCGCCACGCCGACACGCTCGACCTGTCGGGCACCGGCGCCCGCGAGGATTCGTTGCGGGCGATCGCGACGGGCCAGTTCCCCGGCCTGAAGGGCCTCAACCTGTCCGGCAACGTGATGGAGTTCGTGGTCCAGCAGCTGTTCCGCGACGACGTCCCGTTCTCGCTGACGCACCTCAACCTCGGCGGGTCCGGGCTGAACTCGCAGGACCTCGAGGCGCTGTTCGGCTGGGCCGGCCTGGCGGCGGTCGAGGAGCTGACGCTGTGGAACAACCGCCTGGGCAACGCCGGCGCCCGACACCTCGCCGCGAGCCCGTACGTGGGCCGGCTGCGCTCGCTCGACCTTACCTTCTCGGAGATCGGCATGCGCGGCATGCAGGCCCTCGCCAGGGCCCAACCGTTGGCCGGCCTGCGCGAGGTCCGGCTGGCGTACAACAACATCCTCTCCGCCGGGCTGGAGGCGCTCTTGAGCGCCTCGTTCGCCGGCAACCTGCGCAGTCTGGAGTTGAACGAGAACGGCCTCGGTGACGCCGGCGCCGAACTCCTGGCGGCCTGGCCGGGGTTGGGGCGGGTCCGCACCCTGGAGCTGCGCGGCAACCGCCTGACCTCCGCCGGCGTCCAGGCCCTGTGCTCCTCGCCCCACCTGGGGGGCCTCACCACCCTCGTCCTGAGCAACAACCCGATCGGCGACACCGGGGCGCAGGCCCTGGCCGGCTGTCCGGGCCTTTCGGGGCTGCGCCGCCTCGACCTGTCGTTCGGCGAGCTTCACGACGCCGGGGTGGAGGCTCTGCTCGACTCGCCGCGGCTGAGCCACCTGGCCCGCCTCGAACTCGAATACAACAGCCTCAGCCCGGCGGTCCTGCGGCGGTGCAAGGCCCGATTCCACCGGGGCGGCTAGCGACGCTTCGCAGGCGGGTTCGACGCCGTGCTTCCGCGAAGCGTTCCGGGTTGATGGTATCCTTGCCTGGCACGTCGGGTTTGATTACCCTGAAATGGTCTGACCACTTTGCGGAGACCGTTCATGTTGGACCGGCGCTCGTTCCTGTGGCACTCCGGCGGCGGGCTGGGGGGCGTCGCGCTGGCGTGGTTGCTGGCGGAGGAGGGCGTGTTGGCGGCGGGGCCGCCCGCGAAGGCCGGGCTGCACCACCCGGCGAAGGCCAAGCGCGTCGTCCAGCTGTTCATGTCGGGCGCCGCCAGTCAGTGCGACACGTTCGACTACAAGCCCCTGCTCGTCAAGAGGCACGGCGAGAAGTTCGACCCCGGCGGCAAGGTCGAGCTGTTCCAGAGCGTGCCGGGCACGGTGATGAAGGCGCCGTGGAAGTGGCGCCAGCACGGGCGGTGCGGCAAGTGGGTCAGCGACCTGCTGCCGCACCTGGCGACGTGCGCCGATGACATGGCGTTCGTCCACTCGATGGTGTCGAAGTCGAACGTCCACGGCCCGGCGACGTTCCTCCAGGCGACGGGGTTCGTGCAGCCGGGCTTCCCCGGCATGGGGGCGTGGGTCAGCTACGGGCTGGGCAGCCTGAACAAGAACCTGCCGACGTTCGTGGTCCTGCCGGACAGCCGAGGCTTCGCGCCGAACGGCCCGGCGAACTGGGGCGCCGGCTTCCTCCCGGCGGCGCACCAGGGCACGACGGTGCGGCCCGGGGCGAAGAACCCCATTCAGGACCTCTTTCCTCCGGAAGAGGCCAGGGCGACCGCGAGGGGCGAGGCGGACGGTCTGGACCTGCTGAAGAGGCTGAACACGAGGCACAAGGAGGGCCGCGACGGCGACTCGCGCCTCGACGCCCGCATCGCCAGCTACGAGCTGGCGGCGCGGTTGCAGCTGTCGGCCCCGGAGGTGCTGGACATCTCCAGGGAGACCGAGGCGACGAGGCGGCTGTACGGCCTGGACGACAGGGTCTGCGAGGACTTCGGCCGCAACTGCCTGATCGCCCGGCGGCTGCTCGAGCGCGGGGTGCGCTTCGTGCAGGTCTGGAGCGGGGCGGACAACGGCTTCCCGCGCCGCAACTGGGACAGCCACGAGGACATCGCCCGCGACCACGGCGAGATGGGCCGCGGCCTGGACCGGCCGGCGGCGGCGCTGATTAAGGACCTGAAAAGTCGCGGGTTGCTCGACGACACGATCGTGCTGTGGACGACGGAGTTCGGCCGGATGCCGTGCAGCCAGGGGTCGAAGGGGCGCGACCACAACCCGTTCACGTTCACCAACTGGCTGGCCGGCGGCGGGATCAAGGGGGGCGTGACCTACGGCGCCAGCGACGAGTGGTCGTTCCGCGCCGCGGAGAAGCCGACGCACTGCTACGACGTCCACGCCACGATGCTGCACCTGCTCGGCATCGACCACACGCGGCTGACCTACCGCCACAACGGCATCGACCGGCGACTGACGGACGTGCATGGGCATGTGATCGACGCGATATTGGCGTGAGGGTAGAATGGCGTGGGCCGACGAGGGACACGCCATGCCGCTGCTCGACCACTTCCATCCGCCGTTGAGCGACCGCCGCTCGTGGGAATCCTTCCACAGTTACTGGGCCTCGGCGATCGGCAGAGGTTTGAATGCCGGGCTACTCCCCAAGGGTTACTTCGCCGAGATACAGGTTTCGTTGGCCGGTGCTCGTGTGGAGGTGGACGTCGGCGCCCTGGAAGAGAAGGGAAACGGGGCCAGACACTCAGCCAAAAGGCCGGCTTCCAAGGGGGGTGTGGCGACCCTCACGAAGCGGGCGTGGGCCCCCCCCTCGCCTCAGTTAGAGATCCCGGTGGTTTTCCCCGACGAGATAGAGGTGTTAGTCCTGTCCACGCGGGCCGGGCCAGAGCTGGTGGGCGCGATCGAGCTGGTCAGCCCTCGCAATAAGGATAGGCCGGCCGCACGCAGGGCCTTCGCCATGAAGTGCCTGGCCTACCTCCAGCGGGGGGTAGGCGTGGTGGTCGTGGACGTCGTTACCGAACGGCGGGCAAACTTGCACAATGAAATCGCCCGGCTATTGGTCCGGTCCGCGCCGCGGTTCCCAGGTAAGGCAGACCTCTACGCGGTGGCCTATCGTCCTTACCGTCTGGAAAAGGATGAGCGGGTCGCCGCCTGGACGGAGGAGCTGGCGATAGGTCGCCCACTGCCCTCCATGCCCCTGTGGCTGCGCGGCGTCCCGGTTCCAGTGAGGTTGGACCTGGAGGTGACCCACGGCCAGGCTTGTCGGGATAGCGGGATCGGCCCGGCTTCCCCTGAGTAGTAGCAAGGGCACCCTCAACCGATGCTAACCCGCAGCCGAGGCGCCCGCGCGGCAATCTCATCGGCCTGGTGGGGTGAGATGCCCGCGTTCCGCAGCGAAAGGAACTCCAGCTGGTCCAGCCACGGCGAGTCCAGGAGCAGCGACACCGCCCAGGCGTCGAGGCCGTTGTGGTCGAGGCGGAGCACGCGAAGGTTGCGGAGGTCGCGGCGGTCCACCAGCGCGCTAAGACCCGCCGTGGACAGGCCGTTGTCGGTCAGGTCCAGATACTCGATCCCGGTAAGCCAGGCCGCCCCCGCCAGCGCCCGCGCGCCGTCGTTGCCGAGGTTGTTGCGGTGCAGCCGCAACGCCGTGAGCCGCCCCAGGTGGGGCGACGCGGCCAGGGCCGCCATGTCCTCCGCGCCGACGGGGGCGCGGAAGTAGTCGATAAAGCCGATCTCGCGCACCCACCGCAGGGCGGGGCAGCCCGCGAGCTTCGCCCCCAGCCCGCCCGCGCCGTGCAACCGCAGCCGGGTCAGCGCGGCCAGTCGCAGGATCGCCTCGCCGTTGGCGACAAGTCGGTCCGCCGCCATGGTCAGCTCCGACACGAAGCCCCTGGGGTAGTTCGGCAGCGCCTTCGCCACCGACAGATTGGGCCCCTCCCTCAGCCACGGGAGATATGGGTCAGCCCCGTCGGGGTTGACGAGCCTGGCGAGCGGCGCCACCCAGCGGTCCCAGTTACGCAGGAGCAGTTCGTCGGCCCGTGCGGGGTATCGGTGGCCTCGTGCTCCGTGGGGGGCCCGGTCGGCCATCTGCACCCGGATGAACTCCGCCCGGTCCGGGTCGCCGTTGTCCTCCAGCCAGTCGGCGAAGATCAGCCGCGCGTCGTCGTCGGGGCGCTCCAGGATGTCCTGTAAAAACGCCTCCTCGTGCGTCACGGCGGGTTCTCCCACCGGCCCGAGGCGACGCGCGGCCGGTCGCCCGGCTCGCCCTGGTAGAAGTACGCCCACACCGCGCCGCTCACCCCCACCACCTCGACCGGCCCCAGCTTGAACCAGTCCGGCGAGCCCTCCGTCGCGTCGAGCCAGTCCACCAGGCCGTGATCGACCTCGTACAGCTCGCCGTGAACGACCTGGCCCCCCTCCGGGCACGTGACCAGGCCGGGGTAGTCGCCGAGATTGTGAAGGGCGTAGCCCGCCGTCGTCTTCGCCTCGCCGAGGCAGCGCTGCGACGCCAGCGCCGCGTGCCGGCAGCCGCCGCGCTTCAGCGTGCCGTAGACGAACAGCCGGAACGTCCCGGTCGAGCCGCGGGGGAAATTCATGGGAGGCTTCCGTGGGGCAAGCAGCCTGGCTTGCCCTACTTCGCCAGAGGACAAGCTGGCAGCTTGTCCTACGATCATACCGCAGCCGCGCCCGGCCGGCTATCATGACCGCATGACGGACTTCATCGAGCAGCAGCGCCACGAACTCCTCAAGCACCTCCGCGCCAACGTTCAGGGGGAGGTGCGCTTCGACTTGCCGTCGCGCAAGCTCTACAGCACCGACGCCAGCATCTACCAGGTCGAGCCGCTCGGCGTCGTCATCCCACGCACCGTCGAGGACGTCGTCGCCACCGTGCAGATCGCCGGTCAGACGCGCGTGCCGATCACGCCGCGGGGCGGCGGCACCAGCCTGTCCGGCCAGTCGATCGGCCCCGGCGTCGTGCTCGATTGCAGCAAGTACCTCAACCGCGTCCTCGACATCGACCCCGGCCGGCGCGTCGCCAGGGTCCAGCCCGGCGTCGTCCTCGACACGTTCAACCGCGTCCTCGGCGAGCACGACCTGCAGTTCGGCCCCGACGTCTCGACGTCCAGCCGGGCCAACCTCGGCGGGCTCATGGGCAACAACTCCGCCGGCGCCCGCAGCATCGTCTACGGCAAGACGATCGACCACGTGCTCTCGCAGACGGCCATCCTCTTCGACGGCTCGAAGGTTGTCGCCGGGCCGCTCGACGCGGCGGGGTGGGAGGCGAAGGCGCGGGCGCCGGGGCTGGAAGGCTCCGTCTACCGCGACGTGCGGCGCATCGTCCGGGACCACTACGACGAGATCTTCCAGAGGTTCCCCCGCATCCTCCGCCGCGTCAGCGGCTACAACCTCGACGTCCTCGCCGGCGTCCCGCTGCCCCGCGCCCCGGAGGCGGTCGATCGCCCGCCGGGGCTGCACCACCTGCTGGTCGGCAGCGAGGGCACGCTGGCCGTCGTCGTCGAGGCGGAGGTCAACCTGGTGCCGCGGCCGAAGGTGCGCGGCCTGCTCGTGCCGCAGTTCGCCACCATGGCCGACGCCATGGACGCGCTGGCGGCGTGCCTGGAGTTACAGCCGTCGGCGGTCGAGGTGATGGACCACATCCTGCTCGACCTGACCGCCGGCAACCTCGCCCTGCGCGACGCCACGAAGCCGATCGACCGCCGGGCCAAGGCGATCTTCATGGTCGAGTTCTCCAGCGATGACGAGCGCGAGGTGCAGGACAAGGTCGAGAAGATGCACCGCCGCCTTCGAGGCGTCAACGGCCTGGTCACCGCCGTGCCGGCCATCGACCCCGCCGTCCGCGACCCGCTGTGGAACCTCCGCCGCGCCTCCATGCCGCTGCTATACAGCATGGTCGGCGACGCCAAGCCGGTCACGTTCATCGAGGACCCCGCGGTCCCGCCGGAGAAGCTGCCGGAGTTCGTCGCCCGCTTCCGGGAGATCCTCAACCGGCACGGCACCGACGGCTCGTTCTACGGCCACGCCTCGGTCGGCTGCCTGCACATCCGGCCGGTGATGAACCTCAAGGACCGCTCCCAGGTCGCGACGATGCGGCGCATCATGGAGGAGGTGAGCGACCTCGTCCTGCTCTACGGCGGCTCGCTGTCCGGCGAGCACGGCGACGGCCTGGCCCGCAGCGAGTGGAACCGCAAGATGTACGGCCCGGCGCTGTACGAGGCGTTCCGCGAGCTGAAGCGGGCGTTCGACCCGCACGGCGTCCTCAACCCCGGCCGGGTCGTGGACGCCCCGCCGATGACCGAGAACCTGCGCTACCCGCCCGGCTACCGCCCCGCCGAGCCGGTCACCGTGTTCGACTACTCGAAGCAAGAAGGCTTCCTGCGCTCCGTCGAGATGTGCAACGGCTCCGGCGCCTGCCGCAAGACGACCGGCGGCGCGATGTGCCCGTCGTACCGCGCCACGCTCGACGAGCGCGACAGCACCCGCGGCCGGGCCAACGCCCTGCGGCACGCCCTGGCGATGGACGGCCCGATGGCCGACCCGCGCGCGGTGCCGCGCACCTTGCGGCAGCGCTGGGTCCACGAGGTGTTCGACCTCTGCCTGATGTGCAAGGCGTGCAAGGCGGAGTGCCCCAGCAACGTGGACGTCGGCAAGCAGAAGGCGGAGTTCTTGCAGTTCTATTATCGCGAAAGGGCGCGGCCGCTCGAGCACCTGATCGTCGCCGGCGTCCCTTGGTTCAACCGGCTGGCGGCCCCGCTGGCGCCGCTGGTCAACTGGGCGCAGACCCGGCGCGTCACCCGCTGGCTGCTGGAGAAGGCGGCCGGTATCGACCGGCGCCGCTCGCTGCCGCCGCTGCACCGGCGCCACTTCCGCGGGTGGTTCCGGCGTCACCGGCCGGACGCCAACGCCGGCCGTGCCGGCAAGGTGCTGCTGCTGGCCGACTGCTTCACGACGTACAACGAGCCGTCCGTCGGCGCGGCGACCGTGCGGGTGCTGGAGCGCGCGGGCTACGCGGTGGAGCTTGCCGACGTGTTCTGCTGTGGTCGGGTCTTCCTCAGCAAGGGCTTCCTCTACCTGGCGAAGGCGCGGGTGCAGGCCCAGGTCGGGGCGCTGGCCCGCCGCGTCGCCGGCGGCACACCGATCCTCGGCATGGAGCCCAGCTGCATCCTCACCCTCGCCGACGAGTGGCCGGAATTGCTGCCCGGCGCCCCGACCCGGGCCGTGGCCGGCGCGGCGAAGATGGCCGACAGCTGGCTGGCCGAGCAAGTTCGCTCCGGCCGGTGCGAGTTGCCCTTGAGTGGCGGCGACGAGAAGGCCATCCTGCACGGGCACTGCCACCAGAAGGCGCTGCTCGGCGTCGGCGCCAGCGCCCCGGCGCTGCGGTTGGCCCCCGGCCTCGACGTCCAGGTGCTCGACGCCGGCTGCTGCGGCATGGCCGGCTCGTTCGGCTTCGAGCGGGAGCACTTCGACGTCAGCGAGAGGATCGCCAACCTGGCCCTGCTGCCCGCGCTGGCGAGGCAGCCGGACCGGGTCGTCGTCGCCCCGGGGACGTCGTGCCGGCACCAGATCCACGACCTGGCCGGCCGCCGCGCCCTGCACCCGATGGAGGTGCTGGCGGCGCGGCTGCCGGCGGGCTAAGGCCTCCGGCCGGCCGAAGGCAACCCCCCTGGGAGACCGCCATGCTTACCGTCCGGCAACGTGTCCGCCTCCTGGCCCTGGCCGCCCTCGCCAGCGTCGCGGTCGCCTGGGTGCTGGCCCACGAGGGGCACGCCCCGCTGCCGTCGCGCGGCGCCAGCGTGGACGTCGAGAAGGGTCACGTCGTCCTCACCGCCGAGTCGCGCGAGGCGCTCGACGTCCGCACCGCCGAGGTTGCCCGCGACCCGCTTCCGGACGGCGTCCTCGCCTACGCCACGCTCGTCGCCCCGTGGCCCCGACACGCCTTCGTGGCCCCGCGGCTGGGCGGGCGCATCGTCCGGCTGCTCGCCCGGCCGGGGCAGGTCGTCGAGGAAGGGCAGCTGCTGGCCGAGGTCGCCAGCCTGGAACTGGAAGCGCTGAGGCTGGAGCTGCGCAACGCCGAGAACGACGTCCGGCTGGCCGAGAAGACGCTCCGCGCCGCCGAGGCCGCCAGCGCCGCCGTCGCCGAGCAGGTCATCCTCGACGCCCGCACCACGCTGCAGCAGCAGCGCAACGCCCTGGAGGTGGCGCGCGGCAAGTGGGCCAGCCTCGGCCTGCCCGCCGACGCGGCCGCCCTGCCGGTCCGCGCCCCGGTCGGGGGCACCGTCGTGCGGGCGGACCTCAGCGCCGGCAAGGTCGTCGAGCCGGGCGAGCACCTGTTCGAGATCATCGACCTGTCGGCGGTGTGGGTGCGGATCGGCGTGCTGGAGAAGGACCTGTCGCGCGTCCAGGAGGGCCAGCCGGTCGAGCTGCGCCTGACCGCCTACCCCGGCGAGGTGTTCCGTGCCAGGGTGCAGGTCAAGGGGCTGGCGATGGAGCCGCAGACGCACGTCAACCCGGTCTGGGCGGAACTGGCCAACCCGCCCGGCCGGGAGCCGCGCCTGCTCCCCGGCATGTCGGGGCAGGTCCGGGTCGTGATGCCCGCCGAGCCGAGGACCTGGACCGTGCCGGCCGAGGCGGTCGTCCACGACGGGGTCGAGCCGTTCGTCCTGGTCGAGGAGGCCCGGGCGGCGAGCCACTCGGAGTACCGGAGGAGGCCGATCGAGATCACCCGCCAGGGGGGCGACCGGGCCGAGGTCCGCTCGCCCGAGCTGGTCCCGGGGGACCGGGTCGTGACCCGCGGCGCCCACGAGCTGGGCGGTTACTTCATCCCCGGCGTCGTCCGCCCCAACCCGCTGGCCGCGAAATCCATGGGACTGCAGGTCGCCGCCGTGGGCGAGCGGGGCGTCGAGGAGGTCGTCGAGGTCGAGGGCCACGTGGACGTGCCGCCGGACCGGCGCAGCGCGGCGTCGGCCCCGCTGGGCGGCTATGTTCGTCGCCTCCACGTCGATCGGGCGCAGCTGGTGAAGGCCGGCGACCTGCTCGCGGAGGTGGCCAGCCTGGAGTTCCAGACGCTGCAGCTCGACCTGGTCAAGGAGCACCTCGCCTTCGGCCTGCTCGACCAGCAGCTGGAGCGCCTGCGCAAGGCGGGTGGGGTCGCTCCGTCGCGCAAGCTGGTCGAGCTGGAGGCGGCCCACGCGGCCAGCCGCAACCGCCGGGACGGCCTTCGTGAGAAGCTGCGCGTGCTCGGGCTGTCGGCCGGCGAGATCGACCGGATCCAGCAGAGCCGGCAGCTTGTCGAGGCGATGCCGATCCGCGCCGCGATCGGTGGGCACGTGGTCGAGTTCGCCAAGGTGATCGGCCACGTCGTCAAGGCCGACGAGCCGCTGGTGACGATCCATGACCTGTCGGCCCCGCTGGTCGTCGGCTTCGTCCCGGAGCGCGACCTGCCGCACGTCCGCGTCGGGATGGCGGCGCGCGTCCGCCTGGTGGGGGAGGGGGGCCGCGTGCGGACCGGCCAGGTCGTCCGCTCCGGACGGGCCTTCGCCGAGGCCGACCAGACCCTGCCGGTCTGGGTGCGGCTGGACGAGCCGCCGGGCGCGCCGCTGCGGCACAACCAGCTGGCCCGGCTGAGCCTCGTGGTCGCCTCCCGGCCGTCGGCCCTGGCCGTGCCGCCGGCCGCGCTCGTTCACGAGGGCACGCAGGCGTTCGTCTTCGTTCGGAAGGGCGACGGCGCGTTCGACCGCCGGGCGGTCCGCACCGGCCACGCCGACGACCGGCTCGTCGAGATTACCTCGGGGCTGCGGGCCGGGGAGACGATTGCGGTGGCCGGCGTCGCCGGACTGCGGACGGCCTACGCGTCGGTGCGGTAGCCGGGCCGGGGTCGCGCCCGCAGCAGGCGCGTCAGCAGTACCTCGTTGACGCAGCCGCGGAACCGCACCTTGCCGTCCACCGTCACCACCGGGATCTGCTCGCCGTAGGCCGCCTCCAGCGCGGCGTCGCCGGCGATGTCCACCTCGCGCAGCGCGAAGCCGAACCGCTCACGGGCCCGCTCCAGCGCCGCCTGCGCGGTCTCGCACAGGTGACAGCCGGCCCGGGTGAACAGGACCACCTCGCAGTCCGGGACCTTCGTCTCCGCCCACGGCCACCTCATGGCGCGCTCCCTTCCCACGACGCCTACGATGTATAGTAGGGGCGGGCCGGCGAGATGGTCGGGCCGTCCGCGACTTGGTATCTTAGACGGGGACAGGGAGCGCCTCGCGCCCGGGGTGTTCGGTCTCCGCCATCGCTGCGAAGGACTTCTCATGCCGTCCGATCCCGCACCCAACCAGAGCCCCCCTTCGACCGGCAAGCCGAGGCGGCGGCCCACCCAGCCCTCGGGGGGCAACTGGATCTGGCTGCTGGTGCTCGGGCTGGTCGCCATGGTCATCTTCGCCCAGATGTCCAGCAACCGCAACTCGATCCATTGGAACGAGTTCTGGACGCTGCTGGCCGAGGACAAGCTCAAGGAGGTCGCCCAGAAGGGGGACCGCTACGAGGGCGAGGTCAAGGACCGCGACAAGCTCGACGACAAGCTCAAGCAGAAGATCCCGACCGGCAAGTTCTCCGTCGAGCGCCTCCAGGGCAACGACGTCGAGGTCCAGCGCGTCCTCAACGAGAAGGCCGGCCAGGGGCTGATCGTCTACGCCCAGTCGCAGAACATGGCGCTGTTGTGGATCGGCTTCCTCTACCTCTTGCCGGTGCTGCTTCTGATCGCCTTCTTCTTCATCTTCCTGCCGCGCATCCGCGACCCGTTGGGGGGTGGGTTCCTCAACAACTACATCAAGAGTCCCGCCAAGCGCTACGAGCGCAGCAAGCAGCGCGTCACGTTCGAGGACGTCGCCGGCATGCAGAACGCCAAGGGCGAGTTGCAGGAGGTCGTCGAGTTCCTCCGCAGCCCCGAGAAGTTCGCCCGCCTCGGCGCCGTCGTGCCCAAGGGGGTGCTGCTGGTCGGCCCGCCGGGCACCGGCAAGACGCTGCTGGCCCGCGCCGTCGCCGGCGAGGCGGGGGTGCCGTTCTTCTCGATCTCCGGCTCCGAGTTCATCCAGATGTTCGTCGGCGTCGGCGCCAGCCGCGTCCGCGACATGTTCAAGACGGCCAAGGAGAACGCCCCGGCCATCCTGTTCATCGACGAGATCGACGCCGTCGGCCGGATGCGCGGCGCCGGGCTGGGGGGCGGCTCCGACGAGCGCGAGCAGACGCTCAACCAGATCCTCAGCGAGATGGACGGCTTCACGCCGACCGAGGCGGTGATCGTCATGGCCGCCACCAACCGGCCCGACGTGCTCGACTCGGCGCTGTTGCGGCCGGGCCGGTTCGACCGGCACATCACCATCGACCGGCCGACCTGGCAGGGGCGGATGCAGATCCTCAAGGTCCACACCCGCAACAAGCCGCTGGCCGACGACGTGGACCTGGAGCAGATCGCCCGCGGCATGATCGGCATGACCGGGGCCGACCTGCGCAACCTCGCCAACGAGGCGGCGCTACTGGCGACGCGCGAGGGCAAGAGCAAGATCGACCGCTCCGACTTCGAGCGGGCCGCCGACCGGGTGCTGATCGGCGCCAGCGCGAGGAGGTGCTGTCGCCGGAGGACAAGAAGAAGACGGCCTACCACGAGGCCGGCCACACCCTGCGCCTGGCTGACGCCGCAGGCCGACCCGCTGTTCAAGGTGACGATCGTGCCGCGCGGGCGGACCGGCGGGGTGACCCGCTTCCGCCCCGACGAGGAGCGGATGGACTACTCGAAGACGCGGCTGCAGGCCCAGCTGATCATGGCGATGGGGGGCCGGGCGGCGGAGCGGCTGGTGTACAACGAGCTGACCTCCGGCGCGAGCATGGACCTGAAGCAGGCGACGCGGATCGCCCGCATGATGGTGACGCAGTTCGGCATGAGCGACAAGCTCGGCCCGGTGGCGTACCGGATCGGCGAGGAGCACATTTTCCTGGGTAAGGAGATCCACGAGCCCCGCGACTTCGGGGAGGGGACCGCGAACCTGATCGACGACGAGGTCCGCCGCATCCTCCGCGACGCGGACGAGCACGCCTACAACCTGCTGCAGGCCAACCGCCACCTGATGGAGCGCCTCGTCGAGGCCCTGCTCCAGAAGGAGGAGCTGCTCCGCGAGGAGATCGAGGAGATCTTCAAGGACGAGAACGTCAACGGCGTCGCCCCGCCGGACTCGCCGGCGGCGAACATCGACACGATCGAGAGCCGCAACGGCAACAGCTGACGGCCGCCGCCCTCGTGGGGCAGGCTGCCAGCCTGCCCTTCCGGGACCGGGCAGGCTGGCAGCCTACCCCACGCCGAGCGCCACACGAAGGTACTCCCCCATGACCCGCACGCTGCTCTGCCTACCCGTCCTGGCCTGCGCCGTGGCCGGCGCCCGCGCCGACGACCCGAAGGAGCCGACGCCGCCGGTGGCGAAGAAGGCCCCGGCCCCGCGCAAGATCCACGACGACGAGGTGGTGGACAGCTACCGCTGGCTGCAAGACAAGAGGAGCGCCGAGGTCCTTTCCTACCTGGAGGCGGAGAACGCCTACACCGAGGCGAAGACGGCCCACCTGAAGGGCTTCGCGGAGAAGCTCTACAAGGAGGCGCTGGCGCGCATCCAGCAGACCGACCAGGCGGTGCCGGTTCTCGACAACGGCTACTGGTACTACACGCGCACCGTCGAGGGCAAGCAGTACCCGATCCACTGCCGCAAGAAGGGAACCCTCGACGCGGCCGAGGAGGTGATGCTCGACGCCAACGAACTGGCCAAGGGGCACAAGTTCTTCAGCCTCGGCGCCACCGCCGTCAGTCCCGACGCCGAGAAGGTCGCCTACGCCAGCGACGTGACAGGCTTCCGCGAGTACTACCTCTCCGTCAAGGACCTGAAGACGGGCAAGCTGCTGGAGGACCGCAAGGTCAAGGTGAACAGCTTCGCCTGGGCCGGCGACAACGCCACGATCTTCTACGTCACCGAGGACGCCGCCAAGCGGCCGTACCGGATGATGCGCCACGCCGTCGGCGGCGGGAAGGACGAGCCGGTCTACGAGGAGAAGGACGAGCTGTACCGGCTGTTCGTCCGCCGCTCGCGCGACCGCAAGTACCTCTTCGCCGTCTCGTCCAGCTCGAACACGCGCGAGACGCGCTACCTCGACGCGAAGGCCCCGGCCGGCGAGTGGAAGGTCGTCCTGCCGCGCAAGGACGAGCACGAGTACGACGTCGAGCACCGCGACGGCCTGTTCTGGATGCGGACCAACAAGGACGGCAAGACCTACAAGCTGGTCACCGCGCCGGTCGAGGCCCCAGAGAAGTGGACCGACGTCGTGCCGATGCGCGAGAACGTCTCGCTGGAAGGGCTGACGCTGTTCCGCGACTACGCCGTCTTGTCGGAGCGGGAAGACGGCCTGCCGCACCTGGCGATCCGCGACCTGGCCACTGGGGGCACCCGTCGGGTCAAGATGCCGGAGCCGGTCTACAGCGCCTTCGTGGCCGAGAACCCCGACTTCAACGGCACCACGCTGCGCTACCGCTACACCTCGCTGGTGACGCCCGGCTCGACGTTCGAGCACGACCTGAAGACCGGCGAGCAGAAGCTGTTGAAGCAGGACAAGGTGCTGGGCGGCTACGACGCCTCGCAGTACGCCAGCGAGCGCATCTGGGCGACGGCGCCGGACGGCGTGAAGGTGCCGGTCTCGCTGGTCTACAAGAAGACCACGCCGCGCGACGGCAGCGCGCCCTTGTGGCTGCACGGCTACGGCTCCTACGGCGCGAGCAGCCCGGTGGGGTTCTCGTCGTCGAACCTGCTGCTCTTGGACCGCGGCCTGATCGTGGCGACGGCCCACATCCGCGGCGGCGGCGACCTGGGCAAGAGGTGGCACGACGCCGGCAGGATGATGAACAAGAGGAACACGTTCACCGACTTCATCGCCTGCGCCGACCACCTGGTGAAGGAGAAGTACACCTCCCGCGACCGCCTGGCGATCGAGGGCGCCAGCGCCGGCGGGCTGCTCATCGGGGCGGTGGTGAACTTCCGCCCGGACCTGTGCAAGGTCGCCGTGCTGGGCGTGCCGTTCGTGGACGTCATCAACACCATGCTCGACCCGTCGCTGCCGCTGACCATCCAGGAGTACCTGGAGTGGGGCAACCCCAACAAGCGGTCGGAGTACGAGTACATGAAGAGCTACTGCCCGTACACGAACCTGAAGGCGACCGACTACCCGGCGATGTACGTCTTCACGTCGCTGAACGACAGCCAGGTGATGTACTGGGAGCCGGCCAAGTACGTGGCCAAGCTGCGGACGTTGAAGCAGAACCGGACGCCGCTCCTGCTGAAGACCAACATGGCGGCCGGCCACGGCGGCGCGTCGGGGCGCTACGACGCGATGAAGGAGCGGGCGGCGCGGACGGCGTTCGTGCTGGGGCAGCTCGGCGTCAGCAAATGAGGGCGGCATGCTCTCGTTCATCCTCCCGGCGCACAACGAGGAGGCGCTGCTGCCGCAAGCGCTGCGGGCGCTCCGTACCTCGGCCGAGACGCTGAAAGCGCCTACGAGATCCTTGTGGTCGATGACTCCTCGACGGACGCGACGGCGGAGATCGGCCGGGCGTTGGCCGACCGGGTCGTGGCGGTCCGCCTTCGCCAGATCGCCGGCACGCGCAACGCCGGGGCGCGGGTGGCGCGCGGCGACGTGCTGGTGTTCGTGGACGCGGACACCCTGGTGCCGCCGAAGACGCTGCACTACATGACGCGCGCTGCGCGCGCGGTCGGCGGCGGGGCGTGGGCCGAGGCCGACCCGCGGACGCCGGCCTGGGGGAGGTTCGCGTACCGGCTGATCGGCCTCGCCTACTGCGGCCTGGCAGGCAACGCGGCCGGCTGCTTCGTGTACGCCCGGCGGGCCGACTTCGAGGCCGTCGGCGGCTTCGACGAGCGGTACTTCGCCAGCGAGGAGGTCCACCTGAGCGCGCGCTGAAGAAGCGAGGGACGTTCACGGTGGTGCGACCGCCGGTCGTCACGTCGGGGCGCAGGTGCGGCTGCTGACGCTGCGGCGGATCCTGGGGCAGCTCCGGACCAACGCCAGGGTCGGCGGGGCGGTGTGGGGTCAGCGCGAGGCGATGGACCTGTGGTACGGCGAGGGGTTGCGGGAGCAAAGTTGACGCGGCGAAAGACCCGGGGCGGCGGCAGGGTTGGGGTGAACCACCCCAACCCTGCCGCCGCCCATGCGGTCACCGGCCATGAAGGTTCAGGGCGGCCTTGAGGGGATCCTCACCGACCGGGGTCCTCACCTCGGCGCTGTTGCCTGCCAGGTCGGACACACGCAACCGTACCTCGACGTCATTGCCGGGCCCGGAGAAAGTGATCTTGCCCGACTCCTGTCGCTTCACGTCTAACGGCTTCCACGCCCCGGACCCGGCGACGCGGCATTCGAGCCGGAGCGAGTCCAGGTTTAGATTGTCGTCCGTTACCTTCCAATGGGCGATGACCTGTGAGTCGCCGTGTTTCACGGCGCGCAGCTCGACCACCGGCTTCACCGTATCGAAACGGACCTTCATGGCGGCCGTCACCCTGTAGATGTCGGGCGGCTCCTGCCTGTCGCGCCGGTCGATCTTGGCGACGTTGAACTGGTACTCGCCGTCCTGCTCGGCCCAGAAGTCGAACGCCTTCGTCTTGCGCGGATCGATCCGGCCGCTGATGCCCCAGGTCTGGCCCCTGTCTTTGGAGGAGTAAAGGATCATCTCCTTGACGTCGTTCACCCGATCCGGCTGGACGCGGACCGGGATCTGGAGGGTTCGCTGGTTCAGGTAGAGGACATCGCTCGGCGGACGGCTGGAAGCGCCAGGCCGCGATCCGGACTTAGGTCGTTGGGCGTCCTTGATGTCCTTCAGCTCCTTCAGCAGCAACTCCAGCTTCTTCTCCACCTCGTCGAGCCGGCGATCGGTGTTCGGCCTGGCAGACGGCTTCGAGCCGGTCGCGGCCTCGAGGCGCTCGAGGATCTGCCGCAGCTCCTTTTCGGTCGCCTCGACCGCCACCCTCTGCTCCCGGAGGCGACTCATCAGCTTGTTCATGTCCCCGTGCATCTTCATCAGCTTATCGTGGCCCTCCTTTGGGGCCGCCCCGGGCCGCTTCGGCCCCTGGTCCGCCCAGGCCCCTTCGTGGCAGGCCACGCACGACGGCGACCGCATGATCGCCTCCTCGACCGTCAGCGGGCGCTTGGCCGGCGGCGATTGCGCCTCGATCAGTCCCAGCGGCAACAAGACGGCCGCGGCGAGAACCAGGACAACGAACGCGCCCGCCGACAGGCGGCGCGGCACGGGACGACGCAGGATCATGGCTAACCTCCTGTGAAGGAATCGTACCGGGGCGGCCCCCGACGCCAGCGGCGGCACCCGCGTCGGCACCCCGGACAGGAACGCGACCGTCTCGACCAGGGCGTCGGCGTACGCGGCGGCGCTGTCGGGGGCCGCCCACACCACCCAGGCGTCGCAGCACAACTCCTCGGCGTCGCGGAGCGATCGGCTCGCCCACCACGCCAGCGGGTACCACCAGAACAGCCCGACGGCCAGCAGTTCCAGCCACCGCACCAGCCCGTCCCCGCGGCGAAGGTGTGCCAGTTCGTGCAGCAGTAGCGTGTCGCGGCCGGCGTCGTCCAGCCGCTCCCACAAGCCCGCCGGCACCAGCAGACGCGGCGGCCATGCTGGCGACCAGGAGCGGCGGCACGACCCCGGGCACCAGCCACACCTCGGGCACCCGGCGCAGACCCAGCGCCGGCAAAGCTCGCCGACGGCTCGCAGGTCCGCCCTGGCAGACGGCACCGAGTCGAGGACGCGGACAGCCTTCGCAGCCGCCCCCACGCCATCGCCCACACCATCACCGCCCCGGCCAGCCAGAGCGACGATCGCCGCCAGCCAGTCAAAAGGCTCCTCCGGCGTTCGGGCAGGGAAGGGCACCGCTTCCAGGTCGGCTGGCTGGTGTTCCGCCGGCTCGACCATCCAGCCCGCGGCCAGGTCGGCAGCGGCTCGCCGCCGGGCCCGGGCCCAGAGGCACCGGCAGCAGCGGGGGTGATCAGCTTCAACAACACCAGCAGCCAGAGCCGCGTGCGCCACCGCCAGCGCCGCCGGAGGAGGTAGGTCGCCGCTGCCGCCGGGACGGCCAGCAGAGTGCCGCCAGGGCCGCGTTCACGACGGCCAGCGCAACAGGGTTCACCATCGCTGGCCCTCCCGCGGGTCTGCTCGCGGACGAAAGCGCGCAGCTCGTCGAGCTGCTCGGGGGTCAATCCGGGCGACTTGACCAGGTTCATCAACAGCGGCGTGAGCGACCCGCCGCACAGCCGCTCGACCACCTCCTCGATCCGGCGGCTGATCAGGTCGTCTCGGCTGACGACCGCCGTGAAATAGCCACTGCCCGTCCTCCCAGGCGCGGGCGACGTAGCCCTTCTGCTCCAGCCGCTCCAGCAGCTTCTGCACCGTGGCGTACTGCGACGCGCCGCCGGGGTAGAGCACGTCGGCGACCTGCCTTCGCGTCGCCGGCCCGCCGCCCCACGCGCTACCCAGCACGGCCAGCTCCGCCTCGGGAACGTCTCGTGGGGTCTGGTCATGGCGGGTTTCCTCGGCAAAGACAGGTTGTCTAGGCGGCGATTCTAGACATTTCGTCTAGCGTGTCAAGGGCTGGTCGGGCAACATAACCGCTACAACGCCGTAGGTCCCCCGCCTGTCCCGCGGAGCAGGATCGCCCGTCGCGGTCCTGCTCTTCTTGAACAGGTGCGGCGTCGGCGTGGCGAATGGTGAAATTGAGCGTGCCGAGCGCCACATCTCGACTTCCTCGCCCAGCCCCATCACGCTGGCCGCGTCGGCGCCGTCTTCCCGCTTTCCGCGACGAGGTGTGTCGCTTCCTGATGCGCTCCCCGAGGAGGGCTGTCATGCGCGCGTTCTCCGACACGTTCCCGGCGTTGGCCGACTGGCGGCATTCGTGGCGGCAGGACTTCGCGTGTGACGAGCCCTCGGTGATCCCCTACCCGCGTCCCCCTGTCGGCGTTACTCCGCGGGCCGCCCGGCGGCACCCCGACCGCGCCGCCTGCACGCTCTACGGCCAGGCGACGACGTTCGCCGAGCTGGACGAGCGCCGCGCCGGCTGGCGACCGCCCTGATCGACCTCGGCGCCCGGCCCGGGCGGCACGTCGGGCTGTTGCTGCCGAACATCCCCGAGTACCTGGCGCGCTGCCCAGGCGGTGTGGCTGACCGGGGCGACGCTGCTCCAGCCGTCGCCCTTGATGGTCGCGGAGGAGATCGGCCACTGGCTCGATATGACCGGGTGTCACGTCGTTGTTCACCCTCGACCCGCCAGCGCCGGCGGTCATGGGCCTGCTCGAGCGCGGGCCGCCGGAGCACGTCGTCCTGACGTCGCTGGCCAGGCGGATGGCCCTGTGAAGGGCTGCTGCACCGCTTCATGCGGGTCCGCCGCGGCGGCTACTTCCGCGTCCCCGACGACGCCTGGCGGCACCGTTACGAGAGCCTTGCCCGAGCCGCTCGGCGAGTCCGTCGAGGTCGATCCTGCCGAGGACGTCGCCGTGCTGGCCCCGACTGGGCACCACGGCGTCGCCGAAGGCGGTCGGCGACGCACAGCAACCTGTCGCCAACGCGATGGTGCCGCGCTACTGGCTCGGCGGCGACGACGCCACCCAGCGCGCTGGCGGCCCTGCCGTTCTTCCACTCCTACGGCCTGACCGTGTCGCTGCTGTCGATGTGGGCGTCGGCTGGCACCATGCACCTGTACCCGGCGCGCTTCGGCGCGGTCGGTGCTGTCGGTGATCGAGGCGGAAAAGCCGACCCTGGCGCCGGCAGTGCCGGCGATGCTGTCGCCTGGCGTGATGGACGGCAGGTCGCCGCGACCTGTCGTTCGTCCGGGCGGTCATCTCCGCGCAAAGGCTGCCGCCCGACGTCCGGGCCGAGTTCGAGCGGGACTGGCGTGCGGTGCAGTTGGTCGAGGGCTACGGCCTGACCGAGGCCAGCCCGGTGACGCACGTCAACCCGCCTGGGCAAGTGGGCAACCGCCCCGGCACGATCGGCTGGACCCTGCCGGACACCGAGGCGAAGGTCATCGACCCGGACACCGGCCGCGAGCTGGGCGTCGGCGAGGTAGGTGAGCTGATCGTCCGGGGGCCGCAGGTGATGAAGGGCTACTTCAACAACCCGCTGGCGACCGAGCAGGTGCTGCGGGACGGCTGGCTACCGGCGACATGGCCAGCCGCGACGCCGAGGGCTATTTCGCCATCGTGGATCGAAAGGGACATCATCAAGACGTCGGGCTTCCTCGTCTACCCCGCGGAGGTCGAGGAGGTCCTGCGCGGCCACCCGGACGTGTCCGAGGCGGCCGTGATCGGCGTGCCGACCGCGAGCGCGGCGAGGTCAAGCCTATGCGCCCGTCGTGCCGCGGTCCGGCCAACAGGTCAACGTGGCCCGGCTGGAGGAGCACTGCCGGGCCCACCTGGGCAAGCACAAGCGGCCGCGCGAGATCGTGGTCGTCAGCGAGCTGCCGCGCAACTTCCTGGGCAAGGTGCTGCGGCGGAAAGCTGCGGGAGCCGTCGTAGACGGTCTGCCAGCCCGTTCTACGACGGCTCGCCTATTGATGCGGGTCTCCGGGGAGGAAAACAATAGCGAGTCGGCCTCTCCCCGCCGCGGAGGTCTCGCGCCATGGCTCGCTACGACCGTGTGCTGATCGACCCGGACGGCAAGCGCCCTCGACCTCGCCCTGGAAATGGCGGTTGACGCCGCCAACGACCGACGCACCCGGAGGCTGCTCCGTTGGCCCCTGCCGGACCGTGACGAGGCCGACACGCCGGCCGGGTATCGCCAGTGGAACGGCGGCGACGGGCCGGCGCGGCGGCCGCGAGGGGCGGTCGATCGTCGCCCTGGCGTGGTGGACTGACCGGGCCGGCCGAGCATCATCGGGTCGTCGGCCGGCGCGGCACGTTCCGCCGGCCGATGCTCGACAACCTGCTCTGCCCGTTCGGCGAGCCGAGGCCGCCGTTGTGGTTCGTCTACCCCGACTACGTCTTCCTCGGCCATGACGGCGACGAGAAAGCGGCCGGGCGCAGGCGGTCTGCCCCTGCGGAGCGTCGGCCCGCCGGAGGAACTGGGGTGGATGGGCACCTGTTGCGACGCCTGCCACGACCTCCGCGAGGAGGGCAACACTGCGCCGGCCTGGCTGGACCCGCGGCGGGCCACGCTCGTCGGCGAGGAGGGAGGCTTCAGTTCCTGGCCTACTGCTCGACGGCCGTACCGGCCGCCGGCACCGGGCACGACCAGGTCACCCTCTGGGACACGACCACCGGCGAGGCGTGGGCCGGTTGGAGAACCGCCCGGACGACTGGCCGCTCGGCGCTCGGCTGGCCGGGACTGGCGGCCGCCCGGCTGGTCACCGCCGACGCCGGGCATGGCTACTGGAGCGGCGCCGCACCGGCCTGCCGGCCGGCGACGGGCCCGCGCCGGGCGCCGCGGAGTGCTTCGCGGGCCTCCCCGGACGGGCGCGTGGTTGGGGCGGGGCAACCGGGCCGGGGTGAGCTCTGCCTACGCCGACGGCTCGTGGGGCGCGCGAGCTGAGGGCGGCCTGCCGGGCGTCGGGGCCGCTGGCGCTGCCCGACGGGACGCTCGTCGCCGGCGGGAGCCGGAGGCGCGGTCGCCGTCTGGGGAGACGAAAACGGGCAGGCTCCGGGGCCGGTTCGGGGCTGTAGCCCAGCGCCCTGGTGACCTCGCTGGCGTTCTCGCCGCACGGCCAGACGCTGGCGGGCCGCCCTGCTCCCACCGGACGGCGGCCGCGCCGAGGCGTGCCGGGTGCTGCTGTGGGACGTGGGCGCGGCGGCGAGGTGCGGGCGAGCCTGCCCGGCCACGCCGGCGGCAAGCTGCTGCGTCGCCTTCGCCCCCGACGGCCGGGTGATCGCCACCGGCGGCGAGGACGGGTTGGTCCGGCTGTGGGACGTTCCGTCGTGCCAGGAGCCGTCGCGCTGGAGTGGCACCTCGACGCCGTCGCCTCGGTCGCGTTCGCGCCGGACGGCCTGGTGCTGGCCTCGGGCAGCTTTGACGGCACCGTCAAGCTTCCGGGTCGCCGCGAGGTGCTGCGGCCGGTGAGCCGGGAGCCGCGGGGCGGTGGTTTGAGCACGGGCGGCCGCGCGAAACGGGGGCGGAGGAACGCGGAACTCCGCAAGCGGAGTGGGCCCGCTTGCAGGAGGATGGAGCGAGCGAGCTTTGGGGGGTCAATGCTCGCCCTGCTCGGCCAGCCAGCGCTCGGCGTCCAGCGCCGCGGCGCAGCCGGTGCCGGCCGCGGTGATCGCCTGGCGGTAGTAGCTGTCGGCCACGTCGCCGGCGGCGAAGACGCCCTCGACGCTGGTCCAGGTGCGGAACGGCTTTGTCAGCGTAACGTAGCCCTGGGCGTCGGTCGCCAGCTGGCCGCCGAGGAACGCCGTGTTCGGCGTGTGGCCGATCGCAAGGAACACGCCGCCGACGTCCAGCGTCTCGGTGGTGCCATCGACGGTGCTCTTGAGCCGTGCCGCCGTCACGCCGTCGTCGGCGTTGCCGATCACCTCGTCGAGGGCGCGGTTCCACTTCATGGCGATCTTCGGGTTCTCCAGCCGCCCGCTTCTGCATGATCTGGTTGGCCCGCAGCTTGTCGCGGCGGTGGACCAGGTAGACGGTGCTGGCGAACTTGCTCAGGTACGTGGCCTCCTCGACGGCGGAGTCGCCGCCGCCGACGACGATCAGCGGCCGGCTGCGGAAGGCGGCATGCCTCGTCGCAGACGGCGCAGGCGCTGACGCCGGTTCTTGTACCTGTCCTCCGACGGCAGCCCGAGGTAGTTCGCCCAGTGCCCCGGTGGCGACGATCACCGCCTTGGCTTGCACCTTCTTGTCGTCGCGCGAGTGGAGCGTGAAGGGGCGCTTGCTGAAGTCCACCTTCACGACGTCGTCGCTGACGATCCGGGTGCCGAAGTTCGCCGCCTGCTGCCGCGCCCACTGCATCATCTCCGGGCCGGTCGCGGCCCGCTTGCCGTGGTGCGCCTGCTTGCCTTCGTACAGGTGGGCGATCTCGGCGTAGCGCTCGGGCGGGAGGGCGCTCTTCGAGAACGCCCCCAGGGCGGCGCTGTCGGCGAACGGCCAGGTGAGGAAGTTCTCGACCTCGGTGGTGAGGTTGAGCTGGCCCAGCGGGAGGGTGCCGTTGGTCTGGTTCTCCGGCCAGCCGGGGTGGCCCTCGAAGACGAGCGGGTTGAGGTTGGCGCGGGCTGAATAGACGGCCGCCGACCACGCCGCCGGGCCGGAGCCGATGATCACGACATTTTCGATCGCCATTCGCGTTGTCTCCTTCCGGCGTCCGACCTTTCGCGCACCGTCGGGCACCGCTACACTCCATTGATGTTCCCGGTGATTCTAGGTTACAGGAAGGCCATCGGCATGCGTCTGACCGACCTCCGCGAGATCCTCCGCTACGTGCCGCGCTTCCGCGACAAGCTCTTCGTCATCGCGCTGGACGGCGCGGTGGTCGAGTCGGAGAACTTCCGCAACCTGCTGCTCGACCTGGCGCTGTTGCGCAGCCTGAGCATCAACGTCTGCCTCGTCCACGGCGCCGCCCACCAGGTCCGGAGGCTGGCGGAGGTGACCAACATCAAGCCGAGCAACCTCGACGGCAGCGGCGTCACCGACGAGGGGACGCTGACGCTGGCCCTTCTCGCCGCCTCGCGCGTCTCCCACGAGCTGCTCGAGGGGCTGTCGGCGACCGACCTGCGCGGGGCGGTCGGCAACGCCGTCGTCGCCCACCCGGCCGGCATCCTCGGCGGCGTCGATTACCAGTTCACCGGCAAGATCGACCGCGTCGATACGGGGCTGTTGCAAGCCCTGCAGAAGGACATCGTCCCGGTGGTGCCGCCGATCGGCTGTGACGGCGAGGGGCACTCGTTCCGCTCAACTCCGACAGCGTCGCCTGCGAGGTGGCGCGGGCGCTACAGGCGGTGAAGGTGATCTACCTGACGACGCACCCCGGCATCCCGGCCGTCGGCAAGGCGGACGAGGGGCCGGTCCACCGCCACCTGCCGGTCGGCGAGGCGAACTGCTGGGGAAGCGGCAAGCCAACGACCTGCCGGCCGACCTGCGGGTCGAAGCTCGACCAGGCGGTGCGGGCGGTGCGGGGCGGCGTGCCGCGTCCACATCATCGACGGCCGGGTCGAGGAGGGGTTAAGCTGGCGGAGGTGTTCTCCAACGACGGCATCGGCACGATGATCCACACCAACGAGTACCAGGCGATCCGCCGGGGCGGCAAGTCCGACGGCGATCGCGCGCTGATCCAGGCCGAGGTCGAGCCGCGACGAGCTGGTGCGGCGGTCGCGGGCGTGAGATCGAGCGGCAGATCGACGACTTCGTCTTCGAGGACGGACCGCACTCCCGGCATGCGCCGCAGCACGTCTACGCCGAGGACGACAAGGCCGAGCTGGCCTGCGTCAGCGTCAGATCCGCGCCACGAGAACCAGGGCATCGGCGGCAAGCTGATGCGCTGGCGCGGAGGAGCAGGCCCGCGCGCTGGGTGTCGGCACGCTGTTCTGCCCGTCCACGCAGGCGTTCAACTACTTCCAGCAGAAGGGCGGTTTTCGTCCCGGCACGCCGGACGACCTGCCGAAGTCGCCGCGACCGCTACGACAAGAGCGGCCGAAAGTCGGCGGTGCTGCTGAAGCGGCTGGGATAGAGGGGGGAAGAGGGGCGAATCAGCCGCCCAGCCGCCCCGAGGACGTAGGGCCTGACCAGCAGCCACGTCGGCCCGGTGTGCGCCAGCGTCAGGACGCGCCAGGCGACGAACACGCCGAGCGTGCGCCACCAGCAGCGCCGAGCGAGAACTTCAGGATCGGCAGCGGCACGGCGACGCCCAGAGGCAGCAGGGCGTAGAACGCCAGGTCGGTCAGCGGGCGCCGAGGTGAGCGGCCGAGGCTTGCCAGCACGCCCGCCAGCAGGAGCCAGCCGGACCAGGAAGATGGCCACGACGAGCGAGAACGCCCGCCGGTACCTGACCCCGGTCTGATCGGGGCCGACCTTGAGCAGGCGGCAGGCCAGCCACATCACGCCGGCGCCGACTGGCAGGTTGACGGCGACGGCGGCGAGCAGGATCAGGGCGGTCAGCGACGTCGGCCTGGCCAACTGCAGCAGGCGCCACTCGGCGAGGAGGCGGCCGATGTCGAAGCCGGGTCGGGCGCGCGGACGAGCTGGGTGGCGAGGGTGACGGCTCAGCAGCTCGCCGACCTCGGCGTGCAGCGGGCCAGCTCGTAGAGCACCTCGTTGCGGCGGCCGGCCGGGTCGGGGGGCAGGCGCTGCGCCGCCTCCTCAGCTGAAGTGCTTCAGCGCCTGCCGCGGGTGCTGCCGGCTGCGGAAGCCGTGCGCCAGGGCGATCAGGGCCGGCCCCTCCAGGCTGGCGTCGGAGCGGACGGCTTGCAACTCCTCCATCGCCTCGGCCAGCTGGCCCGCCCGGAGCAGGCGCAGCCCGACCTCGAAGCGGTAGACGAGTCGGCCGGGGTAGCGGTCGGACAGCAGCCGGTACAGCTCCAGCTCCTCGCGTGTTGATCTCGCGGTTGTGCTCGGCCCGATGCCCGTCAGGGCCTGTCTCCGGGCCGCTCCGTCGCCGCCGGCGTTGTCGCGGCGAGGTCGAGGCGGAACGGCTCGATGGCCAACTCGGTCAGCTCCACCGGTCAGGTCGAAGGCGTGGCCGGTCGGCGGCAGGCCCTCCAGCAGCACCTGGGCCTCGTCGAACCGGCCGGCGTCGCGGTAGAGGCGGGCCAGCTCCAGGTAGGCGTCGGGCCGGGTCGGGGCGGCGTCGATGCGCGACCGCACGGCGGCGACCTGCTCGGCGGGCACGGCCTGGTGGGCCGCGGCGCCGTCGAGCTTGGAGCGGGCCTCCTCGTCGTCGGGGGCGGCCCGGAGCACCAGGTCCCACAGCGCCAACGCCTGGGTGAAGTTGCCGCGGGCCTCGTAGCGGCGGGCCAGCTCGCGGTTGAGGTCGGCGTCGTTGGGGGCGGCGTGGCGGGCCTGCTCGAGCAGCCAGACGGCGACGTCCGCCAGCCCCGACAGGTCGGCGGCGGCGGCCATCTCCCGCTGCGTGGCCACGTCCCAGGGGTTGTAGACGAGCACCCGCTCGCCCAGGTGGAGGACCTTGAGGTAGCGGCCGGCCGACCGGGCGGCCCGCAGCCGGGCGCGCGGCGCCCACGTCCGCAGCCAGGCGAGCCAGGCGCGGGGGGGCGTGTGGCCGAACCACGCCTTCTCGGCCCGGCGGAGGGCCTGACGGTAGAGCAGGTTGGCCGGGTCGAGCCGGCAGCACCCGACGAGCAGCTTGATGCCGGCCAGGTGCGCCCCGGTGGCGACGAGCTGGCTGGCCCGCTCGAACTGCAGGGCGGCCTGGCGGCGGTGCTCCGGCGTCGGGGGGTTAGGCAGGCCCCCGGTGGCTGCGCTGGTCATGGCGGTGACCCGTGGGGACGACGCTCACGTCCTGGGCTCGGCGAAGTGCGGGGCGAGCGCCTGGCGCATCATGCCGCGGGCCCGGTGCAGGCGGCTCTTGACCGCCGGCAGACTCAGCCCCAGCCGCTGGCCGATCTCGGCGTTGGGCAGCCCCTCGACGTCGGCCAGCACGAAGACCGCCCGGTACTCCGGGGGCAGCTCGTCGATGGCCCGGTCGATCAGCTGCCGCCGCTCGCGGTCGAGGGCCTGGTCGTCCGGCGCGTCCACCCGCCGGCCGCCGTCCTGGGGGGCCTCGTCGGTGGCGTCGAACGAGCCGACCAGGCTGTGCTGCTGCCGGGACGCCTGCCGCCGGCGGTGGGTCAGGGCGGTGTTGACCGTGACGCGGTGCAGCCAGGTCGGGAACGCCGCGTCGCCGCGGAACGACGGCAGCTTGCGGACGACCTGCAACAAGACGTCCTGGGTGACGTCCTCGGCATCGACGTCGCTGTGGACCATGCGCCGGGCGGTGTTGAAGACGCGCGGCGCGTAGTCGTGGTAGACCTGCTCGGCCGAGAGCGGCAGGGACAGCTCGGGCGAGTCGGAATGAATCTCCGCCGGCGCCGGCCTCGCCCGGGAGGCGCCGATCGAATGTCGAACATCCATGGGGGTCATCCCTCGTGAGCGAGGGCAGCTAGGGCAATGGTTCTTCTTCTTTTGTCAGCTATTTACCATACGGGAAGGCGGGGGAGAACGACAAGGGTAGGATGGAGATTTCGCTCCCCTTTTATTCTGGCCGGTGATGGGGTGGCCGTTAGAATCAGCGACGCCATTCCCTCGCCCGGAATCCGGGAGTCCTGGTCCGGTGGGTGGTGGGTAGATCCTCGGGAGGTGCCCCGTGCCCGACGCGTCCAGCCCGACTCCGCCGAGACCCGGCGCTGCTCGACCGGCTGGCCGGCGGCGAGCCTGCCGCTTTGGGCAGCCTCCTCGAGCGCGCGGGCCGAGCCCTGCAACCGTTCGTGGGAACTGCACCACCCAGACCCGCGGCTGCGCGGGCGGGCCGGCCTTCCGTCCGACGTGGTGCAGGAGGTCCACCTGGAGGCGACGCGCTCCCGGATGGACGACTACCTCAGCCGCAGGCCGATGCCCGTTCCGCCTGTGGCTGCACAAGACGGCCTACGAGCGACTGCTGAACCTGCGGCGCGACCACACGCGGCAGCGGCGGTCGGTGCTGCGCGGCAGGCGTGGCCGGACCGGTCGTCGCTCCTGCTGGCCCGGCCACTGCTGGGGGCGGAGCCTTCGCCCAGCCAGGAGGCCGTGGCCCGGGAGGTCGCCGAGGCGGTGGCCCGCGGCGTGGCCACCCTGACGGAGGCCGACCAGGAGGTCCTGCTGATGCAGCACGCCGAGGACCTGCCGTACGAGGAAGATCGCCTACCTGCTGGACATCGACGCCGCGCGGCGCAGGCCCGGTACGGGCGGGCGGCACGATCCGGCTACAGAAGGCGGCACGAGCGCCCCAGGGGCTGTTGGAGTAGCTGCCATGAACGAGCCCTCGGTGGTGGCGGGCGGAGTCGGTCGATTCGCGCTGGTGGCGCTGGTCTCCGAGTTCGTCGGGCGGCAAGCGGCAACGGCGAGCGGCCGGACGTGGAGGAGTACGTCGCGAGGCACCCCGAGCACGCGGGAATGCTGCGGCCGGTGCTGGTCATGCTGGCTGGCCGGGCCGGCGGCACTGTCGGCCGTCGCCGGGGAGGCGGGCCGGCGGGGTTTCGCCGCCGGCGGGACGCTGGGGACTTCCGCATCGTGCGGGAGGTGGGCCGGGCGGCATGGGGTGGTCTACGAGGCGGAGCAGATCTCGCTGCGGCGGCGGGTGGCGCTGAAGGTGCTCCCGTTCGCCGCGACGTCGAACAGTTGCAGCGGTTCCACAACGAGGCGTACGCGGCGGCCAGCCTGCACGCCCACTGAGCACATCGTCCCGGTGCACGCGGTCGGCTGCGAGCGTGGGGCACCACTTCTACGCCATGCAGTTCATCGACGGCCGGACGCTGGCGCAGGTGCTGGCGGCGCGGCATGAGCCGGCCGACGCCGACGCGACGGCGAACTACGCAGACGCGCGGCCGGCGGCGGGGACGGTGGCGGCAGCCTCGACGATGGACCAGGCGAAGGGGGGACGGCCTACCACCCGGGAAGTGGCCCGGCTGGGCGTCGAAGCCGCGGCACGGCGGCGGAACGCGCGCACGCTGGGGATCGTGCATCGCGACGTCAAGCCGGAGCAGCCTGGTGCTGGACGGCTACAGGGCAAGGTCTGGGTCACCGACTTCGGCCTGGCCCGGCAGGCGACGAACCAACGACGATGAGCAGCGACCTGCGGGGACGCTGCGGTACATGTTGCGGAGCAGGCCCTGGCCCGGCGCGAGCTGGTTGACCACAGGACCGACGTGTACTCGCTGGGCGTCACCCTGTACGAGCTGCGCTGACGCTGCGGCCGGCCATCGCGGGAAGGATCGGCAGGGGTGCTGAAGAACATCGCCTTCGAGGAGCCGGTGCCGCCGCGGAAGATCGACGCGGGCATCGGTGGACCGCAAGGACGAGGTGGTGCTCAAGGCGATGGCGAAGAACCCGCGCGGCGCTACGCCACTGCCAGGAGCTGGCCGACGACCTGCGCCGCTGGCTGGAGGACCGGCCGGTTCAGGCCCGTCGTCCCGGGTTGGCGACTCGCGCAGTGAAGTGGCTGCGCCCCGCCATCGCGGGCTGACAACGGCGGCTTCGGTGATGCTGGCGGTCGCAGCGTGGCCCTGGTCGCAAGCACCTGCCGCGCCGCCACCGCCTACCAGGCCGAGGCAGCCGAGCGGCGCAGGGCCGAGGATGCGGAGAAGAGGAGAAGCAGCGTCGCCCTTGCGGAGAAGCAACGCGACGACGCCCGCTACCAACTCTACATCTCGCAGATGCATGGGCGGGCCGGGCCTGGGCGGATGCGAACATGGGTCTGCGAGTTGCTCGACGCCAACGCTTCCACGAGAACGGGGCTGACCTCCGCGGCTGGGAGTGGCACTACCTCGAAGGGCTCACGCGAAGAGAAATCGCGACTCTGGACACCGGGGCCATGTTCCGGTGGCTGGAGTCCAGACGGCCGCCTCGCCGTTTTATGCGAGACGCAGCTCCAGATCTGGGACCCGGCCAAAGGAGAGAAGAAGGTGATACGAGAGACCGGCCCGAAAAACGGGCTGGGCCGTCTCTGTTGACGTGGAGCCCGGACGGCCGCTCGATCGCCTGGATCGACACCGGGAAGCGAGCGACAATCGTGGGACCTTGCCAAGGACCGACAAGGGCAGGCAATCCCTATCCGAACGGTTCTTCTTCATGCCTTTTCTTCTGCATTGGAACCAAAATGGCAACCAGCCGTCTGCGGCTGCCATCGCGCCCTCTCCTGCGAGAGTGTCTGGGATGTGATCGCCGACAAAGCAATCCTCAAACTCCCAGTCCGGGAAAGAAGAGGTCACCAACCGGAGGGGATGAGGACGGGGCTACACGCTTCTTCCGGCTTGAGCCCCAGTGGGCGGTACCTGACGGTCCGTTCTTTGGACTCGGGGAGTAGGGATGGGATCTTAAGCGTGTGGGACATGTCTACCGGAACCAGCCTCTGCTCCTTTACCGACCCGGGCGTCCAAAATTCCGACCTGACGTGGAGCTGCTTGACGGCTCGCTTGTGCTCGAGCCTGCACACGAGGGGGCATGAAGGTCTACGACGCGAAGACTGGCAAGGAGGTTTCGACCATACCAGGCTCGCGCTCTTCGGCGATGGGACCCGAGCGGGCTGCCGACTCGCTGCAGCGTCGAGCCGGCTGCCGCAGGCGATTCAGGTCACGGGACGCCCGGGACAGGCAGGAGCTTCGTACCTTCCGTGGGCATGCCGGCCATCCACGTTGGTGAGTTGGAGCCCCGACGGGCGCTTGCCTGGCCTCGGCGGAGCAGGGAGGCATCATCAAGGTCTGGAAGGCTGACTCCCACCAAGAGTGCGAAACCCCTCGACGGGCACACGCACGCCGTTGCCCGGGCAACGGAGCCCGGACGGTCGGCGTTTGGCCTCGTGTGCCCCTTTCCCCAAACCTGGCCAGGCCACCCTGACAATATGGGACTGGGCCGCCCGAAAAAGAACTCTGCTCGATCCAGGGCCTCACCGCACTCCATTGCCTGGGGGCCGGATAGCCAGCGGATTGCCGCGCCCATCGCGTTCAACAGTACGCCGTATGGGATACGACGACCGGCCGGCAGGGGAGTGTGTCGTGGGCTCGGGGAGGCCTGTGAACCACAGGGGCGTTATCGGCTGGGGCGGACCGATTGACTGGGCCGGATGGCCGATTCCTGACCGCATTGTGCCACGGTTGGCGGTCGGAGTATGAAACTACAGACAGGCGGCAGGTTACCCGTTCAGCTATGCAAGTGGCGTCCGGGGCTCTCGCCTGGAGCCTGACGGCCGATTACCTGGCTCTATCGGCTGGGCATCTTGATCTACCGCGAGACCGCCACCTGGAAGGCCCACGGTCTTCTGGGCCGCCTCGCGGATTTCGGTCATCAGCCGCTCGCGTGGTCGCCGGATAGCCGCTTCCTGGCCTGGCCGAAGGCAACAATGTCGCCGTCTGGAACGTTAACGCGGGTGAAAAAGCCCTGAACTACACGGCCCGTCCGCAAGGTCATGGACCTTTCCTGGAGCCGAAAGAGGGCAGCGGCTGGCCGGTGCGCCGAGTACGGGCGTCGGGACGGTGTGGGAGACGGTAACTGGACAGGAGGTGCTCACGCTTGATGACGTGGGTCAGACCGTGTCCTGGTGCCCGGAAGGAGTGCGTCTGGCGACGGGGAGTCGCCTCGGCACATCCGTCCGCGTCTACGACTCAGCGAGCCCGTGGATCGACCGCTCCGCCCTTCCCCTGTCTACAAGGCGCGTGAGCTGCTGGACCGGGCAAAAGCGGCACATCCCTCCAGGCAGGTTTGCTCAATAAGCTCGGCCGTGTCCTGAGGCCGAGCAGCAGCACCGCGAATCCCTGAAATGCCACCAGGAGATCGTCGCCCATTTCCCACCCGAGCCGGCCTACCGGCGATTGCATTACGATCAGCCAATTCGACCTTGCCAAACAACTTCACCGGGTGCAACGTGTCCCCGAGGCGGAAGAAGCGTACCTGCTGGCCATCGCTTCATGGAGAACCTTGGGGGGGCGAGGAAGGGGACGCCGGATGTATCTCCTGGCAAGGATGTACGACGGGCTTGCCCGGGTGTACCTCGCGCAGCGGCAGTTCCGCAAGGCGATCGAACAGTACGAAAAGGCGAGTTGGTGCAGGTCCCATCGTAGCGGCCGGGGAGGAGAAAGCCGACCTCGAAAACAACTTGCTGGCCTCGTGACCTGCGCGGACACGGCTGTGCGTCCGAACCGGGCAACCGATCTCGCGAGGAAAGCAACCGCACAGGTGCGCGAACGAGGCGCTCTGGAACACGCTCGGTGTGGCCCTCTCCCGCAAAGGCGAGTGGCGCGAAGGCCGTGCAGGCCTGACCCGCTCGACCGTCTCCGCGAGGGCGGTGACGGCTTCGACTACTTCTTCCTGGCGATGGCCGCAACTGGGCGACGAAGCAGGGCCGCCAGTGGTACGACGGGGCCGTCCAGTGGATGGACGAGAACAGGCCGACGGACGAGGAATTGCCTACCTTCCGGGCCGAGGCCGCCCGCTGATGAACACGGGCGGCCGCCCCGTGCCGAAGCCGGCCCCCGCGGCGGGGAACTGTACCGCGAAAGCGGACGGCGGCGTCCCCAGGGTCCTCGTGACAGACCGCATCGCTGACCCAAAGGGGCCCTGCCGGTTTCGTGTGGATTGTTCGGCCACGGCTCGCCCCCACGACCCGGTAATGCTGCGGAAGCGTCGCCGTAGCCACTGCCACGGCCGGCGAAGGAGCCGAGGTGGCTCCACCGCCCGGCGCTCGGCCTGCGCGGCACGGTAAGGATTTCTTTTGCCGCGGGCCGACCCCGACCTCGCCCAGTCCGCGACGCGCTCGCCACCGGCAGGACCTCGACGCCCGGGGGCGGGAGGGCCGGGCCTGCTGTGGGAGAACGCCGATCGCCTCGCCAAGGCCAACTGGTCGACCCGACCAGAGCCACAGGCAGTAGTCCCACCCGGCGGACCGGTTCGATGAATCTCCGCCCCGGGCTGCCATCCCGATTTTCTCGGTCACACCCGCCGGACGGTGGGTGGAGTAGGAGGCCGGACGCTCGCGGCCTCGCCTCAAGAGGAAGAATGGATCGCTTCGGCTCCCTCGGTTTAAATGATCTCCCACACCCTGTTGGCCGGCCAAGGGGCGTCCTCCCCTGGCCGGCGGTCCCCACCCCCGGCGTACGGCCTGCTGCGCCCGGGACGCCCGTTGCCCCGCAGGCCCCTCCCGAAAGGACCGTCCCGATGAGCGTGACCTCCTGGCTCCCCCGCCCCCGCTGCCCCCGCGTCGCCGCCCGGCGCCCCGACGCCCCTCGGCCTCGAACGCCTGGAGGGCCGCGCCCCCGGCGCAACCGGGTTCGGCTCCGCCTCGCGGGTCGGCGACGTCGACCAGGAGCTGGCCATGGACCTGGCGGCCGACGCCGCCGGCAACCGGGCCGTGACAGGCTCCTACGCCACCCGCGACGCCGACGGCGTCGATTTCGACCCCGGCCACGGCGTCGTCAGCCGGCTCGGCAACTGGCCGGCATCACCCCGTTCGTCGCCCGCTACTCGGCGTCGGGGGCGGCTGGACTGGGTTTGGAGCGCGGCGTGGGCGGCGGCGGGCGGGGCCGGTCGGTGGCCTTCGACGGCCACGGCAACGCCTACGCCGTCGGCTACTTCAACAGCACGCTGGACTTCGACCCGAACAACGACTCCCCGGCGACACCCTGACCGCCGCCGACGCTTACCCCGACGCCTTCGTGCTGAAGCTGAACGCCGACGGCAGCTTCGCCTGGGTCCGGCAACTCGGCGGCGCCGGCCGGGACCTCGGCGGCGGGGTCGCCGTGGACGCCGGCGGCGGCGCCGCGGTCGCGGTCGATTCGGGCTGCACCTGGCTCGCTACGACGCCGGCGGCGGCTCGCCTGTGGTGGCACAAGATGAGCGCGTCGCCCGCGGCGGTGGCCCTCGACGGGGCCGGCAACGCCCACTTCGCCGAGGGCTTCTCCAGCAGGTGGACTTCGACTCCGGGGCCGGCGCTTCGCCCTGCTGGAAAACGGCGGCCGGAACAACTCGGGGGCGAGCGCTTCGTGCTGAAGCTGACCCCGGCCGGCTCCGCTGGTCTGGGCCAGGAACTTCGCGGCGGCCTTCCGCGGCGCGGCTCGTCCGCCTACGACATCGCCGTGGACGGCTCCGGCAACGTCTACACCGCCGGGGACGCGGTCGGCGGGACGGCGGATTACGACCCCGGCAAGGGCAAATACCTGCTCACCGGCCACTTCCTCTCGAGCTCCGCCAGCGGCCTGTTCGTCTGGGCCAGGGAGGTGGGGGCACACCCGCAGGCTGGCCCTCGACGCCGCCGGCGACGTCTACCTCACCGGCCACTTCCAGGGGGCGAGGCGCGTTCGGCTCGTTCACGCTGACCGCGACGGCTGCCGGCGTGTGGGACCGCCTTCGTGGCCAAGGTCACCTCGTCCGGCAACTTCGCCTGGGCGGTGAAGGTCGGCAGGGCCGAAGACGACCGCGAGCCGGAGGCGTCGCCGTGGACGCCTTGGGCAACGTCCACGTCGCCGGCAACTTCAGGCTGACGCGGACTTCGACCCCACCGCCGACACCTACGGCCTCACCAGCGCCGGCGACTCGGACCTGTTCTTGCTGGATTCTGACCCAGCCCTGAGCCCGCCGGCCCACATTGCGTCGCCCGTCGCCCACGGCGGACCGCCTCGCGCGTGCCGTTTTCTTCAGCAGCTTTCATGGCCGGTCAGGATATCCTGGATCGGTGTCATGAACGACAACAACGCTTCCTTCCGGTCAGCTCCTGGCAGGCGTTCGAGCGCGACCTCCCAGGCTGTATGCGGAAAAGGCCCGAGCAGTGGGTCGCCTACCGCGGGGATCAAATCGTAGGCTTCGGGACGAAGCGCTTACCAGCTTTACCAGGAATGCCTGGCCCGGGGACTGCCCGACGACGAAATCTTCATATTCGGCATCGCGCCCGACGGACCTCCTCGTCGATCTGAACCCGCAGGAGATGAGCTGATGCCGTTTTTATCGATCGGCTGCCGTTCCGCCGGTGGCTCGACGCCACCAAAGCGCGCCGCTGGAGTACTGGTCGATCGTCTTACCGATCCTGCTCACCGAGCCGCAGGTGCCCGCGCTCCCTCGACGGCCTGGCTTCGGGAGTGGGTACTCGACACCGCCTGCCGCTCGGAAGGCTTCACTTTCGACACCGCCCCTTCAGGCCGGTCTCGACCCCAAGCAACGCCAGTTCCGCACGGCCATGGTGCGTACCGTGGCCGGTCAGGTGCGCCTCCCTCGGTACGGGAAGTCGATCTGTGGCTGGTGAGTAACGTCCCAGGGCTGAATGCGCTCCGTACCGGATCGAACTGGTCAGGGGACTTACCTTTCAGGATTCGCCTCCAGCTGCCCGGCCGAGTTCCAACGCCCCATCCTGGGCCTGCGGGCCATGCGGCACCGCCGGCCTGCGGGTCGAGATTGATTTCGCGAACGACACCGTCTCCGTCCGGACGCCCGACCCGACCGGCTCACCGACACCGCTCGCATGCCGTTCCCGCTGGGGGCCGCCCTCACCAGGCCCACCGCATTTCTTCCCAACGCGCGCTCGCCTTCGGCCCCCTTACAGCGTGGCGCGTGAAGGAGCTCGCTCGGGATCGACGCCAGGAAGGGGACTCCAGTGCGGATCTACCCGGCCATCGACCTGCGTGGCGGGAAGTGCGTGCGGCTCCGCCAGGGCGACTACGCCCAGGAGACGGTCTTCGGCGACGACGCCGCCGTCGCCCTGGGCCGGCAACGCCCTCGTTCCTCCACCTCGTCGATCTCGACGGCGCCCCGCGAGGGCCGCCCCGTCAACGGCGACAGCGTCCGCGCATCGCGTCGAGGCGACCGGCCTGCCCTGCCAGCTCGGCGGCGGCCTCCGCGAGGAGGCGCTTTATCGAGACCGCCCTGGGCTGGGGCGTGACGCGTCATCCTCGGCACGAAGGCGCCGCGCGGCGAGTGGTTCGTCGAGATGAGCCGCCGCTGAAGGCAAGGTCGGGCTGGGCTCGACGCCAAGAACGGCCGCGTCGCCGCCAGGGGCTGGTTCGACACCTCCGACGTCCTCGCCGTCGATCTCGTCCGCCGGTTCCAGAAGGCGGCCACCGGCGATCATCCTACACCGACATCAGCAAGGACGGCATGCTGCAAGGCCCCAACGTCGAGGCGACCGCCGAGATCGTCCACGCCGCCCACGCCTCGCCGGTCATCGCCTCCGGCGGCGTCACCACCCTCGACGACCTGGCCCGGCCGGCGGCCACCGGCGTCGAGGGGGCGATCGTCGGCCGGGCCCTGTACGGGGGCCGCATCGACCTGAAGGAAGCCATCGACCGTTTTGAGCGGGGTGGGGGGTGACGTCCTCTCCGACACGTCCGGATTCATCCTTCATCCTTCCTCCTTCATCCTTCTCAGGAGACCTCTCCAATGTCGAAGTACAAGACCGAAGACATCCGGAACGTCGCCCTGGCGGGACATAGGGCGTCGGGCAAGACCTCCCTTGCCGACGCCCTGCTCTTCCAGGCCAAGGCCGTCGAGCGCAAGGGAAGCGTCGATGACAACTCCAGCGTCTCCGATTTCGACGAGGAGGAGAAACACCACCGCTTCTCCATCGACACCAGCGTCCTCCACCTGGAGCACAAGGGCAAGCACGTCAACCTGCTCGACGCCCCCGGCGCCCCCGACTTCGTCGGCAACGCCCTGGGGGCGCTGACCGCCGTCGAGACCGTCGCCGTCGTCGTCTCCGCCGTCAACGGCGTCGAGGTGAACACCCGCCGGATGTTCCACGAGGCGGGCAAGCGCGGCCTTTCGCGCTGGCTGGTCATCAACAAGATCGACGCCGAGAACGTCAAGTTCCTCGACGTCTACCAGGCCGTCCGCGACACGTTCGGCAAGGGCTGTGTGCTGTTCAACGCCCCGGTCAACCCCGGCCCCGGCTGCACCGGTGTCGTCAGCGTGCTCCAGCCGCCGGACTCCGCGGCGGGTTGCCCCGTGGACCTCGCCGCCGCCCGCTCCCAGCTGCTCGACGCCGTCATCGAGGCCGACGAGGCGCTGATGGAGAAGTACCTCGGCGAGGGCGACGTCTCCCTCGACGAGCTGGTGGCGACCCTGCCCAAGGCACTGGCGGCCGGGACGGTCATCCCGGTCTTCTGCACGTCGGCGAAGAAGAACTTCGGCGTGCCCGAGCTGCTCGACGCGCTGGCGGCCTACGCCCTCAGCCCGGTGCAGGGCGCGCAGCGGAAGGCGGCGAAGAAGGGCGGCGAGGAGGTGCCGATCAAGCCCGACCCGGCCGGCGAGGTCGTCGCCCAGGTGTTCAAGAACGTCTCCGACAAGTTCGTCGGCAACCTGAGCTTTTTACGGCTGTACTCCGGCACGATCAAGGCCGACCAGCAGCTGATCACCGCCCGCACCGAGCGCGGCGCCCGGCCCGGCGGGCTGATGACGATGCAGGGCAACAAGTCGGCCGCGCTGACCGACGCCGTCGCCGGCGACATCGTCGCCGTCTCGAAGCTGGAGGACCTGCACATCGGCGACACCGTCGGCACGACGGCCCACCCGATGCACATGCAGGCGCCGACCTTCCCGACGCCGCTGTTCGGCCTGGCGGTGCAGCCGAAGGCGCGGGGCGACGAGCAGAAGATCTCCGGCAGCCTGGCGAAGATCGCCAACGAGGACCCGACGTTCAAGGTCAACCGCGACCCGCAGACGCACGAGCTGGTCATCACCGGCATGAGCCAGCTGCACCTGGACGTGATGCAGGAGCGGCTGAGGCGGCGGTTCCACCTGGAGGTGGTCACCCACGAGCCGAAGGTGCCCTACCGCGAGACGATCCTGACCCACGCCGAGGGCACCTACCGCCACAAGAAGCAGACCGGCGGCCGCGGCCAGTTCGGCGAGGTGCACATGCGCGTCTACCCGCTGCCGCGGGAGATCAAGTCGAAGGAGCAGTTCCTGGCCGAGTTCGCCAACAAGTCGCGGTTCGAGAAGCTGCGCGAGGACTACTGCCGCTACGACGCCGAGCACAACTTCGGCTTCGTGGACACGATCGTCGGCGGCACGATCCCCAACCAGTTCATCCCGGCGGTCGAGAAGGGCTGCAAGGAGCTGCTGGAGCGCGGGGCGCTGGCGGGCTACCGCCTCCAGGACGTCTGCGTCGAGGTGTTCTTCGGCAAGTACCACGACGTGGACAGCTCGGAAGCGGCGTTCAAGACGGCGGCGCGGAACGCCTTCAAGGCGTCGTTCCTGGCGGCCCGGCCGGTGCTGCTGGAGCCGATTGTGCACATCGAGGTGACGGTGCCGTCGAAGTTCACCGGGTCGATCCTGGGCGACCTGAACACGAAGCGGGCGCGGATCGAGAACCAGGACAGCCTGCCGGGCGACCTGACGGTGATCATCGGCATCGCGCCCTTGTCGGAGATGACGCGGTACAAGGCGGCGTTGGACAGCATCACGCAGGGGACGGGGTCGTACTCGATGGAGTTCAGCCACTACGACCAGGTGCCGAGTAACGTGCAGCAGCAGATCGTCAAGAACGCCAAGCTGGCGGCCGACGAGGACGAGTAGTTGGCCTAGCAGAGGTGAAGATCGCCTGCGGTTACTGGGGCCAGCGTGGCGGATGATCCGGTCGCAGGCCCGACCGTGAGGGAGGGCGCCGCTTCGCCCCGGGTGACGGACCGCCCTCCCTGACGGTCGGGCCTGTGTAACGGGCGCCCTCCCCGATTGGGGTCGGAACATTACCCTGGCTGGTCCCAGCAACTCGGGGAACCGCGACATGCCAGTGTCGCGGTTCCCGAGATCGTGGCCGCTGTCTATCGCGTGCCGAAGCGGACAACGGCCGGGTAGCCGATGCGGACGCACCAGGTCTGGGGTCGCCTGGGATGATCTCCGCCGACCGGACCACCTGGACAGCTCCGGCGGCCCCTCCGTCGCTACGGTCGCGTCCGCCTCTGGGGATGGCGTGCCGCAGCATCTGCATCGCCACGAACACGACGAGCAGCGGCAGGATCAGCCAGCCGGCCCACGGCACCTATACCGACGCGATCAGCAGCACCAGCACGCCCCACAACAGCCGCGCAGCCGGTCATCGCCATCGCGCCCTTGAAGCCGACCTCCTGCTCGCCTCCTGGTACTCCATCGCTCAGCGCGGCGCTTCGATGTCCGGGCGGCGGCGCGCCGGCCACTCCAGCGCCCGCACCGTCCCCGCCACGACAACGCCCCCTCCTCGAACGCCGTCACCACCGCCGGCCACGGATCCCAGCTTGGCCACGCCTCCCGGGCGCCGCCGACGTCCAGGAATCCGCCGGGCCGGCGAAGCCCAGCGGGAAGGTCAACACCGCCTCGCCGCGGTCGCCCGTCACCGCCGAGGCCAAAGCGACGACGGCCGGCCCGGCAGCAGCGTCGCCTGGAACAGGCCGCCCCGCTCGAACCGACCCGCCAGCAGTGCCGGCTGCCCTCCTCCCACGCCTCGGCGGCGGCGAACGCCGACACCTCGGCCACCTCGCCGCCCAGCCGCCGCAGCACGCCCCACGGCATCGGCGCCTCGCCGGGCTCATGGCGCGCGAGCGCCAGGCGGAACGCGCTCGACGGGTGATTTCCCTTCGAGGTCGAGGAACTCGGCCAGCCGGGCGAACGCCGGGTGCAGCGGCTCCGGCAGGATCGGTACGAGCCGCCGCTTGACGTCCGCCTGGATCATGGCCGCCTCGTAGGCCAGGTCCGGCTTGGGGTCGGCGGGGTGGACGCACAGCACGTCGCGTTCCGACTGCAACGCCCGCCGCGCGCGGCCGTTGCTCGCGCACCGCTGTCGAGCCGGCGACGATCACCGCCTCGACGGCGGGGTCGGCGAGGACCTCCTTCGACGTCGGCGACGCGCGGGTGACCCAGATGCCCCGGGCTCGCTGCTCGGGGCGGCGGACACGGCGACGACCTCGGGTGCCGGCCGCTGTCGGTCGGGGCCGCCTGGGCCAGGGCCAGGCCGCTGGGGTGATCGCCCAGAGTGCGAGCCGGCATGCCTGCCCGCTCCATGTGGGGCAGGCCTCCCGGCCTGCCGTTCTCCTTGTAAGGTAGGACTCGGGCCGGCCGCTGGAAGGGGCAGGCCTCCCGGCCTGCCCCACCCGGCCCTCACCGGGGCGCCGATTTGCGGGCGACGATTCCCCAGGCGCTCCAGGCCGTTCCCCGGCCAGCCGCCAGCCGCTCCAACGCCCAGCGGCCGGGGCTGAAGCCGTACACCAGACAGGGCCGCGGCGCGCGTTCCGAGCCGCCCCGGTCGCCCCACAGGTGTTTCCAGGGAGTAGACCTCTCGATCGTCGCTGATGCCCCAGCGCCGGAAGGGCGCGGCCGCGAAGTGCAGCCGGGTGTCGAACCCCTCGCCCCTCGCCGCCAGGTCGAACAGGCCGCGCGCGGCAGGGCGGCATGCCGTCCCAGGTGAGCAGTCCCGCCCTGCTCGGCCGGCCGGGGAACGGGTTCAGGTAGGGCGTAGTCCCGGGCCAGCACCACGCCCGGCTCGGCCGGCACCGCCGCCGGCGCGTCGCCGAGGGACGACGGCCCGCTGGCAGGCGAAGGTCACGTTGGTCGTGGCTGCTGCCCCCAGGCTGGTCCGGCCGCGGCACGCCTGGCCCGCAACAGCCGCAATCCCTCGCCGCCGGCCACCACCAGGCGACAAGCGCAGGGCCGCCCTGCAGCCGACCCCGTCCAGCACCACGCCCGCCTCGCCCGAGCAGGATCACAACGTTGGCCGCCAGAGACCGCCCTCGTCGGTGGCCGGCCTGCCCGAGCTGTGGCCACCGATACCGCCGCGATGCAGTTCTCCGGCACCAGCTTGCCCTCGACCCGCGTCTGGAAGCTGCACGTCGCCGCCGCAGACGCGGACGACGTGCGACGCCTTCTGCGTCGGCAGGTCCGGCACGCGCAGCACGCCGCCGATCACGTCGAGGCTGCCGCCGTCCAGGTCGATCAGCGGGACCGGGGAAGAGGCCCGGCCGAGCGTCAGCGCCAACGGCGGCGTGTCCTTGTCGGGCGGCTCCTCGAAGTGCAGGGTCAGGCTCACCCCCTTCAGCCGGATCGGCGACGTGACCGCCTCGCCGGAGCCCTTCAGGTGCAGCACGACGCGCGGGGCGAACCGCCGCACCTTGGCCAGCGCCGCGCCGAGGTCGGTCGTGGTCGCGTCGATCTCCTGGCCGGCGTAGAGCGTCTCCTCGTCGGCCGGGATCATCGGGGCGGAGTCGTCCGACGGCAGCTCCGGGACCACCAGCGCCGGCTCGAAGGCCAGGGACACCCAGGTGTCCCTGCTGGCCGGCAGCGCGGCGAGGTCGCAGCCTAGCGGCTCGTTGGGGGCCACGCTCGCGGCGTACAGGACCGAGCCCGACGGCTGGTACGTCGCCGCCGGCAGCGTCCCCGGCTTGAGGTAGGCCTGCTCCGGCCACGGGTCGGCGACGGCGAAGTCGCCGACGTCGCTGACGACCGGGTGCTTCCACCCGGCGTAGAGGCAGTTGGCCGCGCGCCACCGGACATCGCGGGTCATCGGCCCGCCGGCGTCGAACAGGGCGCCGTGGCCGCTGAGAAGGCTGTCCCAGCCCTGGAATGAGAACGGGGCGGCGGCCGGCGTCAACTCCACCAGCGACGGGCCGCCGACCAGGGTCGAGCGGACGACGCGGAGATTTGCCGCCTTCTCGCCGCCGCGCACCCGCAGCAGCGGCCGGCGCCCGCCGACGACGAGGCAACCGTCGAGCAACGCCTCGGCCGGCCCGTCCAGGGCCAGCGCGGTGACGTCGGCGCCGCGGGCGTGGCAGCGGGTGAAGCGGCAGCGCGCCCCTTCGCGGCCGGCGGCGAACCGGGCCAGCGTCACGCCGTCGGCCGGCTTGCCCCCGACGGACAGGGTGCAGTCGCGGACGGACAGCTCGCCACCCTCGACGTCGAGCACCGTGCTGGCGCCGGGGAGCCCTTCCGGCCAGCGCAGGGCCAGCTCGACGCCTTCCAGGGAAAGCTTCCCGCCGCGCACCGCGAGGAAGGTGTGTGGCCCGCCCGATTTCCGGGTCGCGCGCAGGTCCCAGACGATCAGCGGGCGGTAGCCCGGCCCGGCCTTGATGGTCAGGTCGCGCCTCTGGATCGCCTCGACCGCCGGCTCGAACAGCGGGCCGTTGTCGTGGACCTCGACGACGAGCGGTTGGTCGGCGGTGCCGGCCCGGCACGCCTCGGCGAGCGAGCGGAAGGCAACCGGCGAGCGGGCGCCCGCCCGGGCCACCCGCACCGTCAGCGGGTCCGCCGCCGCGCCCGGCGCGGCCCACGGCCGTTCGACCTCCTCGCGGAGCGACTTCGTATCGACGGGGCCGCCCCCGGGCAGACGCCGCAACCCCGTCGGCTTCTCCGGCGCCCGCGGCGGCCACGATAGCAAGCCGTTGTTGTTCAGCGGCTGGAGGGCGGGAAGGTCTCCTGGCAGGGGCTGAATCGCGGCTAGCGGCGGGGACGGCTCCTCTGGGTCAATGGGTGGGGGCCGCCTCGGCATGCTCATCGCCACGGCGACGACGCCGAGCAACAGCAACGCCGCCGCGCCGGCCAGGGCGTACCAAACCCTCTGCCGATCCGGGCCGGCCGGCGCCTCGGCGAGGCTGGACGGGCCGCGCCGGCGCTTCGGCTTCGCGCGCGGCCGGGTCGGGTCGGCGTCGGTGTGGCCCTCCAGGGTGTGGAGGGCCTCGATCAGCTCCCCGGGGTCCTGGTAGCGCCGGGCGGGGTCCTTGGCGAGCAGCCGGCGGACCACGTCCCAGGTCTCGTCACTGACCGCCGGGTTGAGGTCGCGCAGGTCCGGCGGCTCCTCCTGCATCAGCTTCAAGAGTCGCTCCCCCACCCCGCCGCGGGGGAACAGCGGCTGGCCGGTGAGCAGGTAGAACCAGGTCGCGCCCAGGGAGTACAGGTCGCTGCGGATGTCGGCCGTCCCGGAGTCGCGGGCCTGCTCCGGCGGCATGTAGTCGATGGTGCCGACGGTAGTGCCGGCCTTGGTGACCCGGCACTGGTCGTCGTCCACCTCGCGGGCCAGGCCGAAGTCGAGGAGCTTGACGACCGGCCGGCCGGCGTCCCAGCGGAGCAGGAAGTTGGACGGCTTGATGTCGCGGTGGACGATGCCCATCTCGTGGGCGTGCCGAAGTCCCCTGGCCCCTTGCAGGACGACCAGGCGAGCTTCCTCGCCGGCCAGCGGGCCGTGCCGCTGCACCTGGAGGTAGAGATCGACCCCCTCGACGAACTCCATGACGAGGTAGAACGTGCCTTGGTACTCGCCGGCCTCGTACAGGGTGACGATGTTCTCGTGGCGGAGCTTGGCGGCGCTGCGGGCCTCGCGGCGGAACCGCTCGACCATGGCCGGCTTCTCGGCCAGCTCCCTGGGCAACACCTTCAGGGCGACGTCGCGGTCGGCCTCGGTGTCGCGCGCCTTGTAGACCGCACCCATGCCGCCGGTGGCGACGTGCTTGACCACCTCGAACTTGCCCATGCGCACGGGCTTGCGGTCGGACCCGCGCGAGTCGCGCGGGCCGGGCCGGGGGGCGGAGGTGGGGTCGAAGGCCATTCCGGGCACCGTCTCCGTCGTGAGGATCGGGTCACGCACGAGGATTATAACACGCGATTGGCGAAAAACGGGCCCGGGACAATCCCGGGCGGAGGCGGGGCGGGCCTGGTATACTCAGCGGTCGTCGTCGCGGGTCACACTTTGGGCTTATGGGGCAAGGAGATGCAAGAAATTAGTCGTCTCCTGGCGGGCCTCGCGGGCGGGGAAGCCCGCGCCGCCGAGCAGCTTCTACCGCTGCTCTACGACGAGCTGCGCCCGCTGGCGGACCGCAACCTCGCCGCGGAAGCCCCGGGCCAGACGCTGCAGGCGACGGCGCTGGTTCACGAAGCCTACCTGCGGCTCGTCGGCGATCAGCAGTTCGAGAGCCGCGGCCACTTCTTCGCCGCGGCCGCCCAGGCGATGCGCCGCATCCTCGTTGAGAACGCCAGCCGCAAGAAGCGCCTCCGGCACGGGGGCGGCCGTGACCGTGTGGAACTGGACGAGGCCCACCACCAGATCGAGCCTCCCGGCGACGAGGTCCTGCAAGTCGATGAGGCGCTGGAGGCGTTCGACAAGGTTGACCCGCAGGCCGCCGCCGTGGTGAAGCTGCACTTCTTCGCGGGGCTGCCACTGGCGGAGGCGGCCGAGGTGTTGGGGGTTTCCGAGCGGACCGCCTACCGGGATTGGGCCTACGCCCGCGCCTGGCTGGCGCGGTTCCTGGGTGGGGCCAAAAATTCGGCGGAATAGTTGGCAGTCGCCGCGCCCCGACGGCGCATGGAAGGGCGGGCAAGGGGACCACAGCATGAGCGCGGCGAAATCCATCTTCGGCCAGGCGCTGGCCATCGAGGCCGCGGCGGAGCGGGCGGCGTTTCTGGAGCGGGCGTGCGGCGGCGACGCGGGGCTGCGCGTCGAGGTCGAGGGCTTGCTGGCCGCCCTGGCGGGGGCCGGCGACTTCCTGGCGCGGCCGGCCGCCGACCTGGGGCCGACGGTCGACCCTGAGCCCAGAGACAACGTCGGGTTGCAGGTCGGGCCGTACAAGCTGTTGCAAAAGTTGGGCGAAGGCGGCATGGGGGCCGTCTGGGTCGCCGAGCAGCACGAGCCGGTCAAGCGCCGGGTGGCGCTGAAGCTGATCAAGCCGGGCATGGACTCCGCCCAGGTGCTGCGCCGGTTCGAGGCGGAGCGGCAGGCGCTGGCCCTGATGGCCCACACTCACATCGCCAAGGTGTTCGACGCCGGCAAGACTGAGCTGGGCCGGCCGTACTTCGTGATGGAACTGGTCCACGGCGTGCCGATCACCAAGTACTGCGACGAGCTGAACCTGCCCATCCGCGAGCGGCTTGCGCTGTTCGTGCCGGTCTGCCAGGCGATCCAGCACGCCCACCAAAAGGGAGTCCTCCACCGCGACATCAAGCCGGGCAACGTCCTGGTGTGCATGCAGGACGGCAAGCCGATGGCGAAGGTCATCGACTTCGGCGTGGCGAAGGCGCTGCACCAGAAGTTGACCGACGAGACGATGATGACCGAGTTCGGCGCCGTCGTCGGCACCCTGGAGTACATGTCCCCGGAGCAGGCGGAGATGAGCCCGCTGGGGGTCGATACGCGCGCCGACGTCTACTCGCTGGGGGTGCTCCTGTACCAGCTGCTGACGGGGACGACGCCCCTGGACCGCAAGCGGCTGAGGAGCGCGGCGTACGGCGAGATGCTGCGGATCATCCGCGAGGTCGAGCCGCCGAAGCCGAGTACCCGCCTGACGGAGTCGAAGGAGATGCTGGCGAGCGTGGCGGCGCAGCGGCGAACCGACCCGGCCCGCCTGGCGAAGGAGGTGCGCGGGGACCTGGACTGGATCGTGATGCGGTGCCTGGAGAAGGACCGCACGAGACGCTACGAGACCGCCAACGGCCTGGCGCGGGACGTCGAGCGGCACCTGGCGGACGAGCCGGTCGAGGCGTGCCCGCCGTCCGCGGGCTACCGGCTGGGCAAGTTCGTCCGGCGGAACCGGGCGGGGCTGGCGGTGGCGGGTGGCATTCTGCTTCTGACGTATGTCGGGGCGTGTGGGGTCTACCTGGCCTACCGCCGTGCCGTCGCCGCCGAGGTGCAGGCGCGGGAGCAGGAAGGGAAGGCGGTGGCGGCGGCCCGAGCGGAGGGCGAGGAGAAGCACAAGGCCCAGGAGGCCGAGGCGGACACGAGGGCGTTCGCGGAATTCCTGGCCAACCACGTGCTGGCCGCGACCCGGCCGGAGGGGGTGCAGGACGGCGTCGGGGTCAACGTGACGATGGCCGAGGCCCTGGCGAAGGCGGAGCCGGCCCTGGGGAAGGTGTTCAAGGGCAGGCCGAGGGCGGAGGCGCTGGCCCGGCACGAGATCGGCGTGACCTGGCGGAACCTGGGCAGGCACGCCGAGGCGATCCGGCACCTGGAGCGGGCCTGCGCGTTGCGGCGCGAGGCGCTGGGCGAGGACGACCCCAAGACGCTGGAATCGATGAACAGCCTGTCCGTGGCGTACTGCGTCGCCGGGAAGTTAAAGGACGCCCTGGCGCTGAAGATCAGGGTGGTGGCCGCCGCCAAACTCCAGCTGACGGAAGACCAGCCCGACCTCCTCGTGTACATGGCCGGCCTGGGCACGCTGTACGGCCACGTCGGCGATCAGGGTAGGGCCATCGCGATACTGGAGGAGGTGGTGGCCAGAAGCAAGAAGAAGCTGGGCGAAGACGACCCGCAGACCCTGGAAATGATGACCAGCCTCGGCGTTGCCTACTGCGCCGCCGGCAAGCTGGACAAAGCCCTGCCGCTGGTGAAGGAGGCGCTGAGCCGGTCCACGCGGACGTTGGGGGAGGACCACCCTCAGACGCTCACCTGCCTGCACACCCTGGCCAGGGTGCACAATGCCGCCCGCCGGTTCTCCGAAGCGTTGCCGTTGTACGAGCGGTCACTGGAGATGCGGCGGCGCAAGCTCGGGGAGAACAACCCTGAGACGCTCACCAGCCTCAAGGAGCTGGGCGCTGCCTACCTTGACGCGGGCAAGGTGGAAAGGGCCCTCCCACTGCTGCGGCAGGCGCTGGCCTCCCGGACCAAGGTGCTTGGGCCGGACCACCTGGACACGCTGAAAAGCATGAACACCCTCGCCGTGGCGTACGCCGCGTCGGGCGAGAAGGAGAAGGCCCTGCCCCTGGTCGAACAGGCCCTGGCCAAGAACAGGCAAGTCCTCCCCGAAGCCCACCCCGAGATCCTGACCAGCCTCGCCAACCTCGCCTGGTTGTACCGGAACACCGGCAAGCCGGACCGGGCCGTCCCGCTCTACGAGGAGTGGTTGACCCGGAAGAGGGCACAGGCCGCGGAGGACAATCTCGAGGTCGTGGCGTATACGGCCAACCTGGGGTTGGCCTGCCTGGAGGCGAAGAAGCCGGAAAAGGCCTTGCCGCTGCTGCACCAGTTCCTCGCAGCCCAGAAGAAGAGGCTGGCCGCCACCCCGGCCCAGTTCGGAGCCCTTCAGGCCTCCATCGCTTCCGAGCTGCTAAAGGCCGGCCAACCCGCCGAGGCGGAGCAGCTCCTGCGCGAGTCCCTGGCCGCGCGTGAGAAGGCCGAACCCGCCTCCTGGACGACGTTCAACACGCGGTCGATGCTGGGCGAGTCGCTACTGGGCCAGCGGAAGTACGCCGACGCCGAGCCCTTGCTGCTGCAAGGCTACGAGGGTCTGAAGAAGGCCGAGGCGAAGATCCCGCCCCAAGCCAGGGGCCGCCTCAGCGAGGCGGTCGGCCGGCTGGTGCGGCTGTACGACGCCACGGGCAAGAATGGCGAGGCCGCGAAGTGGCGCAAGGAGCTGGAAGCGACGAAGTCGGACGCGAAGTAGTAGCCCCCGGCCGCGATGCCGCGGACCCCGCGGAAAGGGCGGCGCCCCTCCCGCCAAACATCGACCTCCTCCAGCGGTTGGAATCGGCCTGCCAGGCCGCGTGGGTCGTCGTCCCGGCCTCCTGGAGAGGCGTCATCCTTGCCCCGCGGTAGCCCGGCGGACCCCTCCACTCCCACCCCACAGATTCTCACCGCAGGGCATGTATCACTTTTTCTCATGGTGATTCCTATTGCTATTCGACGACGTAATAGTAGGATCACCCTCATGCAACTGGAAGCGATCAAGGTGTTCTGCGACCTGGCCAGCCTGCGCAGCTTCTCCAAGGCTGCCGCCGCGAACGACCGTTCGCAGCCGGCGGTCAGCCGCATCGTCCACGAGCTGGAGCGCCGGCTGCGCGGCCAGCTGATCGACCGGTCGCGCCGGCCGTTGCAGCTGACGCCGTTGGGCCAGGCCTACTACGAGGGGTGCAAGCGCATCCTCGAGCAGTACCTGGAGCTGGAGGCGTCGCTGTTGCACGCGCCGCCCCAGTTGGGGATGACCATCCACGTCGTGGCGATCTTCTCGGTGGGGCTGGGCGGCATCAACGACGACATCGCCCGGTTCGAGGCGAGGCACCCGCACGCCCGCGTCCACATGGAGTACATCCACCCCGAGCACGTCTACGAGCGCGTCCGCGAGGGAACCGCCGAGTTCGGTTTGGTGTCCTTCCCGAGGCCCGCGAAAGACCTCACCACCCTGCCCTGGCGCGACGAGGAGATGGTCGTCGTCTGCTCGCCGCGCCACCCGCTGGCCCACCTCGCCAGCGTCCCGGTCGGGCGGCTCGACGGCGAGCGGTTCGTCGCCTTCGAGCACCGGCTGACGGTCCGCCGCGAGATCGACCGCTTCTTCCGCGAGCACGGCGTCAACGTCGAGGTCGAGGTCGAGGTCGATTCGGTCGAGCACGTCAAGAGGTGGATCGAGCAGAAGGCCGGGCTGTCGCTGTTGCCCGAGCCGGTCGTCCGCCGGGAGGCCGACGCCGGCCTCTTGCGCGTCGTCCGGCTCGAAGGCAGCCGGATGATCCGGCCGCTGGGCATCATCCACCGCAAGCGACACCCGCCCGGCTGCGTCGTCCAGGACTTCATCGACCTGCTGCGGGGCAACGACGCCGCGCGACCCTCTCCCGAGGCCAACGGCAACGGACACGCCACCCGGCGGCCGAGAAGGAAAAGGACCGTGCCATGAACGCTTCCGAGCTACCTCCCCGGCAAGGGCTGTACGACCCCCGCCACGAGCACGACGCCTGCGGCGTCGGCGCCGTCGTCGATCTGAAGGGCCGCAAGTCGCACCAGGTCCTCCAGGACGCCATCCAGATCCTCGTCAACATGGAGCACCGCGGCGCCTGCGGCTGCGAGAAGAACACCGGCGACGGGGCCGGCATTCTGATTCAGACGCCGGACAAGTTCCTCCGAAAAGAGGCCGACCGCCTCGGCATCCACCTGCCCAGGCTCGGCGACTACGGCGTCGGCTTCGCCTTCCTGCCGACCGACCCCGCCGAGCAGCGCCAGTGCATGGCGACGTTCGAGCGCATCGTCCGGGAGGAGGGCCAGGCCGTCCTCGGCTGGCGCGACGTGCCGACCGACAACTCGATGATCGGCCCGACGGCCCAGCGCGGCGAGCCGGTGATGAAGCAACTCTTCATCGGCCGGCACGACGAGGCGCTGCGCGGCTTCGGCGACGACGAGCTGGCGTTCGAGCGCAAGCTGTTCGTCATCCGCAAGCTGGTCGAGAAGGCCGTGCGCGACTCGGGGATGAAGCAGGGGGGGATGTTCTACGTCCCGAGCCTGTCGTACAAGACGCTCATTTACAAGGGCATGCTCAACTCGACGCAGGTCATGCCCTACTTCCCCGACCTGCAAGACCCGGCCGTCGAGACGGCGCTGGCGCTGGTCCACTCGCGCTTCAGCACCAACACGTTCCCGACGTGGCCGCGGGCGCACCCCTACCGGTACATCTGCCACAACGGCGAGATCAACACGCTGCGCGGCAACGTCAACTGGATGAAGGCGCGCGAGAGCCTGCTCCAGTCCGACCTGTTCGGCGACGACGTTAAGAAGATTTTCCCCGTCATCGACGAGTCCGGAAGCGACTCGGCGATGTTCGACAACGCGCTGGAACTGCTGGTCCTCGGCGGCCGGTCGCTGCCGCACGCGGTCATGATGATGATCCCCGAGCCGTGGAGCGGCGACGCGACCATGGACCCGGTCAAGCGGGCGTTCTACGAGTACCACGCCTGCGTCATGGAGCCGTGGGACGGCCCGGCATCGATCGCCTTCACCGACGGCATCCGGCTGGGCGCCGTGCTCGACCGCAACGGGCTGCGGCCGTCGCGCTACTACGTGACCAAGGACGACCGCGTCATCATGGGCAGCGAGGTCGGCGTGCTCGACGTCGCGCCGGAGAACGTGCTGCTGAAGGGCCGCCTGCAGCCGGGCCGGATGTTCCTCATCGACCTGGAGCAGGGCCGCGTCGTCGCCGACGACGAGGTCAAGCACCAGATCGCCTCGGAGCAGCCGTACGCTCAGTGGGTCAGTGACAACATGGTGTCGCTGGACGACCTGCCGCCGGGGCCGGTCGTCCACGAGCCGGACCACGAGACGGTGCTCTTGCGCCAGCAGGCGTTCGGCTACACGTCGGAAGACCTCAAGATCCTGCTGCCGCCGATGGCCGACACCGGCAACGAGGCGGTCGGCTCGATGGGCAACGACGCGGCCCTGGCGGTGCTCTCGGACCGGCCGCAGTTGCTCTACAACTACTTCAAGCAGCTGTTCGCCCAGGTGACGAACCCTCCCGTGGACTGCATCCGCGAGGAGATCATCATGTCGATGGAGACGACGATCGGGGCGGAGTTCAACCTCCTCGACCCGACGCCGCTCTCCGCGAGGCAGTTGAAGACCGGCTCGCCGATCCTCAAGAACGACGACCTGGACAAGCTGCGCCGGCTCGACGGCAGCGACTGGCACGGCTACAAGTCGGTGACGCTGGAGATGCTCTACCCCGTCGCCGGCGGCTCGGCCGGGCTGGAGCGGGCGATGGACGTGTTGTGCCGCAAGGCGGCCGAGGCGGTCGCCGACGGCAACAACTTCGTCATCCTCTCCGACCGCGGCGTGGACAAGGACCGGGCGCCGATCCCGGCGCTGCTGGCCGTGGCCGGGGTGCACCACCACCTGATCCGCGAGGGGCTTCGGACGAAGTGCGGCCTGGTGGTCGAGAGCGGCGAGCCGCGCGAGGTGCACCACTTCGCGCTGTTGATCGGCTACGGCGCCGGGGCCATCAACCCGTACCTGGCGTTCGAGACGCTCGACGACATGATCCGCCAGCGGGTGCTCAACCACGGGATGACCCACGCCAAGGCGGTTAAGAACTACATCAAGGCGATCGACAAGGGCGTCTTGAAGGTGATGTCCAAGATGGGCATCTCGACGGCGCAGAGCTACTGCGGCGCCCAGATCTTCGAGGCGGTCGGGCTGAACAAGGCGCTGGTGGACAGGTACTTCACCTGGACGCCGTCGCGCATCTCCGGCATCGGGCTGGACGCGATCGCCCGCGAGGTGGAGGCGCGGCACCGGCGGGCGTTCCCGGGGCGGCCGCTCAACGGCCACACCCTCGACGCCGGCGGCGCCTACCAGTGGCGGCGCGAGGGCGAGGCGCACCTGTTCACGCCGGAGTCGATCCACAAGCTGCAGAACGCCGTCCGCAACGACAACTACAAGGCGTTCAAGGACTACTCGAGGCTGATCGACGACCAGTCGAAGCGGCTGTGCACGCTGCGCGGGCTGTTCGAGTTCAAGTTCGACCGCCCGGCGGTGCCGATCGAAGAAGTCGAGTCGGTCGAGTCGCTGATGAGGCGGTTCAAGTCCGGCGCGATGAGCTACGGCTCGATCAGCCAGGAGGCGCACGAGACGCTGGCCATCGCCATGAACCGCATCGGCGGCAAGAGCAACACCGGCGAGGGCGGGGAGGACCCCGAGCGCTACCGCTGGACCAACGACAAGGGCGACTCGAAGAACAGCGCCATCAAGCAGGTGGCGTCGGGCCGGTTCGGCGTGACCAGCGAGTACCTCGTCAACGCGCGGGAGTTGCAGATCAAGATGGCCCAGGGCGCCAAGCCCGGCGAGGGCGGCCAGCTGCCCGGCCACAAGGTCTACCCGTGGATCGCCAAGGTGCGGTACTCGACGCCGGGCGTCGGCCTCATCTCGCCGCCGCCGCACCACGACATCTACTCCATTGAAGATCTCGCTCAGCTGATTCACGACCTGAAGAACGCCAACGACAAGGCGCGGATCAGCGTGAAGCTGGTGGCCGAGGTCGGCGTCGGCACCATCGCCGCCGGCGTGTCGAAGGCGCACGCCGACGTCGTGCTGATCTCCGGCCACGACGGCGGCACCGGCGCGTCGCCGTTGACCAGCATCAAGCACGCCGGCGCGCCCTGGGAGTTGGGCCTGGCCGAGACGCAGCAAACACTGCTCTTGAACGACCTGCGCAGCCGGATCGTCGTCGAGGTGGACGGGCAGCTGAAGACCGGCCGCGACGTCGTCATCGGCGCCTTGCTCGGGGCGGAAGAGTTCGGCTTCGCCACGGCGCCGCTGGTGGCGATGGGCTGCATCATGATGCGGGTCTGCCACCTGAACACCTGCCCGGTCGGCGTGGCGACGCAGGACCCGAAGCTGCGCAAGAAGTTCCTGGGCGAGCCGGAGCACGTCGTCAACTTCATGCGGTTCATCGCCGAGGAGGTGCGCGAGCTGATGGCGAGGCTCGGCTACCGCACCCTGGCCGAGATGGTCGGCCACAGCGAGCGGCTGGAGACGGCCAAGGCGGTCGATCACTACAAGGCCAAGGGGCTGGACTTCTCGCCGATCTTCCACCAGCCGAAGGTCGGCCCCGAGGTCGGCCGGTACTGCTCGCAGGGGCAGGACCACGGCCTGGACGAGTCGCTCGACCGCCGGGTGCTGCTCCCGCTGTGCCAGGACGCGATCGAGAAGGGCACGCCGGTGTCGGGGACGCTGCCGATCCGCAACGTCAACCGCGTGGTCGGCACGATACTCGGCAGCGAGATCACCCGCCGGCACGGGGCGAAGGGGTTGCCGGAGGACACGATCAAGCTGCACTTCAAGGGATCGGCCGGCCAGAGCTTCGGGGCGTTCCCGCCGCCGGGCGTGACGCTGACGCTGGAGGGCGACGCCAACGATTACGTCGGCAAGGGGCTGTCCGGCGGCAAGGTCATCGTCTACCCGCCGCCGGAGGCGACCTTCACCGCGGGGCAGAACGTCATCATCGGCAACGTGGCGTTTTACGGGGCGACGTCGGGCGAGGCGTACATCCGCGGCCTGGCCGGCGAGCGGTTCTGCGTCCGCAACTCGGGCGTGAACGCGGTCGTGCTGTCGGTCGGCGACCACGGCTGCGAGTACATGACCGGTGGCAAGGTGATCGTGCTGGGGCCGACCGGCAAGAACTTCGCCGCGGGCATGTCGGGCGGCGTGGCCTACGTACTGGACGAGACCGGCGACTTCCCGCGCAACTGCAACCAGGAGATGGTGCAGCTGTGTCGGCTGGAGGACGAGGAGGAGGTCGCCGAGGTGAAGGTCCTGCTCCGCAAGTTCGCGGAGTACACCGGCAGCCCGCGGCCGACCCGCATCCTGGACCAGTGGGGCCAGTACGTCGGCAAGTTCGTGAAGGTCTACCCCAACGACTACCGGCGGGTGATCGAGACGCAAAGGCGCTTCAAGGCTCAGGGGCTGTCCGCGGACGAAGCGGTCATGGCAGCCTTTGAGCAAAATGCCCACGACTTGGCCCGCGTCGGCGGCAAGTGAGTGAAAGAGGTTGAACCACAGGGACACGGGGCACAGAGAAGGCAATAAGAGAGGAAAGCAAGAAACGACCTCTCCAATCTCTTCTTACCCGCTCCGCTGCTCTTCTCTGTGTCTCCGTTTCTCTGTGGTTCCGGTTGGGAGATGGGTGTCACGATGGAGCCTCCGCAATACCCCGCCGGCCCGCACAACCCTGGCGAGCAGCCGACGCCGGCGGTGCGCGGGCGGTGGATCGCCGAGGTCGAAGCCGCGCCGGCGGCGCTGCGCGCCGCGGTCACCGGCCTGACCGACGGGCAACTCGACACCCGGTACAAGAACTGGACGGTGCGGCAGATCGTCCACCACCTGGCGGACAGCCACGTCAACGCCTACGTCCGGTTCAAGCTGGCGCTGACCGAGGACACCCCGGCGATCAAGCCCTACGACGAGGGCCGCTGGGTCGCGCTGGACGACGAGCGCCGGGGAGACATCGCCGTCCCCCTCGCCTTGCTGGACGCCCTGCACGCGGCCTGGGGGCGGCTGCTGCGGTCGATGACGGACGGGCAGTTCGCCCGGAGCTACTTCCACCCCGAGACGAACGGGACGGTCCCCCTGGCCGTCGCGCTGGGCTCCTACGCCTGGCACGGCCGGCACCACACGGCGCAGGTCGACTGGCTGCGCCAACGCCACGGCTGGGGACGTTGACGAATCACAGAGCGAGGGCACGACGATGGGCAAGCCGACAGGGTTCCTGGAGTACGCGCGCGAGCTGCCGCTGGTGCGGGCGCCCGCCCGGCGCGTCGCCGACTGGGACGAGTTCCACGGCCACGCCGACGAGGCGCTGCTGAAGACGCAGGGCGCCCGCTGCATGGACTGCGGCGTGCCGTTCTGTCACACCGGGGCGGTGATCGAGAGCATGGCCTCGGGCTGCCCGGTCAACAACCTCATCCCCGAGTGGAACGACCTGGTCTACCGCGGGCTGTGGAAGGAGGCCCACGAGCGGCTGGCGAAGACCAACAACTTCCCGGAGTTCACGGGTCGGGTTTGTCCGGCGCCGTGCGAGGGCTCGTGCGTGCTGGGGCTGAACGAGCCGCCGGTGACGATCAAGACGATCGAGTGCGCCATCGTCGATCGCGCCTTCGAGGAGGGCTGGATCGTCCCCGAGCCGCCGCCGGTTCGGACGGGCAAGAAGGTGGCCGTCGTCGGCTCCGGGCCGGCCGGCCTGGCCTGCGCGGCGCAGCTCAACCGCGCCGGGCACTGGGTGACGGTGTACGAGCGGGCCGACCGCGTCGGCGGGCTGTTGATGTACGGCATCCCGAACATGAAGCTCGACAAGCGCCTCGTCCAGCGCCGCGTCGATCTGATGAAGGCCGAGGGCGTGGCGTTTGTGACCGGCTGCGAGGTCGGCAAGGACGTCCGAATATTGCAGATTGCAGATTGCAGATTTCAGATTGAAAGACAGCCCAACTCTTCTTCCATTCTGCAATCTGCAATCTGCAATCTGCAATCCGAGTTTGACGCCGTGGTGCTCTGCGGCGGGGCGACCAAGCCGAACGACTTCTTCGCCAAGACCGAGGGCCGGCAACTCGCGGGGATTCACTTCGCCATGGAGTTCTTGCACGCCAACACCAAGAGCCTGCTGGACAGCGGGTTGAAAGACGGCCATTACCTCTCGGCCAAGGGTAAGGACGTGGTCGTCATCGGCGGCGGCGACACCGGAACCGACTGCGTCGGCACGGCGCTGCGGCACGGCTGCAAGAGCGTCTTGCAGCTGGAGATCGTGCCGATGCCCCCCCTCGCCCGGGCGCCGGACAACCCCTGGCCACAGTGGCCGAAGGTGTACAAGCTCGACTACGGCCAGGAGGAGGCCGAGGCGCTGTTCGGCGCCGACCCACGGCAGTACGCCATCCAGACAACGAAGTTCGTCGGCGACGCCGAGGGCCGGATGAAGGAGCTGCACACCGTCCGCGTCGAGTGGGTCAAGGACAACGGACGGGCGCTGCCGCGGCCGGTGCCGGGGACGGACAAGGTGTTCCCGGCGCAGTTGGTTCTGATGGCGCTGGGCTTCAGCGGGCCGGAGAACCGGCTGCTCGACCAACTCGGCGTGGAGAAGGACGCCCGGACGAACGCGAGGGCCGACTACGGCAAGTACCAGACGAGCGCCGAGGGCGTGTTCGCCGCCGGCGACATGCGGCGCGGTCAGAGCCTGGTGGTGTGGGCGATCAACGAGGGCCGCGGCGCGGCCCGCGAGTGCGACCGCTGGCTGATGGGCGAGTCGGATTTGCCCTGAGCAGGGCAATTCGTTACGGCGAACGGGGGACGTGAGTCCCCCGCTCGCCTCTCGCTTGCGCTATCGGTTGATGACCCGGCGCGGTGCGATCAGCCCCCGGAGCTGCGCGACGTCGCACGCCTCCAGCAGGCCGAAGCAGAACGCCTCCGGAAGCTGATCGACCGTGCGGTTCTCCTCGATGATCTCTTTCAGGCTTGCCCGGCAGCCGCGCAGCTCCAGGCCGGCAATCGCCTTCTCCTCCAGCGCGGCGGCGACCAGCGCGATCAGCGACGTCCGCGGCCCGTCGGCCGACACGGTCGGCGCCTGGCCGTGCCGTGCTTCCGACCACCGGGCGACGGCGGCGAGTTGACTCGCCTGCAGCCCCAGCGGGCGGTCGCCCAGCGCGGAGACGAGCAGCGCGAACAGCCAGTCCTTGGCGAACAGCTTGGCCTCGCCGAAGTAGAACACGTCCACGGCCAGGACGCGGTGGCCGCCCTTCAGCAGCCGCTCCGCGTTCGCGGTGTCGGCTGCGCGGCCTGAGTCATGAAGCACGATCGCCGTCTTCGTCGGGTTGCCGCGCGACAGCTCGACGACCGGCACGCTCCAGGTCTTGCTCAGGTACAGCCGCCACAGGACGGCGGTTGTACCGTTTGACTCCGCGCGGCCCACCTCCCTGGCGTCGGTCGTGAAGTCGCTGGCCTTCACCACTTCCCGGAGTTTCTCCCTCGTCGGTTTGCCGCGCGGCAGCGACTTCGCCAGGCCGCGCGCCAGGCTGTTGAGCGAGGCGTTGCCCTTCGGCAACTCGACGGCGAGCGCCTCGGAGGGTTTCACTTCCTTGTCACAAGGGATCTCTTTTGGGTCAAATGACTTGTCGCCTGGGTAGAAAAAGTCGCCGACCATGCGGTAGAGCGCCTCGCGGTTCTCCTTCAGGTAGTTGTGCGTGCCGGGGTCGTGGTTGATGTGCGAGCGCAGGGCGTTGTCCTTGCCGAACAGTTTGAACGCCGGCCGGGCGGCGGCCAGCAGCGGCGGCAGGGCGTAGCCGGCCTCGAAGCAGCACTCGTCCTTCGAGTTGTACGTCAGCAGCGTCGGCCTCGGGGCGCGCAGCGCCGTCAGGTGGGTGTAGTCCGCCACCGTGGCGAGATCGACCGGCGTCTGCTCGGAGTCGCCGAGGTCCTTGAAGTGGTCGCGCAGGCGGATCTTGAAGCCGGAGTAGCCGGCGACGGGGTTGGCTAGCGTGACGCGCTCGTCCAGGGCGCTGACGACGATCGTCTGCCAGCCGCCGCCGGACAGGCCGCTGACGGCGACCCGGGCCGGGTCGGCGTTGGGCTGGGCCAGGAGCACGTCCAGGCCGCGCGTCATCGCCAGGTAGAACGGGGCCAGCCCGCTGGTGCCGCACAGGTCGAGCTGGTTCATGCAGCCGTGGCGGTAGCCCGGGTCGCGCAGCTGCCCCATGCCGAACCACTCGACGTTCAGCACGATCATGCCGCGCTTCGCCAGGTTGATGCAACGGACCTGCTTGTACGGCGCCGCCTTGCCCTTGGCGTCGTGGCCGTTGACCGCGAGCATGACCGGCGTCTTGGCCGGCCTCGCGTCGGGGACGTAGAGCAGCGCCGGCACCCACAGCCCCGGCACCGCCTCGTAGCGGAGTTTGCGGATCTTGTACTTCTCGCCACCGTCGATCGTCTCCAGGTACTCGACGCCGAGCTTCGCCTTCTGCCACGCCTTCGCCTCGCCACGCAGCACGGCCCGGTCGAGGACGTCCCGGCGCAGCTTCGCGGCGAGCTTATTCCAGGCCTCGGCGTCCTCGGCGACGGGCAGCTTAGGCAGGCGAGGTTCGAGGTAGTCTTGTAGCTCCGTCAGCGACTGCCGCTGGCCGATGATCGGCTTCGCCAGCGCGGCCTTGACGGCGGCCTCGTCGGCATGAGCCAGCAGCGGGACGGCGACCAGAAGGGAGATGGTCAGGCGGGTCATCTGGGGGCTCCGTCGGGGTTCAATCGATCTGGCGGACGTGTTTGAGGCCCTCGCGCCACCAGGGGCCGAGCGGGCCGCGGGTCAGGCTGCGCTGCGCGTTGCCGGCGGTGGCCTGTTTCAGGTCGAGCGTCGCGGCCAGCACCTCTTCCTGGAACATCGACGCTTCCCGGATCAGGGTGCCGTCGGGGTCGATGAGCCGGCTCTGGCCGTGCGAGCCGGTGGCGTCGGCGTTGGCCGGGGCGTTGGCGTGGACGATGAAGACGCCGTTCTCGACGGCCCGCGCCTGGATCTGGGCGCGGTAGGGGCCGAGCTTGTGCTCCTGCGTGATCGGCGACTCGTGCGACAGGTAGAAGACGACGCGCGCCCCGGCGAGGACCGGCAGGCGCACCAGCTCGGGGTAGCGCTCGTCGTGGCAGATGATGATCGAGCACGGCACGCCCTTGACGCGGAAGACCGAGAGGTGGTCGCCGGGGTCGGGCCAGGGCTCGGCCAGTTGCACCTTGTGGTATCGCTCACGGACCTTTCCCGCGTCGTCGATCACGACGGCGGAGTTGAACAGCTTGCCGTTCTCTCGCACCGGCAGGCCGACGACGGCCCAGATGCGGTGTTCCTTGCACGCGCTGGCGAGGCTCGCCTCGGCGTCGGCCAACTCCTTCGCGGAAAGCTTCGGCGTGTAGTCGTTGAAGTAGCCACTCACGGAGCACTCGGGGAAGACGGCGACGTCCACCCCGCCGTCGGCGCACTTCTTCAGCCAGTCGGCGGTGTGCTTCACGTTGGCGGCGAGGTCGCGCCGCGAGCGCATCTGCACCGCCGCGACGCGGAGACTCTTCGGTGTGGAGACCGGCGGCGGGACGTCCCCCACCAGGAGCAGCGGAAACAGGAGAACCAGTGCGGGGCGCATGGCGGGACACCTCCGAGGCGGGATGCGGGCGATTATAGGCCGGCATGCCGCGAACGGACGGAGGAGCCCGCCAAACCGCCTGGCGGGCCGTTATCAGTTCGTCGCCGGCGCCACCATCGGCTCGACCGGGGCAGGCTCGGTCGCGCGCGGCTCATTGAGCGCCGACAGGAACGTCGATTCCCAGCGCACCCGCAGCGCTACCAGGATGACGACGCAGCCGAGGCCGGTCAGCGCGAACAGCGCGAAGCCGAGGCCGAAGCTGCCCGTCCAACCCTTGACTTGGCCCAGCAGGGTCGGCAGGAAAAACCCGCCCAGGCCGCCCGCCGCCCCCACGACGCCGGTGATGACGCCGATCTCCTTCTGGAAGCGCTGCGGCACCAGCTGGAACACCGAGCCGTTGCCCATGCCCAGACAACCCATGCCGACGAACAGCAACGGCAGCGCCACGCCGACCGACGGCAACGTCGCCATGCCGAGCATCGTCAGCGCCAGGCCGGAGTAGAGCACCAGCAGCATGCGGATGCCGCCGAAGCGATCGGCGAGGTAGCCGCCGACCGGCCGCAGGAACGACCCCGACAGGACGCAGAGCGTCGTGAACAGGCCGATGCGCGCCGTCGCGCCGGGGTCGGTCGGGAAGTACTGGTCCTTGAAGAAGCCGTTGAGGAAGCTCGCCAGGCCGACGAAGCCGCCGAACGTCACCGAGTAGAGCAGGCAGAACCACCACGTGTCGGCGTGGCGGAAGATCGTCACGTAAGACGCCAGCGGCTTCGCGGGGGGCTGGTTGGGACTGTCCTTGGCCCAGAACAGGAAGGCCAGGAACGTCACCGCCAGGGGGAGCAGCGCCAGGGCGAAGACGAACTGCCAGTCGCCCGTCGTGGCGGCGATCATCGGCGCGAACATCGTTGCCAGGGCGGTGCCGCTGTTGCCTGCGCCGGCGATGCCCATCGCGAGGCCCTGGTACTGCGGCGGGTACCAGCGGCTGGCCAGCGGCAGCGCCGCGGCGAAGCTGGCCCCGGCGACGCCAAGCAGGGTGCCGACGAGCAGCATCTGTCCGTAGCTCGACACCCACAGCCAGCCCAGGAGCAGCGGCACCGCCGTCAGGGCCATGCCGATCAGGCCGGTCTTCTTCGCCCCCCAGCGGTCGGTCATCACGCCGAGGACCAGACGCAAGGCGGCGCCGCCGAGGATCGGCAGGGCGACCATCAGGTACTTGTCCGAGGCGACGCGCTGGACGTAGTCGGCCGCCGACTCGCCCTCCCGCTGCGGGATCAAGGCCGCCATCACCGGGTTGGCCAGCGCGCCCACCAGCACCCAGATCATGAAGCTGATGTCGAAGTAGAGGAAGGCGCACAACAGCGACGGGAAGTGCCCGGCTTTGCGAAACTCGCGCAGGTTCATCTTTCCTCAGGGGTCAGGGGTCAGGGGTCAGGAGGTCGGCAATGCGTGAAGCGTCGCCAGGGCGGCCTCGGCCAGGGGCAACTGACCCCTGACCCCGACCCCCTGACCCCTCTCACAAGGCACCTTCTCCAGGGCCACGGCACAGAACTTCAGCTCCGGCTGCTTCGAGACGGTGTCGGTCGCGCTGATCGTCAGGTAGTTGACCGCGTTGCCTTCGCCGAACAGGTCGCCCCAGTGGAACGGCAGGAACACCTGCCCCGGCGCGACCTGCTCCGACAGCCGCACCGGCACCCGGATCGTGCCGCGCCGGCTCGACACCTGGATCAGCTCGCCGTCGGCGAAGTGCAGCCGGGCGGCGTCGTCGGGGTGGATCTCGACGTAGACGCCCGGCTCGCGGCGGTTGAGCTTCTCGCACTTCGCCGTCCGCGTCAGCGTGTGCCAGTGGGCGTACAGGCGCCCCGTCGTCAGGATGAACGGGAACTCGTGGTCGGTCAGCTCGCGCGGCAGCTGGTGCGGCCGGGCGAACAGCCTGGCCCGGCCGTCCGGCGTCGGGAACACCTGGTCGAGGTAGCGCCGCGGCGAGCCGCGGTGCTCCTCGTCGGGGCAGGGCCAGTACAGGTGCCGCTCGGCCCGCAGCCGCTTGGCCGTGATGCCGGTCATGTCGCACGGCCGGCCCGTCGTCAGCGCCCGGAACTCGTCCCAAACCTCCGAGGCGTCGCAATAGTCGAAGCCCTTGAAGCCGAGCGCGCGGGCGACGCGGGCCAGGATCTGCCAGTCGGGCAGGGCGTTGCCGGGTGGGTCGAACAGCTTCGGGCTGTGGCTGACCAGCCGCTCGCTCGACGTGCTCGTCCACTCCTTCTCGCCCCACTGCGCCGCCGGCAGGATCACGTCGGCCGCCAGCGTCGTCTCCGTCGGGTGGTAGGCGTCGGAGACGACGACCAGCTCCGCCATGGACAGCCCGCGCCGCACCTGGTGCAGGTCGGGCAGGCTGACCATCGGGTTGGTCGCCGCGATCCAGATCGCCTTCAGCCCGCCCTTCTCCATGGCGCGGAACATCTCGACGGCCGTCAGGCCCATCCGCGGCTGAATGCTGCCGGCCGGCTGGTTCCAGGCGTGCTCGATCTCGGCGCGGTGGTCGGCGTCGTCCACGACGCGGTAGCCGGGCAGCTGGTGCGCCAGCAGCCCCGCCTCGCGGCCGCCCATCGCGTTGGGCTGGCCGGTCAGCGAGAACGGCCCGGCGCCCGGCTTGCCGATCTGGCCGGTCAGCAGGTGGAGGTTGATGAGGCAGTTGTTCTTCCACGTCCCGACCGTGCTCTGGTTCATCCCCATGCAGTAGAAGCTGAGGACGGTTTGCGCCCAGCCGATGATGCGGGCGACCTTCTCGACCTGGAGCTGGTCCAGCCCCGCGGCCTGGCAGAGGTCGTGCAGCCGCTGGTCCTTGAGGTACTCCTTCAGCTCCGCCAGCCCGTTGACGTGGTTGTGCAAAAAGCCGTCGTCGGTCGCGCCGAAGTTGATGAGCAGCTTCGCCAGCGCGTTCAGCATGGCGATGTCGCCGCCGGGCCGCACCGGCAGGTGGATGTCGGCCGCCTTCGCCGTCGCCGTCTGGCGCGGGTCGGCGACGATGATCGTCATCGACGGCCGGGCCGCCTTGGCCGCCCTGAGCCGGTCGAAGATGACCGGGTGGGCCTCGGCCATGTTGCTGCCGACGAGGAACACGACGTCGGCGAAATCGATGTCCTCGTAGCAGCCTGGCGGGCCGTCGCTGCCCAGGCTGGTGCGGTAGCCGGCGACCGCGCTGGCCATGCAAAGACGACTATTGGAATCGGTATTGTTCGTGTGGAGGTGACCCTTGAACAGCTTGCAGGCGAGGTAGGCCGACTCCGTGTCGAGCTGGCCGGAGCCGTAGAACGCCACGCTGTCGGGGCCGTGGCGGGCGATGATCTCCCGGAAGCGGGAGGCGACCCGATTGATGGCCGCCTCCCACGTCACCGGGCGGAACGGCTCGTGGCGCGACGCCCGCAGCATGGGGTGCGTCAGCCGGTCGGGCGTGGCGATGGTGTCGCCAAGCAGCGCGCCCTTCGCACACAGCCGGCCGAGGTTGGCCGGGGCGTCGGTGACGCCGCGAACCTTCAGCGCCGCGGCGTGCGGGCCGACCTCGCCGTCGAAGTCGAGCCGGCAACCGACGCCGCAGTAGGGGCAAATCGTCTCGCCCCGAACCGGAAGCGCGCGCCCGCGTGACATGCCCGATGACTCCCTCGTTCTCACTTCCGCGGCAGGTGCTTGACCAGGGGTAGCAGCGCGTCGGCGAGCTGCTCGCACGGCACGTCGTACATCAGGTCCTGCGACACGTGGGCGTGCGGGCCGGTCTGACCCTTCACCGTCACGTGGGCGGCGTCCACCACGCTGCCGTTGATCCGGGTCCGGCACGCCTGCAAACCGATCGTCGAGACCTGGTGCAGGCCGCAGCCCGCCGAGCAGCCCGACCAGTGGATGGTCAGAGGCGCGACCTTGTGGCCGCGCGTCCGCTCCTCCAGCTCGCGGGCGACGCTCAGCGCCCAGCCCTTCGTCTCGATCAGGGCCAGGTGGCAGTAGTCGTTGCCGGTGCAGCTGACCAGCCCGCGCATGACCGGCGACGGGTCGTAGGGTAAATCCTCCAGGGCCGGCTCGTCGGTGAAGGCGCCGACGCGAGACTCGGGGATGTTCGGGATGACCACGTTCTGCTGCACCGTCAGCCGGACCTCGCCCGTGCCGTAGCGCTCCGCCAGGTCGGCGACGTTGCGCATCTGCGCAGTCGTCATCCGGCCGACGGGCACCAGCAGGCCGGCGGAGAACAGCGCCGGGTGGCCGGCGTGGGCCCGCTGCGGGTGGATGCCGAGGTGGTCGGTGTGGTGCGTCTTCCGCATGTCGGTGCCGGCCTTCAGGAGCGCGAAGCCGAGGCGGCGGGACAGCTCCGCCCGCAGCCAGGCCAGGCCGCGCTCCTCGATCAGGAACGCCAGTCGGGCGCGCGTCCTCTGGCCGCGGTTGCCGTGGTCGCGGAAGATCAGCACGACCTCCTTGCACAGCCGGGCGGCGTCCCTGGGCGCGACGAACACGTCGAGCGGCTGGGCCGGCTTGTAGCCGCCGGAGCCCTGCTTGCCGCCGACGAGCACGTTGAAGCCGTTGACCTGCCGGCCGTCCAGCTCGCGGTAGGCCGGCACCAGGCCGACGTCCTGCGTCTCGACGTGGCAGCAGTTCTCCAGGCAACCGGTGATGGTGACGTTGAACTTGCGCGGCAAGTTGGTCACCTCGCGGTTGCCGACCAGCATCGCGTTGAACTCGTCGATGACCGCCGTGGCGTCCACCAACTCGTGCGGCGACAGCCCGGCCATCGGGCAGCCGCAGATGCCGCGGACGTTGTCCAGCCCGGTCTGCTTGCTGTGCAGGCCGACCTCGTCGAGCCGCCGCCAGATCTCCGGCACGTCGGACAGGGTGAACCAGCGCAGCTGCACCTGCTGCCGGGTCGTCAGGTCCACGAACCCCTTGCCGAACTCGTCGGACAGGTCGGCCAGGACGCGGAACTGCCGCGCGGTGCAGCGGCCGGCGTTCATGCGGAGGCGGAGCATGAAGTGGCCCGGCGTCTGCTTGCGGAAGAACAGGCCATACCACTTCGCCCGCTGCTTGTCGTCCTCGGACATCTCCTGCCAGTTGTTGTCCTTGGCCAGGTGCAGGAGGTCGTCCAGCGCGTCCAGGCCGTCCTTCTCCTGCTTCATGATCTCCAGCTTGTTCGGCTCGCTCTTGATCTTGCCGGTCGCCTGGAGCAATTGGGTCAACAGCGGCTGGCACGTCCCGCAGCCGGTGCCGGCCTTGGTCTTCTGCCCCAGCGCCGCCACGGAAGAGCAGCCGGAGGAGATGGCGGCCATGAGGGCGCCCTTGTTGACGCAGTTGCAGTTGCAGATCTGCGTCGTGTCGGGCAGCGACAGCAGGTCACCGCCCTGGCTGAGCAAGGCGTCGCGGGAGCCGTTGCTGAGCAGGTCCAGCGCCGAGCCGGGCAGCACGTCGCCCGACTTGAACAGCCGCGTCAGCGCCCCGCCGTCGTCGCCGACGCCGACGAGGATGGCGCCGGTCAGCTTGCCCTCCCTCACCACGAGCTTCCGGTACACGCCGGCCTCGGAGTCGAGCCGGCTGACCACCTCGGCGTCGGGGCCGCCCTGCACGTCGCCCATCGACACGACGTCAACGCCCATCACCTTCAGCGTCGTCGCCGGCTTCGAGCCCTTGTAGGCCGCCTTCTGGTTCGTGCCGCACAGCACGTCGGCCAGCACCTTCGCCTGGTCGTAGAGCGGCTCGACGAGGCCGTGGCAGACGCCCTTGTGCTGGGCGCACTCGCCGACGGCGAAGATGTTCGGGTCGAGGGTTCGTAGCTGGTCGTCCACCACGACGCCACGCTCGACCAGCAGGCCGGCCTCCTTCGCCTCGGCGACGTTCGGCCGGATGCCGCAGCTGATGACGACCAGGTCGGTCTCGAGCACGCCGCCGTCGGCGAAGCGGACGGCGGACACCCTTCCGTTGCCCTCCAGGGCGGTGACGGCGGCGCCGGTCCGCACCTCGACGCCCATGTCCTCCATCTTGCGCTTGAGCAGGGCGGCGCCGAGCGGGTCGAGCTGCTGCGGCATCAGGTGCGGGGCGGCCTCGAGCACGACCACCTCGACGCCGTGGCTGAGCAGGCCCCGGGCCGCCTCCAGGCCGAGTAGGCCGCCGCCGAGCACCACGGCGCGGTCGCAGTCGCGGGCGTGGGCGCCGATGGCGGAGCAGTCCTCCAGCGTGCGGAAGACGAACACGCCCGGCAGCCGGGCGCCGTCAATCGGCGGCACGAACGGACGCGAGCCGGTGGCCAGGACCAGGTGGTCGTAAGGCTCGACGACCTTGCCGCCGCCGCCGCGCACCAGCCGCTGCTTCCGATCGATCTGCTCGACGCGGACGCCGGCGTGCAGGTGGACGCGGCGCTGCTCGTACCACTCGAGCGGGTTGAGCCAGAGCTGTTTGGGGTCGGCGAACCCGCCGAGGACGTGCGAGAGCAGGATGCGGTTGTAGGTGCCGTGCGGCTCGTCGCCGAACATGCGGATGTGAAAACGGTCTGGCGTGCGTGCGAGGACCTCCTCGACCACGCGAGCACCGGCCATGCCGGTGCCAACAACCACGACGGTCGGGCGTCTTGCCTGGATCACTAGGACGCTCCGGGGACAAAACGCATCCGTCGAGGGCGTGCCGTGCCACGGCGCCCATCACACTTGATGGCCACTCTGAGGATGCTGGAGAGCAATCGCACATTAGCAAGTCTGGTGCCGCGTGTCCGACAGACAGATGAATCGTAGTTAAGATCTTGTCACATAATAAGATGCGATACATTGCAGGGTGAAAAAGATGAAAGCGCGACGAGCGGAAGGATGCTTGAAGAATTAGCAGAAGCTGCCATGATGGTGTGCATCAACTGCCGTGCGGTAGCGGTTGGAGCACGAGCAGCAAGACGCTGGCATCGCTCCGGCTCTTGATCAAGGCTCACCTCGATAAGCTGCCCGGAAACCACCAGGCTTACCGCCACGGCTTTGGGCTGGGTGCGGCAGTGCCGACGGAAGTCAGCTCCGTGAAATCCTACTGTTAGCGAAGACCTGGGCAGCCTCGGGTACAATTGCGGTATGGGTACCAGACAAACCATCCCTGCTCCGTACGTTCAGCCGTATCGCTATCCCGCGCCCAACGTCCCGTTGGCGGCGATTCGCCGCTTCGCTCGTCGCATCGCCGAACGCTTCAGGCCGCGCAAGATCATCCTCTTCGGCTCCTATGCCTACGGCGTGCCGCACGCCGAGAGCGACGTCGATCTGCTGGTCGTCATGCCGGCCTCCAACGTGGTTACCCAGTCCGTACGGATCTGTCTGGCGCTCGATTGGCCGTTCTCTCTGGATCTGATCGTCCGGACACCTCAGCAGGTCGAACGCGGCTTGAAGGAAGGGGACTGGTTCCTGCGCGAGGTGATCGAGAGAGGGAAGGTCGTCTGTGAAGCGCCAGACCGCTCAGTGGGTGCGGTAAGCCGAGGAAGATCACGAAGGGGCGCGCGAGCTGGCCGCTCGGAGCCCGCCCCTCCGCGACCTCGCCTGCTTCCATTGCCAGCAGGCGGCGGAGAAGTACCTCAAGGCGCTTCTGCAAGAGTCCGGCTCCGCCGTTCCGAAAACGCATAGCCTCGATGAACTTCTCCTCCTTCTGCTGCCCCAGGATGCCACGCTGGCGTCGCTCCGGCGGGGCCTGGTCACTCTCAGCCGCTACGCGGTCGAGTACCGCTACCCGGGCCAACGGGCCACGACGCGGCAGATGCGAGCGGCCCTCCGTCATGCTCAGCGAGTGAGAACGGAACTGCGGGGCAGGCTCGGGTTGCCGCCCTGACCTGCTCGCCGCCTGGCGAAAGCGGCGGCTCGAGGCGTGGCCACCGTTCCTTGACGCACCGCGCGGCCGGCCTTACACCAACCCCATGCCGTCCCCGCGCGTCTCTCTAATGGTCACCTGCCTGGGCGATGCCGTTTTCCCGCGGGTCGGCGTCGCCACGGTGCTGCTTCTGCGGCGGCTCGGCGTCGAGGTCGATTTCCCCGCCGCGCAGACCTGCTGCGGCCAGCCGCACTTCAACTCCGGCTACCACGACGAGGCCCGGCTGCTGGCCAAGCACACGATCGAGGCCTTTTCCCGGTCCGAGACGGTCGTTACACCGTCCGGCTCCTGCGCCGCGATGGTCAAGCTCGAATTCCCGGAACTGTTCCACGACGACCCCGCCTGGCACGGGCGCGCCGTCGAGTTGGCGGGCAAGACGCGCGAGCTGTCCGACTTCCTCGTCAACGTGCTGAAGACCGACGACGTCGGCGCCCGCTACCCGGCCCGCGTCACCTACCACATGGCCTGTCACTTGCGCGGCCTGAACCTGCTGACCGAGCCGGAGCGTCTGTTGAGTAAGGTGCGCGAGCTGACGCTGGTGCCGCTGGAGCGGTTCGACGAGTGCTGCGGCTTCGGCGGGTCGTTCTCGGTGCGCTACGGCGGCATCTCCGGGGCGATGGTGGCCGACAAGTGCGCCCTCGTCGAGAAGGCCGGCGTGGACGCCGTGGTCGCCACCGACGCCGGCTGCCTGATGAACATCGCCGGCTGCCTGCGGCGGCGCGGCAGCGGGGTGCGGGCGCTGCACCTGGCCGAGGTGCTGGAGAAGACATGACCGCGCGGCGGGCCTCATTCATGCTGGTGGTGGTGACCGCGCTTTGGGGCGTGTCGTTCACCTGGACGCACAGCTGGCAGGAGGCCGGGGAAGACGCGGACAAGCTGCTCTCGGCCGTCACGCTGATTGGCCTGCGCATGACGTTGGGGGCGGTGCTACTCGGCCTGTGGCAGCCGTGGCTGGTCCTCGCCCCGACCCGGAAGGAGCACCTCGGCGGGGCCGCCCTCGCCGCCGTGTTCTTCATCGGCTTCGTGCTCCAGACGTGGGGCCTGGCCTACACCACGCCGGCGCTGTCGGGGTTCTTCACGAGCCTGTGCAGCGCCTGGGCGCCACTGATCGCCCTGTTCCTGTGGCGGGAGCGGGTGTCCCCGTGGACGCACCTGGGGCTGCTGGTCGCGCTGGCCGGCTGCGCCGTGCTGGTCGAGGGCTGGAACCTGGGCTTCGGGGACTGGCTGACCGTCGGCGCGTCGGCGCTGTTCGCGGTGCAGATGCTCGTGCTCGACCGGTTGGGGAAGTCGATGGCCCCCGCCCACCTCAGCGCCAGCTTCCTCGCCACCACCGGCGCCCTCGGCGTGGCGTGCGCCGCCGGGCTGGCGATGGGCGGCCCCGGCCTGGAGGCGTGGTGGGGCTGGGTGTATGGCATGCTGTCGCGGCGGGACATCCTGGTGAACTTTCTTTGCCAGACCATCTTCCCGACGGTGCTGGCGTTCCACTGGATGAACAGCTGCCAGCCGGTCGTCCCCGTGACGCGGGCGGCGCTGATCTACCTGCTGGAGCCGATCTTCTCGTCGCTGTTCTCGCTGGCGTGGGGGCCGGACGAGCTGAGCCTGCGGCTGGTGCTCGGCGGCACGCTGATCCTGGCCGGGAACCTATTCGTCGAGCTGCCGCGGCTCGTTCCGCTGTGGCGGCGGGCGCGGTATGATGCCCCCAGCGGGTGAGAAGGGCGGGCTTTCTTTTCCAACTCACAGAATGGTGAAGAGGCCCCACCGCCGCGCCCGAGGGGAGGAAGCGAGCCAATGTCCACCGCGCCGAGCGACGATGTCGTGACCGATGCTCTCGCGCAGGCGAAGCCGCCCTTCCTGCGCCGGGTGCAGATCCGCGGGTACAAGAGCATCGCCTTCTGCGACGTGACGCTAGAGCCGCTGACGATCCTCGTGGGCCGTAACGCTTCGGGGAAGAGCAACTTCCTCGACGCGCTGGCGTTTCTGAGGGACGTCATGCGATTCGGTGTGAACGGAGCGGTCGATGAGCACGGCGGAGTTGAAGGGATACTCTGCCAAACGCAGAAGGACCGGGTCGTCTCCATTACGATCGAGTGTGAGTATCCGATCAGTGGCGATGCGGTTATTTGGCATGCGAGGTATCGGTTCGACATCGAACTGCTAAAGACCCGGCCCGCCAAACCCCGCCTTGAAGAGTTGCGGATCGAGCAGGGTCACTGGTGGACTGGATTCACGAACCAAGCAGGGAATGTGACCTTCGGTGCTACTGCTGATGGGCCATTCAAAAGAGTGTGGAAGATGAAGGAACGCCCATTTCTTGATACCTACGGCGACACACCAGCCCCTGAGTTCTTGGAATGCCTCGAAGCGATCACCACCTACAACTTCAATCCCGAGGCGATCCGGTTGCCACGAAAACCGACCCCCGGGAGGTTCCTTAAGCGTGACGGCAGCAACCTCGCCAGCGTCATCGAAACCACCTGCGAAATCGAGGCGTGGGCCGTCGAGCGCGTGGGTCGTTATCTCCTAGCGATCACGAAGACAACCGGGTTCCACGGAGTGCTTCGGTCGGGCGGCTATGAAACGTTGCGCTTTCACGTCTCTCGTGATGGTAACTCGCCGCCGCTGGAGTTTCCTGCCGCGAGCATGTCAGACGGTACTTTGCGGGCCTTTGCCGCCCTAGTAGCGGCATTTCAGATGGTTCCGCCGCACGGCTCCCCGAGTATCGTTGGCATCGAGGAACCAGAAACCTCGCTCCACCCATCCGCGACGCGAGCGCTGGTAGATGCCCTGGACGAGGCCACCCTGCGGACGCAGATCCTGCTCACCACCCACAGCGCGGACCTGCTCGACAACCCGACGATCAAACCCGAGAACGTCCGCGTTGTGCAGATGATCGACGGCCGGACGGTGATCGGCCCGGTCGATGAGGCGAGCGTCGAGATCGTCGCCCGAAAGTTGAGCACCCTGGGCGGACTGGAGCGTGAGAACCAACTGGAACCGGACCTTGACGATCAAGAGCGGCAGCGGCACCTGGAGGGCAACGGAGCGGGGCCGCTGGGATGACGCTTTACATCGTCCCCGTCGTGGAGGGCCAGACCGAGCAGGGCTGCGTCGAGCGGCTGCTGCATCGGGTCTGGCACGAGCTTCTCGGGCGGCCTGAGCGGCTTCAGGTGGTGGAGCCGTTTCGCGGCCACCGCGACGAACTGGTTCACCCGAGTGGAGTGGTGCTGACGCACACCGTGAGCAGGGCGTTGGTGAAAGTGCGATCGAAGGCGAAGAGGGATGCCCAGGCTCGACCGCTGGTCCTGATCCTGCTCGACGCGGAAGAGGACTGTCCCAAGGTGCTCGCCCCGCGCCTGCTCGGAGTGGCCAGGAAAGCGTTACCTGCGGAAGTATCGGTGTCTTGCGTACTGGCGAGAAGGATGCTGGAGAACTGGATCGTCGCTGAGGCGTCTTCCCTGGCGGGGGTAAATGGCCTGCCGGACGCGCTGCCAGCGCGGGGCCAGTTCGAGGACCGTAGTGGGGCTGCGTGGTTGGAGGCCCAACTCCGCAGCCAAAACAAGGCGCGGAAGTACAGAAAAACGGACGACGCAGAGGTGTTCGTTCGCGGGATGGCCCTCCAGGAGTGCCGCGACAACTCGCCGTCTTTTGACAAGCTCTGCCGGGAACTCGAAGCCGGGTTACCCCACGCACCCATGGCCGAGTCTAGCCCCCAACCCCCAGCCGAGGGCGGGACGTAGCATGATCGACCACGCCAAGCACGAGCACCACGACTTCCTCAACGCCTCGACGAAGGCGCTGGCCGACCCGCCGTTGCAGGCGGCGCTGGTCCGGCTGACCAGCACGCTCATGGCCGGCAACCGCCGCGGCTACGCGGCGCTGGCCGACTCCAGTGACCTGCGAGACCACGCCAAGCGGGTCAAGGAGCACGCGCTGGCCCACCTCGACCGCTACCTCGAACAGCTCGAAGCGTCCGTGCTGCGGCTGGGCGGCCAGGTCCACTGGGCGGCGACGGCGGAGGACGCGCGGGACATCGTCGTCGAGATCGCCAGGCAGACGAACAGCAAGCGCATCGTCAAGTCGAAGTCGATGACGTCGGAGGAGATTCACCTCAACCCGGCGCTGGAGGCGGCGGGGCTCCGGGTGGTCGAGACGGATTTCGGCGAGTTCATCATCCAGTTGGCCGGCGAGCGGCCGTCGCACCTGGTCGCGCCGGCAGTGCACCACACCCGCGAGAGCATCGCCCGCCTGCTATCGCGGCACACCGGGGAGGAGCTGCCCGACGAGGCCGGCGTCCTGGCAAAGGTCGGTCGGCGACTTTTGCGAGAGCAATTTGCCGTCGCCGACATGGGCGTCACCGGCGCGAACTTCGCCGTCGCCGAGACGGGCACGGTGGTGCTGGTGACCAACGAGGGCAACGGCCGGCTGACGACCGCCTGCCCGCGCGTCCACGTCGCCGTCGTCGGCATCGAGAAGGTCATCCCGCGCCTGGCCGACCTGCCGGTGTTTTTGAAGCTGCTGGCGCGAGCGCCACCGGGCAGACGCTGAGTGTCTACACCACGCTGCTCACCGGGCCGCGCCGGGCGGGCGAGCGCGACGGGCCGGAAGAGTTCCACCTTGTGTTGCTTGACAACGGCCGCTCACGGGTATTGGCGACGCCGTTCCGCGAGAGCTTGCAGTGCATCCGCTGCGGGGCGTGCTTGAACGCCTGCCCGGTCTACCGCCGCATCGGCGGGCACGCCTACGGCGGCGTCTACTCGGGGCCGATCGGCAGCATCCTGACGCCGCTGTACGACAGCGTCGCCGACAACCCGCACCTGCCGCATGCTTCGTCGCTGTGCGGCGCCTGCCAGGCGGCCTGCCCGGTGAAGATCAACATCCCGCACATGCTCATCGGCCTGCGGGAACTTCAGCGCCACGAGAAGGGCGTCAAGAGCCGCTGGGAGAAGTGGGCCTACGGGCTGTCGTGCGCGGTGCTTCGCCGGCCGTGGATGTACCGGCTGATGCTGAAGCTGGCGCGGGTGGCGACGTGGCCTTTGGCGCGGGGCGGCTGGGTGAGGCGGCTGCCGGGGCCGGGCGCGGCGTGGACGGGGGTACGCGACTTTCCAGCCCCGGCGCGGCGGTCGTTCCGGGAAATGTGGCAGGACCTCATATGACCTTCTCGCTGACGTGCCCCGCCGGCGTCACCGACTCGGTGCGCGTCGTGATTCGCTCATCTGACGAAGCCGCCGCCCCGATCATTTCCGGCGCGACCACCGGCTCCTCGACCCGGCCCCACAGCGTCACCAGCGCGACGAGCCCCAGCAGCGGCGCCAGGCCGGAGATGACGAACGGCACGGTATAGGAGCCCGTCTCCTGAACCAGCCAGCCGATGCCCTTCTGCCACACCGCCATCGCGATCCAGCAGAAGCAGCCGAGCGTGCCGGTCAGCTTCCCCTGGTGCCGGGTCGTCAGGTCCTGGCTGAACGAGTAATAGTTTGGGAACACCCCCAGCGCCCCGAACCCGATCACCAGCAGCGCGCCGACCAGCAGCACCCCGGTCGGCAGGTACGGAACCAGGATGCACAGCGTCGTCAGCGCGGCACAGGCGAGGAAGATCAACGTCCTGCTGGAATGGACGGCCATGCCGCCGCGGGCCAGCCGCAGCGTGGCGAACCCCGCCGCCAGCGCGCCGGCGTCGGTGAAGACGTAGTAGGCTAGCGAGAACTGGAACGTCTGCCGGGAGTTGAAGTTGTGCTTCTCCTGCAAGAACAGCGGCCCCCACGCCCGGAGGAAGTGCCAGGTCATGTTGATCGTGACGACCAGCACGACCAGAACGACGAACCGTCGTACCGCCAACCCAGGGGGCAGCGCCCGCACGACCGGCTTGCCGCTCGCCGACGTCAGCGGCGCGGGGTCGGGCTGCAAGCTGAGGTCGGCCGGCCGCAGCGTCGCCCACCAGAACACGACCCACATCGACCCGGCGGCGCCGACGACGAAGAACGGCATCCGCCAGGTCTGGATGTTCCGCTCGTCGAACAGCAGGAACATCACCAGCGGGATCAGGATGGCGCCGACGGCGGCGCCCGACTGGAGGATGCTGTTGCCCATCGACCGCTCGCCCGGCGGCAGGATGCGCTGCGTCGTCCGCAGCGCGCAGGGCCAGTTGGCCGCCTCGGCCACGCCGAGCATCACCCGGCAGGTCAAGAGCATGGCGAAGCCGGTGGCGAAGCCGGAGAGGAAGCCGGCGGCCGACCAGGCCAGCACCGCCAGCGGGTAGACCCAGTAGACGTTCCAGCGGTCCACGGCGAAGCCGCAGACGACCGCCCCCAGGGCGAACGCCAGGGCGAAGCCGGACTCGATGGTGGCGTAGTCGCCCTTGTCCAGGCCGAGGTCTTCGAGGATGTACTTGGCCAGCAGGTTGAGCGTCAGCCGGTCCATGTAGTTGATCATGGTGGCCATCAGCAACAGGCCACAGACCCACCAGCGCCAGCTCGGACTACGGGAAAGCGCGACGGAGGACATGACAGGCTCGCGGGGGTTGGACGGCGGGCGGGACGTTCGGAGGATGGGCCGAGTCTAACCCCCCGCGAGGCCGACCGCCAGCGCCGATCCGGAAAAACACCCACCCCCCGCCGACGGGCCCGGCACAGGCTCGTCGGCGGGGGGTGGAATGGACCCGCGCGAGGTCAAATCAAGCGCAGGTGAATACGGTCTGGGCCTCTTCGCGTTCCAGGTCCTTGCGGCGCATCTCGTCGAGTACCAACGGGTGCCAGCTGTTCTCACGACGGTCATTCGGCACGTAGTGCTCACGCGCCCAGCGACGCAGCCTAAGCTCCTCGATGAAATCGACTTCCGCCCCTACGCTGGTCGGCATGACCTCTGGCCCTCTAGTGTGTGCGATGTGCCCCCGGCACGCTACCAGGGAACAGACTCCCTTGCCCACTGCAAGAGTTGGGTGTCTGAAGTATATCGACTGGCAAAGGCGTGGCAAGGAATCCTCGGTCAAAATCGGCGGTTTTCCCTTGACGGCGCGCCCTGCAAGGCCCGCGCCGATCCCGCCGTTACTACAGCCTGTGCCCGCGGAAGAACCGGCACGGGTGATACAGGGGGCGCCCCGCCCCGGTCAAGACAAAGACGCGATCTCGCGGGCCAGGTTCGCCCGGGCGAGCGGCTCGCGGGGTTTCATCCAGGACGTGCGGTAGATGTCGGGGCGAGCGAGGAACCGCTCCAGGACACGCCGTCGGCCTTGGCGGTACTGGTCCTCCGGCACCCAGGCGTACTCCTTGCGGATCGCCTCGGCGTAGGCGTCGTACCGCGTCGGGTCGGCACCCAGGATCGCCAGGTCCGCGTCGATCAGGGCCCTTCCCGACTCGTCGCCGGCGGCCGGGTCGTGGCGCTTCGTCAGCAGGATGAGGCGGGCCGCCTCCTCCCGACGCCCACGAGGCACCTCGAGGCTGGCCAGCAATTCCCGGGCGTACTCGGCGCTGCGCTCCTCGTTGTCGGCGGCCCTGGGGTCATACACGACGTCGTGCAGGATGGCCGCCAGCATCAACTCGGGCGAGGGGTTGTGCGGGCGTACCGCGCCGGAGACGGCGAGCACGACCTCGCGGATGTGTGACGTCGTGTGATAGTGCCGATGCGGCTCGGCGTAGCGCCGCTGCACGTCCGAGAATGGGGGCAGCAGGCGGGCGTCGGGGTTGGGGAAGCAATCGAACCAACACTCCCGAACCACGGCTGTACTCAGGTCACCGCTCATAGCCGTTACACGATCACGTGCTCGCGGTACAGCTCGAAGGCGACGGCCCACGCCGCCCCCTCGCCGGGCCGCTCGGCCACGGCCGTGGCGACGTCGGGGCCGTCGGCGGTCAGCCGCAGCCCCGCCTTCCAGCCGTCGCCGTTCTTCGCGATTTGGAGGAACGCCTCGCCGAGGTTCGGCCCCGACACCTTGAGCGTGTTCTCGCCGGCCGGCTCCGCCTTGCACTGCCGCTGCTTGAACCAGAATGGCGTGATCGGCCCCATCGCTCCCCTCCAAACGAGCCGCGCGAAGTAAGCGGTCCGGCGAAGACCGCTTACTTCGTGCGCGGCTCACCGGTCACATCCCGTCGCCCAGGCGCATCTCGCGAACGACGCGCTGCACCTTGGTCATTGCCTCGGTCGTCTTGTTGACGTCCTTCGCCGCCGCCGCGGTGCGCAGCTCCTTCGCCGCCTTGCCCAGGTCGGCGCTGGTCGTCTTGATCGTGTCGGCGTGCTTGCGCGGCACGTCGTCGGCGGCCACCAGGTACAGCGCCACCTGCTCCAGGCCGGAGGCCGACTCCTCCAGGTTCTCCCAGTTATCGACGTAGAACGCCTCGTTGGCGGCCTTCGCCAGTGCCCGCGACCGCTCCAGGAGCTGGCCGTAGGGCATCTTCTGCACCTTCTCCGGCAACGGCGCCAGCGGCGCCGCCGGCCGGGCGTCCGGGCTGACCTGGCAGGCCGCTACGGCCAGCAGCACCGCCGCGCAACACAACGTCCTCTTCATGGCTGCTCCCTCCCGTTGACGGGGGAGGTTCCTCTGGGTCACTACCGCGCTGGTGTTTTTGTGCTCAGTTGCTGCCCTGGGGCGCCCCCTTCAGGGCGGGGTTCTCGGCGAACGTCCGCGGGCCGTAGGCGTTGGTCCCCTCCGGCAGGGCCACCCGCTCGCGCACCCGGTCGTTCTGCTCGTCCGCCGTCAGCCGCGGGTCGTCGATCGGGCCGCCAGGGAGGCAGCGCCGTTGGGCCGGGCCGACCACCCCCTGGCATCCGGCCGCGACGATCAGGCCGGCTAGGAACAGTCGTCGCATCGGGAACCCTCCGCTGGCCCCAGGGAATTATCGCTCTCCATTATACAACGTCCACGTCGCGCGGCGGACATTCCGTGCCAGATCGGCCGAAAGCGTCCCCCCCGTCACTGCACGAACACGACAAAGTCCGCCGGCGGGTCGGCCGGGGGCTTACCGGGGTCCCCATGGCGGACCGTCACCGTCGCCGCCTTCCCCCCGGTCCGCCGCGCCGCCCGGTCGGGGATGCCGAAGCCGTGCTCGACGTGCCCGCTGCCGGCCAGCACCACCATCCGCCGCAGCTTGCGCCCTTGCTGGAACCGCGCGGCGCTGTCGGCCATGTACTCGTCCCACGCCGTCATCACCTGGTAGGTCCGCTCCTTGTCCTCCTTCTTCACCTCCCCCTGGCCGTGCATCTCGCCGAGCCTGTCGAACCAGTGCGACCGGTGCGCCTTGACCTGGAAGTCGATCTGGCCCAACTCCCCCTTGTCCTCCGCCGGCAGCTTCTCGTAGCCGCCCTTCGACAGCCGGCCGCGCAGTTCGTCGGGCAGGTTCAGCGCCGCCAGTGGGACGCGGTTGCGGCGGCAGAACTCGACGATCGGCCGGTACAGCCCCCAGTCGTAGCCCCACCGCTTCCTGTACTCGCTGTCCTCGAGGAACGTCGCCTCGTCGGTCGCGCCGGAGATGTACCGATCGACGGCCCTCTGGAACGGCCGCTGGAACATCTCCATCCCCACGCCGAGCCGCTCGTCCCGCGCGAACAGCCCCTTGAGGATCATCAGCTGGACCCGGTGGTGGTCCTCGCTGTCGTGCGTCTCGCCGACGCAGATCAGGTCGAAGGCCTGTAAGCGATCCAAGAACTCGCCGAACGTCAGGGCCTTCTTCTCCTTGGCGGACCAGACGGCCAACCGCGGCGGCCCCTCGAGCCGGTCGAGCCACTCGCGGTAGCCCTTCTCGTCCTTCGCCGTCACCTCCCAGACGCGCGGGCCGCGCAGGTAGACGCCGCGCTGGCCGCCGTCGCCGCGCAGCACGCACTCGTCGGGCGGGCCGGCGAGGCGGGCCTGCTTCGGGTACTCCAGCCGGCGTAGCTCGGTCAGGGCGTCGAAGAACCGCCTGGCCTGCTCCTCCGTGGCGAAGGCGACGACCCACGCCGAGCCGTTCTCCCCTTCGCTGAGCCGATCGCCCCGCCAGCCGGCGGCGGCACTGACGGATTTTGCCCGGGTCGTCTCGTGGCCGTGCAGCAGCTTGACCAGCCCGAACTCGCCCAGCCGCTTGCCCGGGCCGAGGTTGACCGCGGTGATGCGCTCTCCGGGGTGGAGGACGGCCGCCGTCGAGGTCGGCCGGAAGCGGTAGCGCTGATCGACCGCCTTCCAGCCGCCGCGCCTCTTCACCTCGCTCACGAACCTCGCCCCGGCCCCGTAGAGGAAGGCGTTTTGCAGGTTCTTCGCCTTGCTCAGGTCGGTCAGCAGCATCTTCTCGGCGTGCGGCTGCTCCTTCTTCAGAAGCTCGATCATGGTCAGGGTCGCGTCGCCCTCGATGAGGGCGGCCAGGGCCAGCTCCTGGTCGCTGCCGAACGAGGTGGAGTGTAGCTTCGCCAGGCCGAAGTGCTGGTCTTGCAGGGCGTGGACCATCTCGTGGACGAGGACGCCCTTGGCGTAGTTGCCCTTCACGTCGTCGTAGAGGAACAGGGCCTTCTTCTTCGTGTCGTAGTAGCCCTGCACGCCCTCGGCGCCCTTCGCCGGGCGCGGGATGACGTGGGCGACGACCGGTTTCTTGAACTTCAGCTCGCGGACCTTCTCGATCTCTTTCTCGAACTGGCGCAACTGCCTCTCGACCTCGGTCTGTTGGACGGAGGGCGTGTCGGCGCGGGCCGAGAGAGCGCACGCCGCCGCGCCGAGCAGGACCACACTTACGATGCGGGACATACGCGCTCCTTCGAAACGGGAGCCGGAAGCGTGAGCGACGGTGCGGGAATCCGTCGCTCACGCTTCCGGCTCCCGGGGTTACTTCTTCGGCCACGCCGGCGGCGGCGGCAGCTTCCACTTGCCCTTCGCCTCGCCCTCGCGCAGCTCCTTCATCACCTCGGCGATGCCGCGCGCCAGTTGCTGGTCGTCGCCGGCGTACTCCCGCGCCGGGTCGTTGTCCACGACGATGTCCGGATCGACGCCGTGGCCCTCGATGATCCAGGTCTTGCCGGCCGTGTCGTAGCGGCTGAACTCGGGCCGGTTCAGTGTGCCACCATCGAGCAGCGGCAGGGTGCCGCGGATGCCGACCACGCCGCCCCAACTCCGCTTGCCGATCAACTTGCCGAGCTTGTGCTCGCGGAAGCGGTAGGGGAACAGGTCGCCGTCGGAGGCCGAGAACTCGTTCAACAGGCAGACCATCGGGCCGTTCATCATCTCCGCCGGGTCCTGTCGCGGTGACGAGTTGCGGGAGATGGTGACCATGCCGATCTCGCGCCGGAGCCTTTCGATCAGCATCGGCGAGACGTTGCCGCCGCCGTTGCCGCGCATGTCGATGACGAGGGCCTTCTTGCTCACCTGCGGGTAGAAGTAGCGGGCGAACTGGTTCAGGCCGGGCACCTGCATGTCGGGCACGTGCAGGTAGCCGACCTGCCCGTTGGTGGCATCGCTGACCTTCTTGAGGTTGCCCTCGACCCACTCGTGGTAGTACAGGTCGCCCTCCGTGGCGATCGGCACGACGGTCACCTTTCGGCCGCCCTCGGCCTGCGGCTTGTCGTTCAGCCGCAGCGTCACCTGCTTGCCGACCTTGTTGACCAGCGCCTCGGCGAGGTTGGCCATGTCCTTGGTGGACCGGCCATCGACCTCCACGATCCACTCGCCGTCCTTGGCGTTGACGCCCAGCTCGTTTAGCGGGGAGCGGAGCGCCGGGTCCCAGCGGGCGCCCTTGAGCACCTTGACGATCTGCAAGTAGCCGGTCGCCGGGTCCTTGCGGAGCCTGGCGCCGAGGTGGCCGAGCGGGATGCGCTCCGGCCGGGGCATGTCGCCGCCGCCGACGTAGGCGTGGCCGGCGTTCAGCTCGGAGATCATCTCGCCGATGACGTAGGTCAGGTCGGCCCGGTGGCCGACGTGCGGCACCAGCGGCTCGTAGCGCGCCCGCATGCCGACCCAATCGACGCCGTGCATCGTCGGGTCGTAGAAGAAGTCGCGCATCTGCCGCCAGCACTCGTGGAAGATCTGCTTCCACTCCGCCCGCCGGTCGAGCTTCATCTCCATGCCGGACAGGTCGAGCGGCGTGGAGATGGTGACGGGCGCCTTGGGCAGGTCGATGATGGCGTACTTGCCCTGTTGTGAGACGAGCATCTTCTTGCCGTCGGCACTAATCTCGTAGCCGCCGATGGCGCCCAGCTGCGTCTCCTTCTTCTCCTTCAGGTCGTACACCGCCAGCGTCGGCGCCGGCGAGCCGCCGGTGGAGCGGACGTAGTAGACGTTGCCGCCGACCGACTGGAGGCTGCGGTAGTTGCCCGGCGGCACCGGCAGCTGCAACACGCGCTCCTCGATGCCGTCGAGGTCCACGACCAGGTCGGCGACCGTCGGCTTCTCCTTGTCCTTTTTGTCCTTGTCCTTCTCGGGCTTCTTCGGCTCCTCGGGGCTCTCCGACTCGTCCTTGGGGAGGAACGGCGACGGCGTGCCCTTGGCCAGGGTGACGGCGTAGACGCGCGTCATGTCGCGGTAGGCGTGGTTCCACTCGGTCTGGCTGTAGATCGGGTTGAAGTCGCGCGCCGAGACGAAGTACAGGTACTTGCCGTCGCCGGAGAAGCACGGCGCGCCGGAGCTGAACCGGCCCTCGGTGACGCGGGTCGATTTGCACGCCTCCACCGAGTACAGGTAGACCTGGCTCATGCCGTTGTCTTCCCGCGTGCTGTAGGCGACCCACTTGCTGTCGGGCGACCAGACGGCGTCGCGGATCTCCCAGTTCTTGCTGTGGGTGACCTCGACGACGTGGCCCCCGCTCACCTCGACGTAGGAGACGCGGTTCTTCTTGTCCGACCAGAGCACCTTCTTGCTGTCGGGACTCCAGGAGATCTCATACTTGTAGGTGTCCGCCCCCCTGGTCAGCTGCCGCGGCTTGCCGTCGCCGGCCGGCGTCGTGACCCAGATCTCGTTCTCGCCGGTGGCGTCGCTGACGAAGGCGATGTGCTTGCCGTCGGGCGACCACCTGGAGTTCCGCTCGTGGACGCCGGGCGTGTTGGTCAGGTTGCGGGTCGGGCCCTTCTTGGCCGGCACCGTGAACACCTCGCCGTGCGCGCCGAACAGGGCCCGCGAGCCGTCGGGGGAGATCTCGTAGTTGGTCACGTCCTTGGCGACGTTCAGCAGCTTGCCGCGGGCCGAGACACGGTCTTCGAGGATCCGAATACTCACCTTCTCGACCTTCTCGGTGTCCAGGTCGAGCTTGTGGACGTAGCCGGCCTGCTCGAAGACGATGGCGCTGTCGCCGAGCGAGGGGAACTTGACGTCGTAGTCCTTGAAGTTGGTGATCTGCCGGGACGCGCCGCCCTGGGAAGGCACGGCGAAGAGGTTCATCCTGCCCGTGCGGTCGGAGGCGAAGTACACCTTGTCGCGGTGCCACATCGGGATGATGTCCTGGGCCGGGTCGTCGGTGATGCGCTTCGTCTCCTTCGTCTCGAAGTCGTGGACCCAAACGTCGTCGGCCATGCCGCCGCGGTAGCGCTTCCAGGTGCGGAACTCGCGGAAGACGCGGTTGTAGGCCAGCTTCTTGCCGTCGGGCGAGAACGAGCAGAACCCGCCGCGCGGCAGCGGCAGCTCCTCGGGGATGCCTCCCTCGGCGGGCACCTTGTAGAGCTTGCCGAGGAAGTCGTTGAAGCTGTCCATGCGCGAGCGGAAGACGACGTACTTCCCGTCCGGCGTCCAGCCCATGCAGATGTTGTTCGGCCCCATCCGGTCGGAGATGTCGTCCCGGCCGAGCGTCGCGGTGTACGTGAGGCGCCTCGGCTCGCCGCCCTCGGCGGGGATGACGTAGATCTCGGTGTTGCCGTCGTACTGGGCGGTGAAGGCGAGCCTCTTGCCGTCGGGCGAGAAGCGCGGGAACATCTCGTAGCCCTCGTGGCTGGTCAACCGCCGGGCCACGCCGCCTGAGCTGTCCACGGTGTAGAGGTCGCCGGCGTAGCAGAAGACGAGGTGCTTGCCGTGGATGGTCGGGAAGCGGAGCAGCCGGGCCTCGCCGTTGTCCTGGGCGGCGGCGGGCGCCACGAGCAGGAACGCGGCGGCCAGCGCCGTCATCGCGCGGTGGGTCATGACGTTCTCCAGAGGTACAGATGAGGTATTAGAGTAGACGAATCAAAGGGCTCGGACATGTGGGGAATCAATCAGACGGGCCAGCTTTCCCCCTTGTGGCACATCTCCAGGAACATCCACTCGTAGCGGCTGCTGGCGGCGAAGGCGTCCTCGGCGGCGGCCAGCGGCTCCGGCCCCGCGCCGGCGGCGAGCCGGTCGAGCAGGTCGCGGCCCTGCCGCGCGTTCCGCTCGGCGACCGGGCCGGAGTAGAGGTCGATCCAGCGGGCGTAGCGGTTGTCGTTGACGTTGGCCTGCGGGGCCAGCCGCTGGGCCAGCTCGGCGTGGGACCACAGGCACGGCAGCAGCGCGGCGACCAGCTCCAGCATCGACCCCAGCGACGCGGTGCGGAGCAGGTGGTCGGTGTAGGCCCGGGTGGTCGGCAGCTTGACGCCGGCGGGCAGCTCGTCGCCGGCCAGGCCGAACTCGACCGCGTAGGCCTCGTGCAGCAGCATCTCGTGGTGCAGCACGCCGTGGGCCATGCCGATCATCCACTTCATCGTGACGCGATCGGCCCGGGCGGCGGCGTGGCTGAACAGCCGGGCGTAGCCGATCAGGAACAGGTAGTTCTGCCGCAGCCAGACCTGGAAGCGGTCCGGCTCCAGCCGGCCGTCGCCGAGGGCGCGCGTGAACGGGTGCCGGTGCAGCGCCTGCCACACCGGGTCGAGGTTCTGACGCAGCGTGTCGGTGAAGCGCGTCGTCATCGGGCCTCCTCGCCTGATGACATGCTACGCCCACACCGGCGGGCGGACAACCGGCCCAGTCGGTATCATGACGGGGCCCATGAAGGAGATTCCGACCCATGCCCCGGACCACGACCCTGACGCTGTTGCTGCTCACCCTGCCTCTTGGTGCGGCGGAGAACTCCCCCGGGTTCCTCGCCGGCCGGCACGCCGCCGGCGTCCCGAGCCTGCCCGCCCAGTGGGACGCCAAGCGCAACGTCCTGTGGCAGGCGGACGTCCCGGGCACCGGCTGGTCGTCGCCGGTCGTCTGGGGCTCGCGGGTGTTCGTCACGACCTGCGTCAGCACCGACAAGCAGGCCGAGCCGCGCAAGGGGCTCTACATCCAGGACCTGCAAGGCAAGGCGCCCCAGGGCGAGCACGACTGGCGCGTCCTCTGCCTCGACGCGAAGACGGGCAAGGTGCTGTGGGACAAAAGCGCCTTCCGGGGACAGATGGGCTCGACGATCCACATCAAGAACTCGCTCGCCTCCGAGACGCCGGTGACCGACGGCAAGCACGTCTGGGCGTACTTCGGCAACGTCGGGATGGCGTGCTTCGACGTCGAGGGCAACCTGGCCTGGAAGGAGAAGACGCCAGTCCACAAGACGCGCATGGGCTGGGGCACCGGCTCGTCGCTGGCGCTGCACGACGGCAAGCTGTTCTACGTCCACGACAACGAGGAGAAGTCGTTCCTGGCCGCCCTGGACGCGAAGACCGGCAAGCCGCTCTGGCGGGCCGACCGCAAGGAGGGCAGCACCTGGGGCACGCCGTTCGTCTGGGCCAACTCGAAGCGCACCGAGTTGGTGACCGCCGGCACCGACCGGGTGCGGTCGTACGACCTCGACGGTAACCTCCTGTGGGAGCTGAAGGGGATGTCGGTCATCTCCATCCCCACGCCGTTCGCCGTCGGCGACACGCTGTACGTCTCGTCGGGGTACGTCCTGGACCCGATCCGCAAGCCGGTCTACTCGATCAGGCCCGGGGCGAAGGGCGACATCTCGCTCGCCTCGGGGAAGACGGGCAACGACTTCATCAACTGGGTGCAGTGGCAGGCGGGGTCGTACCACCCGACGCCGATCGTCGAGGGCGACTACCTGTACGTCCTGCTCGACCGCGGCTTCCTGTCGTGCTACGAGGCGAAGACCGGCAAGGAGGTGTACAAGGGCCGGCGCATCGGCGGCGGGGCGTCGGCGTTCACGGCCTCGCCGGTGGCGATCGACGGCAAGCTGTACTGCCTGGGCGAGGACGGCGACACGTTCGTGATCCAGGGCGGGCCGGAGTTCAAGTTCCTGGCCCGCAACCCGCTGGGCGACATGGCCCTGGCGTCGCCGGTCCTCGCCGGCGGCAGCCTGTTCGTGCGGACCAAGTCGAAGCTGTTCTGCCTGCGGCAGGAGGGGAAGTAAGAAGCCCCTCACCGCGCCCGGTCGCGCGTCGCCTTCGCCTCGCGCGTCAACCTCGCCCCCGGCGCCCCGCCGGCCAGCTCCGCCAGTGCCCGCCGCGCCGCCGGGGTGCCGATGCGCTCGAGCAGCTCGACCGCGCGCAGCGCCCGGATGCGCTCCGGCGACGGGGTGTGCACGTCCGCATCGACCGCCGCCAGCAGCCTCTCCAGCCGCTTGCGCGCCTCCAGCGAGGGGCCGTGCACGCCGCGGCCGCCCCCGCCGTGAAGACGCCGGCCGAGCGCGTGAGTGAACCTGTTGACGAAGGCCTACAACCCGGCGTCGATAGCGCGGTCGAACTTCACGACAACGCCTGGAAGCACTGGGGCGTGGCCAGCAAGCCGGACGCGAAGGATTACGACCGCCTGTTCCGCGAGCGCTGCGGGCTGCACCCGGCGCCCGTTCCCCAACGGCGGCCTGCCGATGGGCCTCCGCGCGCCGCCGGCTCGTTCGTCCTGGGCACGCAGAACGGGCTGAGCAACGACTGCCTCGTTGCCACGGCGGGTCGATCTTCGGGCAGTCCTACGTCGGGCTGGGCAACACGGCGCTGGACTACCAGGCGTTCTACGAGGAGGTCGGCGGCCTCGGCGGGCGGCGGGTCAAGGCGCCGTTCACGTTCACCAACGTGCGCGGCACCAGCGAGGCCGACGCCCATGGCGGTCTACCTGCTCGGCTTCCGCGAGGACGTGACCTCAACCTGCGCTCACCCGCCGCGACCTCGACCTGCACGACGACCTCGTCGAGGACGCGGCGGCCTGGTGGCTGTTGAAGAAGAAGACGATGTACCAGAACGGCGGCGCGGACGCCCGGTCGGTGCGGGCGCTGATGCAGTTCATGATGAGCCCGCTGAACCTGCCGTCGGCGTTCCACAAGGCCGAGGCCGACTTCAAGGACATCCGCGAGTACCTGTTGTCGCTGGAAGCCCCGAAGTACCCTGGCGATCGACCGCGGCCTGGCCGCAAAGGGCGAAGCGGTGTTCCAGGACAACTGTGCCGCTGCCACGGCAGTTACGGCGAGAAGTGGACGTACCCGAACAAGGTGGTGCCGCTCAAGGAGATCGGCACCGACCCACTACCTCGAGGGCATCACCCGCAAGTTCGGCGAGGCCTACAACAGGAGCTGGTTCGCCGGCGACTACAAGCCGATCGACAGCGACAGCTGCAGAGCCGCCGCTGGACGGCGTCTGGGCGGCCGCACGCGCCCACTACCTGCACAACGGCTCGGTGCCGACGCTGTACGGCGTGCTCAACTCGAAGGCCCGGCCGCGGCTGTTCACCCGCTCCTTCCGCACCGACCAGGAGGCGTATGACGACAAGCACGTCGGCTGGAAGGTGCGGCACATCGATCGTCGTCCCGGAGGCCTACGCCGATCGACGCGCGACGGTACTACGACACGGCGAAGCCGAGCCGCTCCAACGCCGGGCACACCTACGGCGACAAGCTGACGGACATAGAGCGGATGGCGGTGATTGAGTACCTCAAAACGCTGTAAAGCGGTGACGGAGGCCATTTATGTCCATCCCAGTTGACCTGTCGTGGCGATGCAAGATTGCCGTTACCGGTCCGTCGATTCACTGGCGGAGTACCACCAGCTGGCATGACTCGGATTCTTCTCTTCGGACGAGCGCTTGAACTCCTGGACGGTTGGATCACCCAACAACCCATGGTACGCAACCCCGCGCGATTCGTTCCTCGACCAGATCGAGGTAATCGATGAGCATTTGCCGGATGGCTGGCGAGTTCGCGGTAGGCGATCACCCTTTCGACCAGTGAACCCGAGCCGGACATCGCGGTGGTGGTCAGGGAGGCGCACGGCAACACCGGGCTTGCGCGGTGCCCGCCGACAGCCCTCGTCGTGGAGGTCGCCGACTCCTCCCTGAGCGACGACCGAAACCTCAAGGGGCGATCTACGCGCGACTCGTTGCCAGCCTACTGGATCGTCAACATCATCGATATGCGGATCGAGGTCTACACCGACCCGACCGGCCCGGACCCGCAGCCGCACTACCCTTGGTGCCACCACGTCCAGGTGGGCGACCGGGTGGAGTTGATCCTCGGCGGCCGAGCGGCCGCGACGATTCCCCGTCGCCCGAACTGCTCGCCTGACGCTCGAGAACTATGCCCCTCGCGGATCAGCGGCGGTATCATCGACCCGGCCCAGAACCTTGACCGGGTCACCGACCTGTGGCTGCGCGACGACCGGGTCCTGCACGTCGGCGGGCGGCCCGACCTGCACGCCGACAGGACCCTCGACGCCGCGGGCAAGATCGTCTGCCCCGGCCTGATCGACATGCACGTCCACCTGCGCGAGCCCGGCCGCGAGGAGGACGAGACGATCGCCACCGGCACCGCCGCGGCCCTGGCCGGCGGCGTCACCAGCGTCGCCTGCATGCCCAACACCGAGCCGGCCATCGACAGCCAGGCCTCCGCCGAGTTCATCTACCTCCAGGCCGAGCGGGCCGGCAACGCCAACGTGTTCCCGGTCGGCTCGATCACCAAGGGCCGCCAGGGCAAGGAGCTGGCCGAGATCGGCGGCCTGGTGGACGGCAGGGCCGTGGCGTTCACCGACGACGGCTCGCCCGTCGTCAACAGCGAGATCATGCGGCGGGCGATGGAGTACTGCCGCATGTTCGACAAGGCGGTGCTCAGCCACAGCGAGGACCTGGAGCTGACCCGCGGCGTCATGAACGAGGGTTCGAGAGCATGCGGCTGGGTTCTGCGGCTACCCGGCGGTGGCGGAGGAGATCATGATCTTCGCGAGATCGCCCTGGCCGAGCTGACCAAGGCCCGGCTACACATCCCTGCGTCTCCACGGCCGGCGGCGTCGAGCTGATCCGCCAGGGCAAGTCCCCGCGGCGTTCGGGTCACCGGCGAGGCGTGCCCGCACCACTTCACGCTGACCGACGAGTGCCTGCAGACGTTCGACAGCAACTACAAGATGTCACCGCCGTTGCGGACCAAGGACGACGTGCAGGCGATCCTCCAGGGGCTGCGCGACGGCACGATCGACGTCATCGCCACCGACCACCTTGCACGCGCCCGGAGAAGAAGATGCGGCTGGACCAGGCGCTCAACGGCATCGTCGGCCTGGAGACGCTGATCCCCATCTGCGTGCGCTGATCGAGCCGGGCGTGCTCACCTGGCCGCAGCTGATCGAGAAGCTGACGGTCAGCCCGGCGCACGTCCTCGGCATCGACCGCGGCACGCGCCGAGCCGGACGCGATCGCCGACGTGACGATCCTCGACCCGGACGTGTGCTGGACGATCGACCCGGGGCAGTTCCGCTCCAAGGCGCAGCTCGCCCTTCGGCGGCTGGGAGGAGTGCGCGGCCGGGCCGGTGCTGGTCGGCGGGCAGGGTAGTACCAGCGCTGAGGAGGTGAGCCTGCTCCTCCTCCGGCCGCATCGACGCGACCAGGCCGCGCAGCGCCGGCTCGTAGTCCTCGCATCGACGCCGCTGGACTGGCACAGCACGAACACCGTGCCGGCCAGGCCGAAGAACTGCCGTCCGGCAGGTGGTGAGCATGTCGAGGCTGAAGAACTCGATGTCATGCCCGATCGCCATCTCGCCGGCGACGGTCTCCTTCGCCGCGTCGGCCTCCAGCGAGGTAGTCGGCCTTCAGCGTCTGCAGCGCTCCTGCACCATCTGGCGCGGGTCCGGCAGGTCGCGGTCGAGCGAGATCGTGGCGAACGCCGCCCGAAGGCTCTGCGCCGTCACCGTCCAGCCGTTGCGGTCTCCTCGCAGCCGGCGCCAGTCGTCGGGGTAGCTGAACGACAGGCCGTCGTCGGAAAACTTCTTCATGGAGTCCTTCTCCTCGCGCGCACCGTCGAAGTTTCGACGGCGGCCAGCGCTCCTCCTCGCCCCCGAGCGTAGACCGCCGAGGATGAGCTTCCTGGCCAGGAGCAGCCGGTCCGGGGAGATCCAGTACGGCCATGTACCGTCGGAGACGGGCAAGCGAATCCCCTGGACGACGTCAGAGGCGGACCCGGCGGTGGTTCTCCGCATCAACCGGTCCGCTCCGCCCAGTTTCACTTCGGCTTGGCCAGCACCAGGGCGGGCGGCGACGCCGGCTGGTGCAGGCTCACGTCGATCGACACAGGCTTGCCCGCAGGCGCCCGGGGCAGGGTACCTGTAATTATCAGTTTTTTCCCCGCCGCCAATGGTCTTTTCCACCTCGACGGTGATGTCGTTTTCCACCTGGGGGATGCACCAGGCAGGGTCTCCCAGGGCACGAACATCTCCAGGTCGCCCTCGCGCCGCGTCGCCTGGGGGGTGCGCGGGTCGCCGTCCACGTTGTCGAGCATGCGATAGCTGAGGAAGTCGATGCGGCCTCTCGCCACGCCTTCCAGCACGCCGCCAGCCAGCAGTGCCGAAGCGGGCCGGCGGCCGCCCCGTGAACGCCTTCTGGAACACCCCCGTCTGCGGCCGAGCACCAGCAGCGGCGAAGCAGATGCCGTGCGACCCCAGCACCGCGGCCGGGCCGCTGGGTTGCGCATCGCCGCCAGGCCGTAACCCTCGCCGTCGCGGCCGGCGAGCTGACGGCCGTTGCGGCCCAGACGTCACCAGCACGCTGCCGTTGGGGCCGACCTTGAGCCGGCCCCAGTCGTCGCAGTCGAGGAACGCCGTGAGCAGCCCGGCGGCCTGGCCTCGGCATGGAGTGGCGAGGTAGAGGATGACCGACCAGCACCACCAGCAGGGCGTGGCGAACGCCCTGGCTGGCGCTCGCGGTCGGGCAGGCGAAGCGCGACGTGGCGGCGGTGTAGATGGCCCGGCCGGTCAGGACGGTGGATCTGGTCGAGCGGGCAGGCCGCGACCGACTCGACCAGCCGATCCGCGACCAGGTTGTACGCCGGGATGCCCGCCAGCACCATCGGCCCGGCGCGCCAAAGGCCGGGGCCGGCGCATCGAGGACAGCGTCTTGGCGACCATCGCACGGACGTCGTTGACGTCGCCTTGCGAGGAAGCGGCCGACGGCGACCGTGGGCAAGCCAGGCTTTCTCGAGGCGGCCGTAGGCCACGTCCGGTCAGTTCTCCTTTCATCCGGCTGATGGTGCCGCGAGCCGGGACGTGTTCCAGGCCGCCGACGAGGAGGATCGAGCAGCGGCCGAGGTGTTGGCAGGCCCGGCGTAGCTTGCAGCTTCGCAAGCGAGGCGAATCGGCCGGCGGGAGCGACAACGCTGAGCGCGGCGGTGATCGACCAGCAGGGCCAGCGCGTCGCGGAAGGCCGGCGGGCAGACGGCCACCCACTGCTCGGCCGGGGTGGGGCGGCCATCGCCGCAGGTAGACGAGCAAGCCGGCGTGCCATGATCAGGTCCCTCCGAACAGGTGCTGGCGGAGGGTTCGAACCCTCACAGACGCTGTGGCCGAGGCTTTTAAGGCTCCAGCGTCTGCCGATTCCGCCACGCCAGCGACGGCCCCGTTACTCTAGCGGGTCGCCCCGCGCCTCGCTATGCATTGCGCTGACGACAATGAGGAGCATGTCCCCGGCCCGCGGAGGCAACCATGCCTTCGACCTCTCTTGCCTTTCGCCCTGACCGCGGCGGTGCTGGCCGACAGGGCGGTAATCTCGGGCCGCGCGTCGGCCAGCAGCCGGGAGCCGTACTCGTTTCGTGATGTCCACCGGCGACAACCGCGGCAAGTCGCACTGCCCCATCTGCGAGACGGAGGACCGCCCCGCCGTCATCCTCTTCGCCGCAGCCTGTCCGAGCCGCTGGGCAAGTTGACGGCGAAGCTCGACAAGGCGTTGGCGGCGCACCAGAGCGAGCTGCGCGGCTGGGTGACGCTGCTGCACGAGGACCAGAGCAAGGTCGATGACGCCGTCGTCGGCTGGGCCGAAGCACGGCGTTCCGGGCCGTCCCCGTGGGCGTGTTCGAGGACGCCGACGACCTCGAATACCGGCTGCACCGGGACCGCGCCGACGTGACCGTGCTGCTGTTCGTCAAGCAGAAGGTCGTCGTCAACCACGCCTTCCGCGCCCGGCGAGCTGACCGACGCCAGGATCGACGACATTGTCAAGGCCATCCCGAAGATCACCGGTGAGGCGAAGAAGTAGCGACGCTGGCGAGCAGGGGGCGTGGGCCCCGCTCGCCATGGAGATACCCATGTCCGTCCTCCGACGCCCTCGTGTTCTTCGGCGCGACCGGCGACCTGGCGTACAAAAAGATCTTCCCCTCGCTCCAGCGGCTCATCCGCCGGGGCCTGCTCGACGTCCCCGTCGTCGGCGTCGCCAAGGCCGGCTGGACCCTCGACCAGTTCAAGGATCGCGCCCGCGACAGCCTGGTTCATCACGGCGGCCTCGACGAGGCGGCGTTCGCCAAGCTCGGCTCGCGACTCCGTTACGTCGATGGCGACTACCGCGACCCGCAGACGTTCAAGGCGCTGCGGGCCGCCCTGGGCACGGCCAAGAACCCGCTGCACTACCTCGCCATCCCGCCGAGCCTGTTCGGCACCGTCGCCGAGGGGCTGAGCGCCTCCGGTTGCGCCGATGGCGCCCGCATCGTCGTCGAGAAGCCGTTCGGCCACGACCTCGCCTCGGCCCGCCAGCTGAACAAGGAACTGCACGCCCACTTCGACGAGAGCGCCATCTTTCGCATCGACCACTACCTGGGCAAGGAGCCGGTGCTCAACCTGCTGTTCTTCCGGTTCGCCAACTCGATGTTCGAGCCGGTGTGGAACCGCCACTACGTCCGGAGCGTGCAGATCACCATGGCGGAGGCGTTCGGCGTGCAGGGCCGCGGCCGATTCTACGACGAGGCCGGCGCCATCCGCGACGTGGTCCAGAACCACCTGCTCCAGGTGGTCGCCAACCTGGCCATGGAGCCGCCCGGCTCCGGGGCGGCCGACGGCCTGCGCGAGGAGAAGGCCAAGGTGTTGCAGGCCGTCCGCCCGCTGGAGCCGGCCGACGTCGTCCGCGGGCAGTTCCGGGGCTACCGCCAGGAGCCGGGGGTGGCGCCGAACTCGACTGTCGAGACGTTCGCGGCGGTCCGGCTGCACATCGACTCGTGGCGCTGGGGCGGCGTGCCGATCTACATCCGGGCGGGCAAGTCACTGCCGGTCACGTGTACCGAGATCCTCGTCGAATTCTACCGCCCGCCGCAGCGGATGTTCGCGTCGCGCGAGCTGGTGCGGACGCGCAACCACGTCCGCATCCGCGTTAGCCCGGACGAGGTCATCGCCATTGGCGCCCGCGCGAAGAAGCCCGGCCCGGCGTTCGAGGGCCAGGACGTCGAGCTGACGCTGATGCAGAACCCGGCGGAGGACCTCGAACCATACGAGCGGCTCCTCGGTGCGGCGATGGAGGGCGACAGCAGCTTCTTCGCCCGCCAGGACACGGTCGAGGCCGCCTGGCGGGTCGTCGATCCGGTCCTGGGGAACGTCGTCCCCGTCGAGGAGTACGCGCCGGGCACCTGGGGGCCGCCGTCCTCACGTCGCTTGCTCCCCGAGGACGAGGCCTGGCACGACCCGGTGGCGGGGGCGGGGCGATGAACCAGCCTCACGACGTCGTCTTCCTCGTGGACGTGGACAACACGCTGCTGGACAACGACCGCATCCAGGCCGACATCAAGCGCCACCTCGCGGAGTTCTTCGGCATCCCCTGCCGGGACCGCTACTGGGCCATCCTGGAACAGCTGTTTTCCGAGTTGGGCTACCGCGACTACCTGGGCGCGCTCCAGCGCTACCGGGTCGAGCACCCGCGCGACGCCCGGCTCCTGGCCATGTCGTCGTACCTGGTCGATTACCCGTTCGCCAACCGGCTTTACCCGGAATCGCTGGACGTCCTCGAACGGCTCTCCGGGTGGGGGCGCACGGTGCTGTTGACCGACGGCGACGTGGTGTTCCAGCCGCGCAAGGTGCAGCGGTCGGGCCTGTCCGAGGCGGTGGACGGGCACGTCCTCATCTACATTCACAAGGAGGAGCAGCTGGAGGACGTCGAGGCGCACTACCCGGCCCGGCACTACGTGCTGATCGACGACAAGCTGAAGATCCTGACGGCGGTGAAGGCGGCGTGGGGCCGGCGCGTCACCACCGTGTTCCCGCGCCAGGGCAGCTACGCCCACGACCCCAAACTGCTGTCGGCCCACCCGCCGGCGGACCTGACCGTCGGGCGCATCGGCGAGGTGATGGACCTCACCCCGGCCGGCCTGCTGGCCGCCGCCGCCGGGCGCTGAATAGAACGAACTCGGTCTCGATCCTCCAGCCAGGCGGAGTGTCCCACCCATGACCAGCGCGCGTCGCGCGGCCCGGCAGTGCGGCCGGCGCGGTTTCACCCTGATCGAGCTGCTCGTCGTCATCGCCATCATCG
>JAXMAW010000016.1:0-121010 GCA_046350195.1 Gemmataceae bacterium
CCGTCGAGGCCGACCGCACCATCCTGCTGGACCAGGCCGCCACGGTCGCCCTGGCCGACCGGCTGGGCATCGCCGTCGTCGCCCTGCGGCGGTGAATTTGCTTTGCGGAAGGCGCGGGGGCATCCCTATAATCGACGCTCGTGGTAGAATGAGTACGCCGTCCCCTCCTGGGCATCTCCCGGCCGGCGCGCCGGGAGCGGGTTGAACTTATGGGCACGATGACGTTCCAACTGCCGGCCGGTCTTCCGCCCGAGATCGCCCGGGATTTGGAGCGGTCCTGCGTCGCCGGCGGCCCGGACAACATGCCCTACCCCACCCGCCGGGTGCTCCAGCACAACCAGCTCCGCCTCGTCCGCGCCGCCGACGAGTCCGGCTACCTGGTCGCCCCCTGGCGGATCGACGGGGCCGGCCACCTCATGGGCAGCTCCGCCACACTGATGGAGCGGCCGTCGTACCAACTGCTGGTCGAGCTGTCCCGCGGCAAGGTCAACCAGGTCCGCAACCAGCTCGCCGACTGGGAGGCCAACGGCCTCGCCGTCCCCGACCCGCTGCGCGCGCTGGTCCGCGACGCCGCCCTGGAGTTCGGCCACGGCGTCTGCTCCGGCGACCCCGCCGTCACGGCCGACCACGCCCGCCGCGCCCTGGAGCTGTCGCACCGGGTCGCCGATGACCTCGCCCGCGCCTACGTCGAGCAGGTCCTCCAGGTCCGCCACCAGCGCCAGCCGAAACTCGACGCCGCCCTGGCCTGCCCGCTCGGCCCCGCCATCGACACGCCCGACCTGGCCGGCGAGCTGAGGCGCACGTTCAACCGCGTCACGTTGCCCCTGTCGTGGCACGTCGTCGAGGCCGAGGAGACCACCTACCGCTGGGCCGAGTACGACCGCCTGCTCGGCTGGGCCGAGGCCAACGCCCTGGAGGTCGCCGCCGGCCCGCTGATCGACTTCTCGTCGGCCCTGTTGCCCGCCTGGCTGTGGCTGTGGGAGGGCGACCTGCCCAGCATGGCCACGTTCATGTGCCGGTTCGTCGAGTCGGCCGTCCGCCGCTACCGCGCCCGCGTCCGCCGCTGGCAGCTGACCGCCGCCAGCAACTGGGCCAACGTGCTGGGCCTGTCCGAGGAGGAGCTGATGGGCCTGACGTTCCGCCTCGGCGAGGCGGCCCGGCAGGCCGACCCGTCGCTGGAGCTGGTGCTCGGCATCAGCCAGCCCTGGGGCGAGTACATGGTCGGCTCGGAGCGCACCTCCCCGTTCATCTTCGCCGACAACCTCATCCGCTCCGGCCTGAACCTGGCCGCGATCAACCTCGAAATCGTCATGGGCGTCCAGGGCCGCGGCAGCTACTGCCGCGACCTGCTCGACCTGTCGCGGCTCCTGGACCTGTACGCCCTGCTGGGCGTGCCGATCCAGGTGACGCTCGGCTACCCGCACTCGCCGGAGTACGACGCCGACGCCGACCCCGAGCTGGCCGTCGGCTGGGGCAGCTGGCGCGGCGGCTACACGCCGCAGGCCCAGGCCGACTGGGCCGCCCGGTTCGCCGCCCTGGCCCTCAGCAAGACCTACGTCCAGGCGGTGCAGTGGGCCCACTTCTCCGACGCCGAGCCGCACCAGTTCCCCGCCTGCGGCCTGGTCGATCGCCACGGCACCAAGCAGCCGGCGCTGGGGGAACTTCAGAGGCTGCGGGCCGAGCACCTCCCCTAACCGGAGAACGGATATGTCGATCGTGCCCTTTCCCCGGCGCCCCCGGCGGGGCAACGGCTACCCGACCTCGGACGGCAAGCCCATGGCGGAAACCGACCGGCACCGCGACCTGATGCTCGAACTCATCGAGACGCTGAAGGCGTTCTACGCCGCCCAGCCGCAGGTCTATGTCTCCGGCAACCTGCTCCTCTTCTACGAGGAGGGGAACAAGCGCAGGCACGTCCCGCCCGACGTGTTCGTGGTGAAGGGGACGGAGAAGCGGCTGCGCGAGAACTACTTGCTCTGGGAAGAGGGGCAGCCCCCGCACGTCGTCATCGAGCTGACCTCGTCCAGCACCCGGAGCGAGGACACCAAGAAGAAGTTCGAGCTTTACCGGGACACGCTGAAGGTGCGCGAGTACTTCCTGTTCGACCCGTTGGGGGACTACCTCAAGCCGCCCATGCAGGGCCACCGCCTCCGCGGCGGCGCGTACCACCCCGTCCGCCCCATGGAGGGCCGCCTGCCCAGCCAGGTGCTCGGCCTGCACCTGGAGCGTGACGGACAGATCCTGCGGCTGTGGAACCCCGACACGAAGGCCTGGCTGCCCACCCCGTTGGAGCGTGCCGTCCAGGCCGAGCAGGAAGCCGAGCGGCTGCGCTGTGAGCTGGAGCGGCTTCGCGGCCAGAGGTAGCCGTCAGCCGCGCAGCATGGCCGCGACGACGACCGCCGCCAGCCCCGCCAGCAGCGGCAGGGCCATGCGGCGGACCATCGCCATCGGGCTCGCCCCGGTCAGCGACGCCGCCATCAGCACCACCGCCGCCACCGGCGACAGCGTCCGCCCCGCCGCCGCCGCCAAGCGCCACCACGCCCCGACGCCGACCGGATCGACCCCACCTCCACCGCCGGCCTGTCGTAGAACTGAACAGGGTCTGCGTCGAGGCCATGCCCGAGCCGGAGACCCAGCCGAACCCCAGCGGGAACAGTGCCGCCAGCGGCATCAGCAAGCGCGGGGCGGCCTGGATCGCCTCCTCCATCGGCCGGGCCAGCTCCACCAGCGCCACCCCCTCGCCGAAGCAGTTCGCCGACACGATCAACGACGTGATGTTCGTCAGGGCGTAGCCGCCGCCCTCGAAGAACACCTTCGCCGTCTTCCCGGCCTTCCGCGGCGCCGTCGCCGCCGCCACCACCACGCCGACCAGCATCGCCGCCCCGATCAGCCGGCTGTCGTAGGCGCCGGCCTTCTCGCCCTCCGCCAGCAGCCATTCCCTCGGCACCTCGATCAGCCGTGCCCGCTCCGGCAGGGCGGTCAGGAACAGCAGCAAGAGAGGTAGAAGAGGGACAAAGGCCTTGAACAGGTTCACCCGGAAGTCGATCCTCAACTCGCCCGGCTCGTCCTGGCCGCGCCAGGCCGCCTCGGCGCGGGTGCAGACGAGCCAGAACAGCGGCACCGTGACGGCAACGTGTACCAGGAGCAGCGGCCAGACGCGCTCGACGCAGGCCATCGACGGCACGCCGAGCCGCTCGCTGACCGTGCGCAGCTCCGGCGCCCCGGGGTTGAGCAGCTCGCCCCCCATGCTGGACCCCAGCGCCAACGCCGCCCCGACCGTGGTCGGCGACAGCCCGGCGGCGGACAGCACCGGCACCAGCACGCTGCCGACCGCCACCGCCGTGCTCGACTGGCTGATGATCGGCACGTTGACCAGCACGCCGATGAGGACGATGCCCGGCACCAGCAGCGTCCGCACGCGCTGGAGCGGCCGCAGCAGCAGGTGGACGAGGTGGCGGTCGCACTCGGTCTCGCGCAGCACGAAGGCGAAGCCCATGCAGCAGCCGATCGGCAGGAGGAACTTCTCGTCGGTGAAGAACCGCAGGAACGTCCGGACGATGACCTCCGGCCGCCCCGCCAGGCCGCCCAGGGCCAAAGCCCCCAGCAGCAGCGTCAGCCGCACCTCGGCCCCGCGCAGGATGGCGACGACGACGAGGACGACGACGGCGAAGGCGGCCAGCGTGACCATGTCAGCCCCTCAGCCGCGCGAGCCGGAACAGGTCGATCGGCCAGCGGGTGCCACCGTCGAGGGCCAGGTCGGCGAGGATTTCGCCGACGACCGGGGCGAACTTGAACCCGTGGCCGGAGAAGCCCGCGGCGAAGACGACGCCGTCGGCCTCGGGGTGGAGGTCGATGAGGAAGTGCCGGTCGGGCGTCAGCGTGTAGGTGCACACCGAGCCGTCGGAGCAAGGGCCGTCGGCGGCGGGCAGGTAGTCGCTCAGGAAGCCGCGCACGCGCCGCGGTCTTCCTCGTGAACCTCGCGGTCGATGCCGTCGGGCGAGGGCAACTCGGCGGCGCCGTAGTGGCGGGCGACCTTGACGCCGCGCGGGTCGATCGCCGGCAGGCCATGCAGCAAGTAGCCCGCCGTCGTCTCGGCGATGAAGACCGGGAAGCGGTCGCGGCGAACACGGACGGTCGAATTGCGCCACAGCGCGACCTGCCGCATCACCCGGAGAGGCCCACCGCATTGGCCCAGCAGCCGGCCGGCCCACGGCCCCGCGGTGACGACGATCCGCGGTGCTCGGTACTCGCCGCGGCTGGTCGTGACGACGACCTCGTTACCGTCGCGCTTCCAGCCGAGTACCGCCTCCCGTTCGTGCAGGTCGGCACCAAGCCGGCGCGCCTCGGCCGCCATGGCCAGAACGCAGCGTTCGACGCGCAGGAACCCGGCGGTGTGCTCGACGACGCCGACGGCGTCGCCGGCGCGCGACAGGTCGAACGCCGGGAAGCGCGACACGACCTCGCCGGCCGACAGCTGCTCGACTGGCAGGTGGTGCTCTTCGGCCGAGCGCAGCACGCCCCGGACCAGCTCGCTTTCCGGCGGGCCGATCGTCAGGCAGGGGCACCCGGTCAGCAGGTGTTCGCTGCTGGCGAGTTCGAGGTCGTACCAGCCCTCGTAGGCGCGGCGAACCAGCGGGACGTAGGCGGGGTGCTCGTAGTACGCCTGGCGGATGATACGGGTGTGCCCGTGCGAGCTGCCGCGGTCGTGGCCGAGGGCGAACTGCTCCAGGCCGACCACCGACACGCCGCGCTGAGCCAGCCGCCACGCGGCGGCTGTGCCCATGCCTCCCAGGCCCAGGACGAGGACGTCGGCGCGGATCATTCACCACCTCCGCCAAGATAGCGGTGCTCAGTACCGGGCCATCGTCGGATCGACGCGCACCGCCCAGGCGTGGATGCCGCCGGCCAGGTTCAGCAGGTTCGTGAAGCCCTGCCGGGCCAGGAAGCCGATCGCCCACTGGCTGCGGACGCCGTGGTGGCACATCACCACGGTCTCGCGCTTCGAGTCCAACTCGGTAAACCGCTGCGGCAGCTGACCCAGGGGGATCAGCATCGCCCCGGGCAGCCGGCACAGCTCCCACTCGGCCGGCTCGCGCACGTCGAGCAGGCACACCTCCTCGCCGCGGTCCAGCCGGCCCCTCAACTCCTCGACCGTCACGCTGCCCATCGCACGCCCCTCCCGGATGCTACCGTTATACTTCACGCGGCCAGAAGTGAGACAGCATCGAACTCCTGGAAGTTGTGGGTCATCAGCGACGCCAACTTCTCGGCGTGTGTCGTCGGCACGCGGTCCAACACGTCCTGAACCGCCGCCCGGAACTCAGCGAACGTCGGGTGGTATCGCCCGTAGGCCGCCGTCCGTAGGAAGTGGGACCGATCCTGCCACTCCACCGAGGCGTCGGCGAGCTTCAGCCACGCCTCATGCACGAGGGCCGTGGCCTCCAGGGTGTACCCCGGGTTCTCGCCGGCCAGTTTCGCCGCCGCCAGTTTGCGGAGCTCGCCGTACACGAGCGGCAAGAGGTCGTCCGGGGTCATTTCTTCTCTTTCGCCGCCGGGGCGGCTTCCTTCGGCATCGGGTACTTCGCCCGCAGTTCCTGGTGCTTCTTCACCTCGTCCGGCTTGTTCGTGGCGGTGTACAACTCGACCAGCCGGTCGAGGGCGTCGGGGATGCGGGTGCTGCCCTGCGGCGGGATCGCCTTCTCGCGAGCTTTCATCCCTTCGTAGCCCTTCACCAAAAGCGGCTCGGCGTCGGCGAATTTCTTCCGACCCAGCAGTGCCCCGCCGAGCATCGATTGCATGTTGAACGTGGTCCACGCGTCGGGCTGCGTCTTCTCGCGGATCGCCAGGCACTCGCGGAGCACGGGTACGGCCTCGGCCCACTGCTTTCGTTCGAGCAAACCCAGCCCCCACACGGCGAGTACATCGGCGTAGGCGGGCGACTCGGCCCCGGATTGCTCCTTCACGAACCCGAGCCACTTCCGCCGCCACTCGCCCGCTTTCTCGTACTGTCCGGCCGCCTCGTAGGCGCGAATCGTATTCGACACGATGGGCCAGGTGAGTTCATGGCGGAATCGCCGCTTCTCGAAGCCGCTTGCCGCCTCCTCGAAGAGGGGCAGAGCCAGATCGAGCTTCCCGGCGGCCTGGTAGCCCGCCGCTAGGTTGTGCATGCTGGCGAGGGTGTTGGGGTGGTCGGGGCCGAGTTTGGCCTTCGTCAACTTGAGCGTCTCCTCGAAGAGCGGTAGGGCCAAATCGAGCTTCCCGGCGGCCTGGTAGCCCACAGCTATGCCGGCCATGCTGGAGAGGGTTTCGGGGTGGTCGGGGCCGAGCTTGGCCTTCCGCAGCTTGAGCGTTTCCTCCAAGAGCGGCAGAGTCAGATCGAGCTTCCCGGCGGCCTGGTAGCCCGCCGCTAGGCTGGCCATGCTGGTGAGGGTGCCGGGGTGGTCGGGGCCGGACTTGGCCTTCCGCAGCTTGAGCGTTTCCTCCGACGGCGAAACCCGAGGTCGAGCTTCCTGGCGGCACGGTAGCTAACGCCAGGTTGTGCATGCTGGTGAGGGTGCGGGGGTGGTCGGGGCCGAGCTTGGCCTTCCGCAGCTTGAGCGTCTCCTCGTAGGACGGCAGGGCCAAATCGAGGCTTCCCGGCGGCCTGGTAACCTAAAGCCCAGGTTGTTCATGACGGTGAGGGTGTCGGGGTGGTCGGGGCCGAGCTTGGCCTTCCGCAGCTTGAGCGTCTCCTCGTAGAGCGGCACGGCCAGATCAGGCTTCCCGGCGTCCTGGTAACCTAAAGCCAGGTCGTTCATGCAGGCGAGGGTGTGCGGGTGGTCGGGGCCGAGCTTGGTCTTCCACAGCTTGAGCGTCTCCTCGTAGAGCGGCACGGCCAGATCGAGCTTCCCGGCGACATGGTAGCCCTGCGCCAAGTTGCCCGTGCTGATGCCGGTGTCGGGGTGGTCGGGGCCGAGCTTGGCCTTCCGCAGCTTGAGCGTCTCCTCGTAGAGCGGCACGGCCAGATCGAGCTTCCCGGCGTCTTGGTAGCCTGAAGCCAGATGGGACATGCTGTCGAGGGTGTCGGGGTGGTCCGGACCGAGCTTCTCGGACCGGGTCGCCCGCGCGGCGAGGAACAGCTCGATGGCCTCACCGGGGTAGCCGAGGCTGAGCAACGTCAGCCCCAGGCGGTGCCGCACCCTCGCCAGCACCACCGGGTCGGCGATCGCCCTCTCGTCGAGCGTCCGGCCGGCCTGGACGAGCCTTTTCGCCAGCGCCGCCTCCACCGCCTCGCCGCCGTCCTTGACCTTGCGGATGTCGAACCCGCTGAAGATGTCGAACACGGTCTCGTTGACCAGCTCGATTTGCTTTAGCTGCGACGCGATCTGCACCTTGGCCTGCTTCTCCTGCTCGGCGGCGGCCACGGCCTTCCGCTCGTTCGCCTCGGCGATCCCGCGCTGCCGCGCTTCCTCCGCGCGGGCCGCTTCCTTCGCCGACGCCTCGTCCCGGGCGATCCCGGCCTGCCGGCGGGCCTCCAGCAACCCCGCCGTGGTGCCGATCACCCCCGCGATCAGGGCCAGCAACACCAGGCCCGCCGCGATCACCTGCGGGCGGTTGCGGCGGACGAACTTCTTCAGCCGGTAGGCCGCGCTCGGCGGGTGCGCCTGCACCGGCTCGCCGGCCAGGTAGCGTTGCACGTCCGCCGCGAAGCCGTTGGCAGTTTCGTACCGCCGCGTCCGGTCCTTCTCCAGCGCCTTCATCACGACCCAGTCGAGTTCGTTGCGGAGAAGCCCCGTCAACTTCTTCGGCTCCGTGCCGCGGTTGGCGGACAGCGAGGGCAGGGCGTCGGCGGTGCTCAGCTTGGTGCTCGGCCGCGGCGGCTCCTCCTCCCGGACGACGCGGAGGATTTCGAGGAACCCCTTCTTCTTCAACTCCTCGCCGGAGAACGGCGGGCTGCCGGCGAGCAGTTCGTACAGCAGCACCCCCAGGGCGTAGACATCGCTGCGGGTGTCGATGTCCAGGTTGTTGAACGTCGCCTGCTCCGGCGACATGTACTGCGGCGTGCCCACCACCCCGCCGAAGCCCGTGTCGATCGTCGCTTCCGTGAGCGTGCCGCCGGTCGCCTTGGCGACCCCGAAGTCGATCACCTTGGGCACCGGCTTGTCGTCGTACAGGGCGATCAGCACGTTGGAGGGCTTGATGTCGCGGTGGATGATGCCCTTCTGGTGGGCATGCTGGATGGCCTGACACGCCGGCACGAACAGCTCCAGCCGCTCCTTCGGCGTCAGCTTGCCCCTGTCGCAATAGTCGGTGATGGGCACGCCCTTGACCAACTCCATCACGAAGAAGGGCCGGCCCTCGTGCAGGCCGCCGTCGAGCACCTTGGCGATGTTGGGGTGGTCCATCAGGGCGAGTGCCTGCCGCTCCGCCTCAAAGCGGGCGAGCACCTGCTTGGAGTCCATGCCGGCCTTGATCAGCTTGAGGGCGACGAAGCGCTTGACCGGCTCGGTCTGCTTGGCCCGCCAGACGCTGCCCATGCCGCCCTCGCCGATCACCTCCACCAGCGTGTACTTGCCGGCGATCAGCGTGCCGGCCTGTTCGTCCTTGGCGGACCCGTCGGCGGTGGGCGGGCCTGCCTTGGCCCCGATCGTGGCCCCCCCGGCAACCGCCGGGGCGACGGGGGCCGGTTCGAGGAAGTCGCCGACCTCCTCCCGGGCCGCGAGCATCCGCTCGACTTGCTGGCGCAGCTCGTCCTGGCCGGCACAGGCCCGGGCGAGGTAAGCGGCCCGGTCGGCCGGCGAGAGGGCGGCGGCGGCGAAGTAGACGGCCTCGGCGGGGGTCATCTCGGTCATGGGGGACTCCGCGGGGCGACGAGGGGCTGCCTCCAATGCGAGAAAACCGTCCGGGCACTCTCACGCCGGCGGCGATTTTTCTCGCCGCGAAGGTCGGCGTACAGCCACAACCGGGCGAACTCCCACCAGCGGGCGGCAGTGGCCGGGGACACGCCGAGGACGGCCGCCGCCTCGGCCACGGACATCCCGGCGAAGAAGCGCAGCTCGACGAGCTTCGCCTTGCGCGGCTCGGAGGCGGCGAACCGGGTCAGGGCGTCGTCCAGGTCGAGCAGCCCTTCTGGCGACTCGGCCACCCGGTGGGCCTCGCCGAGCGGCACCCGGCGGCGCTTGCCCCCGTGGCGGACGGCGGCCTTACGGCGGGCGGTGTCCACGAGGATGCGGCGCATGGCTTCCGCGGCGGCCGCGAAGAAGTGGCCACGGCCGTCGAACTGCTGGTCGCCGACGAGCCGGAGGTACGCCTCGTGGACCAGGGCGGTGGGTCGAAGGGTCTGGTCGGGGGACTCGGCCACCATCCGCGCGGCTGCGAGTTTCCGCAACTCGTCGTAGACGAGCGGGAGCAGGTCGGCGGCGGCCTTGCGGTCTCCGGCCGCGGCAGCATCGAGGAGGTGGGTCACATCGGACATGGTGCCGAGTTTATCAGCGATTGGCGGCAGAACCACGGGAAAACGAGGGGGATCTGACACTCCCGCCGCTGCGCAGAGACCGACAGCTCAACGATGTCTCATTCCTGGCTGAGCGGAGTATTACGTAGGACCGAGGCGCCTTCCCGGCGCAGGGCCTTGTCGGAGCGGCCGCCGTCCGCACAACTACTAACGTACCCCTTCTTCTGGCCGCGGAGGTCTCGCAGTGTCGCGCCAACTGTTCGCCTGCCTCGGGGTGCTGCTCCTGACCGCCTGCGTGTTCCTCGCCGGCCGTGCCCCGGCCCCGGTGGCCGCCGCCCGGGAGGACGACGCCGCCAAGCCGTCGGAGCGCGACTTCCCCCACTTCGTCGTCGAGCCGTACTTGCAGAACGTCACGCCGACGTCGATCACCGTCCTGTGGGAGACCAGCTTCGCCGGCACCTCGGTCGTCCGCCACGGCGTCGGGGCGCTGGCGGAGAGCAAGGAGGGGCCGAAGGACGTCACCCTGCACGAGGTCGAGCTGACCGACCTGAAGCCGAACACCCCCCACCTGTACCAGGTCGAGACGGTCGGGCCTGGCGGCAAGCTCACCTCGGCGTTGTTGACCTTCGGCACCGCGGTCGGCCCCGACGATGCGTTCTCGTTCGTCCTGGTCGGCGACACGCAGAAGAACCCGGCCGTGACGCGCAAGATCGCCACCCTGGCCTGGCAGCGCCGGCCGAACTTCGCCGTCCACCTCGGCGACGTCGTGGACAACGGCCCGGACAAACGCGAGTGGGTCAGCGAGCTGTTCGGGCCGTGCCAGGAGCTGCTCGGCCGGGTCGCCCTCTTCCCGTGCATCGGCAACCACGAGAAGAACCACGCCCACTACTACCGCTACTTCTCGCTGCCGGCGCCGGAGTACTTCTACCGCTACCGCTACGGCAACGCCGACCTCTTCTCGATCGACACCAACAAGAGCGTCGCGCCGGGCAGCGAGCAGTACCGCTGGCTCGACGCCGAGCTGGGCAAGTCCACGGCGCGGTGGAAGTTCTGCTACCACCACCACCCGGCCTACTCGTCAGACAGCGACGACTGGGGCGACACGTTCAAGGGCAAGGCGTCGCCGATGGGCGACAAGAACGCCCGACAGCTGGTCGGGCTGTACGAGAAGCACAACGTGGACATCGTCTTCAACGGCCACATCCACGTCTACGAGCGGACCTGGCCCTTGCGGGCGGGCAAGGTGGACCGCGACAAGGGCGTGGTGTACGTCACCTCCGGCGGCGGCGGCGGCAAGCTGGAGGACTTCTCGCCGGTGCCGACGTGGTTCAAGGCCCAGTGCCGCAGCGACTACCACTTCTGCTACGTCACGATCCACGGCGGCCGGCTCAGCCTGAGGGCGTTCGACCACCAGGGGATGCTGTTCGACACGTTCGACATCGACAAGAAGTAGCCGGCCCAGGACAAGGGCCCGTGCTCGCCCCCCCGACGACCGCGTCGTCAGCCCGAAGGCGCGCGTCGCGGTCGTCCCCAAGGGGCCGTACGTGCGACCGTACCTGGCCTGAGTTCGACGGAGACCTACAACGCCACCGGATGGCCCCGATCACCCGCCGGAAAGGGCCGCGGTCAGGTACGCCCGCGCGTAGCCCCAGTCGCGGAACGCCGTCGCGCGCGACACGCCGAGCGCCTCGGCGGCCTCGTCCACCGACAGCCCGGCGAACAGCCGCAGCCGGGCCACGTTCGCCGAGTCGGCGTCCTCCACCGCCAGCGTCGCCAGCGCCTCGTCCACCGCCAGCAGCGTGTCCGGGTCAGGCACCGCGACGCGGTCGCCCTCGGACAGCTCGAACCGTTTGCCGCCGCCCCCGCGCTTGGCGGACTGCTTCTTGCGCGCCCCCTCGACGAGGATGCGGCGCATCGCCTCGGCGGCGGCGGCGAGGAAGTGGCCGCGGCCGGCGAACCTCTGCCCACCGACCAGGCGCAGGTACGCCTCGTGGACCAGCGCCGTCGCGTCCAGTGTCTGGCCCGGCTTCTCCTGGGCGAGCTTCGACGCGGCGAGGCGGCGCAGCTCGGCGTAGACCAGCGGCAACAGGTCGGCCGCGGCCTGGCGGTCGCCGTGGTGAGCCGCCTCGAGGAGTCGGGTCACGTCGGTCATGGGGATCACTTCCCAGTTGATGGTTCGGGGCTGTTCCTTGCCAGCCACGCCCGCCAGCGGACGGCTTCGGATTTGACGCCGAACGTCTCGGCCCGGCGGAGCAGTTTGGTCGCCAGGCTCCGCTGGTCTGCCCCGTTCTGGCTTCGGAACTCTTCCCGCAGCCAATGCAGGCGATCCTGAGCGACGTGGCCGGGGAACGGGACATTCGGCCACGGCGCAGGTCGGGCGGCGAGTTCCCGTCGTTTCATTTCCCACGCCTCCTCTTTCCACTTCACGAACACCCCTTCCGGATCCAAGTCACCGCGGACGGCGACTTGGGTCCAGAGTTCCAAGAAGTCCGCCGAAATGCCCTTCCAGGCGGCCGTAGGGATGTGGCGAATATCCAGCGAGTCTTGCCACGATCGGATTGCCGTAATGAACCCATCCCTACGGGGGTTGCCGTGCCCCCCCGAGAACGCAATAGACTTGTCAACGCGCACATCGCACAATTCGGAGCCTGTGATGACAAACCTCTCGTCGGCCGCGAACCGGGCCAGCGCCGGGTGGAACTGTCGCCCCGCCGGAGGGGTCAACCGCTTCCCAGTCTTGACGTCGAAGACTTGCCCCTGGTTAGCCAGGATTAATTCACCCAATGGTAATAGGGGTATCGAGACGTCATTCGGAACGCGGAAAAATGGCTCATCACACCCGTGCCGGTAGACTAGCCAATCTCCGCCGGTTAGCAGTGCGGTTACCTCTTGAAATCCGATCAGATCGTCGGTCCAATATTCGCAATCGGCACTGAGTTTTTTGGGCAGTCGGATCGACTTTTCCAATCTCCAGGCGGCAGCATCCCAGATCCGAAGGTGTGAATCGTTGTTCCCGTCGTCGTGAGTAACAGTCGCCACGCGACGGCCGGTTGGGCTGGCCAGGACGAATCTCACACCCTCGTTCGTGGGGTGGGCAAGTCGCTTGACGAGTTCGCCGGTGTCGGCGGAAAACACCAGGACGGTCGATTTCTGCTCGACGGTTGTCACCCAGCGCCCGCCGCGCGGGAGTCGGAAAGCCCCGGCGTCGCGGCCCGGCCCGTCCAGCCGTGCTACGAGCCGGCCCGAGGCGGTGTCCCACAACTCGATCGGCCCTTTCAGATCCACGGAGCCCGTTGCCTCTTCACGACGAAATGCCGCCGGCCTCCCGCCTGTCAGCACCCGATTGCCGGCCAGGGATAACGCCCCCAGGACGCACGCCCCCGACGCGCGTAGCGAGGGGTCCTGGTAACGGCCCTTCCGGGGTTCGGTTTGCGCACGATAGGTCCCGGCCGGCGAGTTCCAGATCCGCACGAGCCCGGCCAAGTCATCGGTACACACGCTCTGGCCGTCCGGGCTGAATCCACAACTCATGACCCGCTCGCTCGCCTGCCGGAGGACGGCGATCTGCCTGGCGGCCCGAACGTCCCACAACCGGCAAGTGCCGTCCTGGCCGAGCGTGAGGAGAGTTCGGAAGTCCGGGCTCAGTTCGTGGTGCAACACCATCGTCCCTTCGTGGGTGATGGGCGGCAGGAGCGGGGCGTAGTCTTGCCCGACCGCGAGGATGGCTGCCGTGATGAACTCGTCGAGGTCTTGAGTTGCTCGCGCGAGTTCGTCCGTCGGCCGCATCGTGTCCAGGTTCTTGAAACGCTCGAGCTTCTCGGCTATTACCTTCCGAGTTCGGCAGAGACGAAGCAGCGCGATCTGGGGGTCCTGCCTCAACTCCATCAGGTCGAGGTCCACCTGCAAACTCAGCGAGGTCTGTTCCGCATCGATCTGCATTTCGTTGGCCGCCAGCATCGCCCCCTGGAACGCGCCCGCGTTGTAATCTGCCCTCTGCGCATTCTCTTCGGCTTCAATCCGCCGCCCCTCCGCCTCCGCTTCCGCCCGCGTCGCCTTCACCGCCAGCCAACTACTCACGGCGGCCGCGGCGATCAGCAGCCCCGCGAACGCCGCCGCCGTGATAACGGCGACGCGGTGCTTGCGCCCGGAACTTCCGGAGCCGGTACGCCCTGCTCGGCGGCACCGCCAGCACCGGCTCGCCGGCCAGGTAGCGCTGGACGTCCGCCGCGAAGCTGTTCGCCGTGTCGTAGCGGCGGTTGCGGTCCTTCTCCAGGGCCTTCATCACCACCCAGTCCAGCTCGCCCCGCACTAGCCTCGCCAGCCTGTCCGGGTCCGACTGCCGCACCGCCGCGATGGTCGCCCTGGCCTCGGAGGTGCTCAGGCGGGCGCTGGGCCGCGGCGGCTCCTCCTCGCGCACCAACCGCAGCACCTCGTCCAGCGCCGCCTTCTTCAGCCGCTCCGGCTCGAACGGCGGGCTGCCGGCGAGCAGTTCGTACAGCAGCACGCCCAGCGCGTACACGTCGGCCCGGGTGTCGATGTCGAGCTGGTTGAACATCGCCTGCTCGGGGGCCATGTACGCCGGCGTGCCGACCAGCGCCCCGAACCCGGTGTAGAGCGTCTTCTCGGTCAGCTGCTGCCCGACCGCCTTGGCCACCCCGAAGTCGATCACCTTCGGAACCGGCTGTTCGTCGTGCAGGGCGACGAGCACGTTCGACGGCTTGATGTCGCGGTGGATGATCCCCTTCTGGTGCGCGTGCTGGATCGCCTGGCAGACCGCCACGAACAGCCCCAGCCGCTCGCGCGGCGTGAGTTTGCGCGCGTCACAGAACGTCGTGATGGGGACGCCCTTGACCAGCTCCATCACGAAGAACGGCCGGCCGTCCTCGGTGGTGCCGGCGTCGAGGACCCTGGCGATGTTGGGGTGGTCCATCAGCGCCAGCGCCTGCCGCTCCGCCTCGAACCGCGCCAGCACTTGACGGCTGTCCATCCCCGGCTTGATCACCTTCAGCGCCACCCGGCGGCGGATCGGCTCCAGCTGGTCGGCGACCCACACCTCGCCCATGCCCCCCTCGCCGATCGCCTCCAGCAGCTTGTACCGGCCGGCGACCACGGCCCCGGCGGCGTCCCTGGGGGTGTGGTCCTCCGTCCGGTTGGCGGCGAGCGGCCGTTCGAGCGCCGACTCCGGGTGGTCATGCGCCCGCAGCAGCACCTCCAGCCGGCGCCGCAGGTCGGCGTCGTCCCCGCACTCCCGGTCCAGGAAGGCCTCCCGGGCCGGCGGGTCGGGCAGCTCCGCGGCGGCGACGAACAGCTCCTTCACCCGGCGGGGGTCGGCAGGCATGGCGGTCTCCCGAGAGGGGTTTCCCCGGTTGGCGCAGGACGGCCCGGTCCCGTCTCAAACATTCGCCGATTTTACCCGCCGCGCCGGGCCAACGGTCCTTCCTTTCCGAAGAGTCCTCCCTCGCCCACCGCGTCCAACTTCCCCAATTTACGGATCCTCCGGCCGTCACAAGCCGACTTCTCGCATGTACATGTAGGTAGCGCGTTTCCGGCTTCCTCCAGTTCCAACGAGCCTGCGATTTGATAAGACAGGTAATGAGGGTAAGCTGTTGAATTTTGCCTTGCTGACGCCCCGCGCGTCTGCCATGAACAGAGGAAGGAACCTTGCGTCAGGGATGTCGCTCGCCCCACGCCCGGCCCCGTAGCGACGAAGCCACATGCAGCCTCCCCGTGAAGCAGCCGCCGTCCCGAACCTGGTCGATCTGTTGCGCGCCCGCGTCGGCGAGCCGGGCGACCTCGGCTTCCGCTACCTCGCCAGCCGCGACGGCAGCGTCCAGGCCGCGCTGACGTTCGCCGACCTCGACCGCCGCGCCCGCGCCGTCGCCGCCGCCCTCGCCGAGCGTAACCTGCACGGCGAGCGGGCGTTACTGTGCTACCCGCCCGGCCTGGAGTTCATGGTCGGCCTCTACGGCGCGCTCTACGCCGGCCTCGTCGCCGTCCCCGCCTACCCGCCCCGGGCTCACAAGCCGGACGCCCGCCTCGGCAGCATGACCGTCGGCTGCCGGCCGGCGGTCGTGCTGACCTCCGCCGAGCTGGTTGCCGACCGCCAGCGGCTCACCGCCCAGATGCCCGAGCTGGCCGCCGTACCCTGGGTCGCCAGCGACGCCGTCGAGAACGGCCTGGCCGCCGAGTGGAAGCCTGTTCACCCCAGCCCGGACGACCTGGCGATCCTCCAGTACACCTCCGGCTCGACGGGCGACCCCAAGGGGGTGATGCTGACCCACTCGTGCGTGCTGCACAACATCGCCGGCATCAGTCGGGCGATGGGGCTGGTGCGCGGCTCGGTCGGCGTCTCGTGGCTGCCGGCGTTCCACGACATGGGGCTGATCGGCAACCTGCTGGGGGTGATCTGGTACCCCGGCTGCCTGAACGTGCTGTCGCCGCTGGCGATGCTGCAAGACCCCTTCCGCTGGCTGGACGCGGTCAGCCGGACGCGGGCGTACATCTCCGGCGGCCCGTGCTTCGCCTTCGAGCAGGCGACCAAGCGGGTCACGCCGGAGCAGCGCAAGCAACTCGACCTGTCGGCCTGGCGCGTCGCCTACTGCGGCGCCGAGCCGATCTCGCCGCGCGTCCTCGACGAGTTCGCCAGGGCGTTCGCCGAGTGCGGCTTCCGCCGCGAGAGCTTCTACCCCTGCTTCGGCCTGGCCGAGGCGTCGCTCATGGTCACCGGCGTCGAGGCGGGGGCCGGGCCGGTGGTGCGGGTGTTCAGCGGCGCCTCCCTGGAGCGTGACAGGGCCGAACCGGCCGAGAAGGGGCGTGCCCTGGTCGGCAGCGGCGCCCCCATTCGCGACCTGGACGTCCTGGTCGTCGATCCGCAGTCGCGCCGGCCGTTAGCAAACGGCTCGATCGGCGAGGTGTGGGTGCGCGGCCCGAGTGTCGCGGCGGGCTACTTCGAGCGACCCGACGCCACCGAGGCGACGTTTGGCGGCACGCTCTCCTCCGTAGGGCAAGCTGCCAGCTTGCCCAACAGCACCGAAGGGCAAGCTGGCAGCTTACCCTACGACGGGTGGCTGCGGACCGGCGACCTGGGCTTCTTCCACGACGGCGAGTTGTTCATCGCCGGCCGGCTGAAGGACGTGCTCATCCTCCGCGGCCGCAACTACTACCCCCAGGACATCGAGGAGGCGGTGCAGGTCGCGTCGCCGTTGCTCAAGTCCGGCGGCGGGGCGGCGTTCACCGACGAGGACGACTACGGGGCCCGCCTGGTCCTCGTCTACGAGGTGCAGCGGGGCTACAAACCCGGCGGCGACAAGGAGGTCCACCTCAAGGCCCGTGCCGCCATCGCCGAGGAGTTCGGCGTCGAGCTGAGCGAGCTGGTGCTCATCCGCGCCGGCACGCTACCGCGCACCTCCAGCGGCAAGGTGGCCCGCCGCGAGACGAGGCAGCGCTTCCTCGCCGGCGAGCTGGACGTCGTCGAGCGCTTTGTCGGGGCCGCGACCGTCAGGGAGCGGGAAGCGCTTCAACCGCCCCCTGACGGTCGCGGCTCTGACGTCCGCACCTGGCTCGTCGATCGGCTGGCCCGCCAGGTCGGGGTCAGCCGTTCCGAGATCGACGTCGAGAAGCCGTTCGCCAGCTACGGCCTGGACTCGCTGGCGATGGTGCAGATCGCCGGCGAACTGGAGCGCTGGCTCGGCCGGCCGCTGTCGCCGACGCTGCTCTACAGCGCCCCGACCGTCTCGGCCCTGGCGAAGGCGCTGTCCGCGCCCGAAAGCCGGGGCGGGGAATCTGCTACCCCCCTCGACGCCCGCATCGCCATCGTCGGCATCGGCTGCCGGTTCCCGGGCGCGGAGGGGCCGGAGGAGTTCTGGAAGCTGCTCCGCGAGGGCCGCAGCGCCATCCGCGACCTGCCCGAGGGGCGGTGGTCGGCCGACGGCCGCGCCCTGACGACGACGCGCGGCGGTTACCTCGACGACGTGCGCGGCTTCGACGCGGCGTTCTTCGGCCTGTCGCCGCGCGAGGCGCCGTGGATCGACCCGCAACACCGCCTCCTGCTCGAAACGGCCTACCACTCCCTGGAAGACGCCGGGCTGGCGGTCGATCGGCTGGCCGGGTCGCGGACGGGCGTCTTCGTCGGCATCTCCAGCAACGACTACGGCCGGCTGCTGTCGGACCACGCCGCCGCCGAGATGTACCTGGCGACGGGCAACGCGGCCAGCATGGCGGCGCACCGGCTGTCGTACCACCTGGACCTGCACGGCCCGAGCCTGTCGATCGACACCGCCTGCTCGTCGTCGCTGACGGCGACGCACTACGCCTGCCAGGCGCTGCGCAACGGCGAGTGCGACCTGGCCCTGGCGGCCGGCGTCAACCTGATCCTGACGCCGGAGATCACCGAGGCGCTGTCGAAGGCCCAGATGCTGTCGCCGTCGGCCCGGTGCAAGACGTTCGACGCGACCGCCGACGGCTACGTCCGCGGCGAGGGCGTCGGCGTGGTCGTGCTCAAGCCGCTGGCGGCGGCTTTGAAGGACGGCGACCCGGTCTACGCCGTGATCGAGGCGACGGCGGTCAACCAGGACGGCCGCAGCAATGGCATCACCGCCCCCAACGGTCAGGCGCAGGTCGCCCTGCTGCGGGGCGCCCTGGCGCGGGCCGGCCGCAGGCCGGAAGACGTCACCTGCGTCGAGACGCACGGCACCGGCACGGCGCTGGGCGACCCGATCGAGTTCGACGCCCTCCGCGAGGCGCTGGGCCAGGCGGGGACTCCGTGCGCCCTCGGCGCGGTGAAGTCGAACGTCGGCCACCTGGAGGCGGCGGCCGGCATCGCGGGGCTCATCAAGTCGGCGCTGCAGGTGAGCCACGCCGAGGTGGTGCCGGTCGTCGGGCTGGGCGAGGTCAACCCGCTGATCCGCCTGGAAGGCTCGCGCTTTCGCATCCCGCGTTCTTCGGAGCCGTGGGCGCCGCAGCTGGTCGGCGTGAGCAGCTTCGGGTTCGGCGGCAGCAACGCCCACGCGCTGCTTTCCGCCGGCGAGCCGGGGGCTAACGCCCCCGGTGGGTTGGTGGCTAGCCCTCCGGTCGCTTACGCCCCCCGCACGCCGCTGGTCGTCCCCCATTACGCCCCCACCCAACCCGCCCACCCCGACCAGACGGGTCGGCTCGCAGCCCACCTGCGCTCGCACGACCTGCCGCTGGCCGACGTCGCCCACACGCTCGCCAACGGCCGCTGTCACCTGCCGCACCGCCTGAGCGTGCTCGCGAGCGATGCCGCCGACCTCGCCGCCGCCCTGGAGCAGTGGCACAAGACCGGCCGCGACCCGCGGGTGCAGGCCGGCAAGGCGTTCGGCGAGTTCGCCGGCCGCGTCGCCTTCCTGTTCACCGGCCAGGGCTCGACGAAAGCCGGCCTGGCGAAGGCGTTCGACGGGCACGACGTCTTCCGCGCCGCCCTGGACCGGTGCGAGGCGGCGGTGAAGGCGCTGGCCGGCTGGTCGGTGCGCGAGGTGCTCGACGACCCGGCCCGCATCGACGAGACGGAGTTCGGCCAGCCGGCGCTGTTCGCCCTCGAGTACGCCCTCGCCGAGTTGTGGAAGTCGTGGGGCGTCGTGCCGGCCGCCGTGCTGGGCCACAGCGTCGGTGAGTACGCCGCCGCCTGCGCCGCCGGGGTCTTTTCGCCCGAGGACGGCCTGCGGTTGCTCGTCGAGCGCGGCCGGGGGATGCAGGCGTGCCCGCCCGGCGCGATGCTGGCCTGCCTGGCGGCGTTCGAGCAGGTGCGGCCGACGGCCGAGCGCTACGGCGACCGGGTGTCACTGGCGGCGAGCAACGGCCCGCGCCAGTGCGTCCTCTCCGGCGACGCCGGGGCGTTGGCCGCCGTCGCCATGGAGCTGACCGAGCTGCGCATCGACTCGAAGGTGCTGCCGGTCAGGCGAGCCTTCCACTCGGCGCTGATCGAGCCGGCCCTCGAAAGGCTGCGGCAGGCGGCGCGCCAGGTGAAGCACGCGAAGCCGACGATCCCTCTGGTCTCCAACCTCACCGGCGGGACCCTCGACGCCGCCCCCGACGCGGCCTACTGGGCCGAGCACGCCCGCCGCGCCGTCCGCTTCGAGGCTGGCGTCCAGGCCCTGCACCGGTTGGGGGTCACGCACTTCGTCGAGGTCGGCCCGGCGGCCGTGCTGTCGCGGCTGGGGGAGACCTGCCTGCCGGGCAGCGAGGCCGCGTGGCTGTCCACGATGCGCGAGGGCAGGCCCGGCGAGATGCTTCGTAGCGCGGGGCGGCTCCACGCCGACGGCCTCAACTTGAACTGGTCGCTCCTGGCCACGGGCCGGCGCGTCCGGCTGCCCGGCTACCCGTTCCAGCACCGCGACTACTGGCTCGACGACCTGCCGCGCGTCGCCCGTTCCGTGGATCGGAACGAGGCGCCCGCGCCGGAGCCCGTCATCGCCTGGAAGCCGCGCTCCTGCTGGGCGCAGGCGCTGCCGCGGCTGACGCCGAACTTCGACCGCCTGCCCACGCTGGTCCAGGGCGCCGTCGATGCCGCCTGGTCCGAACACCCGCTGGCCGACGCGGTCCGGCTGCGGCCGGAGTTCGACCGGCTCGCCGGGCTGTACATCGCCACCACGCTCTCGCGGCTGGGTTGGCGGCCGCTGCCCGGCGAGCGGCTCACCCTGACCGAGTTGGCCGGCCGGCTCGGCGTCGTGCCACACAAGGGGCGGCTGCTGCGTCGGCTGGCCCAGCTGGCAGCCGAGGACGGCTGGCTGGAGTTGAGCGGCGACGACGTCACCGTCCGCGCCCTGCCGCCGGCCGACGACGCCTACCGCACCCACATCGACCTCCGCGAGCGGTTCCCCGACTTCGAGGTCGAGTTGCGGCTGGCGCACCACTGCGCCCGCCACCTCGGCGACGTCCTGCAAGGCAAGGTCGATCCGCTCCAGATCCTCTTCGACGGCGAGGCGGCCCAGCTCACCGCCGAGATCTACAGCCGCGCCCCCGTGGCCCGGTTCTACAACGCCCTGCTGACCCGGGCGGTGACGGGCCTGCTGAGGTCGCTGCCGGCCGGCCGGCCCGTCCGGGTGCTGGAGGTCGGCGCCGGCACCGGCGGCACGACGCAGGCGCTGTTGCCCACCCTGCCGGCCGGGCGCACCGAGTACGCCTTTACCGACGTGTCGAGCCTGTTCCTGGCCCGGGCCCGCGACCGGTTCGCCCGGTACGACGCCCTGGACTTCCGCACGCTCGACCTGGAGGCCGACCCGGCGCCCCAGGGCTTCGCCGACGGCCAGTTCGACCTCGTCGTCGCCTCCAACGTTCTGCACGCCACGGCCGACCTGCGCCTCGCCGTCAAGAATGCCGCGCGGCTGCTGACGCCGGGCGGCGTGATGGTCCTGCTCGAGGGCACCGGGCCGCGGCGGCTGCTCGACCTGATCTTCGGCCTGACCGAGGGCTGGTGGAAGTTCCTCGACGACGGCGTGCGGCCCGACTACCCGCTGATCGCCCCGGCCGCCTGGCGCAGGCTGCTGCTCGAGGAGGGCTTCGACACGATCGTCGCGCTGCCGGAGAACGACGGGCGGCTGCCCGACCCCGACCAGGTGGTGCTGCTGGCGCGCCGCGCCGTCACAGGCCCGACCGTCAGGGAGGGCGTTCCGTCGCCCGCCTTCCGCGTCGTCGGGGACGGCCCGCTGCGTGAGGCGATGGCCGAGTGCCTCGCCCTCGCCGACGACGCGCCGCGCGTGGTCCTGCTTCCCGGGTCGTCCCGGTCCCAGCTCGCCGGGCCGCTGGAACAACTGTGGCAGGTCACCGTCGGCGAGTGGCCGGGCGTCGAGCCGGGCGTCACCCGGATCGACCTCGACCCGGCCCAGTCGGTCGAGGCGCAGGCCGCCGCCCTGGCCGAGGCGCTGCTGCGACCCGACCGCGAGCCGGTCGTCGCCTACCGCGGCGACCAGCGGTACGTGCCGCTGTCGGCCCCCGTCGAGGAGGCGGCGGAGCGGCAACTGCCGGAGGTCGTCGCCCCGGACCGAGCCGCCCTGGTCGCCGCCTCGCCGTTCGAGCGGCGGGCGGCGGTCGAGTCCTACCTGCGGCAGGAGCTGGCCCGCCTGCTGGGGGCGCCGGTCTCCCAGGACGACATGGAGATGCCGGTCCAGTCGCTCGGCCTGGACTCGCTGATGGCGATCCAGGTGCGCAACCGGGTCGAGACCAGCCTGGGCGTGTCGCTCTCGCTGGTGGACTTCCTCAAGGGCATGCGGGTGCGGCAGCTGGTGGACGGCATCGTCGAGCAGCTGGCCGCCGCCGCGCCGCCCGTCGCCGACGAGGGCAAGGAGCGCCGGGCCGGGCCGGTCGCCGTGGCCACCGAAGGGGTCGGCCAGTTGTCGGAGAGCGAGTTGGACTCGCTGCTGGTCACGCTGCTCGACAACCCGACTCAGGACGCCCCCTGACCGGGCCTTGTTCCCCTCCGCCGAAGCGGTGGGAGGGGTGGAAGAAGAAACACAAACCGGCGGCCCGCCCGGGGCCGCCGCGGCGGAACCATCCATGACCGATCCACGCCAACTGGGAACGCTCTCCGTCGAGGCCAAGCGCGAGCTGCTCAAGACGCTGCTGAGCGTCCGCGACGGCGCCGCCACCGGCCAGTACCCCCTGTCGCCCGGCCAGCAGGGGATGTGGTTCGTCTACCAGCTGGCGCCGTCCAGCCCGGCGTACAACTTCCTCTTCGCCGCCCGCCTGCCCGCCTCGACCGACCTCGACGCGCTGACCAGGGCGTTCCAGACCCTGCTCTGCCGCCACCCCGCGCTGCGGACCCGGTTCTCCTCAAGGACGGCAAGCCGACGCAGCAGGTCGAGGCCGAGATGCCCGTCGAGGCGCCGCGCCTCGACGCCTCGGCGTGGCCCTGGCCCGAGCTGGTGGCCAAGCTGAAGGCGCGCGGCGACGCCCCGTTCGACCTGGAGAGGGGGCCCGCCTTCCGCGCCGAGTTCTACTGCCGGGCCGACGAGACGGTGCTGCTGCTGGTCTTCCACCACATCATCGCCGACCTGTGGTCGATGGACCTGCTCATCGAGGAGCTGAAGGAGCTTTACGCCTCGCGGAAGCGCGGCCAGGAGCTGAACCTCTCGCTGCCCCGGGGCGGGTTCGGCGACTACCTCAAGCACCACCTGACCAACCTGCACGGCGCCCGGGGCCACCAGGCGCTGACCTACTGGCTGAAGGAGCTGGACGGCACCCTCCCGGTGCTGGACCTGCCGGCCGACCGGCCCCGGCCGCCGGTCCAGACGTACAAGGGGGACACGCTCACCTGGACCGTCAACCCGGAGACGGTCGCGAGGCTGAAGGCCGTCTCCCACCAGCTCGGCGCGACGCTGTTCCCGGTCCTGCTGGGGGCGTTCGAGCTGCTCCTGCACCGGTACACCGGCCAGTCCGACCTGCTCGTCGGCGTGACCACCGCCGACCGCGGCAAGCCGGAGTGGGAGAAGCTGGTCGGCTACTACCTCAACCAGATCGTCCTCCGCGGCAGGGTCGCGCCGGAGATGACGTTCCTCGACCTGGTCCAGCAGGTGCGCGACAAGCTGTACCGCGGCCTGGAGCACGGCGACTACCCGTTCGGCGAGCTGGTCAAGCGGCTGCACCCGCACCGCGACCCGTCGCGGTCGCCGGTCTTCCAGACCATGTTCATCTGGGACCGGCCGCGGGCGATGTCGTTTCCGCACCGGGTGGACCTGTCGAGGCCGGTCACCGGCCCCGAGGCCACGCTCACCCTGGCCCCGCTGCTGCTGGAGCAGCGCGGCGCCCCGACCGACCTCACCCTGATCGTGTTCGAGACCGACGTGCTGACGGCCCGGCTGTGTTACAACACCGACCTGTTCGACCGCGCCACGGTCGAGCGGATGGGTCGCCACCTCGACACCCTCCTGGCGGCCCTGGCCGAGAACCCCGGGGCCCGCCTCGCCGACGTGCCGATGCTGTCGCACAAGGAGCGGCGGACGACACTGGAGCAGTGGGCCCGGCCGCCGAAGCCGTCGCAAGCCGAGGGGTGCCTTCTGCCGCTGTTCGAGCGGCACGCCCAGTCCACCCCCGACGCGATTGCGCTGGAGCAGGAAGGCCGCCGGGTGACCTACCGGGAACTCAACGGGCAGGCCAACCGGCTGGCGCGGTGCCTGGAAGGGCACGGCGTCGAGGCGGGCGACATCGTCGCGCTGCACCTGCCGCGGTGCCCCGAGGCGATCGTCGCCGTCCTGGCGGCGTGGAAGCTCCGGGCCGCCTGGCTCTACCTCGACCCGGCGTTCCCGGCGCAGCGGCTGGCCGGCATGCTCGACGACGCCCGCCCGGCCGTGGTACTCACCGCCACCGAGTCGCCCTCGTCCCCGGTCAAGGCGCTACGCCTGGAGGAGACGTTCGCCTCGTTGCCCTCGTTCGCCGACAACGACCTCGGCCGCACGCCGTCGCCGGACGACTGGGCGTACGTCATCTACACCTCCGGCTCGACCGGCAAGCCGAAGGGGACCGTTCTGCTCCAGCGGGGTCTGGTGCCGCTGTGGGCGGCGCAGCAGGAGTTCTTCGAACTGACCCCGGCCGACCGCGTCCTGCTGTTCGCGTCGCTGAGCTTCGACGCCAGCGTGTACGAGATGCTCATGGGCCTGGGCACCGGGGCGGCGTTGATCCTGCCGACGCCGTCGAGCGTCCTGCCCGGCCCGGCCCTGGCGGCGCTGCTGCGCGACCAGCGGGTGACGGTGACCACGATGCCGCCGTCGGTCGTCAACGCCATCCCGCCCGGCGACTACCCCGACCTGCGGCTGATGACCGTCGCCGGCGAGGCGTGCCCCGCCGAGCTGGTGTCCCGCTGGGCGGTCAACGGCCGGCGCGTCATCAACGCCTACGGCCCGACCGAGGCGACCGTCTGCGCGACGTGGGCCGAGACGGTCGCCGACGGCAAGGCGCCGCCAATCGGCAAGCCGATGGCCCAGACCCGGGTCCACGTCGTCGATGCCAACTTCCAACCGGTGCCGGTCGGCGTGCCGGGCGAGTTGCTGCTCGCCGGGCCGGGCCTGGCGCTGGGCTACCTCGGCCAGCCGGGCCTGACCGCCGAGCGGTTCGTTCCCAACCCGTTCGCCGAGGGCGACGTCGTCTACCGCACCGGCGACCTGGTCCGCTGGCGCGGCGACGGCAACCTCGAGTTCCTCGGCCGGCTCGACCACCAGGTCAAACTCCGCGGCCACCGCATCGAGCTGGACGAGATCCAGGAAGTCTTGCGGCAGCATCCCGCGGTCCGCGACGCGGCCGTCATCCTCCGCGAGGACGCCGGCAAGGGGCCGTCGCTGGCCGCCTACGTCGTGGCGAGGGAGAAGGGCGACTTCCCGCTCGATGCCGTCCGCGAGCACCTGCGGGCGAAGCTGCCGGCGTACATGCTGCCGGCTACGGTCACGCCGCTGGACGAGCTGCCGCTGTCCGGCTACGGCAAGGTCGATCGCAAGGCGCTGGCCCGGATCGCGCCGAAGGCGGGCGGCTCGGCGAAGCAGACGCCGCCGCGCACGCCGGCGGAGAAGGCCCTGGCCCGGATCTGGTGCGAGGTGCTGGGCCTCGACTCGGTCGGCGTCCACGACAACTTCTTCGACCTCGGCGGCGCGTCGATGCAGACCGTCGAGCTGGCCTCCCGCGCCGGGCAGGAAGGGCTGTCGGTCACGCCGGAGCTGATCTTCCGCCACCAGACCATCGCCGAACTGGCGTCGGGATTGCAGATTGCAGATTGCAGATTGCAGAATGAGAAGACAGCGGAGGCGACCTCTTCCATTCTGCAATCTGCAATCTCAAATCTGCAATCCACCAAAGAGCCCGGCGCGCTCATCGAGAGCCTGGGCGTCTACCTGCCGTCGCGGGTGCTGACGACGGAGGAGGTGCTGAAGGGGTGCAAGTCGGCGCTGGACTTCCCGCTGGAGAAGTTCACCGGCATCAAGAGCCGGCGCGTCGTCGGCGACGAGGAGTTCTCGATCGACCTCGCCCGCAAGGCCGTCGCGGAGTGCCTGGCGCGGAGCAAGTACGCCCCGGCCGACATCGACCTCGTCGTCTGCGCCAACATCTCGCGCTACGACGGGCCGTTCTTCCGCTTCTCGCTGGAGCCGACGACGGCGGCGCGGTTACAGCACGAGTTCGGCCTCAAGAACGCCGTGGCGTTCGACCTGACCAACGCCTGCGCCGGCACGTTCACGGCGATCTCCCTGGCCGACACGATGCTCCGGCTGGGCCTGGTCCGCAACGCGCTGGTCGTCTCCGGCGAGTACATCTCGCACCTGACGCAGACGGCCCAGCAGGAGATCACCGACTTCACCGACTCGCGCATGGCCTGCCTGACGCTGGGCGACGCCGGCCAGGCGGTACTGCTCGAACGCGCCCCGACTGCCGACGTCGGCTTCCACGACCTGGAGTTGTTCACGCTGGGCAAGTACCACCCGCTGTGCGTGGCGAAGCTGACCCGCGAGCCGCACGGCGGCGCGATCATGTACACCGACCCGGTCAAGAGCGCCGTCGTCACGACCAAGCTGGCGGTGCAGCACTGCCTGGAGGTGCTGGAGCGCAACAGGTGGACGCCGGAGTCGGTCCGCCACCTGGTCATGCACCAGACGTCGGAGCGGACGCTCGACGGGGCGGCGCAGGAGATCAACCGCGTCCTGGGCAAGACGGCGGTGGACAGGCGGAACACCATCTACAACCTCGCCGAGCGCGGCAACTGCGCGACCAACACGCACCTGCTGGCGACGTGGGAGAACATTCAGTCGGGCAAGATCCACTCCGGCGACCGGATGCTGTACGCCGTCAGCGGCTCCGGCCTCGTCGTCGGCACGGCGGTCTACACCTTCGACGACCTGCCGGACCGGTTGCGGGAGCCCAAGCCCCCGCTGGCGCGTCGGGCTGGTGAGCCACGGCCGCCGCTGCGGGCCTTCGCCCTCAACAAGCCGGTGCGGTTCGAGGCGATCGGCGACCCGGCGGCGGCGGCCGACTCGGTGACGATGCTGACGAGGGCCGGCGAGAGCTGCCTGGCGAGGTCGGCCCGGCCGCGCAACGACATCGACCTGGTCCTGCACACCGGCGTCTACCACACCGAGTTCCTCAGCGAGCCGGCGTTGGCGACGATCGCGGCGGGCGAGCTGGGCATCAACCACGACGACGAGTCGAACTTCGCCCGCCGCACGTTCGCCTTCGACCTGCTCAACGGCGGCGCCGGCACGCTGACGGCCTGCTTCGTCGCCGGCACCCTGATGCAGGCCGGCCGGATGGCGCGGTCGCTGATCCTGGCGTCGGAGGTCGAGAACAACGCCGAGACGTGGCCGGAGAACCTACTGGGCGTGCGGCCGACCGCGACGGCGTTCGTGCTGGAGCCGGCGGAGAAGGAGGGCTTCATCGCCTTCGGCTTCCGGTCGTTCCCCGAGCACGTCTCGAGGCGGGCGTCGTGGACCTGCGGGCACGAGTACAAGCCGGCCGCGTATCACGAGATCGACCCCAACCTGGACGACATCTACCTCGACTGCATCGTCACCGCCGCCGAGGAGTTTCTCCGCGAGCGGAAGTTGACGTGGGGCGACGTCGCGGTGGTGCTGCCGCCGTGGCGGTCGCCGGCGTTCACGGAACGGCTGGGCGACCGGCTGGGGTTGCCGCAGGGGAAGGTCGAGCAAATGGCGGAGGGCGGCGACCTGTTCACCTCGTCGCTGGCCTGCGTCTTCGCCCGAGCCAGGGGGCGGGGTCGGCCGGCGGCGGGCGAGTTGGCGCTGGTGGTCGAGGTGGGCGCTGGCGTCCAGGTGGCGCTGGCGCTGTACCGCGGGTGATTCCGTCGTAGGACAAGCTGCCAGCTTGTCCGTTGTGCGGAGGGACAAGCTGGCAGCTTGTCCTACGAGAGGGCGAGTCGATGACCGAGCAACAGGTCCGCGTGGTGGTCGATGCGGGTGGGCGGCACGCCCTCTGGCCGGCGGCGCGCGCCGTCCCGGCCGGCTGGCGCGAGGCGCTCGCCGCGACGTCGCGGGAGTCGGCGCTGGCCTTCGTGGGCCGCGAGTGGAAGGCGCTGGGACCGAGGCGCGCCCGACCGACCCCTTCGCCGACCCCGAGCGCCAGCGCCGCCAAGCGCACCGCCATCGACTTCAGCCTGATGTTCTTCGGCAGCGACGAGGGGTCGGCCGCCCGCGAGAAGTACGAGATGGTCATCGAGGCGTCGCGCTTCGCCGACGCCAACGGCTTCTCCGCCGTCTGGGCGCCGGAGCGGCACTTCACGCGCATGGGCAGCCTCTACCCCAACCCCGCCGTGCTGCACGCCGCCATCGCCCGCGAGACGAAGCGCATCCGGCTTCGCTCCGGCAGCGTGGTATTGCCGCTGCACCACGTCCTGCGCATCGCCGAGGAGTGGGCCGTCGTCGATAACCTGTCCGACGGGCGTGTGGAGATCTCGTTCGCCCCGGGCTGGAACCCCGGCGACTTCGCCTTCGCCCCCGACCGCTACGCCTCGCGGTACGACGTCCTTTACGCCGGCATCGGCCAGGTCCGGCGCCTGTGGGCCGGCGAACTGTTCGACGCGACCGACGGCGAGGGGAAGGCGATCCAGGTCCGCACCTACCCGACGCCGGTGCAGAAGGACCTGACCGTCTGGATCACCTGCGCCGGCAGCGAGCGCAGCTTCCAGCAGACCGGGGCGATCGGCGCCCACGTCCTGACGCACCTGTTCGACCAGGACGTCGAGACGCTGGCCCGGAAGGTCAAGCTCTACCGCGAGGCCCGCGCCGCCGCCGGCCTCGACCCGGCCACCGGCCGCGTCGCCGTCACCCTGCACACGTTCGTCGGGGACACGCTCGACGGCGTCAAGGAGCAGGTGCGCGGCCCCTACGCCGAGTACTTGAAGGGGAACATCGGCCTGGTGGAGAAGCTCGCCGCCAGTCGCGGCATCCAGGTGGACCTGAAGCGGCTGGGGAATGAGGAGATGTCGTTGGCCATCGAGTGGCTGTTCGAGAAGTTCCTCAAGGCCCGCTCGCTGATGGGCACGCCGGAGAGTTGCGCCGAGATCGTCGAGCAGCTGATCGGGATCGACGTGCAGGAGGTTGCCTGCCTGATCGACTTCGGCCCTTCGGCGAGGGCCATCCTCGACAGCTTGCCCAGCCTCGCCAGGCTCGCCCAACGATTCCGGTCATGAGTTCACGAGAGTTCGGCCGATAACACCAACGACGGCGATGAGGGTTGGCGATGACGGCGGTGCGGGGAGGAAGGAAGGATGAAACGGAACTTCTCGACTGGGTCTGTCCTGCTACTCATGGCGGGCTGCGTGATGCCGCTGCGCACCGAGTCGGCCGTGAAGATGGACGGCAACGTCAACGGCCACGTCGAGGCCAACGTCAAGATGCAGGGCAAGATGGAGGCCCACGTCCGCACCGAGCAGTCGCCGCTGGTCGATCCCGGGCCGCTGCTCGAGGTGCCCGTGCCGCCGGTCGGGCCGGAGTGCGGCTGCAAGGTCGCCGTGGTGGACGTCGATGGGGTGCTGGCCAACCTCAACAACGTCGGGCCGTTCTCGCTGGGTGAGAACCCCGTCGCCGCGTTCAAGGAGAAACTCGACGCCTGCGCTGCCGATCCGTGTGTGAAGGCGGTCGTTCTCCGGATCAACACCCCCGGCGGCGCCGTCGCCGCCACCGACCTGATGTGGCACGAGCTGGTCCGCTTCCGCCAGGCGACCGGCAAGCCGGTCGTCGCCTGCCTGCTCGACCTCGGGACAGGCGGCGGCTACTTCCTGGCGACCGGCTGCGACGCCGTCTACGCCATCCCGTCGGCGGTGGTCGGCGGGGTCGGCGTGCTGCTGAACCTGTGGGACGGCAAGGACAACCAGGGCCAGGCCGCCATCTACCCCGAGCGGGTCGTCGCCGGCGAGAAGATCGACATGGGCACGCTCATCCGCAAGCTCACCCCGCAGGAGAAGGAGATCCTCGAGGGGATGGCCAAGGGGTATCACCAGCGGTTCAAGGAGGTGGTGACGAAGGCCCGGCCGAAGGCGGCCGCGAAGCCCGACCTGTTCGACGGCCGGGTGATGGCCGCCGACCAGGCCCTGCAGGCGGGGCTGATCGACGGCGTCGGCTACCCGGACGAGGCGATCGCCGCGGCGTGCCAGCTGGCGAAGGTCGGGCCGGCCCAGCCGGTGATGTACCGCCGCCAGGGCGACCAGGCCCGGTCGCTGTACGCCACCACGCCGAACCGGCCCATCAGCAGCGGCGGGCTGCTGGGGCTCAACATCCCCGGGCCGGATCGGGCCAAGCTCCCGACGTTCCTGTACATGTGGCTGCCCGAGCCGGCGATGCTGAAGCTGGGCGGGCTGTAGAGTTGGTTCCCTCCCGCCCCCCGCCCAGCAGTAGCGGGGGCGACGCGAAGCGCCATAACGCACCTGGAGAACGCACCGATGCACCCTTTGGAGTCCACCCCGGTCACGAACCTGCACGAGCTGGCCCGGCGGCGCGGCCGGCTCGACGGCGACCGGGTCGCGTTCACCTTCCTCGTCGATGGCGAGAGCGAGGAGCGGCACGTCACGTTCGGTGAACTCGACCGGGAGGCCGTCGCGCTGGCGGCCAAGCTCCAGTCGCTGGCGAAGCCCGGCGACCGCGTCCTGCTGCTGTTCGACCCCGGCGTCGAGTACATCTGGGCGTTCTTCGGTGTGATCCACGCCGGCATGATCCCCGTGCCCGCCTACCCGCCGGACCTGATGCGCGCCGAGCGCATGCTGCCCCGGCTGCAGGCCCTGGCGGAGGACTGCCAGCCGGCCGTCGTGCTGGGGACGAAGCACAGCCTCGGCCTGGTCGGCGGCCTGCTCGGCCACGCCCCGGACCGCGAGGGATCGGGGGCGGTCGTGCTGACGGTCGATGACCGCGACGGCTGGGACCGCCTGCCCTGGGCGCCGCCGGCGCTCCAGCCGGACGACGTCGCCTTCCTCCAGTACACCTCCGGCTCGACGTCGGCACCGCGCGGCGTCATGGTGACGCACGCCAACCTGATCTACCAGCTGTCGCTGATGAAGGAGCGCTGGGAGCGGACCTACCCGCCGTCGGGCGACCTCGGCGTCGTCGGGGTCAGCTGGCTGCCGATGTACCACGACCTCGGCCTGATCGGTGGCATCCTGGCCCCGTTCTACGCCGGCAAGCGCATCGTCATGATGTCGCCTTTGTCGTTCATCCAGAGCCCCGTCCGCTGGCTCAAGGCGATCTCGCGCTACCGCCCGGTCGTCACCGGCGGGCCGAACTTCGCCTACGACCTGTGCGTCAGCAAGTTCCGCCCCGAGGACGCCGCCGGGTTGGACCTGTCGTGCCTGAAGATCGCCATGAACGGCGCCGAGCCGGTCCGCGAGGAGACGCTCCGTCGCTTCGACGAGACGTTCGCGCCGTACGGCTGGGACCCCGGCGCGTGGATGCCGTCGTACGGGCTGGCCGAGGCGACCCTGGGCGTGACCGGGTTCGAGGACGGCACGCGCTGCCCGGTCGTGGACGTGGCCACGTTTGACCTGGAGCACAACCGCGTCAAGCTGTCCGACCCGGCCAAGGAGAAGACCAAGCGGCTGGTCGGCTGCGGCCACGCTCTGACCGGCACCGAGGTGCGGCTGGTCGATCCGAACACCCGGCTGGAGGTCGGCCCCGACGGCATCGGCGAGGTGTGGGTGCGCGGCCAGGGGGTGACCCGCGGCTACTGGAACCGCCCCGACGAGAACGAGGTGCTGTTCAACGCCCACCTGGCCGACTCCGGCGAGGGGCCGTTCCTGCGGACGGGCGACTACGGGTTCTTCCACGACGGAATCCTGTACTTGACCGGACGGCTCAAGGAAACGATGATCTTCTGGGGCCGCAACGTCTACCCGCAGGACATCGAGCAGACCGTGGCCGGCGTCCACGAGGGGCTGCGGCTCAACGGCGGGGCCGCCTTCGCCGTCGAGGAGGGCGGCCAGGAGAAGCTGGTCGTCGTCCAGGAAGTGCTCCGGCCCGGCCGGCTCGACCTGCCGGCGGTCGCCTCCCAGGTGCGCCAGGCCGTCATGGCCGAGCACCGCGTCCCGCTGTCGGCGCTGGTGCTGATCCGCGGCGGCGGCCTGCCGAAGACGTCCAGCGGCAAGATCCAGCGCGGCGAGGCCAAGCGGCGCTACCAGGCGGGCGAGCTGGACCCGGTGGCGGAGTGGGCGTTCGACGTGGCCAGCCCGGCGGCGGAGCCGCTGGTCAGCGACATCAAACCCGCGGAGGAGACCCCCGACGAGAGCGCGATCAAGGCCTGGCTGCGGCAGCGGATCGCCCAGGCGATCAGCGTGCCGGCCGAGCAGATCGCCAACGACGAGCCGCTGAGCCATTACGTCATGGACTCGATCAGCCTGGTGGCGATCGCCCGGGACCTGGAGGTGTGGCTGGGGCGTGGGATCGCCCCAACGATCCTGTTCGACTCGCCGACGCTGGAGACGCTGGCCCGCCGGCTGACCGACCCGGCGTACTACGTGGCGACGGCGAAGCCCGGCGAGGTGTCGGTCGAGAGCCTCAGCGAGGGCGAGCTGGACCAGGTGCTGGCCCAGTTGTTGAGCGAGCCCGTCCCGGGCGCCGCCGAGCAGGTCTCCACGGAGGGAGGTGAAGGATGAGCAGCGCGACCGGCACGAAACCGAACACGCCCCCGCGCCTGGACTACCCCCCGGCCGTGTCGGGGATGCGGCTCTTCTGGCCGTACCTGGTCGTCATCGGCGTGTTCCACCTGCTGTTGCCGCTGGCGTTCCTGCCGGCCGTGTTCAATCCGTGGTACATCCTGCTGTTGATCCCCGGCAACTACATCTTCGGGTCGCTGGGGATCAACCTGGCCTACCACCGCATCCTGACGCACCGCAGCCTGGAGACGCCGCGCTGGGTGGAGCGGCTGGTCACGCTGTTCGGCGTTTGCTCGTTGCAAGGCTCGCCGCTGCGCTGGGTGACGACTCACCGCATCCACCACCAGTTCTCCGACGAGCACGAGGACCCCCACTCGCCGTTCGTGACCTTCCTGTGGGGGCACATGAACTGGCTGTTCATCATTGACAACCACATGGAACGGCTGGCGACGTACGAGCGGTACGCCCCGGACCTGCTGGAGGACCCGTTCCAGCGCTGGCTGCACCGGCGGTACACGTGGCTGTGGGTGTACCTCGCCCACGCCCTGCTGCTGGGGGCGCTGGCGTTCGGCGTCGGCTACCTCGTGACCGACACCCTGTGGGACGCCTACCTGGTCGGCACCGGGCTGTTCCTGTGGGGCGTGCTGGTGCGGACGGTGTACGTCTGGCACATCACCTGGTTCGTCAACTCCGCCTCGCACTTCTTCGGCTACCGCAACTACAACACCCAGGACCACAGCACGAACTGCTGGTGGGTCGCCTTCCTGACCAACGGCGAGGGCTGGCACAACAACCACCACGCCTCCCCGCGCGCCGCCGCCCACGGCCACCGGTGGTGGGAGTTCGACCTGACCTACACGACCATCGTGCTGCTGAGCTGGGTCGGGCTGGCCTGGAAGGTGCAGCCGATCAAGGTCCCCCGGTCATTCCTGCCCGAGGAGCAAGCGAAGGAGCCTCATGAGCAGCAACCTGCCAGCCGGTAACCCCCCGCCGGTCATCCGCTGCGAGCACGTGCAGCGGCAGTTCCCCGACGGCAACGTCGTGGCGCTGCGGGACGTCAATTTCGAGATCGCCCGCGGCGAGTTCGTGGCCATCATGGGCCCGTCCGGCAGCGGCAAATCGACGCTGCTGAACCTGCTGGGCGGCCTCGACCAGCCGTCGTCCGGGGCGATCTGGGTGGACGGCGTCAAGCTGGAGACCTCGGCGCAACTGGACGACCTGCGGGTGAACAAGGTCGGCTTCGTCTTCCAGGCGTTCCACCTGCTGCCGACGCTGACCGCCTGCGAGAACGTCCAGGTGCCGATGTTCGAGGGCCCGCTGTCGTCGTCGGCGCGCAAGAAGCGGGCCATCGACCTGCTCCAGCAGGTCGGCATGGCCCACCGGCTGAACCACCTGCCGACGATGCTGTCCGCCGGCGAGCGGCAGCGTGTGGCGATCGCCCGGTCGCTGGCGAACGAGCCTTTGATGCTGCTGGCCGACGAGCCGACCGGCAACCTGGACACGGTGACGGGCGAGGCGATCCTGCACCTGTTCGAGCAACTCCACCGCGACAAGAAGATGACGCTGGTGGTGGTGACGCACAGCCCCGAGGTCGGCGACCGGGCACACCGGCTGATCCGGCTGCGCGACGGCCAGATCATCGAGGACCGGGTCAGGCCGGCGGGGTAAAATGCGAGCGCGAACCCGCAAGCGGGGGGCCGCACGGGACGCGGGGAGCCGGCGGCAGGCGCAGCGCTGCCCCATTCGGGCCGCCATCGCTTGCGGGTTCGCGCTCGCCCCCCCCCTCAGCTGCCGGACGCCGGTGGGCCGCTGAAGATGTCGTAGTAAGTGGCGTACACCTGGCAGGCACGGCGCTCGATCGTCGTCCGGTCGAGGGGAACACCTCGGAAGCGGCTCAGCGCCATCGACGAGAGGTCCATCCCCGGGTTGCCGTGGACAATCCACTCGGCCATGACCTGGCCGACGCCGCCCGCGCCCGAGACGCCGTGGGCGCAGAAGCCGCACGCCACCCACACGCCTGACGCCTCCGGCGCCGGCCCGAGCAAGAACTCGCCGTCGGGCGTGAACGACTCCAGGCCGTTGACCTGGCGAGTGAAGCCGACCCCTTTCAGCAACGGAAGTCGTCCGACAGCCCCGCCTAGGATCGGGTCCAACTGGCGAGGGTCAAATGGCTGCACCGTCGGGTCGGCCCGCTCGGAGATGTCGTCCACTCGGAACGGCTTGGGTGTCCGCTCGTAGCCGCCGAGGACGAGGCTGTCGTCGCGCTGCCGCGCGTAGAACAGGTGGTCGGGGTCACGCAGGTTGGGGACGAACTGGCCGCGAAGCTCCGGCAGCGCCTCGGTAACCGCGTACTGGTGCTGCATCGGTGTCAGCGGGATTGACACGCCCGCCAGCCGGCCGACCAGCGGCGACCAGATGCCGGCGGCGATCACGAGGGTCTCTGTTTCGACGCGGCCCCGGCCCGTCCGCACGGCCTGGACGCGGCCGTTGGTGACCTCGATCGCTTCCACCTTGGTGTCGGGGTGGAACTCGACACCCGCCGCCCCGGCGTCGCGGATCAGAGCGGCCGCGAGGACTGTCGCCGTCGCGGAGCCGTCGGTCGGGAGGAAGAGGCCCCCCTCGACGCCCCGGACGTCCATCAGCGGGAACCGGCGTAGGCATTCCGCCGGGCCGAGCAGGTGTGCTTCCAGCCCGATCGAGCGCGCCTGCTCGGCCTGCTGTTGGACCTGCGCCCATCGCGCCGGCGACGAGGCGAGGCGGAGGCTGCCCTCGCCGACGTAGCCCGGCACACCGTCCAGCGACAGCGTGCGGTAGAGCGCGACGCTGTGCATCAGCATGCGGGCCAGCGCCGCGGAGGTGCGCAGCTGGCCGACAAGGCCTGGCGCGTGCGACGTGGTGCCGCCGACCAGGGGGCCTTGTTCCAGGACGACCACGTCACGGCGCCCAAGCCGGGCGAGGTGGTAGGCGATGCTCGCCCCGGCGATGCCGCCGCCGACGATCACGGTTTGAGCGTGCGATTTCATGGGGTGCTGCCTGCGAGGAAGCGGTCGAGGTGTTTCTGGCCGTAGGCGAGGTAGTACCCGGGCGGATGCAGCTTCGAGATGGCCGCCTGGAGAAAGCCCCAGGCTGCCTCGCGCATGTCCGAGGCGAGACGCATTAGCCGCAGCCGGCGCAGGTCGTTGGGGCGGGCCTCGCCGAAGTACGCCTCGAGCAGGTTCTCTTCCTCCCCCGGGCCTAGCTGGAGGTTGGCCGCGAGGTTGCCGAGGTCGAAGAAGCGGTCGCCCCGGCCGGCGTACTCCCAGTCGATCAGGCGGATCGTCTTCCCGTCGTCGATGAAGTTGCCCGCCAGTAGGTCGTTATGACACAGACAGGGCGGGTCGGCGGAGTGGGTACCCTCCTCGATCTGCCGGAGCCGCTCCAGGGCGCCGGGGAGCGAGTCCGGCAGCGGGACATTTCGCTCGCCCGCTAGCCCCACGTAGGAGCGGACCGTGTCGAAGACCGAGAACCGCCCGAGGCGATCCGCCACCGCAACTGCGTGACAGCGGCGGAGCGCGTCGGCGATCCGCCGCAAGACATCGGGCTTGGTCGCGTCCGCCTCGGTCAAGACCTTCCCCGGCAGGAACCGGGTCACCAGGGCGTTGTGCTCCGGCAGGAAGGCGATCACCTCCGGCCCGATGTCGGCCACGGCGGCGAGTCGAGAGCAGGCCTCCTCGCGGTCGCGGTCGATACCGAGTAGCTCCGTGTCCTCCCCGGCAAGGCGTAAGACGAACGTCTCGCCGCCGGCATCGACGCGAAAGTTCTGGTTGGTCAGCCCGCCGGGGAGAGGGGCGACCGTCACCGGCCGGTCGCCGAATACCAACCGCAGCACCTCATGGGGCATCTAGAACTCCAGCTTCAGCGCCCCCAGCCGCTCGACCGTCTGCGCCATCAGCGCGTCCTCGGCCGCCTCATCTTTGGCGAGGTACGTCGCCGAGAAGCGGAGGAACGGACCGGCGTCGTCCCACGGCACGCAGCAGGCCGACTGCTCGGTGATGAGGTACTGCGACGCCTCCTCGGCGTTGGCGAACGCCTTCCCCTTGCACGCCTTCGGCGCTCTCGCATAGAGGAAATACGTCCCCGACGGCATCTTCGCCTGGAAGCCGACCTTGGTCAGGGCCGCGACGAGCTTCTGCAACCGCCGCCGGTACTTCTCGCGGATGGCGTCGGCCAGCTCGGGGTGCTGCAGCGCCACGGCGGCGGCCTGCTGCACGGCCATGAACTGGCCGGAGTCGCAGTTGTCCTTCACGTCGGCGAACGCCTGCACGAGCTTCGGGTGGCCGCACACGAACCCCATTCGCCAGCCGATCATGTTGAACCCCTTCGACATCGAGTGGACCTCGACGCCGACCTCCCTCGCCCCGTCCACCTGCAAGAAGCTCAGCGGCGGCCCGTCGTAGCTCAGGAGGATGTGGGCCGCGTCCTGCACGACGACGATCTGGTTGGTCAGCGCGAAGTCGATGACGCGCTTGTAGAAGTCCTTCGTCGCCGTCGCCCCTGTGGGGCTGTTGGGGTAGTTGATGACCAGCAGCTTCGACCGGCGGCGGACGTCGGCGGGGATGCCGGTCAGGTCGGGGTAGTAGCCGTTCTCGGGCAAGAGCGGCAGCGGGAAGACCTCGCCGCCGTAGTAGCGCGTGTGGGTGCCGGCGACGGGGTAGCCGGGCACGGTCATCAGGGTGACGTCGCCGGGGTTGATGAACACCGCCGGCAGCATGGCGTAGGCCGGCTTGGAGCCGATGGCGTGGTTGACCTCCGTGGCCGGGTCGAGCTTCACGCCGAAGACCTTCTGCATGAACGAGGCGGCGGCCTCCTTGAACGCGGCGATGCCGTTGTCGGCATAGCCGCGGTTCTCGACCCGGTCCACCTCGCGCTTGAGGGCCTCGCGGACTAGCGCCGGGGCCATGTCGTCGTTCTCGCCGATGCCGAAGTCGAGCAGCGGCCGCTCGGGGTGGGCGGCGAGGGCGGCGCGCTTGGCGCGCTTGATCTTCTCGAACTTGTAGATCTTGGTGTCCTTGCCGTAGTTGGCCCCGCCGACGCGGTCGGCGAACAGCGACTGGAACCAGGGGTCGGCGGCAGGCGTCGTCATGGCGTGCAGGTCCGGGTTGGGGTCGGCGATACGAAGGTAAGGTATAGGGATGCGGGGCGGGGCAGTCCGTTCACGCGGACGAAGCCTTGACGTTGATAGGCAGATAGAGGTAGGCGGCTTCGACGTAGACGTCCCCCAAGACGTCCTGATAGCGAGGGGTCACTTTACGGCCCACTCGTTGTTGGGCCTCGGCAATCCCCTTAGCTAAAGGCTCGTCCGAGCCGATGAGCTTCACCTCGAACGGGTCCACCAGAAACGGCTGCTGCTGCTTCTCCAGCAACGGGATGAGGCGGCGGTACGCCTCCCTCGGGCCATACTCGTCAACGGCGGGAGAGACCAGAAAGAGATACCATTTGCTCTCCTTGTTTTCCTTGACCCAGCACGCGGCGGTCACGGGGAAGCCGGACTCGGTAAGGAGTTCGACGAGCTTCCGCCCGCCTTCAATCTGGTCAGCTACCAGTGGGATTTGATCCATGGCAACACCCCGTGCTTCGCGTCGGTAACGGCTTCGTACAGCGCCAAGGCCTTGCTCTTTGTCGTCCGGGCATACCTGGCCGACTCGCTCCAGTCCTTCAGCGTGAACCAGTTGGCTTTCCGTTCCGCATCCATGGCGATGTCGGCGTCCTTGGCGTCCTTGAGCCCTGCCAGCGAGACCAGCCGTTCCAGGTCGTGGGTCCAGCACTTCTCGGCAAACACCTTGTCGGGGAACACCTCGGGCTTCATCAGCTTGGCGATGCATGCCTTCAGCGCGCATTCTACCGCGTAGCCGCACAGGTAGTACGCCCCGGCCCACCGCTTCCCCGCGAGCAGGCCCTTGGCGTCCCCGAGGCGGTCCTTCGCCAGCTGTTGCAGTTCGGCTCGGGTCAACGCCTCACTCCACATGCACGAAAGCGTTGCGGTTGAGCAGCGCCAGGCAGAAGTCTGCCAGCGCCGCCGCCCGCGCCGGGTCGGCGCCGTCGGGCAGCCCCTCCGGCAGCGCCACCGTCCGCCGCGCCCGCAGCCGCTCGCGCAGCAGCTCGGCCTGTTCCTTGAGGAACGCCACCGCCTGCGTCCGCTCCGCCGCGCTCGCCCCCCGGCCCAGCGCCAGCCAGTACGCGCGCTCGACCTGTCTCGATCCATCCGCGCCGGCCTCGCGCCACAGCCGGGTGGCAAACGCCCGCGACTGCGCCTGGGCGAACGGGCCGTTCAACAGGATCAGCGCCTGCGGGGCGAACGTACTCACCGGCCGCACCGGGCACGAGGTTAGCGTGTCCGGCTGGTCGAACGCCTCCAGCAGCGGCAGCCGCACGTTCCGCTTGTTGAACAGGTACAGGCTCCGCCGGGTGTGCTCGCGCTCGTCCGGGGTCGTCATCCACAGCCCGTCCGGCTCGTCCTCGGTGAAGATCAGGTCGTACACCTCCGGCTCCAGCGGCACTCGGACCATCGGCCCGCCCAGCCACGGCGTCAGCTGCCCCGTCACCGCCAGGACGCCGTCGCGCAGGACCTCCGCCTCCAGCCGACGGCGGTTCATCCGCCACAGCAGCCGGTTGTCGTGGTTGATCTTGCGCGCCACCACGTTGTCCGCCGCGCTGCGCTGCTGGTACGCCGCCGACGTCACAATCAGCCGGTGGATGTGCTTCATCGACCAGCCCGACTCGACCAGCTCGGCGGCCAGCCAGTCGAGCAGCTCCGGGTGCGTCGGCCGCTCGCCCTTGAGGCCGAAGTCGTTCGGCGACCGCACAAGCCCATAACCGAAGTGATGCTGCCACAGGCGGTTGACGATCACGCGCGCCGTCAGCGGGTGGTCTCGCCTCGTCAGCCAGCGGGCCAGCCCCAGGCGGTTACGCGGTTCCGGCCCCGCCGGGATGCCTAGCCAACCGGGAACGCCCGGCTCGACCTTCTGGCCCGGCCGGTGGATGTTCCCGCGCCGCAGCACGCAAGCCGACAGCTTCCCCTCCCCCTCCTGCACCGTCCAGGCCTTCGCCGCCGGCCGAGGGGCGCGCGCTTCCAGGTCGTGCAGTTTCGCCCGCAGCCCCGCGCGCTTCACGCGGTCCCCGTCGCTGAGCGCGCCGAGCACCTCGTCCCACGTCACCCTCAGCAGCGTGTTGGCGTTTGCCGCCAACGTCTGCTGCTGGGGCGTGCGTTTCTTCGGATCGACGTCGAGCGCCTGCCGGAAGTGCGCCTCCAGCCGGGCGAGCTTCTCCGCCTGGAGCCGCTTGCGGTACGGCGCGTCGATCGCCGCGATGGCGTTGCGCAGCGGCAGCAACTTCGCCTGGTGCAGCGCGACGTCTTTCGCTTGCAGCGCCCGCTCCGCCGCCGTCGCCAGGTCCACCTCCTTCGGCTGGGCCTGGGAGAAGAACGCCTCGAGGCGGAAGTAGTCCTCCTGCGTGACCGGGTCGAACTTGTGGTCGTGGCAGCGGGCGCAGCTCATGGTCAGGCCGAGGAACGCCGAGCCGACCGCCCCGGTCATCTCGTTGAGCAGCTCGTGGCGGACTTCCAGCGGATCGACGTTGCCGCCGACCTGGTGGATCGGCCCGCAGCGGTTGAACCCGGCCGCGACGTGCAACTCGCCCGCCCCCTTCGCCAGCAGGTCGCCGGCCAACTGCTCGGTGACGAAGCGGTCGTAGGGCAGGTCGGCGTTCAGCGCCCGCACCACCCAGTCGCGGTAGCGCCACATCTGCCCGCGCTCGCCGTCGGCCTCGTAGCCGTTCGTCTCGGCGTACCGCGCCACGTCCAGCCAGTGCTGCGCCCAGCGCTCGCCGTGGGCCGGCGACGCCAACAGGCGTTCCACGACGCGCTCGACCGCATCCGGCCGGGCGTCCGCCAGGAACGCCTGCCCCTCTTCCGGCGTCGGGGGCAACCCGACAAGGTCGAACGACAGCCGGCGCAGCAGCGTGGCCCGGTCGGCGGGGGCCGAGAAGCCCAGCCCGGCCGCTTCGAGCCGCGCCAGCAGGAAGGCGTCGATCGGGTTACGAGCCCTTCCCCCGTCAGGAGCCTTCGGCAGGGCCGGCCGTCTCGGCGGGCGGAACGACCAGTGGCCCGGCACCGGCGGGGCGGCCGCATCAACAAAGGATGAAGGAGGAAGGATGAAGGATGAAGCAAGGCAGCAGACGATCAACAGCCCCCCCGTCCCCCTTCTGAATTCATCCTTCATCCTTCCTCCTTCATCCTTTTCTTCCGTCGGCGTAGGAATTCGTGTGACAGGACGATGCCGTTCTGCGTAGAATAATCGACGATGGGGCGGTTCGCAACTGTCGGGCCGGCCCGATCGAGATCCGCCTGCGGTTTGGTGTGAGGAAACGCCAGGCGAATCGGATCCCACCTGGAGGCCCCTCGCCGACCCGATGATTGGGCCGTGACGGGCGGCGACAATTTGTGCGCGCACCACGGAAGGGGCTTGCCTATAATTCTATACTAGGGGCGGATTCCTTGTCAGCGGTCCACGGGCGACCCGCCGCGGGCGTTTACCGACTGGTGTCCGGTTTACGCCAGAGGCGTCGATGTTAGCCCGGGGCGGCGGTGGCGGAACGGAGCGCGTTGAACTGCGCCGTCGGAAGCCCCTCCCGTCAACCTCTCGCGGCCTTCCCGAGAGTCTGACCGGACGGACCCAGCCGACGGCAGTTGCATTTCCCACCGCGGCACGCAGCGAGGGGTCGGCGAACAGCGACAGGACGGATGCCATGGCGACCAGACGAACCACCCACAAGAGGGCCGAGCGGCCGGCCGAGCCGGTGCTGCTGCCCGCCTTCCCCGACGAGCACCTCGCCGAGGACGAGCAGCCGCGCGCCCGCCACGCCGACTACTCCGAGGGGATCGACCACGACTACGACGCGCTGCCGGCCAGCCACGACGACGAGCTGCCCTTGCTCGTCGATGAGCTGCCGCCCGGAGAGGGCGAGGAGGCCGAGGACGACCCGCACGCGCCCGACGACGCGCTGGGGCTCTACCTCCGCCAGATGGGCGCGATCCCGCTGTTGACCCGGCCGCAGGAGTTGGCCCTGGCCGTCCAGTTGGAGACGCAGCGCTGGCGCTTCCGCCACGCGACCATGTCCTGCTGGCGGACGCTCGGCCGGATCGTCGAGACGTTCGAGCGGGTGCAGCGCGGCCAGTTGGCGCTGGACCCGACGATCGACGTGGTCAACACACTGGGGCTGACGCGCGAGAACATCCTCAAGCGGATGCCGCACCACCTGCCGACGCTGCGCAACCTGATCAAGAGGGCCGACGAGACGTTCCGCGACCTTCTCAAGGCGACCAGCGGGGCGGCGCGGGCCCGGCTGAAGCGCGAGCTGTGGCGGAAGATGCACAAGGCCCGCACCCTGGCCGAGGAGCTGTCGCCGCGCATCGACCTGCTCGACCACTGGACTGACGAGCTGCGGCTGATCGCCCGGCAGATGGGCGACCTGGCCGTCCAGGCCGAGGCGGGCGGCAACTCCGCCGAGGCCCGCGAGCGGCGGGCCAAGGCGACCAAGCAGCTCCGCGAGCTGCTCTGCGAGGTCCGCATGCAGCCCGACGAGCTGGCCCAGTTCGTCGCCGTCCTCGAGTCGCGCCGCCGCCACTACCAGAAGGCCCGCCGCGAGCTGGCCGAGGGCAACCTCCGCCTGGTGGTGTCGATCGCCAAGCGCTACCGCAGCCGTGGCCTGCCGTTCTCCGACCTGATCCAGGAGGGCAACCGCGGCCTGATGCGGGCGGTGGACAAGTACGAGCACCGGCTGAACTTCAAGTTCGGCACCTACGCGACGTGGTGGATCCGCCAGGGCATCACCCGGGCTCTGGCCGACCACGCCCGCACCATCCGCGTGCCGTGCCACCAGGTCGGCACCCTGGCCCGGGTCGAGCGGGTCCGCGGCGAGCTGTCGGTCCAGCAGGGTCGCGAGCCGACCGTCGAGGAGATCGCCGCCGTCCTCGGCGTGACGCCGGAGGAGACACAGTCGCTCCGGGTCGTCGCCCGCCACCCGGTCAGCCTGCACGAGCCGCTCGGCGGCGACGGCGAGCGGGCCCTGGAGGACTTCCTCGACGACCCCGACGCGACCAACCCCGGCAAGGCGGTCGATCAGCACCTGCTCCGCGAGCGCATCGGCGAGGTCCTTCGCTCCCTGACCCCGCGCGAGCGTGAGGTGATCGAGCTGCGCTTCGGACTGCGCGACGGCCAGCCGCGCACCTTGGAAGAGGTGGCCCGCGCCTACGGCATCACCCGCGAGCGCATCCGCCAGATCGAGGCCCGCGGCCTGCTCAAGTTGCGCCAGCCGCTCCGCAGCCAGCGCCTGGCGGAGTTCGCCGAGACCGAGTAAGCTTCGCCATTGCAGATTGCAGATGGCAGGTTGCAGAATGGAAGACGAGGGCGCGGTCCCCGTTGCTGTCTTGGATTGTGCCATCGGCAACCTTCAATCTGCAATCCGAGGTGACGATGATCCGCTTCGTCTGCGAGTGTGGCCGGCAGTTGCAGGCGCGGGATGACGACGTCGGGAAAAAGGCCAAGTGTCCGTCCTGCAACGCGATCCTGACCGTGCCGGCCGCCGACTCCCGCCTCCGCCGCGGGGACCGGGGCCGAGGGCCGCGCGACGACTGGGACGACCGCGCCCCGCGGCGGGGGAACGACTTTGACGATTACGACGGCTACGACGACGTGATCCCGGCCGACGGCGCGGCCAGTGGCCAGGCGACGGCCGCCCTCGTGGTCGGACTGGTCTCGGTGTGCCTGCCGGTCTTCCTCCCGGCGATCTTCGGGCTGATCCTCGGCATCCTGTCGCTACGGGCGATCTCGGCCAGCGGCGGCCGGCGAGCCGGCCGCGGCCAGGCGATCGGCGGCATTGTGACCTCGTGCCTGAGCCTCCTCGTCGCCAGCCCGATCGCCATCGCGCTGGCGCTGGTGTACTTCCAGGGGGGCCCCGGCCTCGACCCCGCCGCCGCCCGGGAGAAGGACCAGCAGCACCTCGAGCAAATCGGCGCCGCCTTCTCCAGCTTCCGGGACGCCAACGGGCGGCTGCCGCAGGCCGCGGCGTTCCGCACCAAGACCGGCCAGCCGGGCCTGAGCTGGCGCGTGGCCCTGTTGCCGTTCCTCGGCCAGGAGGGGCTCTACCGCAAGTTCAAGCTCGACGAGCCCTGGGACAGCCCCACCAACCGACCCCTGCTCGCCGAGATGCCGGAGGTCTACCTGATGCCCGGCCAGGCGAACGACCGGTCGGGCCAGACGTACTACCAGGTGTTCGCCGGCCGGAACACGATGTTCGAGGAGCCCAAGCCGAGCCCGCCGCCCAGCCCCGAGGGGGTGCAGCTGGGCCTGCGAGGGGCGGACGTGACCGACGGCATGGCGAACACCATCCTGGTGACCGCCGGCCGCAGCCCGGTGCCGTGGACACGGCCGGAGGACCTCCCGTTCGAGTCGGTCGGCCAGGTGGCGCCGCTGAGCGACCGGGTGCCCGGCGGGTTCAACATCCTCTTCGGTGACGGGTCGGTGCGCTTCCTGCCGCAGCGCACCACGTCGGACCAGACGCTGAAGGCCCTCATCACCCGCAACGGCGGCGAGGTGGTCAACGTGCCGTGACCGGGAGGGCCGCCCTGGGGGCTACTTCGCCCGCCCCTGCTGGAGGCGCGCGGCCTGGAGCGTGTTGTACAGCAGCATCGTGATCGTCATCGGCCCGACGCCGCCGGGCACCGGGGTAATGGCGGAGGCGACCCGCGACACGCCGGCGAAGTCCACGTCGCCGGTCCACTTGTTGTTGCCGAGCGGGTTCTGGCCGACGTCGATGACGACCGCCCCCGGCTTGACCATGTCCGCCTTCAGGTAGTCAGCCTGGCCGATCGCCATGACGACGATGTCCGCCTGCCGGGTGTGCGCGCCGACGTCGCGGGTGCGGCTGTGGCAGATCGTCACGGTGGCGTCGATCCCCTTCTGGGCCAGCAACAGCGCCAGCGGCTTGCCGACGATGTTGCTGCGGCCGACGATGACGACGTCCCGGCCGGCGGTGGGGATGTCGTGGCGGGCCAGCAGCTGCATCACCCCGTAGGGCGTGCAGGCGAGGAAGCGCGGCCGGCCGGCGGTGAGCAGGCCGAGGCTGGTGGGGCCGAACCCGTCCACGTCCTTGAGCGGGTCGAGCGCCTCGACGAGGGCGTCCTCGTTGAGGTGCCTCGGCAGCGGCAGCTGCACCAGGATGCCGTGGACGGCGGGGTCGGCGTTGAGTCGGCCGACCAGCGCGAGCATCTCCCGGTCGGTCACGGAACTGGGTAGCTCCTCGTGGAAGCTGGTGATGCCGACCGCCCCGCACTGCCTGACCTTGTTCTTGACGTAGAGCCGCCCGGGGTGGTTCTCCCCGACGAGGACGGTGGCCAGGCCCGGCCGCACGCCGGTCTGCTCGACGAACCGGGCCACGTCGGCGGCTAGCTCGGCCTGCATGGCCTGGGCGAGCGCCTTGCCATCGAGGATTCGCGCGGTCATCTCCCCTCCTTCCGGCGGGTGGCGGACGCCCGCCCTCCCTTGCCGTTACAGTCGTCGCACCACCTCCGGCAGCGTCTGGCCCGACGGGCCGAACAGGCTCACGTGGGCGGCGGCGCTGGCCGGCGTCTCTTCCAGGTTGAACTCGATCACCGCCGCGCCCCGCGCCCGCGCCGTCCGCACCAGGCCCGCCGCCGGGTAGACCACCGCGCTGGTGCCGACGACCAGGAAGCAGTCGCACCCCTCCGCGGCCAGGGCCGCCTCGCGCCACACCCGGTGCGGCAGCATCTCGTGAAACCAGACGACGTCCGGCCGCAGCAGCTCGCCGCAGTCGGGGCAGCGCGGCAGCTCCTCCAGCGCCTCGCCGGGCCGGTCCTTGACGTAGGCGCAGGCCGTGCATCGGACGCGGCTGAGCCGGCCGTGGATCTCCAGCACGCGGCGGCTGCCGGCGGCGACGTGCAGGCCATCGACGTTCTGGGTGACGAGCGTGAACCGGTCGCCGAACCGGCCCTCCAGCGCGACCAGGGCGTGGTGGCCGGGGTTGGGCGCGACCTGGGTCAGCGCGGCGCGGCGCATGTTGTAGAAGCGCCACACCATCGCCGGGTCGCCGTGGAAGCCCTCCGGCGTGGCGACCTCCTCGACGGGGTGCCCCTCCCACAGGCCGCCCCCGCCGCGGAACGTCGGCACGCCGCTCTCCGCCGAGACGCCCGCCCCGGTCAGCACCGCCACCCGCGACGCCTGGCGCAGCAGCGTCGCGGCGCGGTCGAGGCGGTCCTCCTGTTCGTCGATGGGGTGGTGCACGACGGCGCTCCGGGACGGCAAAACGTCTCGGTTGAGGATACCCCGGGTCGTCGTGGCAGACAAGCGCGCCGCGGAGTTCGGTGGCCGGGGGGTGTCCGGGAGGCTATCCTCACCACGTCGCCGGCCCGGGGGAAATCGCCCTTGAACCTGCTCCGCCTCGTCGTCCGCGCCCTGCTGGGCCGACGGCTCCCCACCACCCAGGGCGTCCTGCGCGTCCCCGGGCTGTACGGCCGCGTCCGCATTCACCGCGACCGCTGGGGCGTGGCGCTGATCGAGGCCGACGACGACCGCGACGGGGCGTTCGCGCTGGGCTTCTGCCACGGCCAGGAGCGGGCGTTCCAGCTCGAAATCCTGCTCCGCGTCGCCCGCGGCACGCTGACCGAGGTGGTCGGGCCGGACGCCCTGCCGCTCGACCGTCTCTCCCGGAGGGTCGGCTTCACCCGGGCCGCCCGCGAGCAGCTGCCGGCCCTCGACGCCGACGTCCGCGGGGCGCTCGAGGCCTACTCGCGCGGCGTCCAGGCCGGCGTCGGGCCGGGCTGCCCGAAGCCGCCGCACGAGTTCGCCCTGCTGAAGGCCCGGCCGACGCCGTGGCGGCCGCTCGACACGCTGGCGGTGACGAAGGTGCTGTCGTTCCGGCTGATGGCGAACTGGGACGCCGAGCTGGCCCGACTCAAGGTGCTCTCCGCCGACGGCCCCGACGCGCTGGCGGCGCTCGACGGCGCCTACCCCGAGTGGCAGAGGGTCACCGCCCCGGTGGGGGCGAGTGCGGGGCGGGCGGTCGATCGCCTGGCGGAAGACCTGAAGGCGTTCGCGGCGTGGGGGTCGCTCGGCGGGGCGTCGAACAACTGGGCCGTCGGCGGGGCGCGCACGGCGTCGGGCCGGCCGATCCTCGCCAACGACCCGCACCTCGACGCCACCCTCCCGTCGCACTGGTACCTGGCCAGCCTCTGCACGCCAAAGGCCGCCGTCGCCGGGGCCACGTTCGTCGGCGGGCCGCTGTTCCTGGTCGGCCACAACGGCACCGCCGCCTGGGGGCTGACGGCGGGGCTGGCCGACAACACGGACCTCTTTTTGGAGGAGATCGGTCCCGACGGCGCCAGCGTGCGCCAGGGCGGCGGCTTCGTGCCGTGCCCCGTCGTCGAGGAGGTGATCTCGGTCAAGGGCGGCACCGCGGTCACCGAGCGCGTGCTGGTCACGCCGCGGGGGCCGGTGATCTCGCCGGCCCTGGAGGGGACGCCGGAGGCGCTGTCGCTGCGGGCCACCTGGCTCGACCCGCTGCCGGTCGTCGGGTTCTTCCGCCTACCGGGCGTGCGCAGCTTCGACGAGTTCCGGGCCGCCTTCGCCCACTGGCCAGCCTCCACGCAGAACCTGGCCTACGCCGACGTCTCCGGCACGATCGGCTGGCAGCTCGTCGGCCGACTGCCGGTCCGCAAAAAGGGTAGCGGCACCGTCCCCCTGCGCGGCGGCGACCCCGACGCCGGCTGGCGTGACGAGCCGGTCCCCTTCGAGGAAATGCCGCACCTGCGGAATCCCCCCTGCGGCTTCCTGGCGACGGCGAACAACCGCCCCACCCCGGAAGGGCAGGGGCCGTTCCTCGGCGCCGACTTCCTCGACGGCTACCGCTACGAGGCGATCCACCGGGCGCTGGAGCACCGCCGCGACTGGGACGTCGCCGCGACGATGCGGCTCCAGGCCGACCAGTACGCCGTTGCCTGGGAGGAGATGCGCGAGGCGGTCCTGGCGGCCGAGCCGGCCGACCGCGACGGCGCGCTGGCGCTGGACCTGCTGCGCGGCTGGGACGGCCGGGTGACGGCGGCGTCAGCCCCGGCGGCGGTGTACGAGCTGTTCGTCGCGGAGCTGGTCGTCCGGGTGGCCAAGGCGAAGGCGCCCCGCGCCTGGGAGTGGGTCGTCGGTGCCGGCCTCAGCCCGCTGACGCCGTACAACTTCGGCTGCTTTCGCCGCACGGCCCACCTGGTGCGGCTGCTGCGCGAGCAGCCGGCCGGCTGGCTCTCGCGCCCCTGGTCGGGGGAGGTCGCCGACGCCCTGGGCGAGGCGGTGCGCTACCTGCGCTCCCGCCTGGGGCCACTCCCCGGCGGCTGGGCCTGGGGCCAGGCGAGGCCGCTGACCCTGCGGCACCCGCTGTCGCGGAAGCCGGGCCGGCTCGGCCGGGCACTGGGCCGGGTGCTCAACCTCGGCCCGGTGCCGTGCGGCGGCGACGCCGACGTCATCAACCAGGCCGCCGTGCTGCCGCTGGCGCCCCTGGAGCCGACGAACAACATCCCGTCGCTGCGGGCGGTGTTCGACGTCGGGGCGTGGGAGAACTCGCGCTTCGTGCTGGCGGGGGGCCAGTCGGGCAACCCGCTCTCGCCGCACTACGGCGACCTCTTTGAACTATGGCAGCGGGGCGAGGGCGTGCCGATCGCCTTCACCGCTGACGAGGTGCGCCGGGCGGCGGTCGAGACGCTCGAGATCGGCCCGCCCCCAGGGGGCGTTGAGCCGAAGGCCCTACAATGACCCCGACGCCCCGCACCGTTCGAGGTTGACCGATGGACACCGCCTCCCGGGACGCGCTGGGCGCCGACATCCGCCTGCTGGGCGAGTTGCTCGGCCAGGTCATGCGGCGGGTCGCTGGCGAGGAGGCGTTCGCCCTGGAGGAGGAGGTCCGCGCCGCCGCCAAGGCCCTGCGCGCCAGCCACTCCGTCGAGGAGGCCCGCCGGCTGCGGCAGCGGCTGGAACGGCTGCCCCTGCCCCAGCTGCGCGGGCTCATCCGCGCCTTCACCCTCTACTTCGATCTCGTCAACCTCGCCGAGCAGCAGGCGAGGGTGCGCGCCCTCCGCGACCGCGCCCGCGGGGCAGAACCCTTGCCCGTCGGCGAGAGCATCGAGTCGGCGCTGCGCCAGTTGCGGCTGCGGGGTCACCGCCGACCGGCTGGCCCGCCACCTCGAGGGGGCTTCCTCTGCCCGGTGTTCACCGCCCACCCCAGCGAGGCCCGGCGGCGGACCGTGCTGGAAAAGATCTGGCGGATCACCGCCGCCATCGACCGCCGGGAGCGGGTCGATCTGCTTCCCCAGGAGGAGGAGCGGTGCAAGGCCGACATCGCCGCCGAGATCGAGGCGATGTGGCTGACCGACCTGGTGCGGGTCAACCGGCCGTCGGTGCTCGACGAGGTGCGGCAGGGATTGCAGGTCGTCGAGGGCGCCCTCTTCGACGTCGTGCCGCGCCTCTACCGGGAGGTGGAGGCGGCGCTGGCCCGCGTCTACCCCGAGTACGGGGGCGCGGTGCCGGCGTTCCTCCGGTTCGGCACCTGGATCGGCGGGGACCGGGACGGCAACCCCAACGTCACCCACGCCACGACGGCCCACGCCGTCCGCATGCAGCAGGAGGCGGTGCTGCGCCACTACGGCGCGACGATGGACGACCTGGGCAACCGGCTGAGCATGACGGGGCGGTTCGCCCCGCCGTCTCCGGAGCTGGCCGCGTCGCTGCGGGAGGACGTGGGTCAGCTGCCCGAGCTGGCGGGCCAGCCGCCCCACGAGCCTTACCGCCTCAAGTGCCGGGCCATCTCCGCCCGCCTGGCGCGGACCCGCGAGTACCTCGCCGGCATCGACCTGCGTTGGGGCGAGGAGCCGCCCGCGCCGCCGGCCGGCGTCTACCTCGGCGGTGACCAGCTGCGGCACGACCTGGGCCTGATCGCCGGGGCGCTGCGGCAGGGACACGCCGCCTCCGCCGCCCGGTCGGTCGAGGACGTCGCCCGGGTCGTCGAGGTGTTCGGGCTGCACCTGGCGACGCTCGACGTCCGCCAGCACTCGGCGAGGCACGCCCAGGCTCTGGACGAGGTGTTCCGCTGGGCGGGCGTGTGTGGCGACTACCTGAGCCGCTCCCCCGACGAGCGGCTCGACCTGCTGGCCGCCGAGCTGTCGGTCAACCGGCCGTTGCTGCCGACCCACCTGCCGTTCGGCGAATCGACCGTCGAGGTGGTGCAGACGTTCCGGACGATCGAGGCCATTTTGGAGCGGCAATGCCCGGAGGCGATCCGCACCTACATCATCAGCATGGCGACCGAGCCGGCCCACCTGCTGGAGGTGCTGCTGCTGGCCCGGGAGGCGCGGCTGTTCCGCCCCGGCGAGGGCGTCAGCCGGCTGGACATCGTGCCGCTGTTCGAGACCCTCGACGCGCTGCGCCAGGCCCGGCCGATCCTCGACCGGCTGTTCGACCTGCCGGCCTACCGGCGGCACCTGGAGCTGCGGCGGTCCCGGCAGGAGGTGATGCTCGGCTACTCGGACAGCAACAAGGAGTCGGGCTTCTTGATGTCGGCGTGGGCGCTGTACCGGGCGCAAATCGACCTGGCCGAGGCGGGTAGGAAAGCCGGGGTGGGGGTGTCGTTCTTTCACGGCCGGGGCGGGGCGATCGGCCGCGGCGGCGGGCCGGCCAACCGCGTCATCCTGGCCCAGCCGCACGGCACCGTCGATGGCCGCATCCGCATCACCGAGCAGGGCGAGGTGATCGCCGACCGGTACGGCCACCACGCGATCGCCGAGCGGCACCTGGAGCAGGTGATCCACGCCGTGCTGCTGGCCAGCTTCCCCGCCGAGGGGGAGCAGCCGGCCCCCGAGTGGGAGGCGGTGATGGGCCGGCTGGCCGCCGCGCCGCGGCGGCACTTCCGGGCGCTGGTGTACGAGGACGAGGACTTCCTGACCTACTTCGGGTCGGCCACGCCGATCGCCGAGGTGTCGCAGCTGAAGCTGGGCTCCCGGCCGGCGAAGCGGTCGGCGTCGGGCGCCGGCATCGACGAGCTGCGGGCCATCCCCTGGGTGTTCAGCTGGATGCAGAGCCGCCACACCCTGCCGGGGTGGTACGGCCTGGGCTCGGCCATGAGCGGGTTCGTCGAGCGAGAGCCGGGGGGGCTGGGGCTGCTCCAGACGATGTACGAGCGCTGGCCGTTCTGGAGCACCACCCTGGACAACGCCCAGATGATCCTGGCCAAGGCCGACATGACCATCGCCCGGCTGTACGCCGACCTGGTGGAAGACCAGGGCCTGGCGGGGCGGATTTACGATCTCATAAATGCGGAATATGACCGAACCGTCGAGCTGGTCTGCAAGGTGACGCGGCAGGGTAGCCTGCTGGAGCGGATGCCGGTGCTCCAGCGGTCGATCCAGCAGCGCAACCCCTACGTCGATCCGCTGAGCTTCATCCAGACGGTCCTGCTGCGCCGCCTGCGCGGCGGCGAGGGGCCGGCGGACGAGCTGAGGGCCGGGGTGCTGGAGAGCATCAACGGCGTCGCCGCGGGGCTGAAGAACACCGGGTGAAACGGACCCCCGTCCCGCGGAACGGCGTTCGGGTGGGGGCGCGGCCTCGCCTTTCATGTCAGGTGAAATATATTGCGAACCCATCATTAAGGGTAGCGATAGTAGTTTTTTCCTTGTCTGGGCTTCCCCGGGCTGGTATTTTGGGGAAATTGTAACCCCTCGATTCCTTCACCCCTGCCCGAGCCGCGCTTCGCCCGGCGCCTAGCCCCGACGCGCGAACCTTGCCGTCGGGGTGTGGGCCGAGATCGTCCTTCTGCGCCGTCCCGAAGGAGGAGCGATGAGTCGTACGCCCCGGGGCCGCCTCGCGGCCTGTTCGTTGTTGTCGCTGGTCATCCTGGCCCTGAGCGCGGTAAGGGCCGACCCGTTTACGCCCGGAAACCTCGTCGTGCTGACCGTCGGGGACGGGTCCCTGAGCGTCGGCAGCAACGCCGCGACGCCGGTCTCGCTGCGGGAGTACACGACCGGCGGCAGCTTCGTGGCCGGCTCCCTGGTCACGTTCAGCAGCACCGGAAGTGGCACCAAGTTGACCCAAAGCGGCAACCAGTCGTTGGAGGGCTCGCTCTCCTTGTCGGCGGACGGCCAGTACCTGACGCTCGTCGGCTACAACGCGGGTCAGGGCAAGGGCGACGTTGCCAGCACGAGCACGAACGGCAACCCCAACCCGAATAACGACGTGGTCCGCGTCGTCGGCCGCGTCGATCTCACGGGCGGCGTAAGTCTGACGACCACGACGGTCAACTACTCCAGCGTCTCCATCCGCTCGGCGACCACGACGGACGGCACCCGGATCTACACCGGCGGCGCGTCCGACGACCTCAGCGCCTCGCTGAGGACGACGACCTTCGGAGCCACCGGGAACACCCCGCTGGTCAACGCCGTCGATACCCGAGTGGTCCACGTCTTCAACAACCAACTGTACGCCTCGACGAAGTCCGGCACGATCGTCCGCACCGACACCGCTCTGCCGACCACGGGCAGCAACGTCACGGACCTGGTCACGGGCATCGTCGATCCGGTGGGGTTCGTGGTCCTGGACCAGGATGGCAACGGCACTCCGGACACCCTGTACGTGGCCAACCAGGAAGCGACGGCGAGCCTCCAGAAGTACTCCAGTACAGACGGCACCACCTGGACGGCCCGGGGCTCGGCGAACATCGCCGTGGGCCTGACCGGCATCACGGCGGTCAAGAACGGGACGGCCGTGGACATCTACGCCACCGCCGGCGACGGCACCGTGGCGGGCAACACCTTGCAGCGGTTCACCGACACCGCCGCCTTCAACGCCGACCTGACCGGCTCGTTCGCCTTGCTGGCGACCGCGCCTTCGGGGGCGGCGTTCCGGGGGGTGGCGTTCGGCGGCGTCGCGGTGCCCGAGCCGGGCAGCCTGCTGCTGGGCGGGGCGGCCTGCGCCGGCCTCGCGGGGGTGGCCCTCGGCCGCCGAGGGCGTCTGCCTGGGGGAGCGGGACGGGCCTTTGACGGTAGAACTGGCCAGGGTGGCTGTGCCGAGTTTGCGAAAAAGATCAGAAAACAGTTGTGTGCCCATTGATCCTTGCCTATTTTATCAAGAACGTCATCCTCGCCGGGCCTGAGGTCGGACACTCCCCCGGCGCGACCACCGATTCCGCTCACGGCTAACCGTGAGAGGGAACGGCGAGGTGATCTCGCGGCTACCGCCGCGGGGGACCTGGCTTGGAGGAGGCATTGATGCAGTCGAGCGTAACCCCGCCTGGTTGCGGCTTAACAGGCGGTGGGGTAGCAGCCTGCTTATAGCCCTCGTGGCCCTGGCCACATGCACCCCTGGGGCGTGGGCCGGCGCGTTCGGGGCGAACAACCTCGCCGTCGTCGCGGTTCAGACCGGCGGCACGATACCCCCCGACGGTAACGCGCAACAGGTGTCGATCCTGGAATACAAGACGAGCGGCGGCGCGGCGGTACAAACCATCACGGTGACCGGGCTGACGCAGAGCAACAGCCAGGGCCTGGAAGGGTCGCTCGACCTCTCGGCGAACGGGCGGTACCTGAGCTTTGCCGGCTACAACGCCGCCGTCGGCACCGGCAACGTCGCCGGTTCGGTAACCACCGGCACTGGCGGCGTGCTCCGGGTCGTTGGCCGGATCGACGTCACGACCGGGGTGCCGAACCTGTCCACGACGACCACCGACTTCTCGAAGAACAGCTTTCGTGCGGCGGCCTCGAGCGACGGGAGTCGGTTCTGGATGGGTGGCGCGAGTCAGAGTAACGACGGGTTTCGTACCACCACGTTCGGCCACACCGGGTCGGCGACGCTTTTGGCGAACCAGACCACCGGGGCCCTGCACGTGTTCACCAACCTGGTCAACAACCAGGTGCAGCAGGAGCTGTACGGGGTTAACAACCAGACCTTCGGGGCCGCCTCCATTTTCAAGACGACCCCCTCGCTGCCGGATGGATCCGGGCCGACCTCGATCGTGCCTGTGGTCTCGGGGCTCGGGCAAGCCGCGGGCTTCGTGTTCCTGGACCAGGACAACAACGGGACCTTGGACACCCTGTACGTGGCGGACCAGTTGACCGGCCTCCGGAAGTTCGTTCTGACCGGGGGGCTCTGGACGGCTCGCGGGACGGCGACCGGGCTGGGTGGGCTTACCGGCGTCACCGGCGTCGTCAATGGTGCCAACAACATCAACCTGTTCGTGACCACCGGAAACGGGACCGCGGGCGGGAACACCTTGCAAAGGTTCACCGACATCGGTGGCACCAACAACATATCGGGGGGCTTCACGCTGCTGGCGACGGCGGCGAGCGGGACGGTGTTCCGCGGGGTGGCGATCGTGCCCGAGCCGGGCAGCCTGCTGCTGGGCGGGGCGGCCTGCCTCGGCTTCGCCGGCATGGCCCTCCGCCGCTATCGCAACCGCGTGGCGGCCGCCTGACGCCGGCCTTCTAGGCGGGCCGCGCCCGAAGTCACCAAGCGCGGCCCGCTTCGTTTCACTTCGTCTGTGGCTTCCCGACGATCCGCAACTGGGTCGAGAAGAAGCACGACAGCCCTTCCAGGTCATACTCACACTCGATGAAGAAGGCCCGGCAGCCGCTCGCCGGCGGCTCGGCCTCGGCGGACGCCTGCCCCCGGTCGAGGCTGACCGACTGCTCCTTCCAGGTCGACTTGCGGAAGTCGCGCGTCGGGGCGTCGGCCACCCACAGGCGGGCCTTCGCCGGCGCCACGTCGCTGGTCACGCTCAGGGTGAACTTGCCGCCGCGCTCGCCGTGCTTCCAGGACAGCCTCGGTAGCGGCTTGCCGTGGATGTAGGCCCGGGCGAACGCCGGCAGGCTGCCGCCGGCCCGGGTGAGCGCCTTCTTGCCGTCGGGGCCCTTCTCCTCCAGGTTGTGGCCGGCGTTGGGGGCGTAGCAGATCCACTTGTCGCCGGGCAGGTCGTCCCAGTAGAGGTTGAGCGCGTCCTGGGTCCAGTACGGGTCGTTGGTGCCGTTGAGGATCAGCTTGGGCATCTGGAACCGGTCGCGGTAGACCCACGGGTCGACCATCGCCCAGAGCTTCTGGGCCTCGGGCGTCTTCGGCGGCGGGGCCAGCTTGCGGGCGGTGTAGTCGCGGATCTGGTCGCTGTAGTGCCCGAACGACTCCAGCTGGTAGGGGAGCTGCTTCTGCATGTTCAAGGTGTCGATGACCATCGGCACGATCGCCTTGACGCGCGGGTCGGCGGCGGCGGTCAGCCAGGTGGTCCAGCCGCGCTTCGACGCCCCGGAGACGACGAAGTCCTTCACGTCAGTCTTCAGCTCGTCCTTCGAGAACGCCTGGAGGGCGTCCATGGCCTTGACGACGCTCTTGGCCATGGGGAACAAGAGCGGCCAGTCCTCGTCCTTGGTGCGGAGGTAGCGGACGAACGTCTCGGCGATGAGGGCGTCCTCCTTGAGGTTGTCGAACAGCGGCTGGGCGGGGACGCCGAACAGGAACGCCACCGGGGCCCGCATCTTCGCCGCCAGGTCGCCGGCCAGCAGCAGGCTGCCGACGCCGGCCTTGCCGCCCTGGTTCCACAGGAACATCGTCGCCGTCGGCTTCACGTCGGCGGGCAGGACGACGACCAGGTCGTGCTTCCAGGGGATGCCCTGCCAGGTCTGCGAGGTCAGGTCGAGGGTGTAGACCTTGGCCCCGTTGACCAGGGTCTGTCGTTTCAGCTTCCAGGCGAACGACGGGTCGGGCTTCTTGACGTACTCGGCCAGCCCGGCCCGGGCGGCGGGAGCCGCCAGGGTCAGCGCGACCAGGCCGTGAACGAACCTCGGCATCATGAAGCGTTCTCCAAGTGGGAAGGGAGGGGGTTCCGGTGCGGTGAGCGTAGGGGCGATCGGCGGGCCGAGCAAGGGGAAAAACCGCCCGCCGCCGTGCAGGGCGCCGCCGCGTGAACTAGACTCCCGGCAGGGCAGCGCGCCCCCACCGGGGTGAGGCGTGCGGCGGGCCAGGGGGGAGGCGGTGTGGACGCGGTGAAGCAGCGGAAGGACGAGGCCCTGGTGCAGCAGTGCATCGAGCGGTTGAAGGACCCCGAGCCGGGCCGGCGGGCGCAGGCGGTGTTGCAGCTGGGCCTGCTGGGCCCGCGGGCGCGGCGGGCGGTGCCGGCCTTGGGCGAGGCGACCGACCGGGTGGCGCAGGTGCGGCGGCTGGTGGCGCTGGCGCTTGGCGGAGATCGGGCCGGAGTCGCGGGGGGCGGTGCCGGCGGCACGATCCGGGCCCTGAACGACCCCGACGCGGCGATCCGCAAGCGGGCCCTGGCGGCACTGGCCGAGGTCGGCCCGGACGCCCGCAACGCCGTGCAGGCCGTCACCGCCGCGCTGCGGGCCGACGACGTCGTGCTGCGCCGGCACGCCGCCGCCACGCTGGGGGCGATCGGCCCGACGGCGCCCGGCGGCGATCCCGCCCTTGATCGAGGTGCTGGCCGACGACGACATGCGGCTGCGGGCGGCGACGATGGCGGCGGCTGGTGCGGATGGGGGCGCGGGCGGTGCCATGGCTGATCGACGCCCTGGGGCACAAGGACGCCCGGGTGCGGGCGATGGCGGCGCGGACGCTGGGCAAGGCCGGCCCCCGGCCGGAGGGCGGTGCCGCCGCTGCCGGCTGCTCAGGACCCCGACGAGGCGGTCGCGCCGCCGTGCGCGGGCGGCAGGGGCGTGACGGGTGGCTGGCGGGCGGGGGGGTGATCCCCGCCGTCCGACCGCCGGGGCAAGCCCGGCGGCTCCTTCGGCTCGTCACCTCGAAGGTGGGGCGGGAGGCGGCTCAGCGGCTGGCGACAACGACGCGCTCCTCGTACTTGCGCAGGGCCAGGTACAGCGCCCGGTAGCCCGCCTCGTCGCCCGGCTTGGCCGGCGCGAACACCAGCCCCTCGCGGCCCATGTGCCGCACCAGGTCGCCGACCGTCTTGGCGCCGGGGGTGCGTGACTTGCCGTACTCCTTGGTCCCGTCCGGCCCCGACAGGGCCTTGATCGCCGAGTTCAGCTCGGCGAGGTAGCGGCGGCCCTCGCCGTAGCTGGCCGGCGTCAGGCGGGCGGCGCTGCCGCTCAGCTTGGCGTCCAGCGCCGTCCAGTCGGACTGCAACTCGCGCAGCACCGGGTTGGGCACCTTGTCACCGGACTTCACGCTGGAGACCGCCAGGCGGAGGTTCCTGGCCAGGCGGGCGCGCTCCTTGGCGGTGGCCTTGGTGTCCAGCGACAGTGGCCAATCCAGCTTGACGCCGGTCTTGAACAGGGCGGCGGAGCCGGCGGCGGCCGGGGACTTGAGGGTGATCGACTTCCGGGCGGCGTCCGACAGGGGGACGGTCGGCCCGCGCTCGCCGGCCATCAGGACGCTGGCGAGGAGGACGTTGGCGGCGCGGCCGGAGGAGACATCGGCGTTGGACGGCCCGGTGCGGGCGCGCTCCAGCTCGGCGGCGCGCTCGCGGGCGGTCATCTTGGCCCCGGTCGGGCGGACGGCGTCCCACCACATCTCGAACTCGATGCGCTTGCCGGCGGTCTCCAGCTCCTTTTGCCGGGCCTCCTCGCGGAGCAGGCGGGCGATCTGGGTCTTCTTCCAGTAGTCGCCGGTGGCCCGGATGACGTCGCCCAGCTCGCTGGTGGAGAGGACGGGCGGGTCGATCGTCCGCTGGCCGTGCGCCAGCGAGGCGGCGAGGAGGGCGGCGAGGGCGCTGCGGGCGGCGTGGCGAACCATGGGGCAGCCTCGGCTGGGATGGGGGTTCTGCCAGACATTTTAGCACCGTCGATCGTCCGCGGAACCAGGAAAGGCGACAGGGCTGTCTTCCCATGTCAGTCCGCGACCGCCCCGGGTGGCGTGGCCCCTGGCCGGGCGCGGGCGGTTGCTCCGGTCGTGGGACAAGCAGCCCTGCTTGTCCGGGAGGGCGCTGATGGGCAAGCTGGCAGCTCGCCCTACGACCGGCCGTCGTTGGCCGCGCGCTGCCCGGTCGGGGTGCGATCCGCGCCGGGCTGGTTGACCAGCCGGATCGTCTCGGTATCGGACAGCGATACGGCCGGGTCGGCACTCGTTGGCTTCGCCGCCGACCGTTTGGGCCGTTTGTTGACGGCGGGGTGGGCTTGCTGTTCCTCGATCTTGTGGAGGCCGTCGAGCAGGTCGGCGGCGAACTGCCTGGTGTTGGCGGGGCAGACGACGCGGGCGGCCCCCAGGACGACGTCGAGGGGGAGGGAGGCCAGGGCCGCGCGGTCGCCCGGCTGGAGGCCGTTGGCCAGCCAGGCCTGCATCTCGTGGCGGTCCACCAGGTCGGGGTGCGGCTGCTCGGCCGGCTTGCCCAGCGTGTACTGCAAGACGAGCTTGGCGGCGGGCACGTCGCCCTCCCTCGCCAGTTCGACCATCTTCTTGAGGATGGCGGACAGGTCATCGTCGGTCACCACTTGCAGCGCCAGCGAGCGCATCTGGGCCACGCGGCGGGCGAACGGGTTGCCGGGGCCGCCGGCGTTGCCCTTCGTGAAGCGGCCGTTGCCCTCACGGCCTTCGGGGGCGGGTTTCGGGGTCTCTTCGTGCGCGGACATGGGGTGCCTCTTGCCGGCGCGGGCTGGGTCCGCGCCGCGGGGCATTCTCTCATTTCCGGGCGGGACCGCGCATAGCACTATGGGGGAACCTGGACGCCGATTGGCGCCAAGCAGGTGGCGAGCCGGGCGCCAGGTTTGACAAGCGGCCCGGGAGAGGTTAGCTTACCCACCCGTGCGGCCGTCGCGGCGAATGGGGGTTGGAAGGCCCAGGGTTACGATTGTCCTCAACGTAGTCGCTTCCAGTAGGAGGTTCCGATGCTGCTCAGGCGCTTCGTCCTGCTCACCCTGGTGTTGACCTTCTCGCCGGCTGCCACGGGCGGTGACGCCAAGGACGGCGACGGCATTCAGGGCACCTGGCTGCCGTCGAAGGCCGAGCTGGGGGGGAAGGCGTTCCCGGACGAGGTCCGCAAGTCCATCAAGTTGGTGGTCAAGGACGACAAGTACACGGTGACCGTCGGGGAGCAGGCCGACCGGGGGACGGTCAAGCTGAACCCCAAGGCGAAGCCGAAGGAACTGGACGTCACCGGAACCGAAGGCCCGAACAAGGGCAAGACGATCCTGGCCATCTACGAGCGGGACGGCGACACCCTGCGGGTCTGTTACGACCTCAGCGGCAAGGGCCGCCCCACCGAGTTCAAGACGAAGGAGGGCGCCCCGCTGTTCCTCGTCACCTACAAGCGGGAGAAGCCCTGACGGGAGGGCCGTGAGCGTGTTCGCCGGCAAGCACTGGGTCGTCACGGGCGGGGGCAGTGGGATGGGCCTGGCGTCCGCGCGGCTGCTGCACGGCCTGGGCGCGGCGGTGGCCTTGTGGGACCTGAGCCCGGCCGTGAAGGAGCGTGCGGCGGAGGTCGGCGGGTTGGGGGTCGTCGCCGACGTGACCGTGCCGGAAAGTGTCGAGGCGGCGACGAGGGAAACGCTCTCGGCCTTCGGCAAGTTGGACGGCGTGCTGCATGCGGCGGGGGTGATGAAGACGGGGCTGGTCGAGGCGCTGGACGGCGGCGCGCAGGCCCGGGTGATCCAGGTTAACCTGGCGGGCACGGCGGTCGTGGCGCACGCCGTGGTCCCCCACCTGAAGCGGACGCGCGGGTCGCTGGTGCTGTTCGGGTCGGTGTCGGCGTTCCACGGCACGCCGGAGTTCGCCGCCTACGCGGCGAGCAAGGCGGGCGTGTTGAGCTTCGCCCAGGCGCTCCGCGTCGAGCTGGAGGGCGCGGGCGTGCATGTCGGCGTGTTCTGCCCGCACTTCGTCGAGACGCCGATGATCGCCGGGGAGAACCGGGGCGCCCGTTTTGTCAACCGGCGGTCGGTCTTCGTGACCCGGCACGAGCCTGACGCGATGGCCCGGGCGGTGGTGCGGGGGATTGAGGCCCGCCGGTTCCTGATCGTCCCGACGTGGCGCGAGCGGCTGATCTACGCCATCAGCCGTTACGGCGCCTTCCTCGCCCACGGGTTGATGAAGCGGAGCTGGCGGGCGTGAGCCGCGTTAGTCCTTCTTCGATTCGAGCTTCTTGTGGTGGGCGTCGAGCAGGGGGGTACGCTCGGCGCCCTTGAGGGACCAGACGCGATGGCGCAGCGTGCCGTCCTTTTCCAAGTCGAGACGCACGGCGTGCGCGACGGCCTTGCCGCCTTCGTGGCCCTTCAGGTCGATCTGCAGGGCGCCGCCGTCGAGCACGGCCAGGTCGCCCTCGTACACGCCGCCCCGGCTGGACAGCGCGAGGCAGCGCAGCCAGTTGGCTCCGGTGTGGTGGTAGAAGTAGGCGTCGAGCAGGTGCGTGGGCTCGCCGCCCTTTGTCGGCGCAATCACGCGCGCGTAGATCGCGTCGGCGAGCGGCACCCACTCGAAGTTCGACCGGACGTGGAGGGCGTCTCCGGCGGCCCACTCGCCCTTGGCCTCCCAGGTGGGGCCGAGGAGCGGTTCGAGGGCCTTCAGGCGCTCCGACGGCTTCGACGCCCCTTCGACGGCGCGCGGGCGTGGCGCGGCGGGCGGTTTGGAGCGGACGAGGTCGAACTCGACGAGGGGCGTAAATCCGCCGGGGCCGGTCGCCTCCAGCAGCGTGTCGCGGTACTTGTCAGGGCCGTCGAAGGCCCAGCGCAGGCCCATCTTGCGGCGGCCGCCGGTCTGGTAAAGGTCGGAGGCGCCTTCGGCGGTCTCCCCCGCGAACTTGATCGCGCCCTCCGACACGCCTCGGGCGAAAGGGCTCACCCCCAGCAGGCGGACCTGATGGCGGCCGGGGTGCCAGTAATAGACCTGCACTTCGCGCCAGGGCTGGCCGCCCGCGCCGGACCCGTCGGTCATCCTGCGGATCGAGTGCTTGCCCGGGCCCCAGTGCCAGGCGTGGAACATGCTCGTCCCGCTCTGAGCCGTCTGTCGCCACTCGCCGGACACCAGGCGCGCGAAGCTCGCCATCGGGGTGGCAGCCTCGGCGGGCGCAGGCTCCTGCGCGGGGCGACGTCCGGGCCCGTCTCTATCCGGGTGGTGCAGGCAGACAGCGCGGCGATGAGGGGCAGGGCGAGAACGGCTTGACGGAGTCGCATGGTTCGGCGCCGCAAATGGGATGACAAGGCCAGCCCCGTGACTCGGTGATCGAAAGCTCCCGGCCACGTGTAGCATATGACCTGTAGCATATGACCTGCGCGGTCAAGGGGCTGTGGTTTGACAACCGCGCCGGGTGAGGTTAGCCTGGGCAGGGGTGCGGCTGGTGCGGCCTCGCGGGGCCGCACCGTTCCAGGCTCACCACGGACGCGGTGCATCCCGCTCCGGCGCCCCTCGGTGAGGTCCGAGGAGGAGAATATGCCCCGAGGTTCGACGCCGACGGTTCAGGAGGTCCGGGTGCGGGCCGTCCGGGTGCCGATGCCGGAGCCGCACCGGACCGCCAGCCGGTGGTCGCGGAGTCGCCGCTGGTGCTGACGGACGTCGTCACCGACGCCGGGGTGGTCGGCCACAGCATCGTGTTCACCTACACGCCGGCGGCGCTTCAGCCGACGGCCGAGCTGGTCCGCAACGTCGGGCCGATGGTGAAGGGCGAGCCGCTGGCCCCCGCCGAGATCGAGCAGAAGCTCGCCCGGCGCTCGGCTGCTGGGGACGCAGGGCCTGGTCGGCATGGCACTGGCCGCCATCGACATGGCCCTGTGGGACGCCTGGCCGTGTCCGCGGCCTGCCGCTGGTGCGGCTGCTGGGCGGGGCGGAGAAGCCGCTCCGCTGCTACGGGGCGGTCGGCTACGACGGCGTGGAGGGCAGCGCGAAGACCGCCGAGCGCTGGGCGGAGCGGGGGTTCACCGGCATCAAGGCCAAGATCGGCTACCCGACCGTGCAGGAGGACGTCGCCGTGGTGCGGGCCATGCGCAAGGCCGCCGGCGCGGGCATGAGCATCATGGTGGACTACAACCAGAGCCTCACGCCGACGGAGGCGGTCGAGGCTGCGCGTGCTCGACGGCGAGGGCCTCACCTGGGTGGAGGAGCCGACGCTGGCCCGCGACTACGCCGGGCACGCTGAGTGGCGCGCGAGCGCGGACACCGATCCAGAGCGGTGAGAACTGGTGGGGGACGCTGGACCTCCAACACGCCATCGAGGCGCGGGCGTCGGACCTGGTCATGCCCGACGTGATGAAGATCGGCGGCGTGACCGGCTGGCTGCGGGCCGCGGCGCTGGCGCAGGCCAAGGGTTTGCCAGTCTCCAGCCACCTGTGGCCGGAGGTCAGCGCGCGCCTGCTGTGCTGCACGCCGACGGCGCACTGGCTGGAGTACGCGGACTGGTGGAACCCGATCGTCGCCGAGCCGCTGCGCGTCGAGAAGGGGATGGCGGTCGTCGATGACGCCGTCGGCTCGGGGGTGGAGTGGAACGAGGACGCGGTGCGGAGATTTGCGACATGACAGCTGTGAGGGATCGATTGTGAGCGAGAGTTATCCCCGGTCGGAACTGTTCGCCGCGCTCGGCGAGTTGTCTGAGGCCGTCCCGCAGATGCGGGCCGGCCAACTCCTGGCCGCCGTGGGGGAATTGTGCGCCGACCTCCACGGGCGCGGGCTGTGGGACGCGACCGACGCGGAACTCCTGGAAGCGGCGTGGCAGTTCCGGCGGGATTTCGAGGCCGCGGTGAAGCGGGACGCGCCGGCGGCCGTACCAGCCGCAGAAGCTGAACGTGCCGACCGCGGGGGGGTTCGGGGATCGTAGCCCTCTGGCCGGGGGCATTCATTTGTCCCAGGCAGGGATCATCCGTACAATAAGGGAAGAAAGACGCAAGGCCGTCTGTAAATGCCGGATGTGGGTTGCTCCTGCGCCACACAAAAAACAAGGACCCCCGCCATGACCGCACTCCTGACCGACCTCCGCGAAGAGATCCTCGAACTCAAAAGGGCCAAGGACGCCACCCTCCTGGCCCACTACTACCAGGAGGGCGAGGTCCAGGAACTGGCCGACGTCGTCGGCGACAGCCTCAACCTGTCGCGCGCCGCCACCAAGGTCAGCACCTCCACCATCGTCTTCTGCGGCGTCCACTTCATGGCCGAGACGGCCAAGATCCTCAACCCGTCCAAGCGCGTCCTGCTGCCCGACCTCCAGGCCGGGTGCAGCCTCGCCGACGCCGCCCCCGCCGACAAGCTGGCCCGCTACCAGGAGATGCTCCGCATCAACGGCCGCAAGTTCCAGACCGTCACCTACATCAACTCCACCGCCGCCGTCAAGGCGCTGTCCGACTGGGTCGTCACGTCCGGCAACGCCGAGCAGATCATCCGCCGGGTGCCGGAAGACCACGAGATCCTCTTCGTGCCCGACCGACATCTGGGGCAGTACCTCTCTGAGGTGACCGGGCGCAAGATGATCCTCTGGGACGGGGCGTGCATCGTCCACGAGATCTTCTCCGTCGGCGACCTGCTGGCGCTCAAGAAGAAGCTGCCCGGCAGCGTCACGATCGCGCACCCGGAGTGCCCGGCGAACATCCGCGAGCACTCCGACTACGTCGGCGGCACCGAGGCGATGGTCAAGTTCGTCGGCCAGTACGCCGGGCCGACCGACTTCCTGGTCGCCACCGAGGCGAACATGATGTGGCGGTTGCAGACCTTGTACCCGCGGCACCGCTTCCACCCGGTGCCGGGCATCACCTGCGCCTGCAACAAGTGCCCGCACATGGCGCGGAACACGCTGGAGAAGGTCCGCGACTGCCTGGTCAACGGGGCGCCCGAGATCCACTGGCACCCGTCGTTCGACCGGGCCAAGGAGGTGCTGGAGAGAAGCCTGTTGTGATCCGGTCGTGGGACAAGCAGCCTTGCTTGTCCTCTACGCGCATCAGGGACAAGCAAGGCTGCTTGTCCTACGAGAAGAGTCAGGAGACCCCGTCGATGCAGCTGATCCCCAACCGCTTGCTGTTCCGCGTCAGCCACCCCTGCCGCTACCTGCCCGACGTCCCCGACGACGACGAGGACCTGTTCCGCCTGCCCCAGTCGTGCCGGCTGGACAACTTCGCCGACATGGACGAGGGGCGGAACTTCGCCGACGTCCGCGCCGCCTGGAACGAGAACGGGCTGGCGTTCGAGGTCGAGGTCAAGGGCAAGGAGCAGCCGCCGCAGGGCGACGCCGCCAAGCCGCGTCTCTCCGACGGGCTGTCGCTGTGGCTCGACACGCGGGACGCGCGGACCAGCCACCGGGCCAGCCGGTTCTGCCACCAGTTCCACGCCCTGCCCGCCGGCGGCGGCCCCGACCGCGACGAGCCGGCCTTCGTGCAGCAGAAGATCCACCGCGCCCTGCACGACGCCCCGCACGCCCCCGAGGGCGTCGTCGCCTTCCGCTGCCGTCGCAAGGCGTCGGGGTATCGGCTGGCGGTGTTCGTCCCCGCGGAGGCGCTGACCGGGTTCGACCCGGAGCAGAACCCACGCCTGGGGCTGTTCTACGTCGTCCGCGACGCCGAGCTGGGCGAGCAGGCGCTGGGCGCCGCGACTGACCTGCCGGTCGCCGAGGACCCGACCTTGTGGGCCGTGCTGGAGCTGGTGAAGGCCGCGGGACGCTAGCCCGGAGGGCTGGGGGCCTTCCCGCGTTGTGGTGCCGCCGATGAGTGAGGTGACCCGCATCCTGTCCGCCATCGAGAGGGGCGACCCGAAGGCCGCGGGGGAACTCCTGCCGCTGGTCTACGAGGAGCTGCGCAAGCTCGCCGCCCAGAGGATGGCCCAGGAGGCCCCCGGGCAGACGCTCGAGGCCACGGCGCTGGTCCACGAGGCGTACCTGCGCCTGGTGGCCGGCGAGGCGGCGCAGCAGTGGAACAGCCGCGGCCACTTCTTCGCCGCGGCGGCCGAGGCGATGCGGCGCATCCTCGTCGATAACGCCCGCAGCAAGCACAGCAAGAAGCGGGGCGGCGGTCGCGCTCGCCTGGATCTCGACCAGCTCGCCGCCGCCACTTCCGAACGCATCGACGACGTGCTGGACATCGACGCCGCCCTCGGGGGGCTGGCCGCCGCCGACCCCCAGGCGGCCGAGTTGGTCAAGCTCCGCTACTTCGCGGGGCTGAGCATCCCCCAGGCCGCGGCCGCCCTCGGCATCTCCCCCCGCGGCGCCGACTTCCTCTGGGCTTACGCCCGCGCCTGGCTGCTCCGCTCTCTGGGCGGCGCCGACCCCAAGGCGTAAGCCACGCACATTTCTCAAAAAAGGTTTGCGCGACCGGCGGGCGGATTCCGCACTGAACGGCAACGACCTCGTGAAGCAGGTTCCCCATGACCGAGCGCGACCTCTTTATCGCAGCACTGCAAACGGACGACCCGGCCCAGCGCCAGGCCTACCTGGACGAGGCCTGCGCCGGGCGGCCGGAGTTGCGCCGGCAGGTGGAGGGCTTGCTGCGGCTTTACGAGGACGCCGGCAGCTTTCTGGAGAAACCCGCGGCCGAGTCGGCGGCCACCGGGGCGTTTCGGGGCGCCGCCGAGCCGCCCTCGTCCGGTGAGGCCCCCGGCGCCGTCATCGGCCGGTACAAGCTCGTTGAGCAGATCGGCGAGGGCGGCATGGGGACGGTGTGGATGGCCCAGCAACAAGAGCCGGTCAGGCGGCTTGTGGCCGTCAAGCTCATCAAGGCCGGGATGGACAGCAAGCAGGTGATCGCCCGGTTCGAGGCGGAGCGGCAGGCCCTCGCCCTGATGGACCATGCCAACATCGCCCGCGTCCTCGACGCCGGCACGACCGGCGCCGGCCGGCCGTACTTCGTGATGGACCTCGTCAAGGGGGTGCCGATCACCCGGTACTGCGACGAGCACCGCCTCGCGCCCCGGCAGAGGCTGGAATTGTTCGTGCCGGTCTGCCAGGCGATCCAGCACGCGCACCAGAAGGGGGTCATCCACCGCGACATCAAGCCGTCCAACATCCTCGTCGCTCTCTACGACGGCAAGCCGGTGCCGAAGGTGATCGATTTCGGCGTCGCCAAGGCGGCCGGGCAGACGCTGACCGAGAAGACGCTGGTCACCGGCTTCGGGAAGATCGTGGGCACGCTGGAGTACATGTCGCCGGAGCAGGCGGAGGTCAACCAGCTGGACATCGACACCCGCAGCGACATCTACTCACTGGGGGTGGTTCTGTACGAGCTGTTGGCCGGCAGCCCGCCGTTCACGGTCCGGGAACTGGAGAAGGCCGGCGTGCTGGAGATGCTGCGGGTGATCCGCGAGCAGGAGCCGTCGAAACCCAGCACCAGGCTGAGCACGGCGGAGGGCTTGCCGACCCTGGCCGCCAACCGCGGGACGGAGCCGGCGAAGCTGACCCGGCTGGTGCGCGGGGAGCTGGACTGGATCGTCATGAAGGCGCTGGAGAAGGACAGAAACCGCAGGTACGAAACCGCCAACGGGTTCGCCCTGGACGTGCAGCGCTACCTGAACGACGAGCCGGTGCAGGCCTGTCCGCCGTCGGCGGGCTACCGGCTGGGGAAGTTCGCGCGGCGCCACAAGGCGGCCCTGGGGATCACGGCCCTCGCCATCGGGTTCGTCGCCGCGCTCGTCGGCGGGGTCGGCTGGACGATCCGCGATCGCCAGGAACGCCAGATCAGGCTGATCGGCGCCCTGGAACTCGCCCTGGAGCGGGGCGAGCTGTTTCTGGAGCAGGGAAACCGGGCGGAGGCCTTTGCCGCGCTCGACCGCGCCAGGGAGATCGCCGGGCAGCTAACCCTCGACCCGGTGTCGGTGGGGCGGCTGGAGTCGCTGCAGGTGCGCCTCGAAGCCGACGCCCTGGATCAGGAGTTTACCGCCCGGTTCGAGGAGGTCCGGCTCGCGGAGCAAAGCAAGGTGAACGTGGCGGAAAGCCGCTTCGCCCAGGAGAACGCGATCCCGGCGCTGCGGGAAGCCTTCCGCCGGTACGGGATCCAGCTGGGCGTTACCGAGCTTGCCGACGTGGTGGCGCGGATCAAGGGCCGGCCGGAGCGAGTCCGGGCGCAGCTGATCGCGGCCCTGGACGAGTACCTCACCCTGGCCTGGCAAAGGGAGGAACCGCCGGCTCGCAAGTGGCTAACCGCCGTCCTCGAAGGCGCGGATCGGGACGCTTGGAGGGCCAAGGCCCGCAAGGCGCAATACGCCGGGGACAGGCCCCTGCTGGAGAAGCTGGCGCGGGAGGTGGACGAGCGGGATCAGCCCCCGAGCTTCCTGCTCTGGGTGGCTGCGGGCCTGCGCGAGGGCAGGCCGGCAACCCACCTCGCGTTTCTGCGGCGAATCCAGCGGGCCTACCCCGCGGACTTCTGGGCGAACCTCAGCCTGGCGGAAGCCCTGACCGCCCCGGGGCAGCGGGCCGAGGCGGTCGGGTACTACACGGCGGCCCTGGCGTTGCGCCCCCAGAACCCAGGGGTGCTCCTCAACCGCAGCCTCGCGCTGCGGGAAGCGCAGGACCCAGCCGGGGCCGTCGCCGACCTGAATCAGGCGGTCGCCGTCGCCCCGAAGTACCCCGCCGCTCACCACGCCCTGGGTCTCGCCTTGATGATCCGGGGGGACTTCGCGGGGGCGATCGCGGCTTACCGCCGTGCCCTCGCGCTCGACCCCAAATTCGACCGGTCGCTTTCGTCCCTGGCGGTTGCCCTGATCTGTACCAGGGACGAGGGAGGCGCGGCCGAGGCTTTGCGAAGCGCGATCGCCCTCAACCCCAAGTTTGCGCTGAGCCGATACCTGAACGCCGTGAAGGAGGTTTGGGACGCCAACGGAGCGGTCGCGGCGGCGCGCCTGGCGACTGCCGTCAGCCCGCACTCGGCGGAGGCGCACTACCACCTCGGGAATGCACAATGGCACCGGGAGGGAGACCTTGCGGGGGCGAGCGACTCGTTTCGCCGGGCGACCCGCCTTGACCCGAACTACGCCGAAGCGCACTTCCACCTCGGCTTGACCCTTCGGGAGATGGGGCGATTCGCCGAGGCCCTCGCTAGCCTGGAGCGTGGCAGGGAGCTGTGGTCGAAGCTCCCCGACAGGATGCCCACGGCCACCCGCTGGGTCGAGGAGACAAAGGGGTGCGTTCATGAGGAGGCTCGGTTGTCCGCCTTGCTGCGTGACGGCGAGGCCATCTCACCGGAGGATCGCATCAAATTCATGGCGTGGTGTTCCTGGAAGCAGCGCTTTGCGGCCCTGGCCGGTCTCGCGGTACAGACAGAAAAGATGAGAGGGCCCTTTTACTGGACCGAGACCGGCACGCGGTTCTTGTGGGCGCGGGCGGCGCTGCTCGCCGCCGACGGCCGGGGGGAGGATGCGGCCGGGTTGCCCGAGGAGCGGCGGGCCGGGTGGCGGCAACAAGCCCTCGCGTGGCTCCGGGCCGACCTCGCGGAGTTCGTGGGCCGCCAGCGCGCGAGCAACTTCCCCCGCGTCCGGATGCAGGACGCGCGGGGGGTGAGTACGTGGCGCACCCACGTCGATCTGGCCAGCGTCCGGGAGCGGGAGGCCCTGGCAAAACTGCCCCCGGCGGAGCGGGAAGCGTGGCGGCGCTTCTGGGAGGAAGTCGCCGCCTACCTCGACAAGGCCCGCGGCCAGCTCTGACCGCGACACGCCGCCCCTGACCGGATGAACCACGCCCTGAAGGTGGCCGCGGGGCCTCTCCCCGGCCCGGCATCGCCCCGGCGCTCGGTCCGCGCGCCGGGGAGGGTGTCGCTTTCTTTTTCCCGCGGGTCGCACCCGCGGAGGAGGCATCATACATGCGCATCTCATCCTGGCTCCGTCCGGCGAACGGGAAGAATCGGCCTTCCTGTCGGCCCCGTGTGGAGGTGCTGGAAGGCCGCTGCGTCCCGGCCCGCGGGGCCGTCCGCGAGCCTGGTCGCTGACGTCCTGCCCGGCGCGGCGTCGTCCGCCCCGCGGGACTTCGCGAACGTCAGCGGCGCGCTCTACTTCAGCGCCCAGGACCCGACCGGCGGCCTGGGGGTCTACCGCAGCGACGGCACGGCCGCCGGCACCAAGCTGCTCAAGAACGTCGGCCCGCTCGGGGCCGAGGCGAGGGCGTACACCGCCCTAGGCTCGAACGTGTACTTCAGCGCCTACGGGTACCTGTGGAAGACGGACGGGACGCCCAAGGGCACGGCCCAGCTCGCGCTGGTCGGTCCTCAAGCGATCACCGCCATGGGCGTTAAGATGTACTTCGGCGCCAGCGAGTTATGGGTCAGTGACGGCACCGCGAAGGGTACAAAGCTGCTCAAGGACATCGACCCGACCACTCACACGGTGGTCGATCGCGGGGCGGGCCACGGGGAGCCGAAAACCTACCAGGCTCCGAACAACTCGGACCCGGCCGGGTTCGTGGTGCTGAACAACACCCTGCTGTTCGCCGCCTCGGAAGGCACTCACGGCCGGGACCTGTGGCGGAGTGACGGCACGGCCCCCGGCACGACCCTCGTGAAGGACTTACCAGGTGCCCCGGAAGGCCTCACGGTCCTGGGCGGTGCGGCCTACTTCGCGGCGAACGGCGGGCTGTGGAGGACCGACGGCACCGCGGCCGGCACCTCGTTGCTTCGAGGGATCGGCTTCGACGGCGGCATCAGCGGCCTAACCGTCGTAGGCTCGACGCTCTACTTCCGCGTGGCCACCTGGCCGGGCGGGGCCGAGCTGTGGAAGAGCGACGGCACTGCCGCGGGGACCGTGCCGGTGGCGAACATCGACGCGGCCAACCTCACGAACGTGGGCGGCCGACTCTTCTTCACCGGCACCGACGCGGCCGGCGGCTCCGAGCCGTGGACCAGCGACGGGACGGCGGCTGGTACGGTGCGGGTGAAGGACATCAACCCGGGCGGCGCGTCGTCCAACCCGGACAGCCTGACGAACGTCAACGGGCGGCTCTACTTCGCGGCCGACGACGGGGCCAGCGGCCGCGAGCTGTGGCAGAGCGACGGGACGCCGGCCGGCACCGTGATGGTGCGCGACATCTTCCCCGGCGCGACCGGCTCGAACCCGGCGTACCTGGTCGCCATGAACAGCAAGCTGTACTTCGCCGCCACCGACCCGAACCACGGGCGGGAGTTGTGGGACCCTCCGCCCGTCCCCGACGGCGACCTGGCGACCCTCGACTTCGCGCCGCGCTCCAACGCGACCACTGGGGACCTCGTCGAGGAGTTCGTCGCCCGGGACGGCGGCCAAAGTGTAACAGGCCGGGTAGGCTCGCTAGGCGGCGAGGCGGCTCGGCATTCCCAGCGCCTCCACGCCGAGCGTGTCGCGCGCCCAGGCGGCGAGGGCCGCCAGCGCCTCGTCCACCAGGCGCTCGGCGACGACGTGGGCGGCGACGACGTCGCTGACGGCGACGGTTCCCGCCTTCAAGTTCAGCCGTGACAAGCCGGCGTGGCCGACCCGCTCGCCACGCACGTCGCGCACCCAGAACAGCACGCGGTCCGGCGCCGGCAGCACCTGCTGGGTCAGCCAGCGGCGCACCGACGCCGGGGTGACGGGGAACGCCTCGGGGTAGCGGGCGAAGGCGCTTTCGTGCCAGCCCGCCACCTGCTCCAGGGCGGCGAGGTCGCCGGCGTCCTCCCAGGTGACCGCCCGCAGCGAGCCGCGCGACCGGCCCTCCCGCTCGATGGGGACCACGCCCGGCGGGCCTTCCTTGAACCAGCGAAACAACAGGGCCGCCTGCTCGGTCGTCGGGCCGTCCATGGCCTGCCTCCTGGGGGCGGGAGCGACCGGAGGTTGTAGCACGCGGTGGGGGCGCCGGTCAAGGCGGCGGGCAACCGCCTGCGCGCGGCCCCGGCAGGCGTGTTCCCACCCAGGCCCGATCGTCCCAGGCCCGACCGTCAGGGAGGGCAGCTTCTGTCGAGGCCCGACCGTCAGGGAGGGCGGTGGCGCCGCCGCGATGTGGACGCGGCGCCCTCCCTCACGGTCGGGCCTCGGACGGTCGGGTCTACGAGGGCCGGCCCTGGAACGGAACGGGCGGCACCGCGTTTGCGTCCCCTCACCGTGGACGCCCCACAGCGGAGGAGAGCACCATGCCGCGCGCGGCGACAAGGGCAAGTACACCGAGAAGCAAAAGCGGCCAGGCCGAGCACATCGAGGAGGGCTACGAGCGGCGGCGGCGTCCCCGAGGGCGAGGCGGAACGCCGGGCCTGGGTGACCGTGAACGCCACGAGCGGCGGGGAAAGAAGGGCGGCTCCGGCCGGGGCAAGAAGGCCAACAAGGGGCCGCCAAAAAGGGCGGGGCGGCCTCCGCGGCCTGCGCGCGAGCAGCGCTCCGAGTCGGCCCGGAAGGCGGCCCGCACGCGGGCCTGGCGCACCCGGGCCGCGGCGCGTCGTGACGCCGCGCCGCGGCCGCGCTTCCGTCACACCCGGGGCATGGCCGCCGGAGGGGCCGACTGCGCCCACCGGGGCGGTCGCCACCGGCTGGACCGGCGGCGCGGCGCCGTTGGCGCCCTGGGCCGGCGGGGTCACCGCGGCCGCCTTGATTTCGCCGATCGGCACGTCGGCGGCCTTGCCCTCCTGGCCGATCCTGCCCACCAGGGTGCCGATGACCAGCACCGCCAGCCCGGAGAGGAGCAGGCCGGTGCAGATGTAGTAGCGGGTGTCGCCCGAGGGGACGTCGCTGTGGCGGAGGTAGTAGAACCAGATCGCGCTCCAGATGACGACGAGCGAGCCGACCGTGATGTAGTACAGGGAGAACCTGGCCCCCTGGGACGGCTGGTGCACGGTGGATGGGTTCATTGTCGGTCTCCTTCTCTTGGTCGGCCCCGCCTGGGACCGCGGGCCTTGGATGAGCAACCAGCGTGCCACGAGGCCGAGCGGCTGGCTTCCCCACCGGCGGCATCGGGTTTGCACTTTTCCGCTCACCCCACCGCGAGGCCCTTCCATGACCGCGACCACAACGATCGGCGTGTTCGACACCCCCGAGAGGGCGCAGGCCGCCGTCGCCGACCTGCGCAACGCCGGCTTCAGCCCGGACCAGATCGGCGTCGTCTACCGCGGCCAGGCCGAGGCGGCTCCCGACGGCGGAGGGGGCTGGCGCTTGGACCCGACGCAGCGGCAATGGGAAGAGGGGCGCCGGCATCGGCGCCCGCCACGGCGCGCCTGACCGGCGCCGGCTGGGCCTGGCCATGACTGTCGGCACTGGTGCCCGGCGTCGGGCCGGCGATCGCCGGCGGCGCTGCTGGCCCTCGTGGCCAGCGCCTCCGCCAGGGCCGCGGCCGGCGGCATGCTCGGGGCGGCTGCTGGGCCTGGGCGTCCCCGAGAACGATGCCGAGTTCTACCAGAATGCCTTCGCCGGTGGCCACGCCCTGGTGTCGGTCAGCGCCGGCGACCGCGCCGGCGAGGCCGCCGCCATCCTCGAGCGGCACGGCGCGCTGACGCACGTCCGCCGGGCCGCGCCGGCCTAGGGGCCCGGCCCCGACCCTGACGCCCCGCAACCTCGGAGGAAGATCCATGGTCAGTTCCGCTGTGCAAGCTCCCCCGCGGCCGGCCGCCCGGCGCGCCGGCCCGCGGCCTCGCCGGGCCGCCCCCGACGTCAACGTCGGCGAGGCGGAGCGGCTGATGTCGCTGATCGGCGGCGGCGCGCTGGCCGTGCTCGGTGCCGCCGGGCCGCGCGGGCTGGGCCGGGTGGTCCTGCCCGCCCTGGGCGGCCTGCTGGCCTACCGCGGCCTGAGCGGCCACTGCTCGGCCTACGCCGCGCTGGGCCTGAACACGGCCGAGCCGACCCCGGCGACGGCGGTGAGGGCCGGGACCGGGTTCAAGGTCGAGCGGGCGGTGACGATCAACAAGCCGGCCGAACTGCTCTACCGCTTCTGGCGCCAGCTCGACACGCTGCCGCGGTTCATGGAGCACCTCAAGGAGGTGCGGGTGATCGACCCGACCCGCTCGCACTGGGTCGCGAAGGCGCCGTTGGGCCTGACCGCCGAGTGGGACGCCGAGGTCTTCAACGACGAGCGCAACGCGCTGATCGCCTGGCGGTCGCTGCCGGGCAGCTCGGTCGCCACGGCCGGCTCGGTCCGGTTCACGCCGGCGCCGCAGGGGCGGGGCACCGAGGTCCACGTCTCGCTGAAGTACGACCCGCCCGGCGGCAAGCTCGGCGGCTGGCTGGCCTGGCTGTTCGGCGAGTCGCCGGAGTGGCAGGTGCGCGCCGACCTGACGCGGTTGAAGCAGCTGCTGGAGGCCGGCGAGATCGCCACCGTCGAGGGGCAGCCCAGCGGCCGGGTAGCCGAAGGGAGGGCCGAGCGATGAAGGCGGTATGCTGGCGGGGCAAGTACGACGTCCGCGTCGAGAACGTGCCCGACCCGAAGCTGCTCAACCCCCGCGACGCCATCGTTCGCGTCACCTCGACGGCGATCTGCGGCTCCGACCTGCACCTGTACGACGGCTACATCCCGACCATGCAGGGCGGCGACGTGCTGGGCCACGAGTTCATGGGCGAGGTCGTCGAGGTCGGCCGCGAGGTCAAGAACCTCAAAAGGGGCGACCGCGTCGTCGTGCCGTTCACCATCGCCTGCGGGCGGTGCTGGTTCTGCGGGCAGGGGATGACGTCCCTGTGCGACAACAGCAACCCCAACGCGGTGATGGCCGAGACGCTGTACGGCTACTCCGGGTCGGGGCTGTTCGGCTACTCGCACCTGTACGGCGGCTACGCCGGCGGGCAGGCGGAGTACGTCCGGGTGCCGTTCGCCGACGTCGGCCCGCTGGTCGTGCCCGACTCGCTGACCGACGAGCAGGCGCTGTTCCTGTCGGACATCTTCCCGACCGGCTACATGGCGGCGGAGAACTGCAACCTCCAGGGCGGCGACACGGTCGCGGTCTGGGGCTGCGGGCCGGTCGGCCTGTTCGCCATCAAGAGCGCCTACCTGCTCGGCGCCGGCCGGGTCATCGCCATCGACCTCGTCGAGGGGCGGCTGAAGAGGGCGGCCCAGCAGTGCGGCGCCGACACCCTCGACGCCGGCCGGTTCGACGTGTTGGAGCGCCTCGACGAGATGACCGGCGGCCGGGGGCCGGACGCCTGCATCGACGCGGTCGGGCTGGAGGCGCACGGCACGACGCCGGGCGCGGTTTACGACCGGGTGAAGGCGGGCCTGTTTCTGGCAACCGACCGGCCGGCGGCCTTGCGGCAGGCGATCCTGGCCTGCCGCAAGGGCGGCACGGTGTCGATCCCGGGCGTCTACGGCGGGCTGCTGGACAAGGTGCCGATCGGGGCGGCGTTCGCCAAGGGGCTGACGTTCAAGATGGGCCAGACGCACGTCCACCGCTACATGAAGCCGCTGCTGGACCGCATCACCAAGGGCGAGATCGACCCGTCGTTCGTGGTCTCGCACCGGGTGCGGCTGAGCGACGCCGCCCAGGCGTACCAGCAGTTCAGCGACCGGAAGGACGACCACATCAAGTTCGTCCTCAAGCCGTGACGGCCCGGTGCCCCATGACGAGGCAGTCCGCCTTGCCCGCCTACGACCCGCTCCAGCGCGCCTTCCACCGCGCGTTTGAACGTGAGTTGACGCGCGCGGTGGGCGGGCTGCCGCTGCCGCCGGGCGGCCGCGCCCTGGACGTGCCGTGCGGCGACGGGTTCTACACGCGGCGGCTGGCGCGGCGGGCGGGCCACGCCGTCGGGATCGACGCCGACGAGGCCTACTTGCGCGTCGCCCGCCGCCGGGGCGGGGCGGTGTCGTACCGGCGGGGCGACGTCTACGCGCTGCCCTGCCCCGACGCCGGGTTCGACCTCGCCCTGTGCGCCATGAGCTTCATCAGCCTCGACGACCCGGTCCGGGCGCTGGGCGAACTGCGGCGGGTGCTGGCGCCGGGCGGGGTCGTCGCGGTGCTGGAAAGCGACGAGTACCACCACGTCCTGCTGCCGTGGCCGGTGGACCTGGAGGTGGAGGTGCAGCGCGCCCTCCGCGACCGGGCCGGCTCGCGCTACTCGCCGGCGCGGAAGGTCAACCGGATGCTGCGCGAGGCCGGGTTCGCCGCGCCGAGGAAGGTGACCCACGCCGCCGACCGGCAGGCGCCCTTCCCCGCGGAGTTGGTCGAGTTCCTGAAGCGCCACCTTGCCTTCCTCAAGGGGCTGGTGGGGCCGGGGTTGACCGCCGCCGAGCGGAGGCGGTTTGACCACTTCGCCGACCCGGACGGGGAGGGGTCGCTGTTCCGCCGGCCCGACGCGGAGCTGACCTGCCTGACCGCGCTGTACCGCGCGCAGCGCCCCGCGCAACCGGGCACGCCGGACTGAGTAGTCGGCTGCGCACCGCCGGGGCCGGCGCCGGGGTTTCTCAGCCAATCGGCGGGGTGGCACCGAACTTGCGAGAGGGGAGGTGACGCCCGGAAAGGGCGATAACGGATATACAAGGCATTAAAGATCTCCAAGGGGGACAACGCATGCTTCGCACCCTGACTGCGGCGGCCCTGGTGGCGGTGGCGGGCCTGGTCGGCTGCAACACCAGCGAGCCGGGCGGCAAGACCAGCGACAAGACGCCTTCCAAGGCGACCTTCAACATCTCGGGCCCGTCGGCGGCGACCGCGCCGACGATCAAGCAGGGCGACCGGCAGACGGTCAAGTTGACGCTCAACCGCGGCAACGACTTCAAGGAGGACGTGTCGCTGAGCGTCGATGCGCCGACGGGGCTGTCGGTGGACCTGGACCCGAAGAAGGTCAAGGCCAGCGACGCCAAGGAGGTCACCGCGACCATCACCGCCGCCAAGGACGCGGCGGTCGGCGACCACACGGTCAAGGTGACGGCGAAGCCGGAGACCGGCAACTCGACCAGCGTGGACTTCAAGGTGAAGGTCGAGGGGAAGAAGGACTGACCGGCGGGCCGATCGTGCCAGGCGCCGGCCCGGGGGATGCTCCGGCCCGGCGCCTGTTCGTTTGAGGCGCCCGAATCCCAAACCACGGAGCATTCCCATGCGCGAGTCAGGCGTTTCGGTGTGGGGCAAGACGGCGGAGCTTCCCCGCGACCCCCACCTGGCCCACGACACCACCTGCGACGTCTGCGTCGTCGGGGCCGGAATCGCGGGGCTGACGACGGCGTACCTGCTCGCCTCGGCCGGCCAGCGCGTCGTCGTGCTGGAGGCCAGCGACCGCGCCGCCTCCGGCGAGACGGAGTTCACCACGGCTCACCTCGCCTGCGTGCTGGACGACCGCTTCCAGGAGGTCGAGCGGATTCACGGCGAGCTGAAGTTGCGCCTGGCCGTGCAGAGCCACGCGGCGGCGATCGACCAGATCGAGGCGCTGGTCAAGCGGGAGCAGATCGATTGCGACTTCCGCCGGGTGGACGGCTACCTGTTCCTGGGCCCCGGCGACAGGCCGGAGTTGCTGGAGAGGGAGGCCGACTGCGCCGGCCGGGTCGGCCTGAGCTTCGCCTGGGTGCCGCGGGCGCCGCTGCCGGGGTTTGACACCGGCCGCTGCCTGCGCTTCCCCGGCCAGGGGCAGTTCCACCCGCTGAAGTACCTGCGCGGCCTGCGCGAGGCGTACCTGCGGATGGGCGGCCGGCTGTTCTGCGGGGCGCGCGTCGAGAAGGTCGAGGGCGACACGCCCTGCCGGGTGCGGACGCGCGGCGGGCCGTCGGTGTCCGCCGATGCCGTCGTCGTCGCCACCAACACGCCGATCAACGACGTCGTCTCGCTGCACACCAAGCAGGCGCCGTACATGACCTACGCGGTCGGCCTGGCCGTGCCGGCCGGGTCGGTGCCCGCCGCTCTGTACTGGGACACGCTCGACCCGTACCACTACGTCCGGGTGCAGCCGATCGACCAGGACACCGACCTGCTGATCGTCGGCGGCGAGGACCACAAGACGGGGCAGAGCGACGACCCGCTGGCGTGCTGGGAGCGGGTGGAGGGGTGGGCGCGGGAGCGGCTGTCGCCGTTGCGCGAGGTGCGCTACCGCTGGTCGGGGCAGGTGATGGAGACGATCGACGGGCTGGCGTTCCTCGGCCCCGACCCCGGCGGCGACGAGAACGTGTACATCGCCACCGGCGACTCCGGCATGGGGATGACGCACGGCACCATCGCCGGGATGCTGCTGCGCGACCTGATCCTGGAGCGGCCCAACCCGTGGGCGGCGGTGTACGAGCCGTCGCGCAAGCCGCTGAAGGCGGCCGGCGACTACGCCCGGGAGAACCTCAACGTCGCCGGGCAGTACCTCGACTGGGTCACCGGCGGCGACGTGTCGTCGGCCGACGACGTGGCCCCGGGGCAGGGGGCGGTGGTGCGGCGGGGGCTGAAGAAGGTGGCGGTCTACCGCGACGAGTCGGGGCGGGTTGGCGAGTGCTCCGCCGTCTGCACGCACCTGGGCTGCATCGTCAACTGGAACGCCGCGGAGAAGACGTGGGACTGCCCCTGCCACGGCTCGCGGTTCAGCAAGGAGGGCCACGTCCTGCACGGCCCGGCCGTGGCCGACCTGGAGCCGACCGCGGAGGTGAGCCATGCCCGCTAGCGGCGCGGTCCGGGCGGCGCCGGCGGCCGGCGGCGCGGGGGCGTTCTTCCCGCACTGGCGCGACGTCCTCGTCGAGGCGGCCAAGGAGTGGGTCAACGACCGGGCCATGACGCTTGGCTCGTCGTTGGCGTACTACACGCTGTTCTCGATGGCCCCCTTGATCCTGTTCGCCGTCGCCCTGGCCGGCTTCATCTTCGGCGCCGATGAGGCGCGGGCCGGGGTGCTGGACGAACTGCGGCTGACGCTGGGCGACGACGTCGCCGGCGCCATCGACGCCGTGCTGCAAAACGCCGACAAGGCCGGTGCGACCACGGTGACGGTGTTCGGCGTCGTGGTGTTGCTGTTCGGCGCCTCCGGCGCGTTCGTCGAGCTGCAAGGCGCGCTCAACCAGATCTGGAAGGCCGAGGGGGCGCCGACGTCCGGCGTGTGGAGCTTCGTGCGGACCAGGCTGCTGTCGATCAGCGCGGTGGTCGGCATGGGCTTTCTGCTGCTGGTGTCGCTGGTGCTCAGCTCGGCGCTGTCGATCGTCGGTCGGTTCGCCGGCGCCGCGCTGGCGTGGCAGGCGGTGAACGTGGTCGTGTCGCTGGGGATGATCACGCTGGTGTTTGCGATGGTCTACCGGCTGCTGCCCGACGCGGAGGTGCGCTGGTCGGACGTCTGGGGCGGGGCACTGGTGGCGGCGGCTCTTGTTCACCCTGGGCAAGCGGCTGTTCTCGCTGTACCTGGCCCAGGCCGGGGTGACGACGATGTACGGGTCGGCGGCGTCGGTGGTGGTGCTGCTCTTGTGGGTGTACTACTCGTCGCTGATCCTGCTGTTCGGCGAGGTGGCCCACGCACGCGCGGGTCCGGCCGGCCGGCCGGGTCGAAGGCGGGTAGGAACGAAGACGGCGGCGGGCCCCCGCCGCCGGGCCGTTTGCCCGAAGCAACGGCCTGGGCCGGAGTAATGGATCGGCGGACTCGAGACGACCGTCCCGGCCGGCCGGCACGTAGTACACCGGCTGGCTGGGGTAGACGACCGTTCCGGCCACCGGGGTGGCCGAGGTGACCGGGGTGCCCGGGTAGACGACCGGGGTCGGCTCGGACGACGTAATGACCGGCGTCGAGGTGGAGAGGACCACCGTCTCGGTGGGGTAGGACACCGAGGCGTAGGCCGGCGTGCCCGAGTACGTCACGCCGGACGAGACGAGGTGTCCGCCGGCGCAGCTGTACGACGAGGCGGCATAACCGCCCTGGTACCCGCCGTGGCAGCCGCCGTACGACGAGACGGCGTAGCCGCCGCGGCAGCCGCCGTAGTAGCCCCCGTAGCCGCCGTAGCAGCCGCCGTAACCGCCGCCGTGGCACCCGTACGAGGCGTAGCTGCCGCAGCAGCCGCGGCGGCCGCCGCGGCAGCCTCGGCCGGCCTGGGCCTCCGTCGTCATCGCCGCCAGCGCCAGCGCCGCCAGCGCCGCGGTCAATACGAAGCGGTTCATCGGACCTCCTTCGAGGTTGGTGAACGGGAGCCGGCCTCCCGGCCGGCCGTCGGCCGATCCCTGAACGCTAGTAGCCGATTGCCCGCAAACCTGGCAACTGGCATGCCGCCGCCCCCGCAGCCTCCCTGCGTTCGCCCTCTTAACAGGGGATGGCTCGTGAAAACGATCGGGGCCGGGGGAAGGTGCGCAGGGGTGTGCAAATTATCGGGGACAGATTGCCCAATTCCCCCACCTTTTCCCGGCGATCAGCCCGGGGGAAGGCACGTCATTTGCTCAGCGCGACTTCCTCCGCCAACTGGCCGCGCAGCACGGTGACGGCGCGGCCGCCGAGCAGCACCCGGTCGCGGCGCACGCCGACGCGGACGGTGCCGCCGCGCGGCGACGCCTGGTAGCCGACCAGGTCGTCCTTGCCGAGCTTCGCCGCCCAGTGCGGCCCCAGTGCGCAGTGGGCCGAGCCGGTCACCGGGTCCTCCGGCACGCCGGCCCGCGGGGCGAAGAAGCGGGAGACGAAGTCGGCGCTCGCCGTCGAGCCGGCCGCCGTGACGATGACGCCACGCACCGGCAAGGCTGACAGCTTGGCCATGTCCGGTACCAGGGCGCGGACCGCCGCCTCGTCGGCCAGCTCGACGAGGTAGTCCATGCCGTTGCGGCCGACGAAGCGGGGCTCGGCGCCCAGCGCCACGGCGAGGCCGGGCGGCGATTCGCACGGGTCGGCGCGGACGGCGGGGAAGTCCATCTCCAGGGCGTCGCCGGCCCGCCTCACGGTCAGCTCGCCGCTCTTGGTGTGGAAGCGGACGGTGTCGTGCGACTTGGCCCGGCCGGTTTCATACAGGACATGGGCGGTCGCCAATGTGGCGTGGCCGCACAGGGCGACCTCGACCTTGGGCGTGAACCAGCGCAGGCCGAAGCCGGCGTCGGCCGGCGCGACGAAGGCGGTCTCGGAGAGGTTCATCTCGCCGGCCAGGGCCTGCATCCAGGCCTCGTCGCGCGGCCGGTCGAGCAGGCAGACCGCGGCGGGGTTGCCGGCGAACGGTCGGTCGGCGAAGGCGTCCACGATGTAGAGGGGCAGGGGCATGGTGGTCTCCCAAGGGTAGCGACCGTTCGGGTATGATGGCAGGGGCGCTCAAGCGACACAACCCCTCGCAGGGAAAGGTCCCATGCCGCTGACCATCGAAGTCGAACAGGAAGACGACGGCCGCTGGATTGCCGAGGTGCCGGAATTGCCCGGGGTCCTCACCTACGGCCGTACGCGGCCGGAGGCCATCGCCCGCGCCCAGGCCCTGTCGTTGCGGGTGCTGGCCGATCGTCTCGACCACGGCGAGCCGGTGCCGCAGGTCGGCGTCGTCTTCGCGGTGTCGCTCTTGTAGGGTGGGCCGAGTCTCCGAGGCCCACCGAGGCGTCACCATTGTGAGCGCAGGCGCCCCCACCCGATGTGGGCTGCCCGGTGGGCCTCGAAGACTCGGCCCACCCTACGGGTCAAATCCCGCGCCGCCGCTGAACTCCATCTCGGCGTCCAGCGGCCGGCGCATGTTCTCCTCGGCGTAGGCGTTCATGTCCCACAGCAGCGACGCCAGGTCGGCCGACACCGCCGTCGCCCGCTGGCCGGCGGCGATCCGCACGCGGCGCGGCCGGACGTGGTGGATCATGTACCCGCCGTTGAGCGGGTCGTGCTCGTTCGGCTGCGCCCGGCCCGAGGCCGACACCGCCCGCGTCAGCAGCGTGTACTCGCCGGGCGAGGCGACCTCCCACAGGTACTCCCACAGCGACCAGCAGTACTTCGCCGGCGGCGTCAGCAGGTCGGCGGCGGTCCACGTCTCGCCGCCGTCCACGCTGACCTCGACCCGGCCGACGGGCTCCTCGCCGGCCCAGGCCACGCCGAAGACGCGGTTGGTGCCGACGCCGAGCGTCGCCTCGTCCTCCGGGCGGACGACCTCCGCCTTGACCGCCATTGGCCCCAGCACTTCCGTGGTCAGCCCGCCGTCGATCCGGCGCTGGACGGTGTACTTCACGCTCTGGTAGTAGCCGTGGTAGGTCGAGTCGATCGCCTCGACGCGGCGGAGCCACTTGACCGAGGCGACGCCGTACCAGCCCGGCACGAACAGCCGCACCGGCGCCCCGTGCGCCGGCGTGAGCAGGTCGCCGTTCATCCGGGTCACCAGGAGCGTGTCGCGGTCCAGGGCCTTGGCCAGCGGCAGGCTGCGGGCGAAGTGCATCGGCTGGGGGTGGTCGGCTTCGCTGCCCCGGTCCTCGCCCTCGAAGAGGATCTCGACGGCGCCGGGCTTCAGCCCGGCCTTCTCCAGCACGTCGCGCAGCGGCACGCCGGTCCACTCGGCGTGGCCAATCGCCCCGGCGCCCCACTGCACGCCCGGCTGCCGCTCGTGCAGGAACGACCGGCCGTTGCCGGCGCACTCGACGGTGGCGAAGACGCTGCGCTGCGGCATCCTGGCCAGGTCGTCCCAGGTCAGTTTCATCGGCTGGTGGACCAGGCCGGCGACCTCCAGAGACCACGCCGGGCGGTCGATGGTCGGCACGGGGAAGTGGTTGCGGACGAAGAAGAGGCGGTTGGGCGTCACCCAGCCGTGCAGGGTGTCCAGGGGCGTCTCGCTGTTCTCGGGGAAGTCGGAGATTAACTTGCGGGCCTCGACCCAGACGTCCTCGCCGCGGCCGGCGTCGAGGATCGAGTAGGTGCCCATGCGCAACAGCGGCGGGGTGTAGACGTGCAGCGTGATCAGGTCGGCCTTGCCCGGCTGGAGGTTGGAGATCTGGTGCAGGTCGTCGTCGGACGAGGTGACGACGCTGCCGGCCGGCAGGTCCTCGGAGCCGATCGCCTTGACGTGGCCGTTGCCGGCCCGGGAGAAGGTGGTCACGGTGGCGACGCCCTCCAGGACGCGGACGGCGCAGGCGGAGCCGGTGTGGTCGTGGATCGGCGACCGCTGGCCGTTGCGCCAGCACATCACCCACAGGTGGTACCACGGGCCGGCGCGGACGAGGTTGCGCTGGTAGTGGTGCTCGGAGAACTTGACCCAGCCGGCGAAGTCGTCGCGGCGGAGGTCGAGCTGGCGCACCACTTGGGCCAGGACGTCCATCATGGGGCGGCCCTTGAGGGCGTCGAGGTAGTCGAGGACGGTGTCGAGCTTGGCAGACATGGAGCGTCTCCCTTCAACTGGATGGGTGTCCCCAAGGTACCCCGCCGGGGCGGCCGCGTAAAGTACCTCGCCCCGGGCATTTTTCCGCCGCCCCGGCCGTAGCGGGCCGAAGGCCCGGCGCTGTATAACGGGGGGTGGCGTCGCCTCCCCCGGAGCCCAGGCCCAAGGTCTTCGCGCCATGAGCGACTTATCGGGTCCGACCCCCCCCACGGAGGACTGCCCGACCGTCGAGACGCTTCGGGCGTTCGTGCAGGGCCGGCTGGCGGAGGCCGACCTCAGCACAGTCCTCTGTCACCTCTACGTCCGGAGCTGTCGGCGCTGCGGCGAGCTGCTGCTGGCGATGCCGCAGACGACGGCCAGCGTGCTGGCCCCGCCGGCGGGGGTGGTGACCGGCCCGGACGAGCGGCGGACCGCCCACGACCGGCCGGCTGGCCGGGGCGGGGAGGGCGGCGACGCCCAGACGTTCGGGGGGCTGCGGCTGGGCCGCTACGCCGTCCGCGAGCTGCTCGGCAAGGGCGGCTTCGGCGCGGTCTACGCCGCCTTTGACGACGGGCTCCGCCGCGAGGTCGCCGTCAAGGTGCCGTTCGAGTGCCGCCTGGCCACCGAGGAGCTGGGCAAGGTCAGGGCGGAGGCGTGGCTGCACGCCGCGCTGGACCACCCGAACGTCGTGCCGATCTACGACGTCGGCGAGACGGCCGACGTCCCGTTCTTCTTCGTCTCCAAGCTGATCCGCGGCGAGAACCTGGCCCAGAGGATCGAGCGGTCCCGGCCGGGGCCGCGCGAGGCGGCCGGGCTCCTGGTCCCGCTGGCGCTGGCGCTGGACCACATGAGGCAGCGGGGGCTGGTCCACCGCGACGTCAAGCCGCGCAACGTCCTGCTCGACGAGGGGGGCACGCCGTACCTGACCGACTTCGGCCTGGCGACGCAGCCGTCGCCTGCGGCCGAGGGCGCCCCGGAGAGGTTGCTGCTGGCGGGCACGCTGCCGTACATGTCGCCGGAGCAGGCGAGCGGCCACGTCGGGCGGGTGGACCACCGGAGCGACGTGTACGCGCTGGGGGTGGTGCTGTACGAACTGCTGACCGGCGAGCGGCCGTTCCGCGGCGAGGCCAAGAGGGTGCGCGAGGACATCCAGAGGCGGCCCCCGGTGCCGCCGCGCCAGCTCGCCCCGGCCGTGCCGAGGGACCTGGAGCGGATCTGCCTGAAGGCGCTGGCGAAGGCGCCGGAGCAGCGCTACCAGGAGGCGGGGCAGCTGGCCGAGGACCTGGGCTGCTGGCTGCGCGGCGAGCCGCCGCGGCACGTCGGGGCGGCGCGGCTGCGGCGCGGGCTGTGGTGGGTGCGGCGGAACCGCGAGCGGGTCGGCTGGGTGGCGCTGGCGCTTTTGGCGCTGGCGCTGGTCGGCTGGGTGGCGACGCGGCCGACGCCGGAGCCGGAGCCGGCGCCGGACCGGCGCGTGGCCGCCACGGTGCGGACGGACCCGCCGGGGGCGAGCGTGTCGTACTTCCCGCTGGGCGAGAGGACCGGCGAGCCGCGGCCGGACGCGGTGGTGCGCGGCAAGGACGGCGAGGCGGTGAGGCTGCTGCCGGGGCACTACCTGGTCGTGGCGGTGTCGGACGCCGACCCCGGGCAGTTCCACGAGGTGTTCCGGGTCGTGCCCGGGGACGGCAGGGACATCCGCGGGCCGTTCCGCCACCAGGAGTGGCGCGGCGTCGATGGCGTGACCGAGCTGGGCAAGGTCAAGCTTCACCGGCTAGTGCGGCCGCCGGACATGAGCCTGTTCCCCGCGGCGGAGGGCTTCGACACGTTTGGCAAGGTGCCGCGGGTGGAGGGGGGGGAGGTGGTCTTCCCCAAGCAGAGGCGGCGGGTGCCGGCGTTCTTGCTGGACACGACCGAGGTGCGGGCGGACGGGTACCACCGGTGGCTGAAGGGGGCGGTGAGGTCCGAGGAGCGGCCGGTCCCGTCCCCCGACCACCCGGCGACGAGCATGACCTGGGACTACGCGGCCGCCTACGCGGAGTGGGCCGGCAAGCGGCTCCCCGACGAGTACGAGTACGAGTACGCGGCGACGGCGTGCGGCAGGTTTCGGTTCCCGTGGGGGGACTCGGTAGAGCCGTTGCGGGGGAAGGGGTGGTCTTTCGGCCCGGTGGGCCAGCCGGCCTTCGACCGGGTCCAACCCACCCCGGACCAGCCGGCCGTGTTCGGGCTGTACTCCAACGTGGCGGAGTGGACGAGTTCCTGGCCGGGGTTCATTCCGGCGGGGGGCCCGGGCGTTCCCTTGTGGACCCTGCGCGTGGTGCGCGGCGGGCCGGACTCGGTGGTCCGGGGCAAGGCGCAACTGGAGCGGGAGGTGGAGGGGCCGCGAAGGGGGCTGAACCTGACGGGCTTCGGCGTCCGGGACGAGCCGCGGCCGGGGCTCGGCTTCCGCTGCGCGCGGAGCGCCGAACCCCGGCGGGAGGCGAAGGACTTCGGGGCGGCCGTCGGGCCGTGAGGGCCCCCGCCGCCGGTCAGTCTTGCGGGTCGGGGGTCCTCCGGCCGAGGACGACCATGTAGTTCCCGCCGTCGTGGTTGACCAGGCAGACCTTGCCGTTGACCACGGTGATCTGGTCGCGGGGGATGGTGACCGTTGGGACGGCGGTGGTCCGGACCTCGTGGCCGACACGGTACGTCGTCTCCCTCAGGAGGGTCATGTTGGTGGGCCTGATGGTGACCTTGAACAGGGCGACCTTGATGTACCGGTCGATTCCGACCCGCTTGAGTTCCAGGTAGGCCAGCACCCGCGTCTTATCGGGGACCGTGAACTCCGTCCCCGGCTGGATGACCTGTTCGGGAGTCTGGTGGACCTGGTCGGCCTCGTGAACCCCCGCCTCCAGGTAGTAGTGGTAGTAGTGGTGCGACGACCCCAGCCGGCGGCCGGCCGGCCCCGTCGTCCTGGCGTAGCCCTTCAGGTCGCCCTTCAAGAGCTTGTAGAAGCTCCCGACGTCGATGCACTTCTCGGCGCAGTCGGGGTCGGTGCAGTGGTGGGGGTGGTTGAGCGGGACGGTGGAGGCCAGCCCGACCGTCTGGGTCGGGCTGACGCTGCAGTCCTCCCCCATGTAGTAGTAGAACCCCATGAAGTTGCCCCAGTAGAACACCGGGCAGACCATCCCGGAGTAGCCCGCCGTCCGGGCCGTGGGTTTCTTGTCGTCCTCGCGGCCGGCCGCGCCGGTCGTCAGCAGCCCCAGGGCGGCGCACAGCGGCAGCGCCAGGGCGAAGAGCAACTTACTCCGTACCACGGTCGTCTCCAAAATGCGTGCGTGCCCCGACGGGGACGGGCGAAACGATCGCGCGACTCGATCTGGGGCGTTGACAGGCCGGCATCAACATATAGTCGCTCCGGGCGACCGCCAATGTCCTTTTTTCCTCGGCCGCCGTTTGTCACGCAGGCTTGCCTGGCGCCGGCCGGGCTGGTTGAATGAGGGGCGCTGGCTGTGTGAGCTTTCGCCGCACCGCTCGTCTGTGGAGGTTGGGGGCGGGCCGGGGCCGCGGGAACGGCTGGCCTTTTGCTTGGACAAGGAGCCCGTAATGCGCGATCGCATCTCGCCGGTGGTCGTCCTGACGCTTTCCCTGGTGCTCGGCTCCGGGCCGGCCCGCGGTGAGGACGTGCCGAAGGAGTACCACGAGACGATCAAGAGGGGCCTGGCCTGGCTGGCCAAGGAGCAGCACAAGGACGGCCACTGGGAGGGCGTCAACGGGCAGTACGCGGTGTCGATGACCGCCCTGGGCGGGATGGCGATGCTGTGCGAGGGCAGCACCATCCGCGAGGGCAAGTACCGCGACAACATCCGCCGGGCCGCCAACTGGCTGATGGAGCGGTGCCAGCCCAACGGGCTGATCGGCAACGCCTCCAGCCAGGCCGAGGGCGGCCGGTACATGTACGGGCACGGGTTCGGCATGCTGTTTTTGAGCTGCATCGTCGGCGAGGAGGAGAACGTCCGCCGCCGCGAGAAGCTGGTGCAGATCCTGGAGAAGGCGGCCAAGTACACCCGGGACGCCCAGACCAACCGGGGCGGCTGGGGCTACGTGTCGGCGAAGGACGGCAGCAACTTCGACGAGGGGTCGGTGACCATCACCCAGGTGCAGGCGCTGCGGGCGGCCCGCAACGCCGGCGTCATCGTGCCCGGCGAGGCGATCAAGGACGCCATCAAGTACCTGCGCGACTCGACCAACGAGCAGGGCGGCATCATGTACAGCCTGGCGTTCGGCGGCGGCCGGGGCGAGGGCCGGCCGGCGTTGACGGCGGCGGCGGTGGCCTGCGGGTTCAACGCCGGCGAGTACCAGGGCGACCTGGTGAAGAAGTGGCTGAAGAACTGCCAGCTGACCCTGGCGATCCCCGGCGACGGGCGGCGGATGGGCCACGACGAGTACACGCACTACTACTACGCCCAGGTGGTGTACGTGCTGGGCGACGACCGGTTCAAGAAGATGTTCCCCGACGCCAAGTCGGACGAGCTGTTGACGTGGAGCAAGTACCGCAAGTCGGTGTTCGAGGAGTTCAAGAAGACGCAGGCGGCGGACGGGTCGTGGAGCCACGACAGCTGGACGGCGCGGATGGTCGGGCCGGTGTACGTGACGTCGTGCTACCTGACAGTGTTGCAGCTGGACAAGGCGGCGTTGCCGATCTACCAGCGGTGAGCCCGGCGCCGAATGGATTTCGCCCTCCCCGGCGGAGGCTGGGGGGCTAACATCGACCTTGGGGCTGTCGAGGCCACCGAGGTCATCGATGAGCGAAGTCACCCGAATCCTGTCGGCCGTCGAGCGGGGGGACCCGCACGCCGCCGAGCGGCTGTTGCCGTTGGTCTACGACGAGCTGCGCAAGCTCGCGGCCCAGCGGCTGGCCCGGGAGGCGCCCGGCCAGACGCTCGACGCCACGGCGCTGGTCCACGAGGCGTACCTCCGCCTGGTGGACGTGGAGCAGGCGCAGCACTGGAACAGCCGCGGACACTTCTTCGCCGCCGCGGCCGAGGCGATCCGCCGCATCCTGATCGACCGCGCCCGGGAGAAGGGCCGCCTCAAGCGCGGCGGCGACCGGCAACGCCTCGACGTCGATGCGCTGGCGCTGGCCACGGCGGTCACGCCGGACCAGCTGCTGGCGATCGACGAGGCGCTGGCCCGGCTGGAGCGGGACGACGCCACCGCCGCCGGCATCGTCAAGATGCGCTACTTCGCGGGGATGACCGTCGAGGAGGCCGGCGCGGCCCTCGGCGTCTCGACCACGACCGCCTACCGGCACTGGGCCTACGCCCGCGCCCGGCTGCACAGCGAGCTGCTGGGGACCGACGAGGGGTAGGCTATTCCTGCCCCTCTTCCAACTTTTTCCCCTTTTGGTGGGAAAACTGAGGCGAGAAAGCCGCACTGTCTAACGGCCTTTGGTCCTACCCGCAGGAGCGACCCCCATGGTCGATGAGCAAAGCCGGGTCCGCTCGGTCTTCCTGGCCGCCATCGAGCACGCGCCGGCCGAGTGGCCGGGCTACCTGGACAAGGCGTGTGCCGACCAGCCGGCCGTCCGGGAGGAGGTGGAGCGGCTGCTGCGGGCGCAGGCCCAGCTTGGGTCGTTCCACGAGGGCGGGAACCCTCGCCTGACCGCGACCATCGACGACCCGATCACCGAGCGGCCGGGCACGGTGATCGGGCCGTACCGGCTGATGGAGCAGGTCGGCGAGGGGGGAATGGGCCTGGTCTTCGTCGCCGACCAGGCCCACCCCGTCCGCCGCCGGGTGGCCCTGAAGGTCATCAAGCCGGGGATGGACAGCCGGCAGGTGGTGGCGCGGTTCGAGGCGGAGCGGCAGGCTTTGGCCCTGATGGACCATCCCAACATCGCCAGGGTGTTTGACGGCGGCGAGACGGCGAGCGGCCGGCCGTACTTCGTGATGGAGCTGGTCAAGGGACTGCCGGTCACCGAGCACTGCGACCGGCACCGGCTGACGGTGCGGCAGCGGTTGACGCTGTTCGCCGACGTGTGCCAGGCGGTGCAGCACGCCCACCAGAAGGGCATCATCCACAGAGACCTGAAGCCGAGCAACGTGCTGGTGGCGGTGCATGACGTCACGGCGGTGGTGAAGGTGATCGACTTCGGGGTGGCCAAGGCGACGGGGCAGCGGCTGACGGACAAGACGGTCTACACCGGGCTTGGCAACATGGTCGGCACGCCGCTGTACATGAGCCCGGAGCAGGCGGGGCAGAGCGGGCTGGACGTGGACACGCGCAGCGACGTCTACTCCCTGGGGGTGCTGCTCTACGAACTGCTCACGGGGCAGACGCCGTTCGACCGGGCCAGGCTGCGGGAGGCCAGCTACGACGAGGTGAGGCGGATCATCCGCGAGGAGGAGCCGCCCAGGCCCAGCACAATGGTGAACACTGCGGGGGCGGCGTTAACCACGGCGGCGGAGGCGCGGGGTACGGACGCCCGGAGGCTGGCGGTGGCCCTGCGCGGGGAGCTGGACTGGGTGGTGATGAAGGCCCTGGAGAAGGACAGAAACCGCCGCTACGAATCGGCCGGGGCGCTGGCCGCCGACGTGCAGCGCTACCTGGACGACCGGCCGGTGGAGGCGTCGCCGCCGTCGGCCGTGTACCGGCTGCGGAAGTTCGCCCGGCGGAACCGGGCGGCGCTGGCCCTGGCGGCGGCTGCGCTGGCCGTCGTGGCGGTGCTGATCGGCGGCGCCGGCTGGGTGGCGGGCGTCGAGCGGACGAGGCGGGCGGCGGTGGTCCCTATCGTCGAGGAGGCCCTGGAGGAAGCCGGTGAGCGGTTGCGCCAGGACAAGCCGTATGAGGCGCTGTCGGCGGCGCTGCGCGCCAAGGGTGTGCTGGTTCAGGTTGGCGGGCACACCGAGTTGGGGCCGCAGGTGGACGAGATGCTCTGGGGTATCCGCCTCCTCTTGCGGCTGGAGGACGCCTACCTCGCCGCCGGTAAGGAATCCTACCTCGACAACTCGGCGGCTGACATGGCCTACGAATCGGCGTTCCGCGACTTCGGGGTCGATCTCGTGGACCTGGGCGCTGAGGAGGCTGCCGGGAGGCTGCGCTACGGGCCGATTCAGGCCGAGCTGGGCACCTTCCTGGACGACTGGGCCTTGCGGCGGGAGTCCATCGGGGGGAAGAAGGACCAGCGCATGAACAAGGTGGTGGCGGTGGCCTGCCTGGTGGACCCGGACGAGGGGCGGAACCAGTACCGCCAGGTGTTACTCCAGGGAGGTGGCCGCGCGCTAGCCCAGCTGGCCAGGGAGGGGAAAATGCGCAACGCCTCCCTCCGGCTTAGCACGTCTTCTCAGCTCTTCTTCCACTTATCCTTCTTGCCCAAGAAGGAAGGGAAGCTGTCATTCGAGGAGCAACGGCTGGCGATGATGAGACAGGCTCAGCAGGCACGGCCGGACAACTTTTGGGTCAACTACGACCTCGGGGTGACCCTGCGGTACGCAAACCCGCCTCGGGTGGAGGAAGCGCTACAGTTCTACCGCGTCGCCGTGGCGTTGCGACCGCAAAGTTTCGCGCCGAACTATGAGCTGGCGACCTTGCTGAAAGAACAAGGGAAGCTGGACGAGGCGATCACTTACCTCCGCGAGGCCGTCCGTCTCAGGCCGGATAAGGCCAAAGCCCACGACAACCTGGGCACCGCACTCCTTGACAAGGGGAAGGTGGACGAGGCGATCGCGGAGCACCGCCGGGCCATCCGTCTCAAGCCCGGGTGGGCCGAGGCCCACAACAACCTGGGTGCCAGCCTGTGGGCCAAGGGCGACGTGGACGGGGCCATCAAGTCCTACCGCGAGGCGATCCGCCTGCACAAGGATTTCGCCCTGGCCCACAGCAACCTGGCCGGCGCCTTGGGCAAAAAGGGGGACCTGGACGGCGCCTTAGCCTCCTTGAAGGAGGCCCTTCGCCTTGACCCCAACGACGCCATGGCCCATGGCAACCTCGGCGCCGCCCTGGACAGAAAGGGGCAGCGGGACGAGGCGATCACCCACTATCGAAAGGCGATCGGCCTCAAGCCCGACGACGCCATGGCCCATTTCAACCTCGGGATGGCGCTCGTGCAGAAGGGCCAGCTCCGGGACGGCGTCGAGGCGCTCCGTCGCGGGCACCAGCTCGGCTCCCGCGACCCGCACTGGGCCCTCCCCTCTGCTGCGAGGCTGGCCTCGGCGGAGCGGATGGCCAGGGTCGCCGACCGCCTCCCTGACATCCTGGCCGGGAAGGCTAAGCCCAAGGACGTCCAGGAGCGCCTCGGCCTCGCCGAGTTCTGCGCGATCGTCTCGAAGCGGTACGCGGCGTCGGCGCGCTTCTACGAGGGGGCGTTCGCCGCCGACCCGAAGCTGGCCAACGACATCGACGCGGGCTACCGCTACGCCGCCGCCTGCGCCGCCGCGCTGGCCGGCTGTGGCCGGGGCGAGGACGCGCGCGATCTCGACCCGAAGGATCGCGCCCGGCTGCGCGAGCGGGCCCTGGGCTGGCTGCGCGCCGACCTGGACTTCGTCCGCTGGGTGCAGGGGTTTGAGCCCGGCAAGGCCGACCCTGCCACGGGAGAGAAAATGCGGGACTGGCAGCGCGACTCCGACTTCGCCGGGGTGCGCGCCAAGGCCGCCCTCGCCGGGCTGCCCCAGGCGGAACGCCAGCGGTGGCAGAAGCTGTGGGCCGACGTGGCCGACACCCAGGCCCGCGCCCTGGGCAAGCCCGCCCCGCCGCAGCAGGCCGGGGCCAAGTAGATGCCATCCCGTCGTGGCGGGCGCGGCGGCCGAGCATCGCGTGTTTGCTGGGCGAGTTCGGGGCTGTGCTTGTCGTCGCTTCTGGTAGCAGGCGCGGTTCGCGCCTCCCTCCCAGCGAGCTGCCGGGCCCAGACGGGCCGTAGGGCTTACCCGTTCGTTTTTCGCCTTTCCCCGATTCGGTGGGAAAATCGGGGGACGGAAGACGCACTGTGTAGCAGTCCCCGAACTAACCCCCGCGCCCGGCGAGAAAAGCCGGCCCTACAACCTCTGGTCCCCCCGCCGACCGGTGGGTGAAGTGTTGAAGGTCAACACGCCCGTCGCTCCGGCCCCCTCGCCCCGGCGCTCGGTCTGCGCGCCGGCAGGCCCGAGTTGTTGCCCCGCAGACGTTGCAATGGAGCAAACCATGAAGCCCCTCTTCTCCCTGCTGTCCCGCCACGCGAATGATCTAGCCGCTCGCCCCCGGCCGCGGCCTGCTCGACGACGTTCGCGCCTGACGCTGGAAACCCTCGAAGACCGCGCGGTGCCCACGGCCTCGATCTCCGTTGCCGGTGCCGCCCTCGACGAGATCGGCAGCCCCAGCGCCTTCGTCGCGGCGGGCAGCGGTGGCCTTACCAGCCCGAAAGACCTGACCCTCGGGCCCGACGGCAACCTGTACGTCACTTCAAATAGCAACAGTATTCTCCGCTACAGCGGAACCACTGGCCAGCTCATTGGCACCTTCGTGGCGGCGAACTCCGGCGGGCTGAACGCCCCCTTCGGCCTGGCCTTCGGCCCCGACGGCAATCTCTACGTCGGCAGCGAGGGGACCAACGCCATTTACCGCTACAGCGGAACCACCGGCGCTTTCCTGAACACGTTCGTTTCGGCCGGGTCAGGCGGGCTCAACGTTCCGAAGGGCATCGTCTTCGGGTCGGATGGCAACCTGTACGTGAGCAGCCGCGACTCCAACTCCATCCTCCGCTACCAGGGCCCGTCGGGGCCGGCCCCCGGAAGTCCCTTGCCCGCGGCCGGCCAGCCCGGCGCGACGCTCGTGGCGACGGCCAGCGGTGGGCTGGCCACTCCCCATGACCTGGTGTTCGGCCCGGACGGCACCCTGGCCGTCGCGAGCACCGGCACCAACGCGGCCGTGCTGCGCTTCGACCGGGCGACGGGCAGTTTCCTCGGTGCCTTGGTTGCGCCCGGCACCGGGGGCTTGGTGAACCCGCGCGGACTGGCGTTCGACCCGGAGGGCCGGCTGTATGTGGCCGACCCCCCGAGCAATGCCGTCCACCGCTATGACAGCCAGGGTCAGTACCTGGACGACCCGGTCGTCGGCACCGGGACGACTTTGTTGGGCCCCGTCGGCATCACCTTCGACGCCCAGGGGGCGCTGCTGATCAGCAGCCGGGACACCAACGCCGTCGCGCGGTATGCCGGTGGCGTTGTCGTGACCATGTCGGCAACGAGCCCCACGCCGGTCACGGTGGACTACGCGACAGCCGACGGCACCGCCGTCGAGGGGAGCGACTACCCGGCGCTGGCGGGCACCGTCACGTTCGCGCCGGGGCAGACGTCGCGGCGGGTCCTGCTCGCCACCCGCGACGACCTCATCGCCGAGACAAACGAGTCGTTCACCGTTCACCTGAGCAACCCCACGGGGGGGGCAACGATCGCCGGTGACACAGCTGTGGTCACCATCATTGACGACGACTCCGCTCGTCAGGTCACTATCAGTGACAGCACGGCGGTTGAGGGAGATCAGGCGGGCCACTACCGGGGCCCGTTAGTGAGCGGCACCAAAGGGGGCTTCCAACCGATCACGTTTGGCCCGGACGGTAGGCTCTACGTTGGGGACGGCGGAAATCGAATTCGCCGCTACGACGCCGTCACCGGTGACCTCATTGACACGTTCGCCACTTCTACGAGCCTCGTCGGGACCCGAGACATCCGGTTCCAGGGCGGTTACCTCTACGTCGGAAGCGAGTACACCGACGAGGTACTCCGGTTTGATGCGACTACGGGTGCCTTCGACCGGGTGTTCGTCACCGCCGGCAGCGGCGGCATCGATGCCCCTCACGGCATGGCCTTCGGGCCGGACGTCAACGGTGACCACGTTTTGGAACTTTACGTGACCGGGCGAAACAGCAACAACGTCGTGCGCTACGACGGCGCGACGGGGCAGCCACTCGGCATCTTTATTACACCTGGCTCCGGCGGGCTGAGTGTGCCGGAAGGGCTGACGTTCGACCCCGCAGGCAATTTCGCCTTCGTGACGAGTTCAGCCACTGGCCGGATCCTCAAGTATAACGCCCTGACAGGCGCTTACTTAGAGGCTGTAACTCTATGAAGGGTTGGCATGGCGTTCGCGGGGAGAAAGGCGGAGCTGACTCAAGCGCCCCGGGAGGATTCGCCATGGCCAAGCCGCTGGTTTCCGACGCCCTCTGGGCCGCCATCGAACCGTTGCTGCCCGCCCCCAAGCCGCGCCGCTTCCGCTTCCCAGGCCGCAAGCCGATCGACGACCGCAAGGCCCTGACCGGCATCCTGTTCGTCCTCAAGACCGGCATCCCCTGGGCAGACCTCCCGCAGATGGGCTGCGGCTGCGGCATGTCGTGCTGGCGCCGCCTCCACGCCTGGCAGCAAGCCGGTGTCTGGTCCCAACTGTACCAGTTCCTCGCCGAGCACCTCGACGACACCGACAAGATCGACTGGTCGCGCGCCGCCGTCGATAGCACGTTCGCCCGAGCCTTCGGAGGTGGAGGGCAGCGGCAAAAACCCTACGGATCAGGGCCGTCCCGGCGTCAAGCAGCACGCCTTAACTGACGCCAACGGCGTCCCTTGGCGGCGGAAAGCACGGCGGCCAACGTGCGGGTCAAGCGGCTACTGCCGTTGCTGGACCAGTGCGGGCCGCTGGACGAGGAGGCCAGCCGACGCGGCTGCCCTCTGAGGTGTACGGGGACCGGGCGTACGACTCCGAGCCGCACCGGGAGGAACTACGCGGGCGGGGGTCGATCCCAAGCTGGCCAAGCGGGGGACGGAGCACGGCAGCGGGCTGGGCGTACACCGGTGGGTGGCGGAGCGGCTGTTCTCCTGGCTGCACGGCTTCCGCAAGCTGCGGTTCGTCACCGAGAAGACCAAGGAGATGCAACTCGCCTTCCTCAACCTCGCCCTCAGCCTCATTTGCCTTCGCTACCTATGATTGGCCCAATGTCATAGAGTTACAGCCTCTTAGGCGTTGGTGCCAGTACGAACCTGTCGTCGCCCAAGGACGTCAAGTTCGGCCCGGACGGGCTTATGTACGTCGCCAGCGGGGGTAATGACCGCATCGTCCGGTTCACCGCGGCTGGTGCCTATGTCGATGATTACGTGCCCGCCGGCTCCGCGGGATGGACGACACCTATCGCCTGGCGTTTGGCCCGACGGCAACCTATACGTGACGGCACTCGGGACCGATCACATCCTCAGTTTCGGGAATCAAGCGGAAGCAATCTTTACCATCTCACTCTCGACCCCAAGCAGCCTACCGATCACGGTCAACTTCGCGACCGCCGACGGAACAGCCGTGACCGATAGTGACTTCATGGCCATCACCGGAACTGTCAGCTTCAGCCCGGGCACGACGTCACGCACGATCCGGGTTCCCATTCTGGACGACACCATCACCGAGCAGCCGGAGAGCTTCTACCTTAACCTGTCGAACCCCACAGGCGCTGGCATCACCGACGGCCAGGGTATCGGCACGATCCTGGACAACGACGCCACCAAGTTCTTCGTTGTCGATGACGGGAGTACCGACCGCACCTACCGCTACGGCCTCCCCGGCAACGCCCTCGGGGACTCTGCGATGAACAGTGGCAACACCGCCCCGCGCGGCGCCGCCAGCAACGCCGCCGGGGACAAGGTGTGGGTGGTGGACGCGAACAAGACGGTGTACGTCTACAGCGCCAGCGGCGGCCTGCTGGGCTCTTGGACGGCGGGCGGGCTGCACGCTCAGGCCCAGGTGGAGGGCATCGCCACCAACGGGACCGACGTCTGGCTGCTGGACAACAAGCAGGACAAGGTCTTCAAGTACGCCGGCGCGGCCAGCCGCCTCTCCGGCAGCCAGAGCGCCGCCAGCAGCTTCAGCCTGAACAGCGGCAACGGCAACGGCAAGGGCATCGTCACCGACGGCTCCTCCCTCTGGGTCGTCGATGACGGCAGCGCCGACAAGGTGTTCAAGTACACGCTCGCCGGCGCGCTGTCGGGCAGCTGGGCGATCGACGCGGCCAACGCCAGCCCGACCGGGCTGACGATCAACCCGGCCAGCGTCAACGACATCTGGATCGTGGACAGCGGCACCGACCGCGTCTACCAGTACACCGCCGCCGCCGGCCGCACCTCGGGCAGCCAGAGCGCCAGTGCGACGTTCGCCCTGGCGGCCGGCAACACCAACCCGCAGGACATCGCCGACCCGCCGCCGGTGGACATGGCCCTCACGCCGGCGGCCCTGACTGGCGCCTTGAAGCAGCTGCCTGCCACAGGCCTCCCCGCCGCGGCTACGGGCGGTGTGCCGATTGTCCTGTCGCTGCCGTCCCTTGCCGAGCGCGACGCGGCGTTCGCCGTGCTGGCCTGGGAGTCCGTCCACCCCTCGGGCGGGCCCTGGAGCAACCTCCTGGCCGGCGCGGCCCTCCCCCCATTCCTGGGCGTTCCAGCTCGCGTCGAGGCCGTTGCCCCGGGCGGACAGGGGCCGGCAAATCAGCCGGCGCCGCTCGCCCGGGGGAACGGCCAACGGTTTCGCTCCGGCAGTTCCCCCGGCAGCCTGGTGGACGGGTCCCTGGCCGACGATGGACCCCTGACCTCAGCGTTGGGGACGGACTCGCCCTCTACGGGCCAGGGGATGACGCGCTAACAGAGTAAGGAGGCGGCCAACCCGCCGCCCGTGTGTTCGACGGATACGCCCCATTACCCCCGGGCGAGCGGGGGATGTCAGTCCCCCGGTGCGCAGCGCCGGTACGATAACCGGGGGACTCACGTCCCCCGCTCGCCCCGCGTCCCCCCGCCAGCGCCGGCTCCGGCGAGCGCGTGCGGACGGGCGTGCCTGGCAGGCGAACGGGCCGGCAAGCATCTCGTGCGCCCTCCCCCCTCGGACGCCAACGCCCTCCCAGCCTATCATCTGGGGGGCGGCGCCGGCAGCGCCGCGGCGCCCACCGAGGGGTACCGGGGATGAGCCACCTGATCATCGGCTGCGGCTACCTGGGCCGGCGCGTCGCCGCCGCCTGGAAGGCCGCGGCGAGCACGTCTTGGCACGACCCGGAGCGCCGCCGGCGCCGCCGAAGCTGGCGCGCGAGGTCGAGCCGGTCGTCTGCGACGTGCTCGACCCCGCCTCGCTGAAGGGCCTGCCCGAGGCGCGGACCGCCGTCCACTGCGTCGGCTACGACCGGCAGGCGGGCCTGCCGATGCGGCGTCTACGTCGAGGGGTTGATCAACGTGCTGGCGGCGCTACGCGGCCGGCCGCGGCTGGTCCACGTCTCCAGCACGGGCGTCTACGGCCAGGCCGACGGCGGCGAGGTGGACGAGGCGGCCGAGACCCGGCCGGCGGACGAGGCGGGCCAGGTGGTCCTGGAGGCGGAGCAGGCGCTGTGGGCCGGCTGGCCCGAGGCGGTCGTGCCGCGCTTCGCCGGCATATACGGCCGCGGCCGGCTGATCCGCCCGGGACCTGCAAGCCGGCCGGCTGCTGGCGATCGACCCGGAGAAGTGGCTGAACCTGATCCACGTCGAGGACGGGGCGGCGGCGGTGCTGGCGGCGGCCGACCGCGGCGAGGCGGGGGGCGTCTACAACGTCAGCGACGGCAGCCCGGTGCGGCGGCGCGACTTCTACGCGCGGCTGGCGGGGCTGCTGGAGCGCCCCGCCGCCGCGGTCGTGCCGCCGCCGGACCCGGTGCCGGCGTCGGAGCGCGTCAACCGCCGGGTGCTGAGCCGCCGGCTGCGCGACGAGCTGGGCTTCCGGCCGAAGTACCCCAGCTACGTCGAGGGCCTGGCGGCGTCGCTGTGAGGGCGGGTAGAATGCGGGGCGGAGGTGCAGCATGAACGCGGTCAACGTGCCGGTGACGATCACGCCCGAGGCCGCCGCCCGGGTGGACGAACTGGGGTTCCAGGCCGAGCTGGAACGGATGATTCAGTACGCGCTTCAGGCCGTACCGGAGCTACAACGGATCGACGTGGAGCGCTACGTCCGCGCGGACGAGGACAGCCCCCCGGCGGTGAAGGTCATCGCGACGACGGCGAAGCCTTGGGCGCCCACCGATCGCCTGTACTGGGACGTCGTGTACTGGCAGGTGGACACGATTCCCCCCCAGGTGGGGGAACACCTCTCCCTCACGGTCGAATACCTGACGTCCGCCGATGCGAGCTAAAGACTTCCTCGACCTGGGGCGGCAGGTCGTACAGGGGGCGACCGAGGCTCAATGGCGGGCCGGGGTCATCCACGCCTACTACGCGCTCTTGTTGGAGTGCCGCGACGCCCTGGCGCGGTGGGGCCGAACGACCCAGCACCGGGATGTTCATCGCCAGGTGCGCCTGGCGCTCCTTTACGCCAGGGACAGGGATCTTCACTCGATCGGACGGGCGTTGGAAGACCTTTCGAGGCATCGCACCCACGCCAGCTATGACCTGAACCCGGTGGCGCAGTTCTCCTCCCCGACAAAGGCCCGTGGGTGGGTCCAGGACGCCGCCGACGCCCTCGCCCTGCTCGACGCCCTCGACGCCGACCCCGCCCGCCGCGCCGCCGCGATCGCCTCGCTGCCGCCGTGACACTACTGTACAGACTTGAATCTCCCTGCCCCCGGCCTAAGATGACCGTCGAACGCCCCTCCCGTCTCCGCAAGGTTGGACGCCATGCTCGCGCGGAAGTACCTGTTCCCGCACGTCATCGAGATGAACTACCAGGCGCAAAGGCGCCTGGGCGTCAACGTCTACCTGATCGACGGCGGCAGCGAGTTCGTGCTCATCGACGTCGGCTACCTCGACCACGTCGAGGAGATCATCGACCTGGTCCGCAAGATGGACTTCCACCTGTCCAAGTGCAAGATGCTCATCGCCACCCACGCCGACGCCGACCACGTCCAGGGCATCGGCCGGGCCAAGGAGATGCTCAAGACCAGGATCGCCGCCCACCCCGACAGCGTCGAGCCCTTGGAGAGCGGCGACGGCGAGCTGACCTTCGCCCGCATCAAGGCCCAGGGCATCGACCTGCCGATGCCGCGCTGCAAGGTCGAGATCCGGCTGAACGAGGGCGACGTGGTCCAGGTCGGCGACGTGAGGCTGGAGGTCTGGCACACGCCGGGCCACACCCAGGGGCAGCTCAGTTTCAAGATGGGCGACCTGCTGTTCTGCGGCGACAACATCTACAAGGACAGCTGCGTCGGCGTGATCGACGCGCACCACGGCTCGAACATCCCGGCGTTCCTGCGGTCGCTGGAGCGCATCCTGAACGACGACAGCGAGTACCTGCTGCCCAGCCACGGCCCGGTGTTCCGCCGCGACAACCGGGTGATCCAGGCGGCGATCGACCGGCTGACGAAGTACCAGTACATGGCCGACTTCGGCACCTGCGCCGTGTCGTGGCCGCTCCTGGACGAGTGGGAGCGCGACGTGGTCGAGGGGCGGATGCCGAGCTTCACGAAGAAGTGACGCCGCGGCGGTCCCAGGCCTGACCGTGAGGAGGGGCGCCACTCCGCCACGGGCGTGGCGGGCGCCCTTCCCTCACGGTCGGGCCTTTGTTGCTGTCGGCCTGTGGCGGGCGCGCTCGTTCAGGCGGTTGAGCTTGTTGTAGATCGTCTTCAGGCTGATCCCCGCTCCGGCGGCCGCGGACGTCTTGTTGCCGCCGTGCTTCTCCAGCGTCCGCAGCAGGTGCGGCCTGCTCGATCTCCTCCAGCGTCCGCGGCGTGTCGTCGATGGACCTCCGCCGCCGGCTTCGCCGCCCCGCCGACCCGCCGCACCAGCGTCGGCAGGTGTGCCGGCGATCCGCTGGCCGCCCGAGACGATCGCCGCCCGCTCCAGCACGTTGGCCGGCTCGCGGACGTTGCCGGTCCAGTCGTGGTCCTGCAAGGCCTTCATCACCTCCGGCGTCAATAGCGCCGCCGCCTGCTCGGGCGTCCGCCGCGCCGCCCGCGCCAGCAGGTGGGTGGCCAGCTCGGGGATGTCGCTCTTGCGCTCGCGCAACGGCGGCAGGCGCACCTCGAAGGTGTTGATGCGGAAGTACAGGTCCTCGCGGAAGGTGCCGTCGGCGATCATCTGCCGCAGGTCGCGGTGGGTGGCGCAGACCACCCGCACGTCGCTGTGGAACGGCTGCGAGTCGCCGACCCGCCGCACCTCCTTCGACTCCAGGAAGCGCAGCAGCTTCACCTGCACGTTCTTCGGCAGCTCGCCGACCTCGTCGAGGAAGACGGTGCCGCCGTTGGCGACTTCAAAGATCCCTTTATGATCCTTCTCGGCGCTGGTGAACGCCCCCTTGCGGTGGCCGAACAGCTCGCTCTCGACCAGGTGCTCGGCCAGGGCGCCGCAGTTGACGGGCAGGAACGGCATGGTGGCCCGCTTGGACAGCTGCCACAGGGTGCGCGCGGCCAGCTCCTTGCCGCAGCCGGTCTCACCGAGGATCAGCACCGTCGCCTCGGTCGGGGCGACCATGGATAAGAATCGGTGGACCTCCTGCATCGCCGGCGCCTGGCCGACCAGGACGCTGGGCCCCTCGGCGTTCTGCACCCGGCTCTCCAGGGCCAGGTTCTTGTGCTTCAGCTCGCGGCGGTCGGCCATGCGCGTCAGCACCGCCTCGATGTCGGCCAGCTTGCACGGCTTGGTCATGTAGTCGGCCGCCCCCAGGCGCATCGCCTGCGTCGCGGTCTCGATCGAGGCGTGGCCGGTCATCACCACCGCCTCGGTGTCGGGGCTGACCTTCTTCAGCTGCTCCAGCACGTCCAGCCCGGACAGCCCCGGCATGCGAAGGTCGAGGATGGCGGCGTCGAACGTGGACTTCTCCAGGACCTTCAGCGCCGCCCGGCCGTCCTCGCACACGGTCACCTGGTGGCCCAGGCGCGGCAGCTCGGAGCGCATGAACTCGCGGAGCGACGTCTCGTCATCGACGAACAGGACGCGCAAACTCCGGTGGGGGCCGACGCGGGCGGTGTTGTTGGCTGGCATGCTTCCTGCTCCTCCGCGGGGCGCCGGTCCGTGGCGCCCCTTCCGTGGGCTGTCAGGCGGCCCGCGCCGCCGCCGGCTGGCCGATCGTCAGCACCTTGGCCGGCTCAACCGGGCCGACCGGCAGCCGCACCGTGAAGGTGCTGCCCAGGCCGACGCCGGGGCTGGTCGCCTCGATCTCGCCGCCGTGCTGGGTGATGACCAGGTGGCTGATCGTCAGGCCCAGCCCGGTGCCCTTGCCGGTCCGGCTGCGGGTGAAGAACGGCTCGAAGATGTTGTCGAGCACCTCGCGGCTCATGCCGACGCCGTTGTCGGTGAAGCGCAACTCCGCCCGGCCGTCGCGGCGGGCCAGCTGGATGACCAGCCGGCCGCCCTCGTCCATGCTCTCCAGGGCGTTGACGACCAGGTTGAGGATCACCGACTTGATCTCCTCGCCGTTGACCCAGGCGGTCACCCGGCCGGCGGGCGCGTCGCGGGGGGTCTCGAAGACGATCTGCTTGCCCTTGTGGTTGGGCAGGTGCTGGGTGACGTCGAGGACCGCCTGGACCAGCCCGCGCAGGTCGGCCGGCTCGCGCTTCGGCTCGCCGGTCCGGCTGAACTCCAGGAGCCGCTCGGTGATGTGCTTGCAGCGGAACGCCTCCTCCTGGATCATCCGCAGGTACTTCGAGAAGACCTCGTGCTCCTCGCGGGCCCGGCCGGTCGAGCGCACGGCGAGCATCAGCTCGTTCAGCCGGGCCTCAAGGGCTTCGCCGCAGAAGGCTATTGACGCCAGCGGGTTGTTGATCTCGTGGGCGACGCCGGCGGCGAGGAAGCCGACCGAGGCCAGCCGCTCGGAGCGGACCAGCTGGCGGCTGCGCTCATCGACGCGCTGGTTGAGGTCGTCGTACAGCTCACAGAGCCGGCCGAGCATGCCGTTGAAGGCGCGGGCGAGGTCCTCCATCTCGTCGCCGGAGTGCAGCTCGATGCGGTGGGCCAGGTCGCCGCGGGCGACCCGGCCGACGCCCTGCTCCAGGTCGCGGATGGGGGTGAAGACCCAGGCGTAGAAGGAGCGCATCAGCCCGGCCATGACGATCAGCCCGACGGCGCTGGACGGGATGATGATCCACAGGGCGACCTGGTAGTGGCGGCGCGACTCGCCCAGGCGCTTCTCCAGCTCCTTTTTCAGGTGCTCGCGCAGGTCGGTGACGCTGTCGAGCAGGGCCTTGGAGGCCGGCTCCATGGCCTTGAGGTGCCGCTCCTTCAGCTCGGCGGGGCTGGTGCCGACGCCGGGCTGGCGGACGCGGGCATCGACGGCCAGGGCGAAGGCGTCGAGCCTCTCGCGGACCAGCTCGACCTGGGCCTTCTCGTAGATGCCGCCGGACGGGTCGCCGTGGGCGGCCAGCGTCTCGTCGAGCTGGGCGGCGTAGGTGTCCACCGCGGCGCGGACCTTCTTCAGCTCGGCGGGCAGCTGCCGCGGCCGCTCGATCAACTCGTGGACGTTCTCGAGGCCGACCAGCTCCGACGCCGCGCGGTTGAGTTCCTCGGCGGCGAGCAGCTCGGCCAGGCGGACGCGGATGCCGGTCATCGTCAGGAAGTTGCCCCACAGGGCGCGCGAGGTGCCGAGCAGGAGCAGGGCGAGGATGACCACGACCAGCCCCAGACCGAGCAACAACTTGTGGCGGATGCGCCAACGCGAGGCCACGGGAGACCTCCCCCGGCCGGCCCGCGGAGCGTCACCCCCCTCCGGCGGCCCCGGCCGGCGGGGACTGTACCAGAAGCGCCTGAGCGGAGGGAGAGCAAGTTGGGCGGCGAGCGGGGGACGTAAGTCCCCCGGTTGAGCGAGTCACCGGCCGACTCACGTCGTCCGCTCGCCGGGCCGCCAAGCGGGGCAAGCCACGGCGGTGGGGCGGACTTTAGCGGGGTTGGCGCAGGGGCAAGGATTCGGCGGGTAGGGGAAAGGCGAATTGTTGCGTGCGGACGCGGTGTGCGGCCGATTCTAGGAGTGCCTGACGCGATGGATATGAGCCTGAGAGTGGTGCGGGCAGTTGTCCTCACCGATCCGCGGGGAGCGGGGGGTGAGGTTCGATCGGGGTGTAGGTCGGCCCCAGGACCGCGAGCCTTGGCCGGCCCGGATCAACCGCGTGAAAGGAGTCGCGATGAAGCGGATCGCCGTGATGGTCTGCGCCGTGCTCGGGCTGGCCCTGAGCAGCGGGACCTGCGAAGCGAGCTGGGGCCACCTGTTCTACAGCGGCTACCAGCCCTGGTGGAACATCTTCGCCAAGCGCTACAAGTGCCTGACCCCGGAGGAGGAGCGCCTCCAGAAGTTCTGGCACGACTACTACCATGCGTTGAAGGAGTTCTACTGCGGCCTCGACGCCATCGACTGGGTGGCGTACTACAAGAACCACGGCTACGCCATCAACGGCCCCTGCGGCCCCAACGGCGCGCCGTGCGGGCGGATCAACTACGCCCCGGTGTTCGTCACCCCGACGCTGCAGTGGGCCGTCCCGGCCGGCTGCGCCGGCGGCCCGCCGGTCGGCCCGCCCTACGGCCCCAACGGGCACCCGGCCATGGGCCCGCAGGGCCCGATGGGTCCGATGGGTCCGATGGGCCCGATGGTGATGGGCGGCATGCCGTACGGCCCGATGAACGGCTTCCCCGGCACCTCGCCGGTGATGGTGCCCGGCAACGGGGCGCCGGTCGGCCCGGGCGCCGGAGGCCTGCCTGCCCCGGCCCAGCCGCCGGCCGCTGGCGGTGGACCGGCCAACTAACGCTGTCCCGGGAGGCGGCCAGAGCGAACACGGCCCACCGTCCACCGACGACCGGGCCATTGGACCCCCCCTCCCCATGAGCGGGGGCCCCCCGCAAACCACGGCAGGCCCCCCCCCCAGTTTTGCCCCCACAACCCCCCCCCCCGCAGTCGCCTCCGCCGCCGGGTTCCTCGGCGATTTTCCCTTCTCCCGCCGTCCTCGACTCCGCGGGTCGGCTAGACTCCCATCGTAGCCTTGTGGCGCGCCCCGCCCCCGATGGACTGCCCTCCCTGCGAAAGGAGTCGCGATGCGAAGGATCGTCCCGCTCACTGCCACCGTGTTGGCGCTAGGCCTGCTCGCCAGCCCGGCGTCGGCCCAGCCGCACTTCAACGGCCTGGGGCTGCACGCCCCGGTCGCCGTCTACCCGACGCCGCGGGCCCCGGACTTCCAGAACACCCGGCCGTTCTACTACAACACCTGCTACGGCATGACCTACGGGCCGAACTGGTGCGTCTACCCCGGCTTCGCGCCCTACCAGGGGGTGTTGCCGGTTCAGCAGCCCAACTGGCCGTGCGGCCCGTCGGGCGCGCAGGCGCTGGCGGCGCAGCAGATGGGGATCGCGGCGTTCCCGTCGCACCTGTACGCCCGCGGCCCGCGCGACTACTTCATGATCGAGACCGACCCGCGGGCCAGCCCGTACACCTACGGCCTGACCAACTTCCCCAGCCTGCCTCACGCCGCGCTCGGCTCGCCCGCCCCGCTCGGCGGCACCAGCGCCCCGGCCGGGCTCCAGGTCCCCTGAGTGATCCTGCTCCCCCCGGGCCGGCCTGGCTTCCGCCCCAGGCCGGCCCTTCTTCGTTTCGCCGCCCACCCCCTCCAGACAACGCACATTGCTCCGCCCGCCCGGGTGGGTATGATTGTCTTGCATGACGCTCCGATTCACCGTGCTGGCCTCCGGAAGCCGCGGCAACGCCAGCCTGATCCAGACCGACGGCTTTGGGGTCCTCCTCGACGGCGGGTTGGCGGCCAAGGAACTCACCAACCGCCTTCACCTGGCCGGGCACGCCCCGTCCGGCGTCCGGGGGATGCTGCTGACCCACACCCACACCGACCACTGGAACGACAGCATCCTCGGCTGGCTGAAGCGCCACCAGCTACCCCTATTCTGCCACCCCTCGCACCACGCCGTGCTGGCCCGCTACTCCCGCCACTTCGAGAAGCTCCGTGAGGCCGGCCTGGTCCGCGGCTATTCCCCTGGCGAGGAACTCGCCCTGGCCCCCGGCCTGCGGTGCACACCCTTGCCGGTGCGGCACGACGGCGGCGAGACATTCGGCTTCGTGCTACGCGGCCCGGCCGACCTGTTCGGCAGCGCCTCGTCGATCGGCTACGTCGCCGACCTGGGGACGTGGGACGACGCGCTGGCCCAGGCGCTGGCCGACGTCGATCTCTTGGCGGTCGAGTTCAACCACGACGTCGAGCTGGAGCGGCGCAGCGCCCGGCCGGCGGTCCTGATCGCCCGGGTGCTCGGCGATGAGGGGCACCTGTCGAACGACCAGGCGTCCCGGTTCGTCGAGGCGGTGCTGGCCCGGTCGGCGCCGGGCCGGCTTCGCCACGTCGTCCAGCTGCACCTCAGCCAGGACTGCAACCGGCCGGAGTTGGCCCGCAAGGCGGCGCGGGCGGCGCTGGCGGCGTGCGAGTTCCAGGTGAGTGTCCACACCGCCGACCAACACAAGCCCGGCAAGGTGCTGCGCCTGGAGCCGGGGTGCGCCCGCCGGCGGGCGTCGCGCCCCCGGGAGGCGTGGCTGCCGGGGGTGGAGTGAGGGCGGCGGGCCGCGCACGAAGTGAGCGGGAGCCGCAGGCACGGCCCCGGCGAGAGCGCCAGGCGAGGCCTCTGATTCCTACCTGACCGCTTCATCCGTGCGGCTCGCTCATACGTGCCGCCGCGCGGCCGTACTCCAGCCGCCGCCACAACCACTCCATCGGCCCTTGGCGGAAGCGTTGCAGCCACAGGTGGCTGAGCACGACCAGCGTCAGCCAGATCGCCAGCGCGACCAGCGCCTGGTGGAACGCCCCGACCCGGCCGAACAGGCGGAAGCCCCAGTGGTAGGCCAGGGCCGTGGCGACAAACGACTCGGACAGGTAGACCGTCAGCGACATCCGCCCGGCGCTGGCCACCGGGCCGCGCAGCCAGTCCGGCAGGGTCTCGCCCAGCACCGCGAACAGCGCGAGGTAGCCAAGCGGCAGGAACAGCAGTCCGGCCTCCTGCATGACCTGGCCCACGAGCATGTCCCGGGGGTTTGGGGGCGGGTACGGCCACAACAGCCACGCCGCGATGGCCTCGATCGCCAGGCCGGTCGGCAGGCAGACCGCCAGCACCCGCAAGCGCAGGCGGCGCTGCTCGGGGGCGAAGAACTTCACCCGCCACAGTGCCCCGCCGAGGAACATCATCCCCAACGACAGCCAGCCGAAGCAGAGCAGCATGAACACGACGTTGGCGACCCACTCCAGGGTGCGGAAGACCTGGGCGTCGGCCCAGGGGCCGTCGCGGTAGGCCGCGGTCTCGCCGGCGATCCAGGCCGGCGAGGTGGGGTCGCCTCGCGACGCCTCGACGGCGCTCCAGCCGCGGAGCCCGGTGTCCGGCGCCCGCGGCCGCTCGGCGGCGGCGCCGACCGCGAGCGTGCCCAGGCCTGCCAGGCCGACGGCGAGGGCGACCGAGAAGAGCACCAGGGCCAGGCCGACGGCCACCAGCGTCCGCGCCCTCGCCCGCCGGGCCAGCAGCAGCCAGAAGCCCATCACGGAGTAGAAGAACAGGATGTCGCCGAACCAGACCGCCAGCCCGTGGATCAGCCCGAACAGCATCAGCGGCAGCAGCCGGCGGAAGGCGAAGCCGACGGCGCCGCGGCCGGCGGCGTCGGCCCGCTCGAACTGGCCGAGCAGGCCGTAGCCGAACAGCATGCTGAAGATCGTCATGAACTTGCCCTGCCACAGCGTCAGGCCCACCAGGGACGTGACGCGGTCGGCCGGCGACAGGGCGGCGTGGTAGGACGGGTCGGTCAGGGCCGCCAGCGGGCCGAAGAACACCGTGGCGTTGACCAGCAGGATGCCGAGCAGCGCCATGCCGCGCGTGAAGTCGAGGTTGACGAGCCGGTCAACCTTCGCGACCGGGCCGAACTCCGGGGGCGGCGCGGTCGGAAAGGCGGGCGGCTCGGTCGTGATGGCGGTTGACATACGGGGGTACTCGTCGGGCCGGGGGTCGTTGTCCAGCACTTCGCTCGGCCGCCAAGTAACTTGTAGGAATCCAGGGGACGAAGGTCCCGGCGTCACTCGACCCGCCGCACCTCGACGTAGAACGCCCCGCGCGAGGTGCGGCCGTCGTCCAGCCAGGTCTGCAACCGCGCCCGGCCGGCCGGCAGCTTCGCCTCCAGCGTCACCTCCGTCGCCCCGGCGGGCACCGGTGCGGCCGCCTCGACGTCGCCGACCTTCACCCTCGCCGTCGTTGCTCGCAGCGGGCACTTCGCCTCGGCGGGGTGGTGCCGCAGCGTGAAGCGGTACGTCCCGGCCCGCTCCACCTCGACCGCCCAGAAGCCGTTCGCCACCGGCAGCTTCCTGATCGACTGGTGGTTCCACGGCACCACGTCGCCGTGCCAGTCGTGCCCGGTCAGCCGCGAAGGGTTCTCCCTCTCGGAACCCAGGACGATCTCGCAATACTCGCCAAACCGGGTCGAGATACTCTCATACCACCTCTCGTAGCCCGCGCGCAGCTCCTTCACCACATCGGGGAGCTTCGCCGCGACGTCGGCGCGCTGGCCGGGGTCGGCGGCGACGTCGAACAGCTCCTTGCCGTTGACCAGCCGCCAGCGCGACGTCATGACGGCGCACTGCCGCCACCGCTCGGGGTGCTCGATCCGTTGCGAGTGCACGAACAGGGTGCGCCCGGGCAGCTTGCCCTTGCCTTCGAGCAGCGGCCGCAGGCTGACGCCGTCGAGGGGGAAGCGGTGTCTCGCCTCGACTCCGCAGAGGTCGAGCAAGGTCGGTAACAGGTCGATGTGCGCCGTCAGATCCGTCACGTCGCGGCCGCCTTCGATCTTGCCGGCCCAGCTGACGAAGCACGGGACGCGGTGCCCGCCGTCGTAAGGGCTGCCCTTGACGCCGCGCAGGCCGGCGTTGAAGCCGTCGCGCTTCGCCTCGTCGTAGCCGGCGGCGGAGCCGTTGTCGGTCAGGAAGATCACGATCGTGTTCTGCGGCAGCCGCGGCAGCAGCCGGCCGACGTTCTCGTCGATGTTCTCGATCATGCCGTAGAAGTTGGCCCGCGGCCGTGGCACGCCGGCGTCGAGGAAGCGTTTGGAATATTTCGGATCGACGTTGTACGGGGCGTGCGGCGCGTTCGTGGCCAGGTAGCAGAAGAACGGCCGGTCGCGGTTCGCCTCGATGAACTTGGCGGCGGCGGCGAAGAAGACGTCGGTGCAGTAGCCCTTCTGCCTTTCGGGCTTGCCGTCGTGCAGGTAGGTGTCGTCGAAGTAGGTGTTGTCCCAGGCGTCGGGCGTCTGGGCGATGCCGCCGCCGCCGTGGACGAGGCTCTCCTGCCAGCCGCGATCGACCGCCCGGAAGGGGTAGTTGTCGCCGAGGTGCCACTTGCCGAAGATGCCGGTCTTGTACCCCCTGGCGAAGTGGTCGGCGAGCGTGACCTCGTCGCGGCGCAACAGCGACCGGCCGCCGATGGTGTGCCAGACGCCGGTGCGCGACGAGTAGCGGCCGGTCAGAAGTGCCGACCGGGTCGGCGAGCAGGTCGGATCGACGTGGAAGTTCGTCAGCCGGACGCTCTCCTTGTGGAGCCGGTCGAGGTGGGGCGTCTTCAGCCACGGGTTGCCGTGGCAGGACAGGTCGCCGTAGCCCTGGTCGTCGGTCATGACCAAGAGCACGTTGGGCGGCGCGGCGAACGCCGGGGCCGCGGCCAGCAGGAAGCAGCCAGCGAAGAGCCGAATCGCGCCGCGCATGGGGGAACTCCCAGAAGACAGAAGACGATAGCCGCAAAAAACACAAAAAAACACAAAAAGGAGTCAGAAAGGGGAATCATCGTCCCTCGTAGCGGCGCTCATGATGAGCTTTTTGACGTAGAGCCTTGCACTGCCGAAGTTGATGAGCAGGCCGTGCTCGATCCGGGCGGATTTCAGGTAACCCAGGATCTGGGCGATGTGGTCTTCGCCGACGTCGCGGACCGCCTTCAGCTCTACGATGAGGCGCTTCTCGACGAACAGGTCGGCGAAATACTCCCCCAGGACGGCCCCGTCCTCGTCGTACACCTTGAGCGGGTACTGCTGGCACACCTCCAGCCCCTGCTTACCGAGCCGGTGCGCCAGCGCGTTCTCATACACCTTCTCCAGGTGGCCGTTCCGGTGATACCTGTGTATGGCGTAGCTCGTCTCGCGGACGACGTCACACAACTCGTGAATGGACCTCTCCCACATGCCCCCCCTCCTTTCCCTCCTTTTGTGCCTTTTTGCGTTTTTCGCGGCTATTCTCTTCTGCCGGGTCGCGGGCGGCCAGAGAAAAAAGAGAGGCCGCCCGCGGGGGAGCGGGCGGCCTTGGGGGCGTGCAGCATCGATGGGGCTTGGGGGAGGGAGGGGGGAGTGAGGAACGTCGGCCGCGGTTCGACCGCCGTCGCGCCCGGCCAAGCCTGGGTCGGGAGGTCGGGAACCTCCCTGGCTTGATCCGTCCGCGTGCGCCCGGCTTCGGTTGGGGGAAACCAGCCGGGCCGTCGGTCGATCCCGCCTTCGTTCCTTAGGGGGATCTGTCGTCGGGATAATAAAGCACCCCGCGTGCCAATCGTAGGGCGTTGGGGTTGATCTGGGAGCAAGTCGTTTCATGGGCAAGACTTCGGCGAAATCGTCTGCGGGAGGCGTCGTCGTCGGAGCCGCCTCGATCGTGTAAGCGCGACCGATACGATCGGTAATTCTTACCAATGGCCCCACCCGCCACCTTGCCGGGCCAGCCCACCTTTCGCCGGCGGGCCGATCCGGTGTAGAATCCGCCCGGGAGGATCCCATGACCGAAGAGCAATGGCGGTCGAGCGCCGACCCGGCCGGGATGCTGGCCTGGTTGGAGCGGCGGCTGTTGGCGGACCGGCGGAAGCGGCGGTTGTTCGTCTGCGGCTGCTGCCGACTGGCCTGGCCGGCGCTGCGGCCGGCGGTGCGGGCCATGGTCGAGGCGGCCGAGGACGCCGCCGACCGTGACCCGCCAGCCCGGCCGGGCTCCGACCCGCTGTGCAGCCGGTTCCACGACGCCCTGGTCGAGCTGCACCGGGAGCGGTTGAGCGAGCTGGAGGAGGAGGTCCGCTCGCTGGCGACTTGGGCGGCGGTCGGGGCCGAGAAGAAGCTGGCCGCCCGCGTCCGCGCCCTGTGCCCGCCGGCGACGCCGGCCGCCCAGGCGGGGTTGCTCCGCGAGCCTGTTCGGCGACCCGATCCGCAAGGCCCGCGTCGTCGGCGCGTCACTGCGGGGGCGCGTCGCCGCCCGGCCGGACGAGGCAGCCCGGCGAGGTCCTCTTTGTCCGCGAGTGGCTCGACTGGCACGGCGGGCTGGTGCGGCAGCTGGCCGTGGCCGTCCACGAGGAGCGTGCCTTCGACCGGCTGCCGATCCTGGCCGACGCGCTGGAGGAGGCCGGCTGCGACGAGCCGGAGTTCCTCGGCCACCTGCGCGGGCCAGGGCCGCACGTCCGCGGCTGCTGGGCGTTGGACCTGCTGCTGGGGAAATAGCCGGGGATGCGCACGCCGGCCGGTTCCCCGTCCCCGGGTTCCCCGCCCCCGGGTTCCCCGCCCCCGGGTTCCCCGCCCCCGGGTTCCCCGCCCCCGGGTTCCGAAGACTCCACCCGGGGCTTTAGTCTCCATCCTGGGCCTTCGTCGGATCACCCCATGAATGTTGCCCCGGGTGGAGTCTTCGGAACCCGGGGTCGTCGGCGAGCCTCAGGTCGAGGAAGGCTGCACAAGCCTTGTCGGATTTGCCGATGCTAACGGCGATGCCTTCGTCGCCGCGCGAAGGAGCCGGACGCGATGAACCTCGGGCCGACGCTGGTGCTGCTGCTCGGCCTGGGGACGGCCCAGCTGCCGCCTCCGACGGAGTCGCCCGCGCCATTGGCGGCGCTGTCGCCGCCGGCGCCCGCAGCCGGCACGCCCCGCCCCGGCGACGCGCCGCGCCGGGGGCGCCGGTCGCCGCGCCGGGGCCGACCTTCCTGCTCAGCCGCCGACTACCTGCACTGGTGGAGCAAGACGCTCTCGACGCCGCCGCTGATCACCACGTCGAACGCCGCCGACGCCGGCGTCATCGGCGCGCCCAGCACGCAGGTGCTGGCCGGGGGCAATGGGGTCGAGTTGGACGGGCTTCAGGGCTTCCGCATCCAGGGTAGGTACTGGTGCAGCGAGCTGTGGGGGATCGACGCGGGCGGGTTCTACCTCGCCAACGGCGGGCGCTACAACACCTACACCCGGCAGACGCTCGCCATCCCGTTCGTCAACCCGGCCACGGGGGCGCAGACGTCACTGGTGCTGGCCAACATCCCGAACGGCCCCTACGGCTACGCCGCCATCCAGGCGATGAGCGCGCTGTGGAGCGTCGAGGCCCACGGGGTGCTGCGCGTGGCCGACGACCCCGAGCAGCCGTTCGAGCTGCTGCTGGGCGGCCGGTACGTGACGCTCGGCGAGGACCTCCGCCTGTGGACCTACACGCAGACCGGCGCCCCCAGCTCGTCGGGCGGTTCGTTACCCGGCGTGCCGACGACGTCCTCGTCGGGAACGGCGTTCAGCGGGCTGGACCAGTTCGAGACGCGCAACCACTTTATCGGCGGCCAGGCCGGCGCCCGCTACCGCTACCGCTGGGGCCGCTGTTCCGTCGAGACGGCCTTCACCGTGGCGGCCGGCGTGACGCGGCAGGAGCTGAACGTCAACGGCAACACGATCCTCAACGGCACGGCGCGGTCGTACCTCGGCGACGTGTTCACGCAGACGTCGAACCTCGGCCGGTTCACCCGCGACACGTTCACGGTGCTGCCGCAGGCGCGGGTGGCGGTCGGCTTCCAGGTGTTCGAGCTGGTGCGCGTCTTCGTCGGCGGCGACGTGCTGTACTGGAGCGGCGTGGTGCGGCCGGCCGACCAGATCGACACGCTGGTCTACCCCAGCGCGGTGCCGGCGGCGACCAACCTCAACCCGGTCCCCGGCGGCCAGCCGCTGCCCCGCTACGGTTCCAGCGACTACTGGGCGGTGGGGCTGTCGCTGGGGGCGGAGATCGCGTTCTGAAGCGGTCGGGGGTGATAGGTCCTGGCAGCCTCTCATTTGGCCGGGGTGGGGTCTACGCAGCGGTTGTCAACTCACGGCAAACCTCGTAGTAGTCAATCAGACCTGGGCATGTCGTTGGTAGGCGGCGAGGCCGGCGCGGTCATTGACACGGGGGCGATTGGTCAGACGTCCTACTGGGGCCAGGGTAGGGAATGATTCGGTCGCAGGCCCGACCGTGAGGGAGGGCGCCGCGTCACCCAGGGCGGAGCAACGCCCTCCCTGACGGTCGGGCCTGGGAAAGAACGCCCTCCCTGGCTGGCACCGATACATTACCCGGGCTGGCCCCTATAACAGTGAGCATGCGATAACAGGTTCCTGGCCTGATGCCGGTTCCATAGCCCTTCGCTTAGCAAAGGCCAAACCATGAGCCAGCCGCGCGATCCGAACCGGACGGCCCCGGTCGGACCAGTGGAACCGGGTTCCAACCCGGAAACGGTCGATGCGACCGGCGCGTACCAGCCGGCCGGGGCCACGGAACCTCACGTTCCCGCCTTACCCGCCGACGCCCCGACCATTCCCGGCTACGCCATCAACGCCGAGATCGCCCGGGGCGGCATGGGCCGCGTCTACGCGGGGCGTGACCTGACGCTCGACCGCGAGGTGGCGATCAAGACGCTGCTGCCCGGGGCCAACGCCGAGCGGTTCGTCACCGAGGCGAAGATCACGGCGCGGCTCCAGCACCCGGGAGTCCCCTCGGTCCACGCGCTGGGTACGCTCGACGACGGCTCCCCCTACCTGGCGATGAAGCTGATCGGCGGGCGTACCTTGTCGGACCTGCTGAAGGAGCGTTCGTCCCCGGGGGACGGCCTGTCGCGCTTCGTGCAAGTCTTCGAGCAGATCGCCCAGGCGGTGGGCTTCGCGCACGCCCGGGGGGTCATCCACCGCGACCTCAAGCCGTTGAACGTCATGGTCGGGGCGTTCGGCGAGGTGCAGGTCATGGACTGGGGGCTGGCGAAGGACGTCCGGGGCCGCGACCGCGAGGTGGCGGACGAACGGCCCGGGGGCGATAGTCCTGCCCACACCGCCGCCGGCTCGGTCATGGGGACGCCGGGCTACATGGCCCCGGAGCAGGCGCGCGGCGAGCCGGTCGATGCCCGCGCCGACGTGTTCGCGCTGGGCTCGACCCTGGCGGCGATCCTGACGGGCCGGCCGGCGTTCGTCGGCACCGGCGTTCGCGAGACGATCGAACGGGCGGCGCGGGCCGACCTGGCCGACGTGATGTCCCGGCTCGACGGCTGCGGCGCGGACGCCGAGCTGGTGGCGGTGGCCCGGCGCTGCCTGGCGGCGAACGCTGCGGAGCGGCCCGCGGACGCCCAGGCCGTGGCGGCGGAGGTGGCGGCGTACCGGGCGGGGGTGGAGGCGCGGCTGCGGCGGGCGGAGACGGAGGCGGCCGAGGCGCTGGTGCGCGAGGCGGAGCAGCGCAAGCGGCGGCGGCAGCTGCTGCTCGCCGCCGGGGCGGTGACGCTGACGCTGCTGGCCGGCCTGGCGGCCAGCCTGTGGCAGATGGGCCGGGCCGTCGCCGCCGAGGGGCGGGCGCGCGAGGAGCGCGACGCCAAGGCGAGGGCCCTGGAGGCCGAGACCGAGGCGCGGACCCGGGCCATGGCCGCGCTGCGGGCGATGACGGATGAGATCGTCGAGAACCAGATGGCGAGGGGCGCGACGCTGACGGAGGAGAACAAGGCGTTCTTGCGGACGACTCTCAAGCAGTTCGAGGGGTTCGCCTCCATCACGTCGGACGATGCCGAGAGCCGGTCCCTCCGGGCCGAGGGGCTTTACCGTGTTGGCACGATGCGAGCCCGACTGGGTGAAATGAAGGAGGCGGAGGGGGCTTTTCGCGAGGCCCTGGCGATCCGCAGGCCCCTGGTGGCCGACTTCCCCGACCGCCACGACTTCCGCCGGGAGCTGGCCACGAGCCACCAAAGCCTTGGCGTCCTGCTGAGTCATACCGGGCGGCTGAAGGAGGCGGAGGCCTACCAGGCCGAGGCCCTAGCGGTCCGCAGGCAACTGGCGGCCGACTTCCCCGACCGGCCGGACTTCCGCCTGGACCTGGCGGATAATTACAACAGTCATGGGCTTGTGTTGCGTGATGCCGGCCGCGCGAAGGAGGCGGAGGGGGCTTACGACCAGGCCCTGGCGATTTACAAGCAGCTGGCGGCCGACTTCCCCACCCGATTCGACTTCCGCCGGGAGTTGGCCTCGACCCACAACAACCTGGGCCTTCTGTTGAGTGATACTGGGCGGAACAAGCAGGCCGAGTGGGCTTACGAGCAGGCTGTGGCGGTCTACAAACAGCTGGCGGCCGCCTTGCCCACCCGACCCGCCATCCGCCAGGCACTGGCCACAAGCCACAACAACCTGGGCGCCCTGCTGTTAACCACCGGCCGGGTCAAGGAGGCGGAAGGGGCTTACCGCCAGGCCCTGGCGGTCCGCAGGCAGTTGGCGGCCGACTTTCCCGCCCGCCCCGACTTCCGCCGGGAACTGGCCAGTAGCCAGTACGTTCTGGGCGACCTGCTGCGTGTCACCGGGCGGCCGAAGGAGGCTGAGGCCGCCCTCGCCGACGCCCTGGCAATCTCCAAGCAGCTGGTGGCCGACCACCCCACACGACCCGACTTCCGCGAGGGCCTGGCGGCGAGCCACCACAACCTGGGGTCTGTGCTGGCGATCACCGGCCGGCTGAAGGAGGCGGAGGGGGCTTACGAACAAGCCCTGGCGATCCGCAGGCAGGTGGTGGCCGACTTCCCCGACAAGCCCGCCTACCGCCAGGAGCTGGCTCGAAGCCTCAACAACCTGGGCGGGCGGATGAAAGATGCTGGGCGGCCGAAGCAAGCCGAGGCCGCCTACGCCGAGGCCCTGGCGGTCCGCAGGCAGTTGGCGGCCGACTTCCCCGCCCGCCCCGACTTCCACCAGGACCTGGCGGCGAGCTACAACAACCTGGGCATTCTACTCCGCGCCACCGGGCGGCCTAGAGAGGCGGAGGCGGCCTGGCGGGACGCCCTGGCGATCTACAAGCAGCTGGCGGCCGACCTCCCCAACCAGCCAGAAGTCCGAAATGCCCTGGCCGGGGCTTGTGTGAACCTGGCGATTCTGTGCAAAGATCGCGGCGACATGGCCGCGGCCAAGGGCTACCTCATCGAGGCCCGACCCCACCACGCCGCTGCACTGAAGGCCAACCCTAGGCACCCTGACTACCGTCGGTTCTTCCGCAACAACCAGTTGGTGCTGACCACCGCCCACGCCGGGCTGCTGGAGCGGGCCGAGGCGGTCGCTTCGGCGGAGGAGATCCGCGACCAGGGCTGGGACCCTCCGGACGACGCCTACGACGCCGGCGCCGCGCTGAGCGAGTGCATCCCCGTCGTCGAGAAGCACGACCGGCTCGACACCAACCAGCGCCAGGAGGCCGTTCGGTTCTACGGCGACGAAGCGATGAAGCTACTCCGCGACGCGGTGAAGAAGGGCTGCCTGGAGGTGAAGGATTTCAAGCAAGACCCCGACCTCGCCCCGCTACGGAAGCGAGAGGACTTCAAGAAACTCGTCGCCGACGTTGAGGCGAAAACAAAGAAGTAAACCCCGGCGGCCGCCCACGGAAGAATCGCCGGGGGGCCGGGCACGTCACTTCACCCGCTTCCACACCTCCAGCCACACGCCCGTGCCCGGCTCGCTGGCGAACTTCTTCGGCCGCTCGCCGCCGACCGGGCCGACGCAGAACCTCAGCCGATCGCCCTTCAGCTCGTAGATGCCCAGCCGCTTCTTCCCCTTGTCCGCCCCGCGGGTGCGGGTGAAGTCGATCGCCTTCGGCGTCGCCGTCTCGTCGAGCTTGTACGTGGCGTGGAACTCCCTGTCCCCCTGCACCAGCTCGTTCTCGCCGACGCCGTGGACGGTCAGCTTGATCCGCTTGAGGTCCTTCTCGTCCCACTTCTTGCCGTCGGTGACGTACGACGTCGCCTCCCAGGTTCCGACCATCTTCTTCAGGTCGCCGGTCGCCTCGTCGGCGAAGACGAAACAGGCGAGCGCGATGGCGATGCGAGTCAACATGGGTCCACCTCGTTACGGGTTAGCAATCCCCCCCGGCGACGTCCTTTGGCACTTTTCCCGGGGCCGGCCGTTGAGCGACTCGATGAACGCCTTGTCCGTCCAGGGCCTACGCGGCAAAGTCCACGGGGATTATCGGCGGGAGGGTGAACGAATCAAGGGGCGGCGGGTACGATTCCCGGAGGCCTGTCCCGGAATGGCCTGTACAGGTCGTAGCGCGCCCGGGCGCCCGGCGTCACGCCTACGACCGCCGCCGAGGAGGCGGCCCAACTCGGCCAGGCCCCGAAACAGTCGGGGGTGGCCCTGGTGGACCTGGCCGGCACCCTGAGCCCGTGCCCGGCCCCCGGGGCGAGGACGCCGCACGACCGTTGGCCGCGCGAGCGGCGGGCCGAGGGACTCGGCGGGAGGCGATCACCCTGGTGGGGCGGGCGGCTGAGGGCGGGGCCTCCTTCAGCGCGAGCGCCGCCCGCCTGGCCGACGACCTCGACTAGGTCAATCGTGGGTGTTTTCGAAGCCAAAGGCTTTCCGTAATTGCGCCCATTAGCCCCCTCGTGGCTGAGGCCAAGATGCGGCAGGACGACGCTGTGGTCAGACTGATCGCGAAGACCCTTGCGTAAAGGGGGATGCTGCTGGCGGAGCGCCCCGATTGGCGGAAGGCTATCGCCCGGCTGAGCAGCCAATGTTGCACCAGCCGCATGATGGCCCGCCTTAGTAGGCGATGCTCGCTTGCCGGAAAGCGCCCGCCGTTCTCCTCGAACCAGGTGCGGATTGTATTGTACCGCCCCTCCCCGGCTTCCGGGCGTGCCGTTTGGTTACTCGCATGGTGTCGATAGACCGAAAGGGGGCAATCGACGATTGCGACGCCACGCCCTTCGGTGAGCAGTTCGAGATAATAGACCACGTCTTCGGCAAACTGTGTCCATGGGGGAAACCGGGCCCTTGCGTCGCGCCGAACAACCAGGCTGGAAATATGACACGGGGTGCCGTGCTCGAGGACCCAGCCGACACAGAACGCCTCGCGCTTCGGACGATGGATCGATCGACTTACCGGAGCAACCCCCTGCCAACGGTTCTCATTGGCCGTGCAGATCGCAATGCAACCAGAAGACATGTGTGCAGCCTGACGCTCGATCTTGTCGCCCATCCAAAGGTCGTCGGCGTCTAGGAAGGCGATCCAATCCCCCTTGGCCTCGTCGATGCCGCGGTTCCGGGCCACCGACTCCCCCTGGTTCGGCTGACGGATCACCCGTACCGGCGCACCATACGATTCGGCGATGGCGAACGAATCATCAGTCGAGCCGTCGTCCACGACGATCACCTCCAGCACCGGCCTCGTCTGAGACAGTACCGAATCGATTGCTTCGCGGAGGTAATTGGCCCCGTTATAGCACGGAATCACCACAGAGATGGTAGGTGAAGGGACATTCATGAGGACTTCTCAGAGCGAGACACGGCGTACTCCTTGCCTGGGAGTGGGTTATGATGTCGTCACGATCTTGTCCGAATCGTGCAGAAGGGCTTGTCTACCCCTTCGATCTCGTAGCGTACTCCGAAAGAGGTGGCCCATTGTGCCAATACCTTTTGCTCCTCCGGCCGGGTTGCGTCGTCGAGGAAGATCTGCGATCCGGGAAGCAACCGATTTGCCATTACCGGGAGCAGCCCATACCTTCCGCCGGGGGTCGAACTCGGCGGGCCATCACACACCACCATGCCGAATCGAAGGTCAGGGGGCAACGCGGAAATGTCGTACCAGTGGTACTCGCCGTACGTAACGAGACTCGTTTGACAGAGGTGTGTGGATGTTAGGTTGTAACAGTTCAGCACCCCCTGAACCCTCTGCGCCCACGAAGGGGCGTGTTCTAAAGCCCAGAGCTCTCTGCCGAGTTGCTGGCCGCGTTGCCCTACCAGGATCGTGCTCAATCCAGATCCGCACTCGAGTATCGGGCCAACAGATTCAGAAAGGCGGCCCAGTATGGCGCTCATATACTCGACCTGGGCTGACCAGTGATTGCCCCAATTACGAATCAGTTGATTAAGTAACACATGGGGTACGTTGTCACACGGACGCAGCTCGAGGAATTGTTCCCAGGCCTTCCGGAAGCGGTATCGCCTGACTTGCCCTTTAAGCAAGCCAGGAATGGTCCCGGATAGAAGTCGGCGGGTGATTTTTCGGAACATCAGCAGCTCACTCGTGCGTGAATGTCAGATGCTGTTGGGCAAAAGGACCATTGACTCCTTACAAGGCATGCGCCCTGCCCCGGTTGAGGCAGCTTACCATTGCCGAAGTAATCCGCCTCGACAACGGAAAAGGCAACGGCGTGCTGAAGGTAGTCGCGCGTCGGATCTGACGGTGTGCCTGCGGCAAGGGTTAATGTATATCTCCCGGGTGCGAGCGGGATTTCGTCGATGTCGCAGCGGACGATAGCTCGGCCAGTAATGTCTGGAATCACACTGTTGGAGTAATAGTTCCCGACCGTGAATACTCGACCCCCCGCATGGTCATTCACCCCTACACCGATCAATGGCGAGGTGAGTGTGGGGTGGCCTGGGTCGAGTATCAACTCCAAACGAAAAGTCCCCCCGGCAGTGAATACCGTTGTGCCCTTCCCATCGCCGGTCGAAAGCCGCACGGAATGAATGACAGGCCTGGCATGGGCAGACCGACTGGGGTGATGCCGGAGGTCAACGGCGTGATCCGAAGAGGTGTTGAGGCTCTCAATGTAATGGCTAGTGACGTCTGCCATTGGGCCAACCAACTTCACGCGCCCGCCCGAAAGTAGCACCCCTGTGGCGCATAAGTTGTTGACGACAGACATGTTGTGGCTGACGAACAGCACGGTGCGCCCGCCCCGGGCCACCTCCCCCATCTTCCCCAGGCACTTCTTCTGGAACTCGGCGTCCCCGACCGCCAGCACCTCGTCCACCACCAGGATCTCCGGCTCCAGGTGGGCGGCCACCGCGAACGCCAACCGCACGTACATCCCCGAGCTGTACCGCTTCACCGGGGTGTCCAGGAACTTCTCCACCTCGGCGAACGCCACGATCCCGTCAAACTTCCGGGCAATTTCCCGCCGGTTCATTCCCAGGATCGATCCGTTCAGGAAGATGTTCTCCCGGCCGGTCAACTCCGGGTGGAACCCCGTCCCCACCTCCAGCAGGCTCGCCACCCGCCCGTTGAGGACCACCCGCCCGGTGGTCGGTTCCGTGATCCGGCTGAGGACCTTCAGCAGCGTGCTCTTGCCCGCCCCGTTCCGCCCGATGATCCCCAGCACCTCGCCTTCGTTCACCTCGAAGCTCACGTCCTTTAGCGCCCAAAACTCCTCGCGCGTCGTCGCCGGGGCGTCGCCACCGCGGAACAGCCCGAGGCCGGTCCGCAGCCCGTCGGCCAGGACGTCTCGCAAGGCGCGGTAGCGCGGGCCGGCTTGCTGGTGCCGCAACACATACCTCTTGCCCAGGTTCTCGACTCGGATGATCGGTTCGGGCATGTCAGATCACGTCCGCGAACGTGCGCTCGGTGCGGCGAAAGTACCAGAGGCCCGTAAACAACCCGGCCAGCGCGACGGTTACCGATACCACCCACCAGCCGCCAGCAAATGGGGTGCCGACGCCGAGGACGCTCCACCGCAACCCGTCGATGACGAACGCCATCGGGTTGAGGTAGTACAGCGGGCGGAACTCGGCCGGCACCCTGGTTGTGGCGTACCCGATCGGCGAGACGTACACCCCGAACTGCAGTACGAACGGGATGACGTACCGCACGTCCCGGTATTTCACGTTCAGGGCGCACAGGCCGAACCCGGCGCCAAGGGCGGAAACGGCGGCGAGGAGCAGAAACAGGGGGGCAAACACCACCTGCCACGGCGGGCCCACCCCGGCGTACAGCATCAGGCCGACGAGAAACGGGGTGAGCACGAGCATGTCCAGCAGCGGTACCCCAAGGGTGCTGAGCGGTACAAGGAGCCGAGGGAAGTACACCTTCGACACCAGGTTGGCGTTGTTCACCAGGCTGTTGGACGACTCGCCGAGGATGGCGGCGAAGAACTGCCACGGGAGCATGGCGACAAGGACGAAGAGTGGATACCACACCCCTCCGTCCGCCTCCAACCTGGCCACCCCGCGGAACACCACGGTGAGGATGACGACCGTCACCAGCGGGCGGACGACGGCCCAGGCCGCCCCGATCACCGTCTGCTTGTAGTGAACGGCGACATCCCGGCGGGCGAGCTGCAGTAGCAACTCACGAAACTTCCAGAGGTCGTGCCAGTATTGGCGGTCCGCACGACCAGGCTCGAGCACTAATTGGAAGCGGTTCACGACAACGTTTTACATGCGTAACCGTTGCCCGCCCGGCAGGGGCTTCGCTGCCCGCGCCGGCGCCACGTCTTCGTGGACAGGCACCCCACTCTGCGCCTGGCTCGGGGTGCCGGAAGGAAGGCGGGACCGATCAGCGTGGGCGAGATCGATTCCTTGGAGGAGATCAGAGAATCATCCCGTGATTTCTCAAGCATCTACGGGGAAACGGACCGGCCCGGTCATCAACATAGCTACGCATCAAGATACACGTCCCCGTCCTCGTCGGCCAGAGAGGGAGGGCAATAGTAGAAGTAACCCCGAACGGGTTAGACGGGTCCGTCGTTTTATGCTGAAAAGGTCAGGAATTCTGAAGGTGCGGGACACGCGGGCTGACGCGGAGGCGCCGGCGACAGCGGGGGCAGGGGATGGGGTGGGCCGGCAGCGACGGCGACTCGCTGACGTGGCGGCAGGCCGGACAGGTGAAGCGGAACAGGCGGGTTATGCGGGTTTTGCCGAGGAAGCGGTCGAGCAGTCCGGAGTCCTCCTTGAGGTTCTGGGTGGCGGTGACGACGAACGACGCCTCCTCGAACCCGTCCAGGGAGACGAAGTGGACCCCGCCGTCTTCCGCCCCCAGGGCCAGCTGCATCCCCGTCGGGGCGACCTCGCCGCACATCACCTTGAACGGCGTCTGCACCTGCCCCTGGGTCTGGAACGTCGGCACGCTCATCAGGAACAGCCGGCCGGCGGCGTCGGCGACGACGACGGACTCGGCGTCGAGCAGGTAGAAGCAGGCGCGGACCTCGGCCCCGAGGTGGACGGTCGCCTCCTCCGACCGCTTCTCCAGGTCCCACAGCCGGACGGTCATGTCGCGGCTGCCGGAGAGCAGGTACTTGCCGTCGGGCGACATCGCCACGCTGACGACCCGGTCCTCGTGGCCGGCCAGCGTGAACGCCTCTTCCATTCGCCCCAGGTCCCAGACGGCAATCAGGCCGTCGTACGACCAGGAGACCAGCTGCTTGCCGTCGGGGGTGAAGCGGCAGCCGGCGACGATGTCCTGGTGGGTGCCGACCCCCCGGGTCTCCCGCTCCTTGCCCATCGCCGTCTTGCGGAGCAGGATCTGGCGGTCCCAGGAGGCGGTGGCGAACGACTGCCCGTCGGGGGCGAAGCAAATCGCCGAGATCGGCCGGGTGTGGGCGACGAAGGTGACGACGGGCTGCTGGGCGACGCTGTCCCAGACGGTCAACAGGCCCTCCATCGACCCGGACAGCCACTGCTGGGCGTCGGGCGAGAAGGCGCAGCAGGAGAGCGGCTTGGGGCTGGCGGGCAGTTCGAGCTGCGCCTCGCCGGAGGAGGCGTCCCACAGCCGCAGGCAGCCGTCCCAGCCGGCGGACAGGACGTAGGCCCCGTCGGGGGAGTAGGCGCAGGAGTACACCTCGCCGCCGTGGCGCGTCGGGCTGGTGAACTCGAGCAACCGCAACGTCCCCACGACTGACCCCTTCGTGCTGCCGCCTCCCGGTCCGGCCCCGCGCCCCCGCGGGGCGGCTAGCCAACCATAGCTCACTCCGGACGGGCCTGCCGCCCGGGGCGGAAAATTCGCGCGGAGGGCGCTTGACGGCGTGGGGCGGTCTGCGCACCATACTCCACTGTTCCCCGTCGGGAAGCGAAAGCGCGTCGAACCTGTCTCGCGGCCCCAGACAACCCGGGAGGGGTTGATGGTCCGACACGTCTTGCTGGTGGAGACCGGCCCGTTCGGCGGCTGCGTGCCGCGCGAGCAGCTGCGGCGGCTGGGTCACCGGGTGAGGCTGGTCCGGGAAAAGGACCAGGTCGCCGCCCGGGCGGAGCGGTGGCGGCCGGGGGCGGTCGTCCTCGGCGGCGCCCGCCTCGGCCTGGAGCTGAGGTTCGACCCCCGAACCGCCGACCTGCCGTTCGTCCAGGTCGGCGAGCCGGCCGACCCCGCCGCCCTCCGCGTCGAGCCGGACGCCGAGCTGCGCGGCCCGGCGACGACCGCCAACCTGTTCGCCGCCGTCCAGCGGGCCCTGGCGGCGAAGGCCGACCGCCGCCGCGAGCGGATCCGGGCCGAGCTGAACGTCTGGGTGCCAAGCGGCGTCGAGGAGCTGGCGGCGTTGTGCGACCGGCTGCCCGGCTGGCTGGCCGGCCACGGGTTGACGTCGGCCCAGGTGCGGCAGACCAACCTGGCGGTGCGCGAGGTCGTGGCCAACGCCATCGAGTGGGGCCACGGCTACCAGCGCGCCCGGCTGGTCCGCGTCGAGTGCAAGGCCGACGACGAGAAGGTGACCATCCTGGTGCGCGACACCGGCCCGGGGTTCGACCGGCTGAACCTGCCGCACGCCGCCCGGCCGGGCGACCCGCTGACGCACCTGGAGGTGCGGGCGGCCCGCAACCTCCGCGAGGGGGGCTTCGGCCTGCTCATGGCGTCGGGCCTGGTCGATCACCTCTGCTTCAGCGAGACCGGCAACGAGGGGCTGCTGGTCAAGTACCTGCCCAGCGGGGCGTTCGAGGCCGCCGGCCCGCTGGCGGCGTCGGCGCCGTAGGCGGCTACGCCGGTCCTGTGCCCCCGGGGACCGGCGTGGCGGAGGGCGACTTCGCGGAAGGCTCGCTCGGGGCGAGGGACCCGCCTGCCGAGGCTGGGTGGGTCGCTCACAGTGGCCTTCCCGCCGCGGCTGGTGACTTGCCAACCAGCTT
>JAXMAW010000017.1:0-120742 GCA_046350195.1 Gemmataceae bacterium
GCCGCGCGTCCGGCTCGCGCAGCAGCTGCGCCAGGCTGTCCCCCTCGACGTACTCCAGGGCCAGCCAGCAGTACGGCCCGGTCTTGCCGGCGTTGTACAGCGTCACCAGGTTGGGGTGCTTCACCAGCAGCAGCGACTTGAGCGCCGCCGCGAACACCTTCATCTCGGCGGGGTTTTGCGGGAACACCGGCGACAGCACCTTCAGGGCGACCTCCGCCCCACTGGTCACGTGCCGGGCCTGGAACACGACGCCGTAGTGGCCCCGCCCGAGCACCTCCCCGACCTTGTAGTGCGAAATCGTTTCGCCGCGGAGTTGGTCGAGTTGCTCCAGCGGCAGCTGCGGCAGCTTGCGCGGCTCGGCGACGGTGGCCTCCACCGGCTCGTCCTCGTCCTCCCCGGGGGTCGGTGTGAAAGGCTCCAGCCGCAGGTGCGAGTTGCCCAGGCGCAACACGTCGGTCGGCATCAGCGTGTGTTCGGTCTGCTTCACGCCGTTGATGAGGAAGCCGGTCGGAGACTCTGGCGCGGAGCGGACGACGACCTGTTCCCCGTCGCTCTCGACCTCGCAGTGGACGCGGTTGACGTAGATGTCGTGCAGTGCGATGTCGGCGTGGCCCTCGCGGCCGATGCGGACCCTGCCCTTGCGGGGGAGGGGGAACGCCTTGCGCTGGTCGGCGCCGTCGAAGACGTACAGTCGCCAGGCCATAAGGACCCCCTTGAGAGGCCCGGCGGCGGGCACCCGCAGGGCGGTTGGCGTGTCTGGCTGGCTGAGGGACAGTGACGATGGAAAGTGTCGCCTATGCGGCGAAGTCTGTCAAGATTGGCTGCGTGCCGCAACGGCGCCCCGCGGTGCGCTACAATCTTCCTGCCGGCCCCACGGAGATGCTTGACCAGCCCGGGGAGGCGCGAGAACATGGCGGCGTCTCGGGCCGGGAACAGTTCACAGATGCGGAGAGGGGCACAGTGTGACGAAGCGATCGGGAACGGGAAGGTTCGTTGGTCGGAACCGTTTCGTCCTGCTGTTCGGCACACTGGTAGGACTTTGCGCCCTTGGCTCGATCTTGCACCAGTTCCGCGATGCGTTCCACCCGAGGGTGCCGCCGTTCCTCGAAGGCATGGTGTTCGTGGGTTTCCTGCTGGTGGCGATAGTTCCGATAGCCAACGGCCGAGGGGGGAGGCTGTTCGTCCTGATGTTTGCCCTTCCTGCCGTGGCGCTGTGGTTCGTGGGTGTCGTGGTCGAATCGGACGCGGTCATTGTGGCCCGTCACCTGTTCCTCGCCCCCTTTCTTGGGTACATGATTTGGGTCATGTTCCGGGTGATCTTCGACAGCCAGCAGGTGACCTTCAACACGGTTTGCGCGTCGCTCTGCATCTACCTGCTGCTGGGGATCGTGTGGTCCCTGGCCTACTCCCTGGTGGACGTGCTCGACCCCGCGGCCTTTACGCGGGCCACACCAGAAGGCTCCCAGCCGACGCAGCTGCGTATTGGCCGAGGGGACACCAGGGCCCTGTATTTCAGCTTCGCCACGCTAACGACGTTGGGGTACGGCGACATCGTGCCAACCTCGCCGATTTGCCGGATGCTGGCCATCTTCGAGGCGATCGCGGGGCAGCTGTACCTGGCCGTGATGGTGGCACGCCTGGTCGGCATGCACATTGTCCATTCGATGGAGGGCAACAAGGCACAGGGCGGTGCGCCGCGGGGCGAGGACGACTGTACCTGAAAACCCGCTTGGCCGAGTCCACGGGGCGCTGAAGGGCCGCACAGCCTGGGCGGTCAGTCGAAAAGGACAACCCGCGCTTCCTCCACGGAGGTCAACCCCCGCAGGAAGGTCCTGGCCAGGAACTGAAACATGGCGTCCAGGCAGGTGTCGCGGGGGAAGCGCTGGGCCCCGGTGCCGAGCAGCGGAAAGGCGATCGACCGCACCTCGTGGGTGTCCGCGAGGTAAAAGCAGCTCGCCATCAGCTCGGTGATGAGGTCCCGGCTGGGCCGCACCACCTCGGCCCCGACCACGCCGACCGTCACGGCGTGGATGACGAGCCGGGCCGGGAGGTCCCCACCCGGCGACACCGCGGCACGGCCGGGGCGAACCGGGGCAAGCTTCCTGGCCTCGCTGGCGAAGCGCTCGCCGGCGGCGGCCCGGATCGCGGCGGAAACGCCCCAGTCCATCGAGAGGTAACTGGTGTCGGAGCTGACGATCGCTTCCACCTTCTGCCCGACGATGTCGCCGCGAAGGAGCCGAATGACCTGCCCTCGGGGGAAGCGGTACACGTCCAGCTCGGCGCCCCACTCGGCCGAGCCGGCGAGGTAGGTGTCGCGCCGTCCGAGGTAGCGCGCCAGGTAGCCGGCCAGTTCCGCGTCATCGGCGATGGCCCACGGCGAGGGCGTGTCCGTGGAGGGCTGTAGCAGGCCGAGGACCTCCGAGAAGGAGGAGAACCGGTCGGCAGGCGCCTTGGCCAGGCAGCGCTCGATCAGCTCGCTGGTGCGGGCCGACAGCGCCGGGTTGACCGCGCGCGGCGAAGGGAGCGGCTCCGCCTTGTGCTTGAAGAGGACCGAGAACGGCGTCTCGCCGTCGAACGGAGGCTGGCCGGTCAGTGCGTGGAAGAAGGTGGCCCCGAAGCTGTAGATGTCGGCCCGGGTATCGACCCCGCGGGGGTCCTCCGCCTGCTCCGGCGCCATGTAGTAGGGCGTGCCCATCACCCCGCCGGAGTGGGTCAGGTCCGCCAGGGTGGCGGGCCCGCGGGCCAGCCCGAAGTCCGCGACCCGGGCACGGTCTTGCCCGTCGATGAGCAGGTTGGACGGCTTGAGGTCGCGGTGGATGATCCCCTGCTCCGACGCGGCCAGCATCCCCTCGCAGGTGTGGCGCATCCACGCCAGGACTCGCGGCTCGGGCAGTGCGCCGCCCTGCGAGCGGATGAGCGCCCGCAGGTCGGTCCCCTCGACCCACTCCATGACCAGCAGTGGGCTGCCGTCGGCCAGCACGTCGAAGTCATGCACGGTGACGACATAGGGGGACCGAATGCGGGCCAACAGCCTGGCCTCCCGCAGGAACCGCTCCACGCCCGCCCCGGGCAGCATCGCCTTGACGGCAACCTCCCGCTGTAGCTGCTTGTGGTGCGCGCGGTAGACCACCCCCATCCCGCCGCGGCCGACCTCGCTGAGGAGGTCGTACCGCGCCGTGAAGCTGGGGTCGTTGGTTAGCCTCAACCCGGCCCAGGAGGTTGAGTCGGAGGACGACACTGTGGTATCCACGCCGCCGATTGTACGACCCGCCGCGCGGCGTGTAAACAAGCCCTACTGGCCCTTCAGCGAGTTGAACACGAGCCCGCTCAGCAACTTCGGGTAGAAGTACGTCGATTTCGGCGGCATCTTCTCCAGGTTGCCGGCGATCTGCTCGACGTGGCCCATCGTCGCGGGCGGGACCAGTGCCGCCACCTGGCACGCCTTCGCCGCCGTCGCCTCGCCCACCTCGCGGAGTAGATGCACGTACTTGCACTCCGGCTTCGCCTTGAGCGCCGGCCCGAGGAGCCTGTCCAGCACCAGGACGTGCAGCACCGCCACGGCCAGGCCGCGCCACGCCTCCGAGTGCTCCGCCGCTAGCTTGGCCATCTCGGCCGGGGCCCGGAACCGCGCCGTCTGCCAGACGCCGTCGGCGACGGTGCCGAAGCCGAGCACCGACTGTGAGCCGTCGGCCTCGATCAGCTCCCAGGCGTCGCGCATCCCCTTGTCGCCGACGCCGACCTTCTCGACCTGGAACGGGCCCGCCAGGATCGAGGCGAGCTGCTCGGCCTTCAGCTGGGGCAGCCCCGAGATCAGCCGGTGCGTCGGCAGGATGGCCAGGCCGGGGTCGCTCATGCTGACGAGCATCATGAGGATGAAGTTCGCCGCCGCCTCGCCGTCGCGCGCCTCGCCGGCCTCGCGGCGCTCCTCGAGGTAGCGCAGGCCGGTCTCGTAGCGGTGGTGCCCGTCGGCGATGAACACCGGCTTCGGCCCGAGCAGCCCGGTGACGGCGCTGACGGTGTGCTGGTCGTGGACCGGCCACAGCCGGCTGACGACGCCGAGGTGGTCGGTCGCTTCGAGCGGAAGGGAGCGGCCGACGGCCCTGTCCAGCTCGGCCATGACCTGGCCCTCCGGGTCGGGGTAGAGCCCGAACACCGGCGACAGGTTCATCCCGGTGGCTCGGAATAGCTTCAGCCGGTCGGCCTTCGGCCCGGACATCGTCTCCTCGTGGGGGTAGATCCGCCCGGTCCCGAAAGGCTCCAGCCGCACCCGGGCCAGGAACCCCTTGCGAGTGAACCGGCGGCCCTCGACGTCGAAGTCCTGGTGGTAGGCGTACAACGACCGGGCGCTGTCCTGCACCAGGACGTCGTCGCGGAGCCAGTCGCGCAGGACGGCGGCGGAGCGAGTGTAGCGGTTGTCGCTGTCGCTGTCGGCCGGTGTCTCCTTGTTGAGGATCAGCCGGATGACGTTGTGGGGGCTCCTGTCGTAGAGCTTCTGCTGCAGGTCGGCGTCGATGACGTCGTAGGGCGGGGCGACGACGTCGCCGAGGGCGCCGACGCGGCCCAGGTCGTAGCGGTGTGCGCGGAAGGCGCGGATGTCGGCCATGACGCCGTTCTCCTCGGTCCGGTGCTTGATGTCACAGCCGATGTTGTATCGCGTCGCTCCGGCACGGCGAGGTTGGGCCGCGAGGCGGCAGGGAGCGTAACCCCCTGCCGCCGGGGAGCCGATCAATAGCGGTAGTGGTCGGACTTGTAGGGGCCTTCCTTGGGGACGTGGATGTAGGAGGCCTGCTCCGCCGTCAGTTCGGTCAGCTCGACATTCAGCTTCTTCAGCTGCAAGCGGGCCACGTGCTCGTCCAGCTTCTTGGGCAGGACGTAGACGCCGACGGGGTACTTGTCATTGTGCCGCCACAGCTCGATCTGGGCCAGGGTCTGGTTGGCGAAGGAGGAACTCATCACGTACGAGGGGTGGCCGGTGCCGCAGCCCAGGTTGACCAGCCGGCCCTTGGCGAGCAGGATGATCCGCTTGCCGTCGGGGAAGATGACGTGATCGACCTGGGGCTTGATCTCCTCCCAGCGGTAGTCCTCCAGCGAGGCCACGTCGATCTCGTTGTCGAAGTGACCGATGTTGCAGACGATGGCCTGGTTCTTCATCCTGGCCATGTGGGCGTGGGTAATGACCTTGTAGTTGCCGGTGGCCGTCACGAAAATGTCGGCCTTGTCGCAGGCTTCGTCCATGGTGACGACGCGGTAGCCCTCCATGGCGGCCTGCAAGGCGCAGATGGGGTCGATCTCGGTGACCCACACCTGGGCGGAGAGGGCGCGCAGCGCCTGGGCCGACCCCTTGCCCACGTCGCCGTAGCCGGCCACCACGGCGATCTTGCCGGCGACCATCACGTCGGTGGCGCGCTTGATGCCGTCCACCAGCGACTCGCGGCAGCCGTACAGGTTGTCGAACTTGGACTTGGTGACGGAGTCGTTGACGTTGATGGCGGGGAACTTCAGGCTCGCCGCGGCTTGTTCATCTGGTAGAGGCGGTGGACGCCGGTGGTCGTCTCCTCGGTGACGCCCTTGATGGCGGCGAGGTTCTTGGCGTACCAGCCCGGCTGCGAGGCGATGCGCTTCTTGATGGCGGCGTAGAGGACGCGCTCCTCCTCGCTGGTGGGCTTGTCGAGGACGTGGATGTTCGCCTCGGCGCGGGCGCCGAGGTGAAGCAGCAGGGTGGCGTCGCCGCCGTCGTCGAGGATCATGTTCGTGTGCCCGCCGTCGGCCCACTCGAAGATCTTGTGGGTGTACTCCCAGTACTCGGCGAGGGACTCGCCCTTGTAGGCGAAAACGGGGGTGCCGGCGGCGGCGATGGCGGCGGCGGCGTGGTCCTGGGTCGAGAAGATGTTGCACGACGCCCAGCGGACCTCGGCCCCGAGCGCCTTGAGCGTCTCGATCAGGACGGCCGTCTGGATGGTCATGTGGAGCGAGCCGGTGATGCGCGCCCCCTTGAGGGGCTGCTTGGCGGCGTACTCCTCGCGGATGGCCATGAGGCCGGGCATCTCGGTCTCGGCGATGGCGATCTCGCGACGGCCCCAGCCGGCCAGTGAGATGTCTGCGACGTGATAGTCGGTGAAGGTGGCGGGCTTCTGCGCTACGGCGGTCACGTTCAAGGTCTCCTAAACGATGAACGGGCGCCGTTGCACAGTGGTGATCCACCCCAGCGAGCCTGGCAGGAACGCCCGCGCGTTCCGTTGCAGCGCCCCTCGATGAAGTGGTTGTTGGCTTGTTGGCTCTAGGCAAGGCTCCTCGGAAGGATTAGCCGATGGTCGTATTCATAGCAAAACGAGCGGATCGGAGGCAAGGGGAAGGAACAAGGCGTCCCGCAGGTACCACGAAGCGGGGCCACAGGTTCGGTGCGCGATCCCATTGGCACCCGCCGCCCTGGGACGGGTAGCCTTGGATCAGTACCTCAGTTCGAGGCCGAAAGATAATCCCTGAGCCAAGAAGTCGTTCCCATTGAAGGGGAACGCCGGACGGGCCGGCCCCACAAGCGGGCCGTTCGCCGACCGGATCGGGAACTGTGACACGTTGACCACCGGGTCGATCTGCTCGCCGGCGCGGGCCACAGTACTGACCCACAGGAACGAGTAGCCGGCGTACACCTTGCAGCGGGGCGTCACGAGAAGGCCCGCGTTGACACCCGCCTCGGGGACGAATGCCAGCTCGTCCCGCTGGTGGCGACCGATGTTACTGCGCAGGGCGTACAGGCCGCCCTGAAAGATGGTTCTCGACCCGTCCGGGGCCAGCTTGGTCGTCGTGCCGTTGACGTGGCCGACTTGCTGCATCTGCCCCAGGCCGAGCTTGCCGCGGAAGTCGATCGTCAGCAGGCCCAGCTGCGCGCCGGCTTCCGCGCCCAGCTGGCCGCCGAAAAAGCGGTTGTCGGTGCGGAACCCGTCCCCGAGGATGGCCCGGTTACCGCCGCCGAATTGGGGCAGGCTGGGGGACACCAGGAACTGCTCGGTAGACGTGACCTCGTCTTCGAGCCTCAGGAAGCGGAAGCCGCCGAGTGCCGTCAGGCGGAAGTTGTCGGAGCGGACCAATCCGGCCGACAGGTTGGCCTCGGCCCCCCACAGCGACGTCCGCGCTGCGACCGTGACGGTACCCGAGACGGCCCCCGGTACAGCGACCTGGTTGGCGTCGGGATGGCCCGTGACGGCGTCGATGAACGGCTGGGCCAGGGGCGGGTCGCCGCCGGACGAATAACTGATGTCGGAGCGCCGGCCGGCCAGGAAGAAGTACGTGGCCGCGACGCCGACGGCGGGGTCTGCCTCGAAGTCGTAGCCGAGGGCGAACCGGCCGCCCGACCGGGCGTCGTCGTCGAAGCCGAGGGTATCGACCAGCGGCCGCACGCCCGGCGAGCCCAACTTGCCGTCGCCGCCCGCCGTCACCAGGGGCGGGACCCGGCCGTTCTTGAGCCACCACAACAGGTATTCGCCCGAGCCCCAAACGCCACCGGTCTCGACCTGCGTGTCCAGGTCGCCCTCCGGGGAGGGGCCAAATTGCAGGGCGAAAGCCAATCCCTGGCTGACCAACAGGGCGGTCAAGGCCGCGAGAACGCCTTTTCTCATGGCGTGCCTTCCGGTTCGGGTTCCGTGGCTGGGAATTGGTTCCTGAATGGTGGCGGAAAAAGACTTCCTCAACCGGGACCTGTGCCCCGGCCGGCCAATTCCTCCGACCACTAACAGAGGAAAGGTCGGTCGAGGCGCTATGGCAGGTCCACCCCCAACAAGGCCGCCACCTGCCCCTGCACGTCGCGGCGGTCGGCTCTGTCGTTTATGCCGACCGGAGTGCAGCAGGTGGGTCCTTGGCCCGAGGGCGGCGCGGGTTTACACTACCCAGGCCCCGGCCGAAAACTAGCAGGTGGGGTTGTAACCAGGGAGCCGCATCACCATGAGCATCTGGCGCTACGCGAACCGGATCATCGACGTCCCCGAGGCGGCCCGAGTCTCGCTGGGCGAGGGCGACACGCCGCTGGTGAAATCGCGGCGGCTCGGGTCGCGGTTGGGGCTGGAACACCTCTACTTCAAGCTGGAGTACGTCAGCCCGACCGGCTCGTACAAGGACCGCTTCGCCGCGGCCGCCGTCTCGCACATGGTGGCGTCGGGCAAGACGCTCTGCGTGGCGACGTCGAGCGGAAACACTGGGGCGTCTCTGGCGGCGTACTGCGCCGCGGCGGGGCTGTCCTGCACGATCGCCGTCGTCGAGACGGCCCCGGCGGAGAAGCTGGTCCAGATGCTGGCCTACGGCGCGACGCTGTACCGCGTGAAGGGCTTCGGCGCCGACGCGGCGGCGACGGCGCGCGTCTTCGAGGCGGTGCGGCAGCGGGGGACTCAGGCCGACGCCGCGACGCAGATCAGCGCCTACCGCTACAGCCCCGCCGGCATGAGCGGCGTCGAGACCGTGGCCTACGAGTTGGCCGAGCAGCTGGCCGGGCCGATCGACCACGTCTTCTGCCCGGCCGGCGGCGGTGGCCTGGTGCTCGCGGTGGCGCGGGCCTTCGCGAATCTGGGGCGATCGACGGCGGTCGAGTGCGTCCAGCCGGAGGGCAACGACACGATCGCCACTCCGTTGCGCCAGAGCGCCTCGAAGGCCCGCGACGTGGCCTGTACGACGCGGATCAGCGGGTTGCAGGTGCCCAGCGTGATCGACGGCGACGAGGTGATCGCGGCCTGCCGGGCGAACGGCGGCACCGGCCACGTCGTCCCCGACGAGGAGGTGTGGCGGGTGCAGTCGCTACTGGCTCGGGAGGAGGGCATCTTCAGCGAGCCCGCCGGGGTCGTTTCGGTCGCCGGCGCCCTGAAGGCCGCGGCGTGCGGCCAGGTCCGGCGCGGCGCGGTGGTCGTCTGCCTGGTGACCGCCTCGGGGTTCAAGGACCGGCCGGCGGTCGAGCGGATGGTCCGCGGCCGCGAGGCGGAGCTGATGGCCGCGGCGGAGTTCGAGGAGCGGTTGGGGAAAGGCTGATGTCTACCGCCCAGGACTTTGGCTCGGCGAACCTGCGAAAGACGGCCGCAACCTCCGGCATCCCCAGCAAGGCGTAGGCGGTCGCCCGGCAGCCGGCGAGGTCCTCGGTGCTGATCACGGGGGCGCAGAGGCGGAGGCAGTGGAGCACGGCGTGCCAGTCCTTCCGGGCCTCCGCCTCGACGAGGCGCTGCCTATCCTGGTCGGTCACCTGCGCCGCCTTCTTTTCTCCCGGCAACGGCCGGCCACCACGCCGCACCCAGTTCAGGTCGGAGGCCGCACCGGTGAGCACGCGCCGGTGCTGCTCGGTCAGCATCGGCCACAGGTCGAGCAGGCGTCGCTCCACTTCCCCGGTCGATGGAGCTGAGTCCTGCCCGGTGAGGAGCAACTGGTGGCGGCACAACAGCAGCCCCGCGTACTCTCGGTAGGCCGCGTCCCCCGGCGCTCCCGGCGCGGTCATGGCGTTGACCTCAGAGGGCTACTTCCGCTTCCTGGTGTCCGCGATCTGCTCGAAGTACAGCTTGATCATCCGCGCGTAGTCGTCGCCGTAGCGCGCCTTCATCTGCTGGGTGACCTTCGTCCGCACCTCGCCGGGCAGCTCGCCCCACCGCTTGCCGCTGTACGCGGCCAGCTCCTTCGGCAGGGCCCGCTCGTCCACCGCCCCGCCGGGCGGCGCGCCCGTCGGCCCGGGGTTCGTCGGCGCCGTTGGCTCCATCGCCTTGCCCAGCTGCTGGGCCGCCTGGGTCAGGCTCTTCGCCGCCTGCTGCATCCACGACCCGGCCTCGCCCGGCTGGTTGCGCCGCATCGCCTCGCGCGCCTTGTCCATCCCGCCGCGCGCCTCGCGCACCGCCTGGCCGGCCTGCCCCGACGGCGTCGAGGGGTCGGCCGACTTGCCGGCCTGCTCGGCGTGCCTGGCCGCCCGGTCCAGGCTCTTGGCCGCCATCTCCCGCTGCGTCTGGGCGCCGGGCTGGTTGCCCATCCGAGCCTGGCCCTTGGCCGCCTGCATCGTCGTCTCGGCCTGCCGCGCCGACCGGGCCGCGTCGCCCGCGTCAGCCCGCGAGCCTTGCGGCGCGGCCTTGCTCAGCTCCTCTAACTCGCGGCCCAGGTCCGCCGCCCGGCGCGTCAGCTCCTCCTGCCGCGCCTGCTGCTGGGCGCGCTGGGCCGGCGTGTCCTTCGGCCCGTCCCCCATCTGCTTGTTCACCGCTTCCTGACGCTGGGCCAGCTTCCGCGCCTGCTCCAGCGTGTCGCCCTTGGCATCGCCGGCACGAGGGGTCTTCGCCAACTCGTTGGCCAACTTCCGCAACCCCTCGGCGGCCTGCTCGCCCGACTGCCGCGCCTTCTCCAGGGCGCCGGCGTCCAGGCTCTTCGACGCCTCGCCGGCCGAGCGGTTCGCCTCGGTCGCGGTCCGTGACGGGGCCGAATTGTCCCCCTGTTCCTTCGCCACCTCCTTCGACAGCCGCTCGCTCTGCCGGGCGATCTCGGCCTGCTCGCCATTCACCTTGCCGGCCGTGCTGTCATTCTTTTTGGCGTTATCCGCCTTCCGCTCGGCCCGCATCTGCTCGCCGAACCGCTGCACCGCGTCACGCAGGTCGCGCTGCTGCTGGGCCAACTTCCGGGCCGCGTCGGCCTGCTCCTTGCTCGGCAACGCCCTGTCCGGCTCGGGTTTGGCCTCCTCGCCGCCCATCTTCCGGGCCAGCTCGTCGAGCTTCTGGGCGGCGTAGTCCATCGCCTGCTTGCTCTCCGGGCTGGACGGGTTCTTCGCCGCCTCATCCGCCGCCTTCTTCGTCGCGTACTGGGCGAACGCCTTGCTCCGGCCGAGTTCGCTCGCCTCCAGCTGCTTGGTCTCGTCGGCCACCTGCTTCTGCGCCCGCCGCATCTCGTCCTGCTTCGCCTTCGACGGCGCCGGCTTCGCCGCCTCCTCGACCAGGTTCTTCTGCCGCCTCGCCAGGTCGGTGGCCTTCTCGTCGTCGGTCTTCTGCCCGGCCAGCGACTTCGCCAGCTGCTCCAGCTCGCGCTTCACCTTCGCCTGCTGGACCGAGCCCTCGGCCCGGTCACGCTGGGCGAGCCTCTCCTCGGCCTTCGCCGCCGCCTCGCGCGCCTTGTCGCGGTGGGCCTCGGCGCCGGGGGTGTCCAGCTTCTCCAGCCCCTTGGCCACCTCGCCCTGTTTCCGGGCCGCCTCCGGCGACTTCGTCAGGTCGCGGACCAACTTGGAAGCCTCCTCCTGGTCCCGCGCCAGCCGGGCCAGGTCCTTCCGCGCCTGGGCACGCCGCTCCTCCAGGGACGGCATCTTGGCCGACAGGTCGCGCAGCGCCTGGCGGCCTTTTCCACCAACGCCCTTCTGGGCCTCCGCGGCGTCCTTCTTCCCCAGCCCTCCTCGGCCCGGGCCAGCGCCCTCGGTCGCCTTCTGCTTCTCGGCCTGCAAGTCGCCGTTGCCCGGCGGCAGCGACAGCCGGCTCGCCGCCTCGCGCACCGCCTCCTGGTCGCGCTTCAGCTCCCGCAACTTTTCCTCGCTCCGGGTGACCTCCGGGTCGCGTAGCTTCAGGCCGAGGTTCTCTTCCAACCGGGCCAGCTGCCGAGCCGCCGCCTTTGGGTCCTTGGCCTGCTCGGCGCCGCGCTCCAGCTCGTTGGCCAACCGGTCCATCTCGCGGGCCGAGGCGGTTTGCTCGCGGACCGCCTTGTCGGATTCGCCCTTCTTCAGCGAGGCGGCCGCCTTGCCGGCGTCGTCCGGCTGGAGCGGCCAGCCGAAGTTGGCCCTCGCCTGCCGGGCCGTTTCCCTGGCGAACTCCTCGGCCTTCTTCGCCAGCCCTTCTTGTTGCCGGGCCAGTTCGGCGAGTTTCTCGGCCTCGCGCCTCTTCTCCGTCTCCTCGCTCGCCTTCGCCAGGTCACGCTGCGCCTGGGCCAGCTCGCGGGCCTTCTCCGCGGCCTGCTTGGCCTGCTCGGCCCGGGCCTGGTCGAGCGCCCGCTTCAGGGCCGGGTTCGACTCGGTCAGCTTTTCCAGGTCGCGGGCCACCTCGTCCTGGTCGCGCTTGACCTGCTCGCTCTCCGGGGGGGAGCCCTTCTTCGACAGCTCGTCGGCCTTCTCGGCGAGCTGCCTCTGCCGCTCGGCCAGCGACTCGACCCTCGCCTGCGCCAACCGCTCCTTGGCGGCCTTCTCGTTCTCGTCCTTCAGCTGATCCACCTTGGCGATGGCCCGGTTCAGGTCTTCGACGGTGTCCTGGAACTTCTGGTCGCGGTCGCGCGGCCGGGCGTCGCGCTCGGCGGCGTTCTGCAGTGCCTGGTCGGCCCGGCGCATCTCCTTGTCGGCCACGTCGCGGGCCTGTTGGGCGAGCTTGTCGCCACCGGGCTCCTCGCCCGTCTCGCGGGCCAGGTCGCGCAGGGCCTTCTCCGACTGCTGGTTGAGCTTCCGCGCCTCGCCGACCCGGTCGAGGTCGCGCTCGTTCAGGGCGGCCTCCTGGCGGGTGTCCGCCTTGACGCCCATGACCTTGCGCTGCTCCTGCTTGAGGTCGGCCAGGACGTCGTCGAGCTTCTTGTTGACCGCGTCGCGGCGGGCGAGGATCTCGCGCTCCTTCAGCGAGCCGCCCTCGGCGACGACGCGCAGCTTCAGCCAGCCGTCGGCGGGGTGGTAGCAGACGTGCGGCCCGCCGAACTCCTTCGGAAGGTTGTCGCGGTAGCGCAGCCGGTAGTGGACCTCGTCGCCGGCCTTGACCTTGCCGGCCAGGGCGAAGGTGTGTTTGGCAACGGCCTCGCGGGCGACCTCGACGGCCACCCTTTCCTCGCGCACCGACTGGTCGTCATTGATCCGGTACTCCAGGTCGGCGCCGGCGACGGCGATGTCGTCCGCCAGGCGGGCCTCCAGGGGCACGCGGTCGTAGGGTCGTGCCGCCGGCACGCCCTCGGGGCCGGTGAACTTCAGCACCGCCGGCACCTGATCGGGCCGAACGGTGACCGCGCCGCCGTCGCGCTCGGTGCGGACGCCGTGCTCGGCATCGAGCAGGAGCCGGTACGCCCCCGACTTGGCGGCGCGGAAGCTGTACTCGGCGGACATTCGGTCGTCAGAGAGTTTCAACGGGGTGAGTGACGGCTTTTCTCCGCTGGCGGTCCACTCCAGGGTTGCGGCGACGGCGGGGCGGGTGAAGCGCACCTTCAGGGTGACGTCGCTGTGTTGCAGGCAGGCGAGGTCCACCATGCCGGTCACCGTCTCGGCATCGACGACGCTGGCGGCATAGGCGGGTGGCGTCACCATTACGCTCGGGCTGTCGGCCGCGAGATCGACCGGGGTAACGGCGGACAGTTCGTACTCGACGCTGCCGGCGGTGCCGGCCAGCACCCGGTAGCGGACGTCGCCGGGCACGCGGAAGGTGGCGGCGTAGCGGGCCGGCTCGTTGGCGTCGGGGGTCATGTCGTGCTTGGCCGTGCCCCCTTCCCCGACGACGAGGAGCGTCGCCTTACGTGGCAGTTCAAGGTCGTCGCGCGGGGTGAGCCGGGCGGTGATCGTCGCGGGCCGACCGCGAGCGGCATGGGCGTCGCCAGGCTCGACGTCGAAGGCGTACTCGGGCAGCGGCGCGAGCGTTTGCCAGGGTGCGAAGAACCGCTGAGCCAGCCGGCCATACTTGGCCGGGGCTAAGGCGGCGGGGGCGAGGGTGGCGGCCAGGGTCGCGGCGGCGAGGCCGGTCAGCAGTCCTGTCGAGCGGCCGGACACGGCCGCGGCGAGGTCGAGCTTGCCCGTGCGCGCCTCGGCCTCCTGGACTAGAAGCGCGATCAGCTCCGGCGAGCCACTGCCGACGTCGGCGCTGCGGCACAGCTCGACCGACGACGTCAGCCGCTCGCCCAGCTCGGGATACCTTTTCTCGATGACGGCAGCCAGGTCGGCCGCGTCGAGCGGGCGTAGCAGCCGCCGCGCCAGGCCGAGGAGTAGCAACGAGCCCAGGCCGAGCCAGGCCGCCAGGGCCGCGCCCCGCGCGAGCCCGGGCAAAGACTCGCGGGTCAGGTAGTCGGCGAGGAAGGCGCCGCCGGCCAGCCCGGCGAGGGCCAGCACCAGAAGGCTGGCGCCGCGCACCAGGCGCATCCGGCGGACCCGGCGGGCGACGCCGGCGAGGCGCCGGTGCAGGGCGGGCGGAAGCGGCGTGGTCATCGACATGGCGAGGCCCTCTCCTCACGGTGCGCGGCGACGCGATTGAATTGTAAACCCCGTTCGCCGGGGCAGGCAAGCAGCGGGCGTGCCGAATTGAGGCGCGAAGTCCGTGTCGGCAGGAAAACGCGACGACTCGGGCTTGCTAATCTGAACCGATAACGGAGGGTGGACCATGCACCTCGACTGCGGCCCCTGTGCGGTTCGTTCCTGGCGCGCCGACGACCTCGACGCGCTGCTGCGCCACGCCGACAACCCGAAGGTCGCCGACAACCTGCGCGACCGCTTTCCCCACCCGTACACCCGCCAGGCCGGCGAGGGGTGGTTGAAGGTGGCGCTGACGATGCGCCCGGAAACCGCCTTCGTCATCGAGCACGCCGGCGAGCTGGTCGGCGGCATCGGCGTTCAGCTGAACCAGGACGTCGAGCGCGTCTCGGCGGAGGTCGGCTACTGGCTGGGCGAGGCCGTCTGGGGCTGCGGCCTGGCCACGGCGGCGCTCGTCGCGTTCAGCCGGTTCGCGTTCGACGAGTTCGCGCTGACGAGGTTGTACGCCCTTCCGTTCGCCCGAAACGCGGGGTCGCGGCGGGTGCTGGAGAAGGCGGGCTACCACCTGGTCGGCATCCTGCGCAATAGCGTCATCAAGCACGGCGAGGTCCTCGACCAGGCCCTGTACGACCTGGTGCGCTAGTCGAGCCACTCGTCGGCCGGACCCGGCCGCGTATCCTGACGGGGTGGGAATAACTAACCCAAATATCGAACGCGTTTGAGATTTCGGAGGGGCGTTGACGTATCCGCACCGCATCCGGCTTCGCGGGCCGTGGGAGTTCGAGTCGCCCGGCGAGCCGCCGTGCCGCGTGACGATGCCGGGGTCTTGGGGCGACTTCGCCGGCCGCGCCCGCTACCGGCGTCACTTCGGCTACCCCGGCCGTCTCGACGAGTTCGAGCGCGTCTGGCTGACCTTCGACCGGGTCGCCGACCGCGCGAGCGTTACTCTGAACGGCGCGGAACTCGGTCCCCTGGAGGGGGGTGGCGAGTTCGAGGTGACCGCGCGGCTGCGGCCGCGCAACGACCTGGCCGTCGAGGTCGAGGGTGGCCCTGGCGGAGGGCTAGTCGGCGAGGTGGCTCTGGAGGTGCGAGCAACGGCGTTCCTGCGGGGGGTGAGCGTGCGTCGAGAGGCAGGGAGGTTGGTCGCCACCGGGGAGGTGGCCGGCCATGCCGACGGGCTGCTAGAACTTTACCTCGTCGTCGATCGCCGGCCCGCCGGGTACGCGACCGTGTCCGCCGGCAGCCCCTTCGAGCTGGCGGCGGAAGAGGGGGGCGGCCCGCCGGCCGTCGCGGTCGTCGAGATGGTGCGCGGCGCCGTGCCGTGGTTCACCCTGGAGTTCGACCTGCACAGCCAAGCCGCACAGGGGCCGGGTGCGTGAAAGGGGCGTGATGGAGATTCAGGCTCTGAAACTGCTCATCACCGAGGCCGACCTCGCCGCAGCACTCAAGGAGCGCCTGGCCGGCCAGGAAGGGGTCGAGGGCCTCCAGGCGGCCCTGCTCCCCGAGGGCGTCAAGCTGCAAGGGGAGTACGCCACCGGGTTCGGCTTCAAGGTGCCGTTCGAGACGGTGTGGGGCCTGACGGCGTCCGGGCCAACCGTGCAGGCGAAGCTGGACGCGGTCAAGGTGGCCGGCCTGCCGGCGGGCATCCTCCGCGGGGCGCTGTTGCGCATGCTCCGCGACGCCGTCGAGGGTCAGGCAGGCGTCCGCGTCGAGCAGGAGACGGTGCAGATCGACCTGCCCGCCGTGGCCGCCGAGCAAGGGGTCGAGCTGCGCGTCAACCTGACCGCGGTACGCTTGGCAGCGGGAGAACTCGTCGTCGAGGCGGGCTAAAACGTCAGCGCCATCTGCGCGAAGCCGGAGACCAACGCCGTGGCTTTGTGGTCGAGCCGGTCGTACAGGTCGCGGAACCCCTGGCCGGGGATCAGCGTCGCCACGCCGAACAGCATCAGCACGTTGTTGTTCAACAGCGGCCGGTACTCGAAGCCGACGCTCAGGTCGGCGCCGACGAACTGGTCGATCGCGCCCTGGAAGAGGAACACCTCCAGAGGCGCCGTCTGGTCGAACCAGAGGAAGTTGGCGTTGCTGATCATCCTCAACTTCGGCGTCAGGTCGAGGTCGAAGCCGAGGTTGAACAGGTGAAGGCCGGGGTTGACGAAGTTGCTCTGGCCCTGCGTCTTGCTCGACCGCAGGTCGGGGATCAGGCTCAGGTTCTGCTTCAGCCCCACGCCGAACAGGTTGATCCGCTGCCGGCCCCAGTAGCTGAAGAACGTGCCGGCGAAGTTCGGCGCGTCGAGGATGGAGTCGAACCCGCCGGCGACCCGGTTGTTCGGGTCGCGGTCGCCGGACGAGTAGAAGTACGACGTGCGGAACCGGGCGTAGTCGCGGTCGTAGGACAACTCGACGGCGCCCATGAACGCCGAGATGTCCTGCGGCGTGTTCGCCAGCGGGTTGAGCGAGTCGTGGCCCACCGCCCAGTAAAAGGCGTGCGAGACGTTGACCCGGTTGATGTGGCCGTCGCCGTTGAAGCCCAGGTAGAAGACGTTCAGCTCGTGCGGCTGGAAAACGCCGACGGGGTCGGGGCGGACCAGGAAGTTGTTGCGGTCGAAGTGGAACGTCGGCGCGTCGTGGTTGTAGAGGAAGCTCACCTGCGCCGTGTAGCCGGGCCAGACGAAGTCCTGGCGGTAGAAGTTGGCGACGACGACCTGCTGGCCGCGGGTGTCGTTGAAGCTGTTCAGGCCGCTGTTGGTGTCCTTCTCCTGCTGCGAGAAGATTGCAAGGTTGAACTGGTCGCGGTTGCTTTCCAGGGAGCCGAACAGTCGGACCGCCCGGTTGGTGTCGCTGAACAGGAAGCCGCGGAAGTCGCTGACGAAGAACTGCGAGCCGACCCGCGCCGACAGGAAGTCGTAGTGCGGGCTGAGGTCGGCGAGCTTCGCCTCGACGAACCACTCTTGAAGCGCGAGGAACGTCCGCTCGCGCTGGACCCCCTTGCGGACGTCGGGGTTGATGACCGCCAGCTCGTCCACGGCGATGTTGTTGCTGTTGAAGACCGGCGTCACCTTGACCCGCCAGTCAATCGGCTTGAACGAGGCGTCGCCGTGGAACAGGTCCACGCTCACCGAGGTGAAGTTGAGGTAGACGAACTGGTTGGGGCTGCCGAAGAACTCGAACTGGTGCGGGTTGGCCGTGCTCTCGAACGGCGTCGTCCCGGTCGGGACCTGCCGCGGCTCGGCCAGCATGAAGTTGGTGACGGTCAGGTCGAGGAAGGTGTTCTGCCCGAGGATCGGGTAGTCGCCCTTGAGGACGTTCTGCTTGTACGGGTTGTACCAGGCACCGACGTCGTAGGGGTAGTCGTCGAGGAACGGGTGGCCCTTGCCGTAGCGGTCCCACGCGGGGAAGCCCAGCCGCCAGCGGTCCTCGACCGGGACGAAGTGGGCATCGGTCTGGATGGTGGTCGGCAGCACGCTCGACCGCCCGGTGAAGCCCGGCGGCGGGTCGCGCGGCACCACGAAGTGGTCGGCTGAGGCGTAGAGGTCGAATGGCTCGGCCGGAGTGGGGGGTGGGTCCAGCGGACGGTCGAGCGGGACGAAGCCGCTGCCCGGCGGCCCCTGCGCGAGCGCCGGCGCCGCCAGCGCCGCCAGCAGGCCGAGCACGCCGAGTTGGTGGGCGAGGCGATTCGCCATGCGCAGCGTCCCCCTCAGGGTGCTCCATCGTCCGTTAAGCTGGGCGGACTTGAACGATTATGAGGGGTGTGTCGGTTGCCCGAACTTCAATGATTTTCCTCCGATTCCCGGGACGGGTGGATTGTCGTGGCCGAGTGTGCCGATTGTATCGGGAGGAGGATCGCCCCCGGGCGGGGCCAGGTGTGGGGAGGGCAGGGATGCTGGGGAACCCACGACGATCGGCGCGGCCGGGGGTCGAGCCTCTGGAGCCCCGCAACGTCCCGGCGACGGCGTCGCTGGTCGCCGGCACCCTGACCGTCGCCGGCACGCCCGAGCGCGACAACCTCAGGGTGTCGCTGGACGAGCGGACCAATGAGTTGGTTGTGCGCTCGTTCGCCTCCGAGATCGGCCGCTTCGACGCTGGAGCTGTGGGCAGCGTTGTCGTCGAGGGCGGCGGCGGCCGTGACGTGCTGGCGGTCGATCGGCAGGTGAGGTGGCCCGCGACGATCCGCGGGGACGAGGGTAGCGACATCCTCAAGGGCGGCGGCGGCGACACGGCCCTCGTCGGAGGGACGGGTGACGACAAGCTACAGGCCGGCCCCGGGGCGACGACGTTCGACCCCGACGGTGGTGACAACCTACTGTTCAACGTGAAGCCGCTCGACACGGTCATCCCCGGAGAGATGGACACGGTCCGCGCGGCGCTACCCGTGCCGGCCCCGCCGCCGGCGGTTGACTCGCAGCTGACCACCGCGGACGTGGAAGCCTTGCTCCAGCGCGCCGCCGCCGCGACGGCCAGCAACGACGCCGTCATCAGCGTCGTGGACCGCAACGGGCGGGTGCTCGGCGTCCGGGCGGAGCGGGACCTCGTCGATGACTTCGCCGCGAACCAGAGTTTGAAGATCTTCGCGGTGGACGGGGCGCTGGCGAAGGCGCGGACGGGGGCGTTCTTCGCGAACAACCAGGCCCCACTGACGTCGCGGACGGTGCAGTTCATCAGCCAGTCCACGATGACCCAGCGCGAGATCGAGTCGAACCCGAGCATCCCCGACCAGAGTTCCACCCTGGCCGGCCCGGGGTTCGTTGCGCCGATCGGGATCAAGAACCACTTCCCTCCGGACGTGTCGTTCACCCCGCAGGTCGATCTATTCCTGATCGAACACACCAACCGCGACAGTTCCGTCGGGGTTCCCAACCGGTTCAACATCCCCACGCTGGCCCCCGGAGTCACCCTGTACGCACCGGATTCCTACGGCGTCATCACGGGGGAGAACCCCAGCGCCGTCGGCCGCGGCATCGCCACGCTGCCGGGCGGCATCCCCATCTACAAGGGCGGCGAGCTGGTCGGCGGGCTCGGCGTGTTCTTCCCCGGCTCGACCGGCTTCGCCAACGAGGAGAACTCGGCGCTCAGCGTCGGTCACGACCCGTCGAAGCCCGACCGGTCCTACGAGGCGGAGTACATGGCCTTCGCCGCGGTCGGCGGGGCGCCGGCGGTCGGAGCGGGCGTCGGGGCGATCAACGGCATCCCCCCGGTGGACGGCATCACGTTCCCACTGACGCCGGAGCAACAGCGCATCGACCTGGTCGGCATCACGCTAGACATTGTCGGGCCGGGCGGCCGGGCCGGGCCGGGCAACCTGCTCACGTTCGCCAGCACGCTGCCGGGCGTCAACCGAGGCGACCCGAACAGCGGCGTGGACCTGCCGGTGACGGCCGGGACCACGCCCGCCACGCTCCAGGCCGGACTGCCGGTTCCCGATGGCTGGCTGGTCCTGCCCAAGGACGGCGTCGGCGTCACGGCGGACGAGGTGAGGACCGTCATCGAGCGGGGCATCGCCCAGGCCAACGAGACCCGCGCCGCCATCCGGCTGCCGCTGAACAGCACCACGCGCATGGTCTTCGCCGTCAGCGACCAGGGCGGCGAAATCGTCGGCCTGTACCGCATGCCCGACGCGACGGTGTTTTCCCTCGACGTCGCCGTCGCCAAGGCCCGCAACGTGGCGTACTACTCCAGCGCCCGGCTCCAGGCGGAGGACCAGCTTCCCGGCGTACCCCTTGGAACGGCGCTGACGGCACGCTCGTTCCGCTACGTCACCCTGCCACGCTACCCCGAGGGGATCGACGGCTCGCCTCCGGGACCGTTCTCGATCCTCAACGACGGCGGCGTCGATCCGCGAACGGGCCTGAACGTCGGCCCGCCGCTGCCGGCCAGCGCCTACCAGAGCGTGCAGGGGTACGACGCCTTCCACCCCGGCACGAACTTCCGCGACCCGCTGAACCGGAAGAACCAGAACGGCGTCGTCTTCTTCCCCGGCTCGGAGACACTGTTCCGCGGCGAGGTGCTGATCGGCGGGTTCGGCGTCTCCGGCGACGGCGTCGATCAGGACGACGTGGTCACGGTCGCGGCGGCGGCCGACCTTGCGGCGCCGGACGGCATTCACATCGACAACCGGTTCGTCCTCGGCGTCCGCGTGCCGTACCACAAGTACAACCGCAACCCGGAGGGCGGCATCCGATGACATGGCGAGCCGCGCGAAATGAACGTAATGCGGAGCCGCCTCCTCAGCCAAAGTGTCAAGCCGGGAGGCTGGCGGCCGACTACTCGCTTACTTCGTGCGCGGCTCGCCAGGGCCACTTGCCCCTTGTGCGGGTTGTTGGCCATTGTGCTCGCGCTCGCCGGCTGCAAGTGCCTGCCCGCCCCAGAGCACAAGGACGAGCGCCGGGCCGGTTGCCCGTCTGAGGTGTCGCCGTGCGCCAAGCCGTCCGACACCGGGCGGTACGTCGGCTACCCCGTCGGCGGCGGCGCGCCGCCGTGCTCGTGCAACAAGGCCGACGCCCCGGCCCCTGACGAGGGCACCTGGGGCTGGGACTACTCCGGCCTTTGTTGGCCGTCGAAGGGGGCCCTCGGCTGGTGGCACGGGCGCCGTTACCAGGGCGGGGGCGGGACGTACTGCACGGACGGACCTCGGCCACTGGAGAAGTTGGAGCAGTCGAAGGAAGCGGAGTCAGGCGGCTGCCCGTGAGCGCTCGCCTAGCAGCCGATCGACGCAGTCCAGGGCGTCGAAGACGCCGTCGATCCTCGAACCAAGGACGGCGTGCAGGTTTCGGCAGCCGGCGTGGGCGCGGAGCACGAATGGGGCGTCGGCGTCCGTCGGTGACGCCTTCACCTCCCAGACTGACCGCCGGTAGCGAAGGTCGCCGAGGCACGGCACGAACCGGCCGGCCTCGCGGCGCATCCGCTCGAACCCCGTCTGATGGGCAACCCGGGCGAGGACCTCGTCGGCCGCCGGCCCTTCGGGCCCCAGGTCGGCCCAGGCCGCGTGCGCCGCGAACCTCGCCTGTTGGAAGGCGAGATGCGTCGTCGAAGGCGACGGCGTCAGCGAGAAGGACGGCCCCCCGTGGATCACCATCCCGGAGTGCTGGAGCTGGGGCGGCCCATCGACGTACACCACCTCGGTGAGTTCGTGCCGCAACGGCAGCGGCGGCAGGCCTGACCGGTGCTGGAATTCGTTGAGCCGCGAGCCGGCGCAGTTGAACACCTGCCGCGCCCGGACCGCCCCGCCTGGGAGTTGGACGCGCAACGATCCGCCCGGGAGCGGCTTGACCTCCTGGGCGGACGTGGCCAGGCGCACCTCGGCGCCGGCCGCGGCGAGCCGGTCTTCCATTTGATGCCGTAGCCTGGCCACATCGATGACCACCTCTTCGACGAGGAAGACCGCCTCGATGTGGGCGGGGTCGAACAGGCGACGCACCGGCTCGGGGGCCAACTTGACCGAGACCCCGACCTGCCGGTAGAGGGCGTCGATCTGACCCGCGGTGACCTTCGCGGACCGACAGACGGCATGGAACGAGGCGTGGCCTTCGGCAACACAGTCACGGAACTCGTCGGTGAAGCGCTGAAGGTTGTGGCGGGCGCGCCGAGCCGCATCAGTGGCCTGGGGGAACGCCAGGTGGAGGCGACCCTGGTCGGCCAGCGAGCCACGGCCCAGTAGCGCCGGCCCCTTCTCGACGAGGAGGACACGGCCTCCGAACTTGGCCAGGTGGGCCGCGACCATGCAGCCGAGCAACCCGCCGCCGACGACCAGCGAATCGAAGTCTTCCATGACCGAAGTCTCCGCCGGGCCCTTCCGGGGTCACCGCGCGGGTATACCCGGAGGGGCTGGCGGAATCAAGCCGAGCCAACAGGCGTCATTTCTCCGACAGCGAGTCGAAGACGCGCACGCTCTTGAATGACTCCTTGTTCTCCTTGATGAACGCCTGGTGCCGCTCGTGCGGTTGGTACTTGTCGTGCGCCGCCTTGTTCTTGAACACGATCGTCAGGCAGACGTCGAAGTCGCGGTCGTTGAACGACCCCTTGAACTCCTCGGCGAGCGGCCCGGCGGCGAAGAACACCTCGCCCTCGTGCTTGGTCAGCAGCTTCTTGCACGACTCGACGAGCTTCTTGCGGTTCTCCGCGCTACCGTCCTTGAGCGTGAAAAAGACGTTGTGGACGATCATCGGCCCGGCGTCGTCCTTGTCCTCTCCGCGGGTCCGCGGTGAGGTCCACGTCGCCACGACTCCCGCCAGCACCACCAGGCCCAACAGCAGCTTGCCACGCATCGTCGCACTCCTTCGGTTGGTCAGGGTAACCCGGAGTGCAGTATACGGATCGCCGGCCGTCAGCCGACGCTGACCATGACGTTGTAGCAGGCGTGCGAGCCGACCGCGATGCCGAAGCCGCGCAGCTCGTACAGCAGCGCGAAGTAGACGCCGGCGAGCAGGCGGAACAGGAAGAGGTAGTTGGAGTAGGGCTGCCCGTACGGCCCGACGTGGTGCGCCACCGAGAAGAGTACCGCCGAGCCGGCCGCGGCCAGGGCGACGGCGAGGAGGCGGGACACGTCCAGGACGCGCAGCACGGTGACCAGGACCGTGAACAGGGACAGGCGGAAGACCGCCTCCTCGTAGATGCCGGCCCCGAGGTAGGTGATGACCTGCCGCAACGCCGGCTCGGTGGCGGCGAACGACGCCGGCTCCTCGATGCCGACGTTTAACTCGATGCCGGCCTGCTGGAGCACGGGCGTGAGCAGCCGGCTCATCGCCCACAGGCCCAGGGCGAAGGCGACGCTCTCCAGGACCATGCCGCTGAGCACGCTGATGAGGTCGCCGGGGCGGTCCGCCCAACGGCTGACGGTCCAGAGGGTGAAGGCGACGGCCAGCACCGCCGGCGGCACCCAGAAGAACTGCACGCCGACCACGCCGAGGGCGCACCGCAGCCAGTGGTCGGCCCCGTTGCGGATCGTCTCGGGGTTGGCCCCGCCGAGGTAGAACACGCCCGCCTCGTAGGCCACCAGCAGGGGCAGCACGAACAGCAGGCTCGGCCAGGGGTGGCGGGTCGCCCTCGTGTAGCCGCTGGGCAGGGACATTCGTTCCGTCTCCCTGACGAACTCTCCTCCGACGCTTCCTGGAAGCGTCGCGCGGCGGCGATCACGCCGCCCACTGGGGGAACCGCTTCGACAGCAGCTCCGTGCGCTCCGGCCCACTGAGCGGGCGGACGATGTTGTGGCCCTCCGCCTCGGCCAGGTCGAGGTGGCGCGGCCGGGCCAGCGGCCGGCCCTTCGCGTCGGTCAATAGCGCGACAACAGGCCGGGACGGCGCGTTCAGGTCGCCCCGCGCCGCCGGCGTCGCCACTACCACGCCGACCTCCCCGTGCGCCAGCTCGACCACCGACCCGACGGGGTAGAACGACAGCGTCAAGAGGTGCTCGGCGTGGGCCTTGTCCAGCTGCCCCTGCTCCGCCAACAGCAGGGTGTCCGCCAGCGCCGTCCGGGTCGCCCGCGCCGGGCGGTGCGGCCGGCCGCAGCACATCGCCGCGTAGGTGTCGCAGACCGCCAGCAGGCGGGCCAGCGGGCGCACCTGATTGCCCTTCAACCCGTCGGGGTAGCCGGTCCCGTCGAGCCGCTCGTGGTGAGCCCCGACCGCCTCGGCCACCCACGGCGCGTCCGGCAGCAGCCCGGCGATCTGCTGTGCCCCCACGACCGGGTGCGCCTCGAGGACGCGGCGCGACTCCGGGTCTAGCGGCCCCGGCTCGCCCAGCACCTCCGGCGGCACGCCCAGCATGCCGACGTCGTGGAGCAAGGCCGCGAGGACGGCGTCGCGCGCCTGGGCCCTCAACTCAGGGTCGTGGCGCACGACCCGTGCCAAGACCCGGGCGGCCGTCAGGCTGTGGCAGGCGACTGAACGGGCCAGGTCGTCCAACGGGGCCTCCAGGAAGCGGAGCGGCTCGCACGACCTCGCCTCGGCGAGCACCTCGTCGGCCAGCCTGTGCAGCCCCGAAAGGTCGATCGGCTGCCCGGCGTCGAGCGTGAACAGGATCGCCGCTAGGGTCTCGACCTGCTTCGCCTCGCGCACCTGGCGCTGAGTCCCGGTGGCCAGCGTCCGCAGCCGGGCCGCCACCTCCTCCAGGGTCACCTCCAGCCCCCGGCAAAGCTGCATCTGGGCCGAGACCGAGTCCGGCAGGAGCGACACCGTGCGCAGCGCCGTGTCGATCATCGACACCGTGTCGCGGTAGAGCGGGCCAAGCGGTGACGGCTCGCCCCCCTCGGCGAACAGGCCGGCCAGGCTGCGGAGTTGCTCCAGCAGTTCCTTGCCGCGCTCCAGCACCCGACGGGCCCGCGCGCTGAGCTGGCGGGGTACCTGAGCATCAGGCTCGCCGCCACCGGCGGCGCGCAAGGCGGCGTCCATGGCGACGTCGTGGTTGCCGGCCGCCTTCACGGCCTGGTCGAGCGGACTGCCCTCGGTCAAGATCGCCGCCGCGGCCGTCCGCGCCTCGTTCACCAGCCCTTGAGCCTGCTCCAGTCTCTGCCGCAGCGCCGAAATCTTCGCCAGCAGGTCGCGCGTTTCGCCCATTGCAGACTCCCCCCTATGTCCGGTGAGTCTGGAATCGACCCGCGAAACAGGCAGACTTTAACGGTGATGCCGAAGATGCCGGCCGCCCGACCGAGCATCGGGATTCTCCTTGACGCACCAGAGTATCAGTGTACTATGTATCTAGTACACCAATACTCTGGTGCATCTATTAAACGAAAGGTGGGAAGGCCCGCATAATAAGAGCGAAGGGTCGGTGCGATCAACAGGGGCGAAGGCTTCCGAGTGGGGAATCACCTGGCGACGACAGGAGAGCCATCCATGTACAGAATCGCGGCGGTGCTGGTGGTAGTCGGGGCGACGTGGGCACTGGTGCGCGGCCCTGCGGAGGCGGAGGAGAAGGGCGGCCTGCCCGCCGACCTCGCCCGGGTGCCGGGCAAGGCGTTCCTAATGGTATCTCTCCGCCCGGGAGACCTGTGGGAGCACGAACTGGCGAAGGGCATTCGTGCCAAGATGGGCAAGGACGCGAGCTTCATCGCCCAGGGGGTCGAGAAGAGTACGGGGTTGGCGCCGGCGGCGACGGAGCGGGTCACGTACGTGGTCAACCAGTTCGCCCCGGGGGGACCGGGTGAGCCGTTGATGTTCGTCGCGGCTAAGGGGTCGTTCGACCGGGCGAAGCTGCTAGCGACGATCGTGCCTGGCGGCGAGGAGAAGACGCACGCCGGTCACAAGTACGTCGCCAACGAACGGAAGGCCGTGGTGATCCTTGACGACAAGCACTACGTCCAGGGTACGGTCGGCGACATTCAGTCGATCCTCGACGCCGGCCCGGTGAAGGCCGACGCCGCCATGATGCCTGCCCTGAAGCTCGCGGCCGGGAAGCACGCGGCGGTGGTCGCATTGATCCCGGAGCCGTTGGAGAAGCTCGCCGACGAGCTGCCCGCCGATGCCGAGCCGTTCAAGCCGCTGATCCAGACGAGGCTCGGCGTCCTGACGGTCGATGCCGGCTCAAGCGCCAAGGTATCCTTGCGCCTCGCCTTTCCGGGGCCCGGGGAGGCGAAGGCGGGCGCGAGGGCCGTGGAGGCGGCGCGGAAGATGGGGCTGCGGCTGATCGACCAGCTCGCCGAGCAGGTCGGCAAGCTGCCCGAGGCGGCGGAGCTGGTGAAGCTCGCCCGCCAGGCCGGGAAGGAGCTGGAAAAGTCGAAGGTCGTCCCCGCCGGCGACGCCGTCACTGCCGCGTTCGAGATGAAGCTCGATGACAAGACGCTCGGTCCGGTCCTGGGCGAGAGCCTGGCCAAGGTACGGGTCGCGGCGGCGCGCATGGAGAGCGCCAACCACCTCAAGCAAATCGGCCTGGCGATGCACAACTACCACGACACCAACAACCACTTCCCGCCGCAGGCGGTCTACGACAAGGACGGCAAGGCGCTGTTGAGCTGGCGCGTGCTCCTCTTGCCGTACCTGGACCAGGACGCGCTGTACAGGGAGTTCAAGCTGGACGAGGCCTGGGACAGCCCGCACAACAAGAAGCTGCTGGCGAAGATGCCGCAGGTGTTCAAGCTTCCCGGCGCGACCCCGAAGCACCAGTACGGGACGTACTACCAGGTCTTCCACGGCAAGGGGGCCGCGTTCGAGGGCAAGACCGGCAACACCATCGCGTCGTTCACCGATGGGACGTCGAACACCATCCTGGCGGTCGAGGCCGGCAACGACGTGCCGTGGACGAAGCCCGAGGACGTGCCGTTCGACCCGGCCAAGGACGTCCCGCAGCTCAGCCGCCATTTCGGCAAGGGGGGCCATGCCCTGTTCGCCGACGGCTCGGTCCGCTTCCTGAGCGACTCGATCAACAAGGACACGCTCAAGGCGCTGGTCACCCGCGCCGGCGGTGAGGTCATCCCCAACGACGATTGACCTCCGGGGGTGAGCGCGATGCGCCAGGCGCTGGGCCTGATCGTTCTGGCGGCGGCCGGCACGCTACCGGCCGCCGCCCCGCCGATGGGCCTTGACGACGCCCACGACCTCGTCCTGCTGCGCCCGGAGCGGCCGTACCGGGTACGCTTCCACCTGAGCGTGGAAGGCCGGCCGTTCCGCGCGGGCTGGGACCGCCAGGTCGGCCGGCTGTTCGCATACCTCGACCGGGACGGCGACGGCCGGCTTTCGCCCGCCGAGGCCGCCCGCGCCCCCGACGCCGATCAGTGGAGGCAGTTGTCCGGCGGCAAGGTGGTGATTACCCCGGAGAAGGCACCTGAGTTCGTCACCCTCTCGGGGGGAAGAGGTATGCCACCCTGGCAGACCTGCGAGCGTACTACGCCTCCACGGCCGCCGGGCCGATCCAGGCCGTCTGGTCCTGGCTGCCGCCTCCGGACCCGCTGGCCGAGGCCCTGTGGGGGTGGCTCGACGCCGACCGGAACAACCGCCTGTCGCCGGCGGGCTGCGGGCGGCCCGGACGGTCCTCGAACCCCTCGACGGCGACGACGACGACGCCATTTCCCCGGCGGAGCGATGGGCCGCGACATTTCTTTCCCCCCACCGATCGGCTTCACCGGGCCGTCCCACGGGCCGGCGCGCGGCCGGCTGCCGTTCCTCTCTCTGAGGCCTGGCGCCCCGGGCGGCGAGGCGAAGCGCCTCCTCACCGAGCACTACGGAAAGCCCCGGGCCTCCGAGTTGGAAGCGTGGCTGGGCGGTCCGCCGGACCTCGCCGTGGAGGTCCCGCTCGACGCGGCGGACCGGCCGGCAGGGCACCGGACCGGACCGGCTGGCGGGCTTCAATTCACCACGACGGCCCGAGGCGAGTCGTTCTCCGTCGGCGACTGGGTCTTTTACCTGTCTCGCACCGCGCCCCCGAACCACCGGACCGCCGCCCGTGGGCGGCCGGCCCTGGAGGTGTTCCGGCGGCTCGACACCGACTCCAACGGCTACCTCGACCGGGGGGAAGTCTACCGCCCGCCGTTCGCCTACGTCGCCTGGCTCCGCCTTGCAGACGTGGACGGCGACGGGAGGGTGACCGCACAGGAGTTCACGGAGTTCTGGGACCTGATGGCCGCGGTTCAGGGCCAGGTCCCGGCGCTGCGGGTCGAGAGCCAGAGCCGGTCGCTGTTTCGCCTGCTCGACCAGGACGGCGACGGCCGGCTCGGGGTCCGCGAGGTGGCCGAGGCGTGGGACCGGGTCAGGCCCTGGTGCCGGGGCGGCCACCTCGACCCGATGTCGCTGCCGTACGTCTACCGGGTGACCGTCGGCCTCGGGGCGCCGCGCGTCGAGCAGGACGCCCCGCCGGCGCTGGGCCGCGTGCCGCCGCGAGGGCCGCTGTGGTTCCGCAAGATGGACCGCAACGGCGACGGTGACGTGTCGCGCAAGGAGTGGCTCGGCAGCCGGGCTCAGTTCGACAAGCTCGACCGTGACGGCGACGGCCTGATCTCGCTGGAGGAGGCGGCCCGAGCCGACCGCCGGCCGTAGCGACGACCTACTTCCGCACCTTGGCCAGCAGCGCCCGCATCCGCTTCACCGTCTCGGCGTGCCCGGCGTCCATCGCCAGGTTGGCGTACTCCTTCGGGTCGGCGTCGTGGTCGTACAGTTCCTGGCCGCGCCTGCCGCCGTCCCACTCGGTATAGCGCCACCGCTCGGTGCGGGCGCTGTAGCCGGAGAACGGTTCGCCCTTTTTCGGCCCACCCGCCCGGCGGACCTGGGTGTACGCCGCCTCCTTGGTCGGCAGCGTCGGGTCGTCGAGCTGCCGCTTCAGGCTGACGCCGTCAAGCCCCCGCGGCACGCCGCACCCGCAGAGTTCGGCAATGGTCGGGTAAAGATCCAGAAGCTCCACGACACGGTGGCAACTCTTCCCGCCGGCCTTCAGACCCGGTGCGTAAACGATCAACGGCACGCGGGCGGACTCCTCGAACAGGCTCATCTTCTGCCAGAGCCCGTGCTCGCCGAGGTGCCAGCCGTGGTCGCCCCAGAAGACGACGATTGTGTTATCCCAGGCCTTCTGCCGGTCCAGCTCGTCCAGCAGCCGACCGACCTGGGCGTCGAGGAACGACGTGCTGGCGTGGTAGGCTCGGAGGCACTCGCGCTTGCTGCCTCTCGCTGAGGCCGTAATTCGGCCTCGGCACGCTCATCAGCGCCGCGGGCGGAATGTCGTCGCGGTCATTGGGCGGGCCGCCGGCGAGGCGGACTTTGTCGAGCTGGTACAAGTCGAAGAAGTGCTTCGGCGCCACCCAGGGGACGTGCGGGCGGAAGAAGCCGACGGCGAGGAACAGCGGCGCCTCGGGCCTCTCGCGGAGGACGCGGATCGCCTCGGTGGCGATCTTCTCGTCGGTGTGCGGCTGGCCGCTCTCGTCCATGTAGTAGCACAGCGCGGCGCCGAGCCGGCCGCCGGGCTTGCCGGTGTGGTTGATGACCTTGTCCTCGACCTCCTTGTCGCGGCCCCTGGGGTTGACGGTCCGCTGCCAGGACGGCTCGTCGTCGAGGCCGTCGGTGCCGATCTGGGCAGGCACGCCGTAGTGGTAGATCTTGCCGACCCGCACCGCCTCGTAGCCGCCCTTCTCGTGGACGTACTGCGAAAGGGTCAGCGCGTCGGGCAGGGCCTTGCGGAAGTTGACCGTGTTGTCCAGCACCTTGGTCACGTCGGGCCGGCGGCCGGTCATCAGCGAGGCGCGCGTCGGGTTGCACAGCGGGTACTGGCAATAGGCCCGGTCGAAGCGGACACCCTTCTTCGCCAGCCGGTCGATGTTCGGCGACAGGGCGACGGGGTGGCCGTAGCAGCCCAGCGCCGTGTTGAGGTCGTCCACGGCGATGAACAGGACGTTGGGCCATTTCGCCTCCGCCGCGGGAGAGAGGGTGGCGGCCCAGCACAGCGCCAGGAGCGCGAGTCGCATGTGGGAGACCCCTTCGTGGAGAGGTGGCGAGGCGCCGGGCTTGTCCCGGCGGTCTGGACGGCGGGGGAAAGCCCCCTCGCTCCTCCGTTACCCTTCCGCCACCGCCAGCCGCAGCCCGATCGGCAGCGCGTCGCCGAGCATCTGGCCCTGCTCCTCGCGGTCCAGCTCGGTCACCTGCTCGACCATCGTGACCCAGTGCGGGGGCACGGCCTGGCCGCGCAGCACCTCCAGCACGCGGTGCTGGTGGGTGTCGTCCACGTCCAGGGCGCGCTGGCCGGTGCGGCGGGCCAGTTGCGACAGGCAGAACGCCCACGCCAGCCGCTCGCTGTCGTTACCGGGCGAGAACGGCAGGATCGCGTCGAGCCAGCCCTCGACGACCTGGTGGTGCACCACGGTGTTGAGCGGCCCGTACAGGAGACTTCTCGCCCCCAGCCGGGTCAGCGCCCAGAAGCCGTAGGTCGCCACCGGCGAGCGCGACAGCGGCTTGAGGAGGGCCGCGCCGAGCGCCTCCTTGTGCTGCGTCGGCAGCCGCTCCAGGCTGGCGGCGGCGCGCCACATCTCGGCGAGTTCGTTGGCGTTGGGCCGGATGACCTGCTTGCCCTTCACCGGCAACAGGATCGGCCGCATCCGGTCGAACAGGGCTTGCTGGAGCGCCCCGTTGAGCCCGCCGCCGGCGCGCCGCCACATGATCCAGTAGTCCGCCCCGCCCTCCGGCACCCGCACCACCACCCCCTGGGTGCGAGGGGGCGTCGCCAGCATCTTCCACAGCTGTTCGACCCGGTGCCGGTCGAGCGCGTCGCCGAACCCGGGCCGCAGGCAGTGGCCGACCAGGTTGTACCAGCGCGTCAGGTGGGCCGGTGACGACCGGCGCTGCTCGGCGACCTCGGTGAGGAAGTCCCACAGCCGGCGGCACAGGCCCGTCGGCCACTCGCCCCGCGACGCCTCCAAGGCGGCCTCTAGCGCCCGGGGCAGCTCCTGCGGCGTCGGCGAGCCGCCTTGATAACACCCGCGGATCGCCGCACCCGCCGCCTCGACCTGCGGCTCGAGCCAGACCTCGGTGACGGCGGTCTGCTCGCCGACCTCGTCGCGCGGCAGCGACTCCTTGACCAGCTCGCGGATGTTGAACTCGAGCTTCCAGCGGTTGCCGCCCTCCCTGGCGACGCAGTACAGCTCCATCGTCCCGATCGCCGACAGCCGGGAGGCCAGCGTGACCGGCACGCTCTTGGTGCCCGACCGCTTCCCGCCGCGGAGGACGGTGTGCAGCGGCGGCAGCGTCATCACCTCGCCCTTGGACAGCTTAACGACGTCGCCGGGCCTGTCCTCGCCGCGCACCGTGGACGTGTACAGCGGGAACATCACCGGCTGCCCCAGGGCCAACTCCAGTTCGGGCCTCGGCAGCGCGACTTCCTGCCCCTCCTCCAGGTGCTGCGGCACGACGCAGACGGCGGTGACCTCGTTCTCCCCGGCCGCCGCGCCGCCGACGGCGACGTAGTAAGAGCGCGGCACGCCGCCGCCGATGCGCTTGCCCCCGGTGTGTCGCAGCCAGCCGTAGAACGCCGCCCCCAGCGCGACGGCCAGGTCGAGCGACGGGTTGGTCAATACCAACGGATCCCACGTCAAGCCGTACCAGCCGCGCATCACCTCAAGCAGCCGGTCGCGGAGCGGTTGCGGGGTGAAGACGCCTCCGTTGAACAGGATCGCGTCGGGACCGCGGCCCGGCCCGGCCCCGCCCTGCAGGGGGTATATGAACGAGGCGAGGTGGCGGGTGATCGCCGCGTCGCTGACGTAGGGCAGGCCCATCTCGTGCAGGCCGGTGCGGGCCGCCTTGCCGCCCCGGTCGATCGCCGTGGCGGCAGGGAAGAAGCCGTCGAAGATCACCTGCCGCACGTCGTCCGGGGTGATCGAGGCGTGCAGCGTGCCGCCGATGACGGACCGGCCCCGGCCGACCACCGTGACCGTCTGCTGGGCCGGCGGCGACGGCGAGAGCAGCGCTTCCTTGGCGGCGCGGCACGCTTGCGTCAACAGGGCGTACTGGGTGGCGTCGAGTCGGCCGGCCTGCGGTAGCTTGCCCTCGACGAACTTCGCCAGCGCCAGGTCCATGTTGTCGCCGCCGAGCAGCAGGTGGTCGCCGACCGCCTGGCGGACGAAGCCCAGCTCGCCCCTGTCGGCGACGGCCTCGATCAGGCTGAAGTCGGTGGTGCCGCCGCCGACGTCCACGACCAGGCAGTGCGAGCCTGGCTTCAACCGCGTCAGCTCGCGTGGCGGGTGCGTCGCCAGCCAGCAGTAGAACGCCGCTTGCGGCTCCTCTAGCAGCGCCACGCTCTCCAGCCCGGCCTTGGTCGCGGCCTCAATCGTCAGCGTACGGGCGACGTCGTCGAACGACGCAGGCACGGTCAGGACGACGGCCTGCTTCTCCAGGCGGTATTCCGGGTTGGTCTTCGCCATGACGTGGTTCCAGGCCTCGACGAAGTGGCGCAGGTAGCGGGTCGAGGCCTCGACGGGGGAGAGGCGCGGCACGTCGGGCGGGGCACTCCAGGGCAACAGCGGGGCGGTGCGATCGACGCCCGGGTGACACAGCCACGACTTGGCGGAGGCGACGAGCCGGCCGGGCACCTTGCCCCCGTGGTTGCGGGCGAATTCGCCGACGGTGTACGTGCGGCCGGCGTCCCACGGCAGGGCGGTGGCGCCGGCGGGAAGGTCGTGCTGGCCGGGCAGGTAGAGGAACGACGGCAGCAGTGCCCGGTCCTTGACCTCGCCGGGGGCGACCAGTTGCGGCACGGGGAAGGCGCGGATGTCGACGCGGCCGTCGGGGCGGGGGGGGTGGTGGGTGTCGAGGTAGGCCAGGGCGCTGTTCGTCGTCCCAAGGTCAATGCCGATCAGGTAGCGTGCCATAGGTGTCGATTCCGGCGCGAGCGGGCGGGGCGTCCTCGCAGCCATCTTACGACTTTGCCTTGGCAGGTCGGCCCGGTCACGCCCCGGCCGGCTCGCCCTTGCCCGGGGCGTCGAGCTGGGAGTCCAGCGCGGCGGGGTGGAGCAGTGTCTCGGCGTCGGACAGCGAGGCCAGGGCGAAGCGCAGCTCGGTGTCGCCGATGCGGACCAGGTCCCCGTGGCGCAGCTCGAGCTGTGCCGCCGGGGCGCCGTTCACCCTCGTCCCCTTCGCGCTAACGTTGTACAGCACCGCCGTGTGGCCGTCGAACTCGATCCGGCAGTGCAGCCTCGACACCGCGGCGTCGGTCAGTTGCGTGTCGGTCGTGTGGCTGCGGCCGATGTTCAGCGTCCCGTTCGGGGCGACGGCGAAAGTCCGCCCGCGGTCGGGGCCGACGACGACCTGGAGCTTCGCGGACATACCAAGAGATCTCTCGTGGCCGCATCAACAGGCACAGCGCCCGGGTTACTCTAGTCTCCCGGCGCCGGCGGGCGATGTCAACGGGGCTTCTCGACCAGCCGGGGGATGGCCGCCCCGACGAGCACGTAGGCGGCGTGCAGGCCGACCATGACTGCCACCAGGGCCAGCAACATGCGGGTCGTGACCAGGAGGAGAGCCGCCGACCGCCCCGCCGGCGCGACCGCCTCGCCGACCTGATCGATGCTGTCACCCAGGCCTCCCAGCGACCCCTCCTGGCGCGACAGGCCGTCCTCCAGCTGCCGCAGCAGCACCGGCAGCGCCTCGGCGAACATCGTCGTCAGCCGCACCGTCTGCTGGAGCATCTCCTCGTACTGGTCGCGGTGCCCCAGCGCCACGCGCAGCTGCTTGCGCGTCTGCCGGAGCAGGTCGGCCGACCGGGCCAGGCTCGACCGCATCTCGGGCCAACGGGTTACCGCGGCGTCGATCCCCTTCTCCGCCTGGCGCATGGCGGCCGCGATCTCCTTCAGCTTTTCGGTGTCGCGGAGCACCCGGGCCAGCTCCGCGGTCAGCCGCGGAAGGTCGTCGGCCAGCCGGGCCAGGTGCCTCGGCAGGCGCAACAGTACCGGCTCGACCTTCTCCTCGTTCGCCACCGCCCGCGCCAGCGACTCGCGCAGGGCGGTGACCACCTTCCGGCTCTGAACGACCGAGGCCTGAAACCTCGGCAGCTCCTTGTTGAACGCCTCCATCTCCCGGCCCGCCGCGCCGGCGCCCTTGGCGGCCTTGCGCATGCCGTCGGCCACGGTCTTGGCGTCGGGCCAGAACGGCTTCTCGGTCACCGACGGCATGAACCCCCTGAGACTGACCTGCGGCAGCTTGAACGTCCCCATGCGATCGACCTGCCCGGCGCCGGCGTCCAGCGACGTCTCCAGTCCCTTGACGCCGTCGCGCATCTGCTCGAAGTTCTCCACCCGGGCGACCTTCGACATCCGGTCCAGCCCCTCCTCGAACCGGGCCAAACTCTCGACGACCGCCCGCAACCGCTTCAGGTCGATCGGCTTCTCGTCGAGCAGTCTCGCCAGCGTGCCGGCGTCGGCCTTCAGGCCGGACCCGGCCTTTTCCAGCGAGGCGGCGGCGGCCGCGGCCGCCGGGAGCATTTTCTCGTCCAGGTAAGAGGCGGTGGCGCCGAGCCCCTTGCCGATGTTGGCCACCCCCTTGGGGTCGAGGCCGGTGGCGAAGCCGTCCAGGCCGTCGGCGACCTGCCCCAGCGCCTCGGTGACGGTGGCGAGGCCCTCGGCGTCGAGCGATCGGCCCTTGACGTTGTCGCCGACCAGGCGGATTTGCCTTTCCAACCGCTCCGTCAGGGCGAGCAGTTCCGGCTGGCGGCGGCGCATCCGGGCGCAGTCGTCGCGCAGGGCGCGGACCTGCGCGCCGGCGTCGCGGGTAACGGCGAGCAGCCGGTCGGTGGCGTCCTCGACGTCGGCGGAGCCGGGCAGCTGATAGGCGATGGCGACGAGGAGGATGGCACTACCCAGTTCCAGGACCCCAAGGGTAAGAAACAGCAGTCGGCGCATGGTCGGCCCCTCTCGCCCGGTGTGGGGAGGCTCGCAGGGTAGGCCCCTATACTAGCGTAGCGTCTCCGTCACCGGGCGCAACCGCGAAAGTGGGCATGAAACGACGAAGTGAGATGGGGGTCAAGGTCGCCATGAAACGGGCCATCGGTGGCGTCCTCTTCCTGGGCCTGGTCGCCGGCGGCATGACCTTGCTCGCCGTCCTGCCCCGCGGGGGAGCGCCGGACAAACCGACGCCGCGCGCCCCCGCCCGGAAGCCGGACGAGGCGGCCGCCCTGAAGAAGTTGGACCCGTTCGTCCTCGCCTCGGAGCGTGACGCCGCCCTCGAAGGCAAGCCCGTCGTGGCCCTGACGCTGGGCGGCCCGCTGGACGACGAGGCGATGAAGCCGGTCGCCGACCTGATCGAGCTTCGACAGCTGACCCTGGCCGGCACGCGCGTCGGCGACGCGGGCCTGCAGCACTTGAAGGGGCTCCCGCACCTCCAGGTCTTGCAGCTCGACAACTCCTTCGTCGGCGACGCCGGGATGGAGGCCCTCGCCGGGCTGGGCGAGTTGCGCACCCTGCGGCTGCGGCACACGGCGGTCGGCGACGCGGGCCTGAAGTACCTCGCCGGACTGGGCGCGCTGGAAACGCTGCTCCTGCGCGGCACCCGCGTCACGAGCGGCGGACTGGCCGCGCTGGCGAAGCTGCCCCGCCTCGCCGACCTCGACTTGCGCAACACCGCCGTCGATGACTCAGGCCTGGAGGCGGTGGGCCGCCTGCCGTCGCTCCGCAGCCTGGGGCTGGAGAGGACGAAAGTCAGCGATGCCGGGCTGGTGAAGCTGGCAAAGCTCGACCGGTTGGAGCTGCTCGACCTGGCCGGGACGGCGGTCGGCGACGCGGGGATGAAGCACCTCGCCGGGTTGAAGTCGCTGAAGAACCTGATGCTCGCTGACACGCGCGTCACCGACGAGGGACTGGCCCACCTCGCCGGGCTGGCGGCCCTGACGACACTCGACCTTGCCGGGACCAAGGCGACCGGCCGCAAGCTAGCCGCCTTACACGCTCTGGAAAGGCTGAATTTGGCGCGCACCTCGGCGGGGGACGACGCCGTCGGCCCCTGGCGCGCTGACGAAACTTCGCGAGTTGAGCCTCGCCTTCACCGACCTGACCGACCGCGGCGTCGAGGGGCTGGCGAAGCTGCCGGAGCTGGAGAGCCTCGACCTGTGGCGGACGCGGATCACCGCGAAGGGCGTCGAGGGGCTGGAAAAGCTCCCCAAACTGCGGAGGCTCCAACTCGTGGTCGGTGAGGACGTGCCCGAGGAGGCGGTCGAGCGGTTGGAGAAGGCGCTCCCCGGTCTGAAGGTCGAGCGGCAGGCGACGCGGCCGTGAGGAAGCGGCCCCATCTCAAACCGAAAGCGTTCTGACGGACCTACGGCGTCACGACTGCCTCTCCTCCGGCCCGCGTTGCGAGCGCCGGTAGCGTTGGGTCGGCCGAGTAGGAAAGGAACCGAACAGCTCCGTCCGCAAACAGCATGTGGGTACCTCCGATGTGCAAGCTCCAGAAATGAAGCATGTCGCACTGGTTGGAGGTTCGCCCGCCCTGGAAGCGGTTAGCATCTGGCGGACACGAAGCGAGCGTGGGGTGGGTCGCCCGCTCGCGGACGCCGAGGTATAAGTCGGCAGACCCGTCCATGGTCTGCCCCCACCCGGCGTACCACCAGCCGAAGTTCAGGTCGGCCGAGGGCGGCCGTTCGCCGGCCAACAACGTATTACTGGTGCCGTCTCCGATATCGGCCAGGCGGACCTGAGAGTCCAGGTAGAGCAGGCCGTCAGCGCGCGAGGCATCAGTCCCGCCGACGCCGAGGTAGGAAGTGAACGCCACGGTTGCTCGATTCAGCCCCACCGGCTGGCCTTGCTGAATCCTCCCGTCCGCGGGGCATAAGAACACCGCCAATGCAACGCTTCGCGTTCGGTCATGGGCGGGGTTGAGGAAAAACCTGTCCTTCGCGAAGGCGCGCAAGGTGTCTTCCCACAGCGGCGCGGCCTCCAGGTAGGGGAGCAGCCGCGCACACCAGCCCAGGTGTGGCAGCGGGTCGGCTCCCTTGCGGTAGGAAACGCCGGGCGGCAGGCTGCCGTGGGTGTTGTGGTAGGCCTGGGCCGCGAGGCCGATCTGCCGCATGTTATTGGAGCAGACGGTGCGTGCCGCGGCGTCGCGCACCCGCATGACGGCGGCGAGTAGCAAGCCCAGGAGGACGCCGACGATCGCGATGACCACCAGCAGTTCAATAAGCGTGAAGCCGGCCCGTGAGCGGATTGCAGCCATAGTCGCTCACCCCGCTGCCGACGGCTCACCCCGGTGACACCCAATGGACCTTGACGGGAACGCTGGTGGCGGGCTCCCCCTTCAGGCGCAGGAAAACGGTGTGTTCGCCGGACGCGCCCGACGGCGGCTTGGTCACCCGGAAGAGGAGCGGCTCCCCGCCCTTCCGTTCACCGCACGTCAGCCAGGGCGGTAAGTTCGTGACCTCGACGTCGCCCCTGCCGGAGCGCGAGGAAACCTTGAGCGTGCGCTCCAGCCCCACCAGCTTGGACGCGGACGGGGCGGAAAACACCAAACCGCCCAGTTCCGGCATGACCTCACCGCCGAGGAAAGTGATGGACACCGGGAGGCGCATCTGGTGCCGTTGGCTGCCAACCGCGACGGTCAACCGGCACATCGACTCCACACGGCTCGAAGCGGACGGAGCCTTGACGTGGAGCAGCAGTTCTAGCTCGCCGAGCTGCCGCCTGCCGGGGCTGATGACGCCGCGCTGGAGCGACGCCGGGTCCAACCGCCCGGCGTGAAGCTCGACGAACGGGCTGTCGCATTCCACCTTCTCCAGGCGCGGGGCGAGGGCGCCCGGTCCGGCGGGGTAGATCAGTTTGACGGTTCGCTCGAATGGCCGGTCGGCGGGCACCCGCTCGGCGCCGATGTAAACCGGGTCCAACGTCGGCCGGGACTTGCCGTGCCAGGAAAGGAAGACCGTTTGCGGGCCGCCAGGGTCTTCCGACTCGATGACCAGGCGGGCGTGCTGTGGCCCCGGGTTGACGTTCAGCGTCACTGCAATGGCGGCCGATGAGGCGGGATTGATCACCCCAGGCGGCGCGGCCGAGGCGCAGGTGCAGGTCGAGCGGACGGCCGAGATCGTGAGCGGGGCGTCCCCTACGTTGCGGAGTACAACCTCTGCCTTCGCCTCCCCTGGGGCCAGCTCGCCCAGAGGGATCTCCACGTTGTCAACGACCAGGCGCGGCCCAGCCGGGCTACGCGGCCAGAACCAGAACGCCGCGACGCTCACCGCAGCCAGCAGCGTCGCGGCAGCAGCTCCAATCAGAAAACGGGACCATTGATGCGACGCGCCAACGCCGACAGGCGTGGTGCCGCGAGCGAGGCGGCGTGTCCGTATCCAACGCGGTAGGAGCGTGAGCGCGGTGAGGAGGCCGAGGAGCAGCGCTACCGCTGCGGTGATCTGCTTGGCCAGGTGGACGCGGCCAGGCCAGAGGAGCGCTTCGGCTTCCTCGGCGTCGCGAGCAAACACCAGAACGTTGCCGCTCCACACATTGGCGAAGTCCGCTTCCGGCAAGATGTATGCCGGCATGGGCGGATCGAGCAGGATCACCCCTTCGGCAGAACGGCGTAAGAAGACAAGCAGGTGCGGCGGGTGCCCGGGACGCCGAGGGTCGCGGACGTGGACGATCGCAGGCATTGGCAGGTCACTCAGGGCTTCCAGCCTGGCGTGAAGCCCAACGGGATGGAGACCGACATCCCGGGCGGCCCTCGCGATATCCTCGAAGGAGTGCGTGCCGTCCTCGGCGGTGGGGCCGATCAACTCCTTCGCCCGCTCCCATTCGAGGGGAATACCCATGAGGCGGCAGGACAAGAAAAAGCTTGTGAGGCCACACGGGTCGAAGTCGTCCGGGTTGACGATCTCCTTGTCGGCAAGAGTCGCCTCGCCAAGGGCAAGGAAAGACCAGACGGCAAGGGTAGGGATCATGAGGACGATCTGCTCCTTGAAAGACGCCGCTTCATGAAGAAATATCCCAACCACAGTAGGCCAATCGTGCCAACTCCACCGCACCACCATGCCCAAGCATGTGCGGGGCGTGGTTGGACCGGCCGGATATTAGTGACAAGGTTACGAGAGGAGGCAGCTAAATCATCCAGGTTCTTACCAGGGTCGGCTCGGCCCGTGACAAATGCAACTTCTCGGACCTTATCGATAACTTTCGTTCCAGCCGGAATCCGAACAGTAAACGTATCATCGGGGAGCGATGTGTTCCAGCGTGAGCGTGAGGGATCAATGGTAAGTTCAATTGTCCCTAGAAGATGGCGAAATCGATTACTGGTCTTGTTGGAGATATACCCTTCCGTGATGGCTTCAATTGGAACTTCAATCCCAGGCGCGATTGTCTTGCGCTTTGTAACCGTCAATCGGTTGTAGACCACCCGTTCGCCATCAACTATATCGTACAATTCGACGATCGACGGGAGCATGTTCGCCCCCGTGTCCAAGAACACGCGAATGCCTCGACCCGCAAATGCTTCGCCGCGACGTTTCGCTGGATCGGATTCAAGGATGACATATTGATTCCGATCTCCACCGCGACTGCTATGGGTCGCATCCCGCCTGCGAAGAATCATCGGAATGGTGTCTAACCCCGACAAGGTGATGTAGGTTTGCAGATAATCATGGCCAGGAGGTAATACCGGACCACCTGGCCTGTCTAGGTTGGCCCGGTAGCTCCCAGGATACCAAATACGCTGAACCTTCTCATCACTTGTAACTATTTCATAGACGTTCCCGTTCGTCGAGTCGAGCCGTTCTACTCGTCGTTTTCCCTTGGAAAAGACCTGACGCGACCGAAATAGTTCGACCTCTGGCTTCTGTAGCACCGTGTATTGATCAGGAACTAGTTTGCCATTTTGAATCAGCGTCGTGGCGTACAACGTCTGCTTCGCGGCGAGATCGACGTCAAAGGAGACAATCATGTTGGCCGATGTCTCTAATATCTCAAGCCAATCCTTTTCTTTGTTATCATCCTTGCCTGCTATTGAGCTCGCAGAGATCAGAAAGGCCACAATCGTTCCGAATACGGTAAGCACGCCCTGGTATTGAAATTGGCCCATAGAATTAATTCTCGTATGTCGGAAGAGCGATGCACAATCAAGGAACCTCTTTGCAAGGGCCAGGGAGATCCGTAATGTCTAACCTTGAGCAAAGTTCCCCTTGAAAGCCTCCCACGCAACGACACTGTTGTGTCGTTAAGGAGAATCCACAGCGGGGGTTGAGAGACCACCATCGACCACACCCCCCGGGCACCTTGGTCTGTGAGTCTATTACGCACAGAGCGTTCCATGGCCTAGCTGCTGAACACCATGAATCAACATCGGTACCGGTGCATCCTTCGCATATCTCCATCGGATCACAGTTCAGGATGTCGCCATCATTTCGCCAACATCTTGAGTTCCATTCACTACAAGGGTTGTAGCTATAGTTGGCACTACAGTTGGGCCCCTGACCCGGGGCCTGGCCTCGTGTATCGACCCTCATCCCTCGACACCCTAAGAGGCTGTAACTCTATGAAGGGTTGGCATGGCGTTCGCGGGGGAGAAAGGCGGAGCTGACTCAAGCGCCCCGGGAGGATTCGCCATGGCCAAGCCGCTGGTTTCCGACGCCCTCTGGGCCGCCATCGAACCGTTGCTGCCCGCCCCCAAGCCGCGCCGCTTCCGCTTCCCAGGCCGCAAGCCGATCGACGACCGCAAGGCCCTGACCGGCATCCTGTTCGTCCTCAAGACCGGCATCCCCTGGGCAGACCTCCCCGCCGAGATGGGCTGCGGCTGCGGCATGTCGTGCTGGCGCCGCCTCCACGCCTGGCAGCAAGCCGGTGTCTGGTCCCAACTGTACCAGTTCCTCCTGGAGCACCTCGACGACACCGACAAGATCGACTGGTCGCGCGCCGCCGTCGATAGCACGTTCGCCCGAGCCTTCGGAGGGGTGGAGGGCAGCGGCAAAAACCCTACGGATCGGGGCCGTCCCGGCGTCAAACAGCACGCGCTAACTGACGCCAACGGCGTCCCCTTGGCGGCGGAAAGCACGGCGGCCAACGTGCCCGAGGTCAAGCGGCTACTGCCGTTGCTGGACCAGTGCGGGCCGCTGGACGAGGAAGGCCAGCCGACGCGGCTGCCCTCTGAGGTGTACGGGGACCGGGCGTACGACTCCGAGCCGCACCGGGAGGAACTACGCGGGCGGGGGGTCGATCCCAAGCTGGCCAAGCGGGGGACGGAGCACGGCAGCGGGCTGGGCGTACACCGGTGGGTGGCGGAGCGGCTGTTCTCCTGGCTGCACGGCTTCCGCAAGCTGCGGTTCGTCACCGAGAAGACCAAGGAGATGCAACTCGCCTTCCTCAACCTCGCCCTCAGCCTCATTTGCCTTCGCTACCTATGATTGGCCCAATGTCATAGAGTTACAGCCTCTAACGCGCGACAGGTTGGGCGCCTCATCGCTGGCCCAGACCCCGATTACAACGCAAAGCAGGGCGATGACGCCGGCTACCTTCATCAAAACAACCCGAGACATTGTTATCCCCCTCCTCCCGGGGTATGAGACAGTCCGGATACATTTATTTCCACCATCACGTCCGCCAATAACTTGAAGGCGAGCAACATATGCTGTTTCTCAAGTGCCTCGGCGGTGAGCTGGAGAACCCCCACAAACCTTGGGCTTGTCGAGAAATCGACCTTTGCGGTGCAGTTCACAGATTCACCTGGCTTGATGATCGGGGAATTGAAGACTACCACCAAGCAATCGCAACTCGTCCGCACCTCGCCGAGGCGAATTTCCGTCACCCCATGGTTTGTTAGCCGAAAAGAAGCTTGCCGCCTGCTTCCGCGCGGGATGACCCCAAAATCGATAATAGAAGGTGAACATGAAAGTAGCGGTTTGGCGCTGGACGAGGGCATGGGTTTCCGCTGCCCGGCAGTGTGTTTGGGGCACGGCGGAAACCTTGTCACATCCTGCCGCGACGACTGCCACCAAGCAGATGATGACCATGCCTCCGACAGGGCGCTGCCGGTTCAGGCGCGAAAGATGGGACCACAAAGCTCGGTGGATCGGCTGGGGCACGCTGACACACCTCGGTCGCTAGAAATGGACGGGAATGATCCTACCATGTCAGGGGGCTGCAACGGAAAAATGGAAAACAATGATCCCGCGTGAAACAACGATCGTAGGGGTCATCCCGCCCGGCATGCCCGCTGGCGCGACACGTCCTCGGCGCGGGTCAGCAGCGGCGGCAGCACGAACAGCAGCAGCAGCAGCCACAGCGCCACCGCCTGGCCCAGCCGCGTGCGGCCACTGGAAGCACAACAACAGCCACAAGCGCCCCGAACAGGGCGGCGACGAGCAGGACGTTGAGCAGCACGTTGACCAGGAACAGCCCGCCGCGGAACGACGTGAACTGGCCCGCGCGTCCTCGGTCATCACCCGGCCCTTCTCGTCCAGGTAAGCGCAACGGCTCCTGGTTTCGCGGCCGAACGCACTGGTCGTGCGCTGTTTGTAGTTACCCTTCTCGTCGCGCTCGGGCTTAAACACCGAGCGGTCCGACCCCTCGACGACGACGACCTCGGCCGGCCGCGTGGGCAGCTGCTTGCCGCCGCTGACGCCATCGAGCCGGTACTCGCCCCGGGTGCCCGGCCGCAGCTTGTACACGTCCTCGCCGCCGCTGGCGTTGGGCACGCGTAGCTCGGGGAACGGCTTGTCGTCCTGGCTGGAGCTGAACTCCCACAGCGGGCGGAAGCTGCCCGGCGAGCGGAAGTCGAGGAGCACCCACGGCAGCAAGACTGCCATGACCACCCCCGCCGCCGCCGGCCCGCGCCACACCGCCCCCGGCGTCGCCTCGGTGTAGAGGTACGCCTGGACGTACATCGTCCACGCGGTCAGCAGCACCGCCAGCACGGCCCAGGCGCCCAGCAGCAGCAGCAGCAGGATCAGCACGGCGTCGGCTCCGGGTCAGGGCTTGGTCGGCTTCAGGGACAATAAGTAAGCGAGAAGGTGGGAAAATTCCCCCTCGGCAATCTGCTCGTGGAGGTTGGCCGGCATCGGCGATAGCGGCGACAGCGACCGCTCCTCCACCTCCTTCTTGGGGACGCGCACCTCCTTGCCCTGCTGGTCGGCCAGCACCAGGACCGCCCCCTCCTCGCGGAGGAACAGCCCCTCGACCGACTTGCCGGAGGTCAACACCAGCCGGGTGGTGCGGAACGCCTCATCGACGTTCCGGTTGGGGTCGAGCGTGTCCTCGAGCAGGCGGTCGAGGCCGCGCAGGCCGATGCCGTCGAGCTGCGGGCCGACCTTGGCGCCCTTGCCGCCGACCTGGTGGCAGTTGGCGCAGACCTTCTCGAACACGGCAACGCCCTTGGCGACATCGGGCTTGGCGGCGAGGTAGCCCTTGCGGCGGGCGGCGATCAGCTGGGCCAGTTTGGCGTCGGCGGCGGGCAGGCCGGCGGTCAGCTTGGCCAGGCGCTCCTTGAGCATCGGCGTCTTCACCGCCGCGAGGCGGAAGACGACTGCCGGCTCCTGAAGCAGCCGCGCCGAGGCCTTGCCGGCGGCGACGGCCTGCAGGAGCGCCTCGCCCCCGTCCAGGCTGCCGGCCAGGCCGGCGGCGATGCTGTTCTGCAGCCGCGCCGGGGCGGTCGGCAGGGCGGCGAGCAGCAGCTTCGACTGGTTCGCCTGGGCCAGAAGCCGGGCGGCGTGCTCGCGGGCCTCGACCGGCAGCGCGGCGTCGGCGAGGACGTCGCCGCAGGTCGCGGCGTGCTTGCCGGCGTCGATCGCCACGAGGGCGTCGAGGGCGGCGTTGCGGAGGTTGGGCCGCGTGCCTGGCGTCTTGACGAGGCCCTCCAGTTGTTTCTGGGATTCAGCTAGTCGTAAAATCCGCGTCAGCTCGATGCCTTGCTGGAGGTCGCCGGCGCGCTTTGAAGCCATCAGGCGCCGCGCCAGGTCGGCCCCCAGGCGCGGGCGTCGTCCGGCAGCGGGGCGGCGGCCTCCTGGACGCCGCGCTCGACGGCTCGGAACAGGTTGGCCTGCCGAACGGCGTCCTTGCCGTGCTGCTCGCGGCAGAATCGCACCAGGTCCTTCCGCATCGCCGCGTCGCCGTGGCGGGCGACGTGCTGGGTGAGGGCGGCCGCGTCGCTCGGCAGCGCGGCGGCCTTCGTCAGGTGGTCGAGGAGGAAGGCGGCCGCCTCCCTCGTTGGCACCCCCAAGGCAACGTCGGCGACGGCGGCCTTATCCTTCGGTTCGGTGACCGACTTCCAGACCTCGGGCGCCCGGAGCTGATTACGCATCGCAACGCGGACGGCGTGGAGCAGGTGAGTGTCGTCTTTCGGGACGCGGTGCCGAAGCTCGAGCAGCGGGGCCAGGTTCGCAGGCGCATTGTGAAGGCCGAGGGCCTCGGCGCTGGCGCGTTGGACGTGCGGGCTGTCGTCCTTGAGGCCGGTGAGGGCCAGGCCGCGTTCCCGCTCGACCCACCTGGGCCGGTTCGCCAGGATGCGGCGAGCGTGGATGCGGAGCACCTCAGACCTGTCAGCCGCGGCCTGAGTGAGGATGGCCTCGTCGAGTTGGCCCAGCCGGTCGAGGACGTACAGCGCCTCGGGCCGTCCCGACCCGCGCACCTCACCGGCAACCTCGCTGCCCCGCCTCACCAACTCGTGCGCCGCCGTGTAACGGACTGCTATGTTCGGGTGGCCCAGGTCGCGCACCACCTCTTTGACGTTCGCCTTCGTCCAGTCTGCGCGCGCCGGTGTCGGCCTCGCGTCCGCTCCCTTGTAGACGATGCGCCAGATGCGGCCGCGCTCGCGGTCGCGCTTGGGGTGCAGTAGCGGCACCTCGTAGTGGCCGATGATGCAGTTGTAGAAGTCGGCGACGTAGAGCGCCCCGTCGGGGCCAAGCTTCACGTCCACCGGGCGGAACCAGCGGTCCTTGCTGTCCAGCAGGACGTGCTGCGTCGCGCTGGGAGAGGCGCCCTTCCAGGTAATCTTGAACTCGACCACCTGGTTGGTCATCACGTCGCCGACGAACGCCGAGTTACGGTAAGCAGCGGGGAACATGTCGGCGTCGTAGTAGGCGATGCCGGCGACGGCGGTCGAGCCCTTGTAGCCGGTGAACATGGTCGGGGCGAAGCCGAGGCCGTCGTGCGGCTTGCCGAAGCTGGGGTAGTAGCCGCCGCGGATCAGCTGGTAGATCGGCTCGGAGTGGCAGTCCGACGTGTACAGGTAGCCCCGCGGATCGACGGTCAGTCCGAACGGGTTGACCTGGCCCCAGGTGAACTGCTCCAGGCGCGAGCCGTCCGGCCGCAGACGGTAGGTGTTGCCGGAGTTCATCGTGATCGCCCGGCCGTCGGCCCCCTTGATGGTGGAGGTGTTGGCGTAGCCGTGGCAGGCGTAGACCCAGCCGTCGAGGCCGTACAGGAAGTTGTTCGTCATCCCGTGCGTGTCACGGAACTCGTAGGTGCCGTAGGCGATCGACCGCTGGTCGGCGACGCCCTTGCCCAGGGAGTCCTGCAGCCGCCAGATGTTGGGGATGCTGTAGACGAGCGCCTCGCGTGGCGAGGGGCCGGGCAGGGGCAGGACGCCGATGGGGATGTTGAGGTTGTCGGCGAACGTGGTGACCTGGCGGGCCTTGCCGTCGGGGCCGAAGTCGCTGAGGACCTTCACCGTGTCGCGCGTCCTCGCCCCGGGCTTCGCCGGGAAGGGGTACTCGACGGTGTCGGTGACCCAGAGCCGGCCCTGGTCGTCGAAGGCGAGGTTCATCGGCTTGTGGATGTCCGGCTCGGCGGCGACGAGCTGCGCCTCGAACCCGGGCGGCAGGAGGAACTGCTGGCGTTCCTTCTCGGGCGACAGCGGGTCGGTCTCGACGACGTGCGGCGCCTGCTGCTGGCGCGACAGGATCGGAAGGGAAATCAGGGGCAGGAAAGAGGCGGCGAGAATGAGGCGGCGCATCGGCAATCCCGGCGGAGAGTGAGGGCGGGTGTGACGCTACTGTAGAGACGGCCGGCGCGGCACGCAAGCTGCCGGGTCGTAGGACAAGCAGCCTTGCTTGTCCTCTTCCCAGAGGGACAAGCAAGGCTGCTTGTCCTACGAGAAGAAATCGTTGGCCGGCCTCGGCCCGTCTCGCGGATATTCTCCCAGGGGACGGGCCCCATGGTACTCCCGGGAGCAGGAGAGACGAAGCATGAACGTGTCCACCCTCGACCGACCCCGGGCCGAGGCGTTCGCGCAAAAAATGCTCGGCGCGATGAACCACGCCGCCCTGGCGTTGATGACGTCGCTGGGCCACCGTACCGGGCTGTTTGACGCGATGAGCCTGCTGCCGCCGTCCGCCGCCGCCGACGTCGCCCTGCGCCGCCGGCCTCAGCGAGCCGCTACGTCCGCGAGTGGCTCGCCGCCATGGTCACCGCCGGCGTCGTCGAGTTCGACCCGCAGGAAAGCTCTACTCGCTGCCGCCCGAGCACGGGCGCCTGTCTCACCCGGCGGGCGGCGCTGGGCAACCTGGCGTCGATGGCTCAGTGGGTCGCGGTACTCGGCGGGGCGGAGGACGAGGTGGCCGAGGCGTTCCGCCACGGCGGCGGCGTGCCGTACGCCGCCTACCACCGCTTTCACGAGGTCATGGCCGAGGAGAGCCAGGCCACCACGGTGGACGGGCTCCAAGACCACATCCTGCCGCTTGTGGACGGGCTGGCGGACCGCCTTGCCGCCGGCCTGGACGTCCTCGACGTCGGCTGCGGGTCGGGGTGGGCCATGATCCGCCTGGCCGAGTTGTTCCCCGCCAGCCGGTTCTCCGGCTACGACATCTGCCCCGACGCGGTCGAGGCGGCGAACCGCCGGGCGGAGCTAGTGGGCGTCACGAACGCCCGGTTCGAGGTTCGCGACGTCGCCGGCCTGACGGAGCGCCGCGCCTTCGACCTGATCACCGCCTTCGATGCCGTCCACGACCAGGCCAAGCCTGCCCAGGTGCTGGCCGGCATCCGGCGGACGCTGCGGCCGGGCGGGGTGTTCCTGATGCAGGACATCGGCGCCTCGACCGACCTGTCCGCCAACCGCGACCACCCGCTGGGGCCGTTTCTTTACACCATCTCGTGCATGCACTGCATGTCGGTGTCGCTGGCCAACGGCGGGCCGGGCCTCGGCGCCGTCTGGGGCAAGGAGTTGGCCCTGCACATGCTGGAGGTGGCCGGGTTCGGCTCGGTGCGCGTCGAGACGCTGCCGCACGACCTGCTCAACTACTACTACATCGCGAAGTGAGGCCCGCGAGTCGTTCGGGAAAAGTACCGCCGCGGAGACTCGGGCGCCGGGCGGGGTGGTCAACGGCCGGGCTGGCAGCCGCCGGACCGCGACGGCAACGGTGTCGCGGTCGCCCTTTCGTCTCGAGGCCGGCCTCCGTCGTGGAGGCCGCCCGGAGCTTACTCGGACTCACCCCGCGCGGCCGAAAGGCTCGCGCGGCGGCACGACGACCCGCCCACCGACCGCGACGCGGTCGGCGTGGCCACACCGGGCAGGTCGCCGGGCTCAGTAGGCTAATGCGGAGGAAGGCAGGTCCCGTTACGGGGATTTTGCCCTTCTACCGGATTTTCCCCCGCCGGTGCAAGAGCGATCGCCGGCTCCGGCACGACCCCGTTGAGGGGCAGGTGGAGGATCTCGCGCAGTTCGCGGCCGTCGATGACCTCCTTCTCGATCAGCTTCCGCGCGATGGTCTCCAGCGTCGCCCGGCTGTGGCCCAGCAGGTCGCGGACGACGGCGGTGGCCTCGTCGATGATCGCCCGCACCTCCAGGTCGATCTCGCGGGCCGTCTCCGGGCTGTGGTAGCGCTCGCCCTCGCCGCCGTACTGGCCGGCCAGGTAGCCGGGGCCGCTTGCGTCGTGGTAGCTCACCCGGCCCAGCCGGCTCATGCCGAACTGCGTCACCATCCGCCGGGCGATGTCGCTGGCCTTCTCCAGGTCGCTGGTCGCGCCGCTGGTCACCTCCTGGAAGACCAGTTCCTCCGCCACCGTGCCGCCCAGCGCCACCTTGATCTTGCTCAGCAGCTCCGACCGTGTCACCAGGTACCGGTCCTCGTCCGGTCGGCTGAGGACGTAGCCGAGGTTGCCCACGCCGCGCGGGATGATGGTGATCTTGTGGACGGGGTGGGTGTTCGGCAGCAGGCAGGCGACCAGGGCGTGCCCGGCCTCGTGGTAGGCGACGCGCTGCTTCTCCTCGGCGTTCATGATGCGGCTCTTCCGCTCCAGCCCGACGGCGCCGCGCTCGATCGCCTCCTCGAAGTCGGCCATCATCACGTCGGCCTTGCCGGCGCGGGCGGCCAGCAGCGCCGCCTCGTTGACCAGGTTGGCCAGGTCGGCGCCGACCATGCCCGGCGTCAGGCTGGCGACGCGGCGCAGGTCCACGTTGTCGCCCAGCCGCACGTCGCGGATGTGGACGCGGAGGATCGCCTCGCGGCCGTTGATGTCCGGCCGGTCCACGACCACGGTGCGGTCGAACCGCCCCGGCCGCAACAGGGCCGCGTCGACCGTCTCGGGGCGGTTGGTCGCGCCCATCAGGATGACGCCGCGGTTGACGTCGAACCCGTCCATCTCGACGAGCAGCTGGTTGAGGGTCTGCTCGCGCTCGTCGTGGCCGCCGATGGTGGCGCCGGCGCGGGTCTTGCCCAGGGCGTCCAGTTCGTCGATGAAGACGATACACGGGGCCTTGCTCTCGGCCTGGTTGAACAGGTCGCGGACCCGGGCGGCGCCGACGCCGACGAACATCTCGACGAAGTCGGACCCGGACAGGCTGAAGAACGGCACGTGGGCCTCGCCGGCGACGGCACGGGCCAGCAGCGTCTTGCCGGTGCCCGGCGGGCCGACCAGCAGCACCCCCTTGGGGATGCGGCCGCCCAGCGCCTGGTACTTCTCGGGGTACTTGAGGAAGTCCACCACCTCGCGCAGTTCGGCGACGGCCTCGTCGATGCCGGCGACGTCACGAAACGTGATAGGGACGTCCTTCTGGGCGTAGACCCGGGCCCGGCTGCGGCCGAACGAAAACGGCGAGCCCCCACCCTTCCACCACAGCATCAGCACCACCGTGCCGACCATCAGCCCGAGGAACAGCAGGTTCATCAACACGTTGCTCAGGGCCCGCAGGCCCGTGTCGTCCTCCGCCCCCTGGTAGGCGATGCCGGCGCTGTCGCGGAGCAGGGCGTAGATCTCCTGGTCGCGCTCGAAGCCGACCCGGAGCGTACGGAACGGCACCGTCCGGGTGTCGGACCGCTCGCCGTCGCCCGTCGAGACGCGGTCGGTCGTGACGACCTCGCCCCGCACGTCGGCGTGGCCGACCTGGACCTTCTGGAGGCGGACCCCGCCGTCGCCCCGCGAGCTGGCCCGCAGCGTCTGGACCAGGTCGCCGTAGCGCAACGGCGTCGTCCCCGGCTCGCGCTGGAACTGGAGCCACAGAGACGCCGCGGCCAGCAGGGCCCCGACGGCCAGAGCCAGGGCGCCGAGCCACGGGCCCCAACGCTCACGACCACGCTTGCTCACCTGTCTCTCCGAAGGGGCGGAAGCCGCTTCACTGGGTGCTGGGGCCGCCCTTTCACCTTAGCACGCGCTGGACCGCCCTACAACGCGCCCCGTAGGACAAGTATCCTTGCTAGTCCCGTGCATCCCGGACAAGCATCCTTGCTTGTCCTGTCACGGAAAGGCCGCCCTACAATGCGCCCGGGAGGAGACCGCATGGGCCACCGCACGCTCAGGGACTGTGTCGAGGACCTCGACCGCCACGGCATGCTCCGCCGCATCGACGCCGAGATGGATCCACGCCTGGAGATGGCCGAGGTCCAGCGGCGCGTCTACCAGGCCGGGGGCCCGGCGCTGTATTTCAGCCGGGTCAAGGGCTGCGCCTTCCCGATGGTCAGCAACCTGTTCGGCACCCTCCCGCGCACGCGCTTTCTCTTCCGCGACACGCTGGACGCCGTGCGGAAATTGGTCGAGCTGAAGGTCGACCCCGGTGCCCTGCCCCGCCGACCCTGGCGCTACCTCGGCGTGCCGCTCACCCTCCTGCACGCGCTGCCGAAGCACGTGCGCTCCGGACCGGTCCTGGCGAACCGGACCACGGTGAGCCGGCTGCCGCAGTTGGTGTGCTGGCCGCGCGACGGCGGGGCGTTCGTCACCCTGCCGCAGGTCTACACCGAGGACGCCGACGAGCCGGGTTGGCGGAAGTCCAACCTCGGCATGTACCGGGTGCAGCTGAGCGGCAACAAGTACGAGCCGGACCGCGAGGTCGGCCTGCACTACCAGATCCACCGGGGAATCGGCGTCCACCACGCCAAGGCACTCAAGAAGGGCGTGCCGTTCCACGTCAACGTCGCCGTCGGCGGCCCACCGGCGCTGACACTGTCGGCCGTGATGCCACTGCCGGAGGGCCTGCCGGAGCTGGCCTTCGCCGGCATGCTCGGCGGCCGCCGGGTGCGATTGGTGCGCTCCGACACCGGCCTGCCGATGCCCGCCGAGGCCGACTTCGTCATCTGCGGCACCGTCGATCCGGAGCGGCAGCTACCCGAGGGGCCGTTCGGCGACCACCTCGGCTACTACAGCCTGACGCACGACTTCCCGGTGCTCAACGTCCAGGCGGTGTACCACCGGAAAGACGCGATCTGGCCATTCACCGTCGTCGGCCGGCCCTCGCAGGAGGACACGAGCTTCGGCGAAATCATCCACGAGCTGACCGGCCCGGTCATCCCGACCGTCATCGCCGGGGTGAAGGCGGTCCACGCCGTCGATGCCGCCGGCGTCCACCCGCTGCTGCTGGCGATCGGCTCGGAGCGCTACGTCCCCTACGCTCAGGAGCGCCGCCCGCAGGAGTTGTTGACGTGCGCCAACGCCATCCTCGGCCAGGGGCAGCTGTCGCTGGCGAAATACCTGCTGATCGTGGCCCACGAGGACGACCCGGGCCTGGACATTCACGACGTCGAGGCGTTCTTCACCCACCTTCTAGAGCGCATCGATTGGACGCGCGACCTGCACTTCCAGACGCGGACGACGATCGACACGCTCGACTACTCCGGCGACGGGCTGAACGAAGGCTCGAAGGTGGTGATGGCGGCGGCGGGGCGGAAATGGCGAACGCTGGCGACGTCGGTCCCGGCATCGTTGTGGCTGCCGCACGGCTTCCGCGACCCGCGCCTCTGTATGCCCGGCGTGCTGGCGGTGACTGCGTCCCAACTCAGCGGTGTCGAGCACTTCGCACGGGAGGTGGGGCCAGCGGAGGCGCTTCAAGGGTTGCCGTTGATCCTCCTGGTGGACGACAGCGACTTCGCCGCCCGGCATCGGAATAACTGGCTGTGGGTGGCGTTCACGCGGTCGAACCCGGCGACGGACCTCCACGGCGTCGGCGCGTTCACGCGGCACAAGCACTGGGGCTGCACCGGGCCGCTGGTCCTCGACGCCCGCACCAAGCCGCACCACGCCCCTCCCCTGGAGGAAGACCCGGCGGTGACGCGGCGCGTCGAGGCGCTGGCCGCGCCGGGCAGGCCACTGCACGGGCTGTTCTGACCGGAAGAATCCGGAGAATCATTACAGTCTCGCTGGCTTACCGCCGATCCCCACTTAGATACACCCGTCGATAGGGGGAGGTGGGTATGCGGTTATTGCGCATCCTTCGCGGCCTGTTCGAGGCCCCTCAACCACCCGCACCGCCCAGGCCGCTCCTCTTCCTTCACATCCCCAAGACGGCTGGAAGCTCGGTCAACGAGTTCCTCGTCAACCGCTTCGCTGCCGACGAGCTGCACTCGATCTACCCGTCCTTCGGCGCCGACGTCCGCGGCATGGTCCCCGGGCGCCCGGTGGCCTGTTACGCCGGGCACGTGTACTACGACCTGACGACCTTCCTGCCGCCCAACCTGACCGTCTTCACGGCCCTCCGCGACCCGGTCGAGCGGGCGCTGTCGGCCTACTTCTTCTACAAGCGGGTCCCGCGCGAGGAGTTGCTGCGCGGCGGCCCCTACGTCGCCAACCTCCAGCACATGGACCTGGCCGAGTTCGCCCTCCGCTTCCCGCTGTCGGCGCGGGCCACCTTCGGGAACTACCAGACCTACTACTTCAGCCGCGACTACGCCAGCGAGCCCCAGCGGAAGGACGACCCCATTGACCGGGCCGACCTGGGCCGGGCGAAGGACAACCTGGCGAAGTGCGTGGTGGGGCTGACCGACCGCCTCCACGACGCGCTGACGCTGTTGTGTCACGAGTTCGGCTGGCGGGCCCCCGACCGCGTCGCCGAGGCGAACCGGACGGCCGACCGGCCCCGCTCGCTTGACGGGGAGTCGATGGCGTGGCTGGAGGAGCACACGGCGATGGACGCCGAGCTGGTCCGGTTCGGCCGCGAGCTGTTCGAGCAGCGCTGGGACGAGTTTACCCGACGCCACCCGGCACCGGTGGAGCCCGGTCGGCCCCGCGAGTACCGGCTGAAGTTCGACCAACCGATCCCCGGATACGGCTGGCACCCGCGCGAGGCGCACGCCCTGGGACACTACTGCTTCGTCGAGCCGGACGCCTGGCTGGAGTGCCCGGCCCCGAAGGGCCGGCGGGTCCGCGTTCAGGTGCGGACGCTAAACATGTTGCCACTCGGTTACGAGGGCCCGGTCACGTTGCGAGTCAACGGCGAGCCCGTGGCCCTGACCCGCCGGGAGATCGCGGCGGGGGCGTGCTACGAGGGCGTCGCCGCGGCGGGGAAGGCCGCGACCCTCCGCCTGGACTTCCACGCCGAGCGGCCGGTCCGGCCCTGCGACGTGCTGCCGGGCAACCAGGACCGGCGGCTGCTGAGCCTCGCCGTCCGCGAGGTGCGGCTGACGGCGGCGTGAGCAGGGTCGGCTTGACCCGCGCACCGGCGGGGCGGTAGAGTCTTCCGCCTGACCCCGGTGCGCTTCCGCGCCGGGGCGGCTGGGCCCGGAGTGCCATCCGCATGCTGACCGCCTGTTCCCGGGGCGTGACGAGCTACCTCGCCGAGTTGTGGTCGTACCGCTACTTCTGGATGAACCTCGTCAAGGCCGAGCTGCAGCGCCGCTACCGGCGCTCGCTCTTCGGCCTGGGCTGGTCGCTGTTCCAGCCGCTGTCGATGACGGTCGTGCTCGGCATCGTCTACCACCGGCTCTTCGACATCTCCTTCTGGGACTTCGCGCCGCTGCTACTGTGCGGCCTGGCATTCTGGACCATGGTCAGCCAGGCGATCTTCCGCGGCTGCGAGTCGCTGGTCAACTCCGAGTCGTACATCCGCCAGCAACCGCTGCCCTTGGCCATGTTCCCGTTGCGCAGCGTGCTGACCAGCGGCTTTCACTTCCTCGTCTCGCTGGGGCTGACCCTGCTCCTGGTCTGGCCCTACCAGATGGTGTTCTACCCGCTGGCGCTGTTGAGCCTGGTGCCGACGCTGGTACTCCTGTTCGTGCTGTGCTGGGCGCTGGCGGTGCTGGCGGGCTTCTCCCACGCCTACTTCCCCGACACACAGCACCTGGCCGAGGTGGGGATGCAGGTGCTGATGTTCCTCACGCCAGTCATGTACCCGCCGTCGATGCTGGAGAAGGGCGGCATGGGCTGGTTGCTCACCTGGAACCCGCTGGCGACGCTGCTGGAGATGGTCCGCGCGCCGATCCTGCGCGGCGAGGTGCCCGACCTGGCGACCTACGGGCTGGCCGCTCTCATCGTTGGCGTGCCGGCGGGGTTCGCGGCCTGGGTCCTGGCCAAGCTCGAGGACCGGGTGATCTTCGTCCTGTGATCGGCCGGAGGCAGAGTTGATGCGACGGATTGCGCTGCACGACGTCCACCTGACGTTCCAGGCCCGCCACCGGGGCAGCCTCTCGGTGAAGGACCTGGCGATGCACAAGCTGTTCGGCCGGCCCATGCCACCCATGCCGGTCGTCGAGGCGGTCAAGGGAGTTAGTTTCGAGGTCCACGACGGCGAGCGGCTCGGCGTCATCGGCCACAACGGCGCCGGCAAGAGCACGCTGTTGCGCGTCCTGGCCGGCGTCTACAAGCCGACCAAGGGCGCCTGCGAGATCCGCGGCCACGTCAGCTCGCTGTTCGAGCTACAGCTCGGCTTCGAGCACGACGCCACGGGGCGTGAGAACATCCGCTACCGCGGCTACCTCCAGCGCGAGACGCCCGAGTCGATCGCCGCCAAGATGCCGGCCATCGTCGAGTTCGCCGACCTCGGCCCGGCCATTGACATGCCGATCCGCTACTACTCATCGGGCATGTTGGTGCGGCTGGCGTTCTCGATCGCCACCAGCGTCGATCCCGAGGTGCTGCTGATCGACGAGGTGTTGGCCGCCGGCGACATGGCGTTTCAGGAGAAGGCCCGCGCCCGGATGCGCGACCTGATGGACCGGGCCAAGGCCATGGTCGTCGTCAGCCACGACCTGTCGGCGATCGGCAAGATGTGCGACCGGGTGCTGTGGCTGCACCACGGGCAGATCCGCCAGGTGGGGCCGCCCGGCGAGACGATCGCGGCCTACGGCCGGTACATGCGCGAGCTGTCGCAGCGGCCGGCTGCCTGAGTCCGCCTTGCCGCGGCGGGGCAGTTCGTGATAAACCAGCGGGGAGTCCGGAACCGCCCGCGAGGCCGACCCGCCATGAAGACCCGCCGGCTGGGGCAGACGGGGCTGAAAGTCTCCGAGCTGTGCCTCGGCACGATGACGTTCGCCAACCAGGCCGACGAGGCCGAGTCGTTCGCCATCCTCGGCCGCGCCGCCGATGCCGGCGTCAACTTCCTCGACACCGCCGACTGCTACCCCGTGCCGCCGTCGCCCGAGACCGCCGGATGGACGGAGGAGGTCGTCGGCAAGTGGCTGGTCGGCAAGCGCGACCGCTTCGTCGTCGCCACCAAGTGCCGCGTCCGCACCGGCACCGGGCCGAACGACGAGGGCCTGTCGCGGCGGCACATCCTGCGCTCCGTCGATCACAGCCTGCGGCGGCTGAGGACCGACTACATCGACCTCTACCAGGCGCACTCGCCCGACCCGGAGACGCCGCTGGAGGAGAGCCTGCGCGCCTTCGACGACCTGGTGCGCCAGGGCAAGGTGCGCTACGTCGGCTGCTCGAACTACCCCGCTTGGCTTTTGGCACTAGGCCTGGGGGTCAGTGCCCGGCACGGGCTGGCCCGGTTCGACTGCGCCCAGCCGCGCTACAACCTGTTGTTCCGTGACATCGAGGCCGAGCTGCTTCCCCTGTGTCGCGACCAGGGCGTCGGCTTGATCGCCTACAACCCCCTTGCCGGCGGAATGCTGAGTGGCAAGTACACCGACGTGGGTGAGCCGCCAACGGGTACCCGGTTCAGCCTGGGCAAGACCGGCGAGCTGTACCGCGAGCGGTACTGGCACCGGGCCCAACTCGAAGCGGTGCGGCAATTGAAGGCACATTTTGATAGAAAAGGAGTATCCCTTGTCTGCGCCGCCGTCGCCTGGGTGCTGGCGCAGCCGGGGGTCACCAGCGCCATCCTGGGAGCGTCGCGGGCGGAGCAGTTGGGCGAGAGTCTGGCCGGAGCGGGCCTCACGCTGGACGCGGAGGACCGTGAGGCCTGCAATCTGGCCTGGTACAGCCTGCCGCGACCAACCAAACCCCCAACGTGATCCGTCGTGATGGCCAACGTAGGAATCTCAAGGATGAGGCCCCGTCGTTCCCCCCCAGCCACCACCGAGGAGCTGCTGCTCCTGCTCCGCCGCACCCGGCTGCTCGACGAGGCAGCGCTGCGGCGGCTCGGCGACGCCTGGCCCGGCGGCGACGACCCGGGGCCTCACGTCGAGGACCTGGTCCGCGCCGGCCTGGTCACTCGCTACCAGGGCGACCAGTTGCTCGCCGGCCGCGCCGGCGCGCTGCGGCTGGGCCCTTACCGGCTGCTCGACCAACTCGGCCGTGGCGGCATGGGGCAGGTGTTCAAGGCCGAGCACATGCTGCTCCGCCGCCTGGTCGCGCTCAAGGTGCTGGGGAAGGCCCGGCGAGCTGGGAGCGTAGGCGACCGGAGGGGTAACCCCGAAACACCAGGGGCTGACACCCCCGCATCGCAGGCCACCCCCCGGCGTGACGCCGGCCGTCTGACCCAGGTCCGGCGCGAGAGTGAAACCGTCGGCCAGCTGTCGCACCCCAACATCGTGGCCGCCCACGACGCCCGCCGGCTGCGCGGGCGGATGGTGCTGGTGCTCGAACACGTGGACGGCGTGGACCTGGAGCGGTTGGTGTCGGAGACCGGGCCGCTGCCGGTGGCGCTGGCTGTCGAGGTGACCCGGCAGGCGGCCGTGGCGCTTGGCTACCTGCACGAGCAGCGCCTGGTCCACCGCGACGTCAAGCCGGCGAACCTGATCCTGACGCACCCCGCGGCCGTTGGGGGAGCGCCGGCGGTGAAGCTGCTCGACCTCGGCCTGGCCTGCCCGGCGGCGCAGGCCGGCGGCGAACTGTGCGGCACACCGGACTACCTCGCCCCGGAGCGCGGGCTGTCTCCCGACGCGACCGACATCCGCAGCGACCTGTACAGCCTCGGCTGCACGCTGTACCACCTGCTCACCGGGCGCGTGCCGTTCCCAGGCGGCGGCGGTTGGACCGGCAAGTTACTGCGCCACCGCATCGAGGTGCCGGACCCGGTCCAGGCCACCCGGCCGGACGTCCCGCCCCCCGTGGCGGCGCTGGTGGAGCGGCTCATGGCCCGCGACCCGAGGGATCGCTTCGCCACTCCGGACGAGGTCCTCGCCACGATCGAGGCGTTTCCCTCGGCCCTGGCTCCTGCACCGGAGATTGCACCGGCCAATGGACCACCCCCGCGAGGGAGACGCGCCCTCGTCGTCGCCCTGTGTCTGGTGGCGGTCGTGCTCGGCGGCGGCGCCGGAAACATGGCCCGCAAGGGTCTGACCACGTCGAGTGATCCCGCAAGTCCCGAACGGAACGGCGGGGTAAGCCCGCCGGTGCCCGGACCACCGGCACAAGCCCGGCGGCCCGAAGGGCCGGCCGCCCCTGCCACCAGCCCCCTCCCGAACCTGATTGAGTCGGCACGCGATGGCGACGTCATCGTCGTTCCGGCTGGCCGGCATGTGGTCGGCCCGATTCAGGTCCGCGGCAAGCGCCTGACGCTGCGCGGAGGCGCCGGTGAGAGGCCCATCCTCGCACGGGCGACGCACACCGCCTGGGACGCGCTAATCCAGTCCGACCGTGACCTGACCCTGGAGCACCTGGAGCTTCACGGCGGCGACGCCATCGGCCCCCCAGCCCCGCTCGTCGCCCTCGAGTCGGCCTCGCTCGTCGTCCGCGACTGCTCCCTGACCCAGCGGTGCGCCGCGCCGGCGGTGTCGGTGCGCGGCGGGGCCCTCCTCTGCCTGGAGCGTACTTCCGTCACGGCCCTGGAACAGGGGGTCGCCGTCGAGGCCCGGTCGCAGGCCGACGGCCGGGTCGTCGTGCGCGACTCGGAGATGAGCGTCCGCGGCGCCGCCGGGCCGGCCATCCTCCTGTGGGGCACAGACGCGCACCCCTCCAGGCCTCTGGACGTGGAGCTGACCGGCTCGAAGCTCCGTGCCGGCCGCGTCGTCGCCTGTCGGTCGCTGGCCGGCGCGGTGACCCTCCGTGCCACCGACAACCACCTCCTGTTCCACCAGGCGCTGGTCAGCCTCGACGGCCACCGCGGCGACTGGCGCGACCGGCTCAGCTGGCTCGGCCGGCAAAACCGCTTCGAGACGACCGGGCCGTGGCTGCGGCTGGACGGCCGGCCCGGGCCGGCCTGGGACGAGACGGCCTTCGCGCAGCGCTGGAGCGGTCGGCCCTGATGCGCCGGGGCAAGCGGGGTGACCCGGGCTGGGGTTGCCGAATCGCCGGTTGCGGCCGGCGGCGCGGCTCTGCTATCCTGGGCGAGGACCCAGAGGAGTTTAGACCATGCGCGTCACCACCGGGGCGTTGTTGCTGGGGCTGCTGATCGTTGGCGCCCTACCGGCCCAGAGCCTGAAGGCGCCCGCGCCGTCCCGGATCGGCGGCAAGTCCCTGGAAGAGTGGAAGAAGGACCTCTCAAGCGAGGACGCCAGCCGCCGGGCCTACGCCATCATCGCCATCACCCAGTTCGGCGAGGCCGCCTCGTCTTGCGTGCCGGCCATCATCGACCGGCTCAAGGACGGTGACGTCAGCCCGCGGGCCCGCGCCCTGGGGGCGCTGCGGACGATGTCGATCGATGAGAAGGACATCGACCGCGTCGTCCGGGCGGTCGCCGCCCGCCTGGTGCCCGCCCAGGAGTCGCAGGCGGTCATCCGCTACGAGGCGACGATCACGCTCAACCGCTTCGTCACCGACGGCCAGGGGGCGATCTCCAACTTGATCGTGGCGACGATGGACAAGTCGTCGTGGGAGATCCGCCACAACGCCGTGTCGCTCTTGTGGCGGATCGGCGTGGGCATGGGCCAGGAGGACAGCCCGCCGGACCAGCGGATCGTCGAGGCCCTGTTGACCTCGCTGCGGAACGACCGGACCTACCAGGTCCGGCTGGAGACGATCCAGGGGCTGGGGGCGCTGGGCCGGCCGGCCAACCCGATGCTGCTGGCCAAGCTGGTCAGCGAGCTGAAGCTCTGCGCCGTCCACCCGAACAAGCCGCTGGCGATCTGGGCCTACTGCGGCCTGGTGGCGATGGAGGACGGCAAGCCGGCCGAGCAGTCGCTCAACACGCTGGCGAAGTTCGTCAAGAGCCAGGACCTGGAGACGCGCATCCAGGCGGCCACGGCGCTGGGGGCGCTGCGGGACAAAGCCAAGTCGAAGGTGCCACTGCTTGTGGACATGCTCAAGGACAAGGAGCCGTACGCCGTCCAGGCCGGCGCCAGCGCGCTGGGGGCCCTGGGCGAGGCCGGCGAGAACGTGATCAGCGCGCTTTTGGACCTGACGGACGACAAGGACCCCATCACCGCGGCTAGCGCGGTCGCGGCGCTGGTGAACCTGAAGCAGAACAACACCCGGGTGGTCGGGATGTTGGAGAAGATGAGGGAGAAAAAGGACCTCGACCTTCGCCTGCGCTACACGATCGAAGAGGGGCTGAAGGAGCTGCGGGCGCCGAAGAAGAAGTGAGAGACCAGCCCGAAGCGCCCGCGAGGGAATTGCCCTCGCGGGCGCTTCGGGCTGGTTGCGAGGTGCTAATGCCCGCCGTGGCCGTCGAGCACCTTCTGCTTGTATCCGCCGGTCGCCAGGAAGTACAGCAGCAGCAACAAAAACCCCACCGCCATCGCCGCCGGCACGACCGCCGTCACCTCCAGGGCCTTCTTGCCGGCTTCAAACATGGCTACGTCCACTGGCTTTTTGTCCTCCGACGCAGTCGCCTTGGCATCCTGCCACCAGGCGTTCAACTTCTTGTAGTTGGCGTCGTCCGGGGCGCGTTCTAGGTTCACCGCAAGCTTCTCGCCGTTGTCGTTGAGGATGCCGACCTTGGCCTTGTCCAGCCCGGCCACCGGCGGCAGGTACTCCGCCGGCACCCACTTCAACGGGCTGGTCTCGTCGCCCTTGTACCGCTGGTAGGCCGCCGGGTCGTTGGCCACCAGGTACTGCTTGGCGAAATAGTCCTGCTTGTAGCCGATTCCCGGCCCGCCCAAAAAGCCGGCCGAGATCATGCCGATGCCGCCGGAGATGCCCAGGGCCAGCGCCCCACCCTGTGGGTATCGCTCCGAGATCACGCCGAGCATCGTCGGCCAGTAGAACGTCTTGCCGATGCCGTACACCGTCACCGCCGCCATCCACGGCCAGAGGCTGTCGGTGAACGGCTGGCCGAGCATCCACAACCCGCCGGCACCGATGACGGCGCTGAAGAACAGCAGGCCGACTGGCGAGATCTTGTGGACGATCGGCCCGGCGAAGAACCGCAGGGTGAACATCAGGACGTTGGTCCAGATGAAGGCCAGCAGCGCGTAGTCCTTGTCACGCAGCACCGTCTTGGTGATGTCCTGGATCCAGGTGTCGGTACCCAGCTCGACGTAGCCGACCATGGCGTGCAGCAGGAACAGGAACAGCAGGATCGGCGAGAGCAGAGTCAGGACCATCGTGCCCATCGACACGCCGGACGTCTCGGCCTCCGACCTGGGGAACCGCCTCCCCAGCATCATGACGCCGTAGAGCACGACCGGGGCCGCGACGATGCCCCAGCGGACCATCCAGCCCACGGTCGCGACGCCCTGCTGCTCCAGCTTGTTCAGGCCGTAGCCGACCACCGCCCCCAGCACGAGGCCGCCCGGCCAGCCGGCGTGGAGGATGTTCAGCCAGTGCGTCTTGTTCTTGGGGAACAGCGTCGCCGTCAGCGGGTTGATGACCGCCTCACAGGTGCCGTTGCCCAGCGAGAACGCCCACGCCCCGGCCCACAGGCACAGGTACGCGCCCGACTTGCCGCCGATGTCGATCTGGGTGAACCCGAGGTTGACCATCGTCGATGGCTGAGCGAAGGCGTAGGGGGCGGCAAGGGTCAGCCCGATCGACGCCGCGTGGAACAGGAACGCGATCACCATCAGCTTGCCGTAGCCCAGGATGTCGGAGAAGAAGCTGAAGAAGATGATCGTCAGGCCGAACCCGGCCAAGCCCTGGCCGGTGATAATGCCCAACTCGCCCTGGGTGAAGCCGAACTGCTTGCCCCAGTCGTCGATGATGTCGCCCCGGATCGAGAAGCCCATGCCGGCGGCGATGAGCGTGAAGAAGCTGGCCCAGAACAGGATCTTCTCGTTCAGGCCCGGCTCGTGGTGGCCCGCCTCGGTGCGGGTGCCCCAGCTGGGCTGCCCGGTAACCTGCCCTGGGCCCTTGAAGTGTTCGCTCATCGTCACTGTCCCCGCCTGGAGAGCGTTGCTGGAGAAGGATTGGGGACAGTGGTATCAGCCCGGCGGGGAGAAGTCAAATGCCGCGCGGGGAATTCCCCGCCCCGCCACCCAGCAGCACACCTCGCAGCTTGTCCAGCGCCGACGCCTGCACCTGGCGGACGCGCTCCTTCGACAGCCCCATCTCGCGGCCCACCTCCTCCAGGGTCCCCGTCCGCGCCCCGTCGTCCAGGCGGAAGCGTCGGGTCAGCACCCGCTTCTCGCGGGTCGAGAGCAGGTCGTTTCCCTCCCGGAGGTACTCGTCGATCCCCGCCAGCGGGCTCGCCGATGCCTCGCCCCCAGCCCGGTCGGACGGCCCGCCGTCCGGCAGCGCCTCCAGAGGCATCGACCGCCACAGCCGGTCCGACGCCTGCCGCTGCGACAGCCGCGACAGCGCCCGCATCAGGCAGGTGAAGGCGTAGGTGCTGAAGCGGACCCCCAGCCACGGGTTGTACGCCGCCACCGCCTGGATCAGCACGACCTGGCAGTCGCCGGCCATGTCGTCGGCCATCGCCGCCGGCGGGCTCCACCGCCGGACGGCCCGGAAGATGAGCTTCCGGTTACCCAGCACCACCCGGTCGCGGAGCAGCCGGTAGGCACGAAGCCAGTGCGCCCGTGTCGCATCCGTCCGCGCCCGCGCCGCCCTCCAGCCGGCGTAGTGCATCCGCCGGGCAAGGTCACGCGTCACCTCGTCCGGCATGTGAGGCAACCCGGTGGCGTCGCCGGCCTCCGACTCCGCCCCGTAAGCCTCCTCGGCATCGGGCCTCTCAAACGTCGGGTGGCACACGTGGTACGGGAGGCCGCCGGCCCCCTTTGTCCCCTTTGGCGGTGTCCGTGTCACGAGTGGCCTCCTGAGGTGTTTGCGCTTGCAGCCGGAAAACGTCTTAATCGTCTAAAACATTCAAAACGTCTATCTCAGTGTAGACGGAGGGAGACACGTGTCAAGTAAAAAGAACGGCCCCAAGGACGGGCAAACGAGGGCTAACAAGCCGGTGACAGTTCTCCCCGGAAGGTAAGGAAGGTGGAAGCCAATGGATAGCGGGACTATACTGGTGTGGAGGTTTTGGACGATTTGTGGGTCACTCGGCAAGGAAAACGTCCACGCCATGAGAGGCTCGATGCTACCCTCAGACGAACGCCGGTACGTCAGCCCGCAGCAGGTCGCCCGCGCGCTCGGCGTCAGCGAGACGACCGTCAAGCGGTGGGTGGACGAGGGCAAACTGCCGGCCAGCCGGACCGAGGGCGGGCACCGGAAGATCCTGGCCCGCGACGTAATGGAGTACGTGGCCAGGAGGAACTGGCCGCACGTCAACCTCTCCCAGCTGGTCGGCGAGACTGCGGCCGTGTCCCCGGTGGACGTGCCGGCGCTGGCCGGGCGGTTCCACGAGGCGCTCCTGGCGGAAGACGCGGAGCGGGCCCGGGAGATGGTCCTGCGGGCCCACCAGTCCGGCCTGTCGGCGGCCCACCTGGCCGACGAGGTGGTCTCGCCGGTGATGGCTCAGGTCGGGCACGGCTGGGCCGGTGGTCAACTCGACGTCTACGAGGAGCACCGGGCGACGCAGGTTTGCCTGGCGGCGATGCTGGCGCTAAAGGCCCGGCTGGAGTCGGCCAACCAGCCGCCGCGGGGTCGGCCCCTGGCCCTGGGGGGCGGTCCGGAGTTCGACCACTACATCCTGGCCAACCTCGCGGTGGAGATGACCCTGCGCGAATCGGGCTGGCGGGTGCGGAACGTCGGCCCAAACACCCCGTTCGCGTCCTTCCGCCGGGCGATGGCCGACGAGAAGCCGACGCTCGTTTGGCTTTCTTGTAGCTACCTGGCCGACGTCGAGGGGTTCCTGGCCGGCTACCAGGCGATGTATGCCGAGGCGGTGAGGTTGGGCGCGGCGGTGGCGGTCGGCGGCCGGGCCCTGACCGACTCGGTTCGGAGCCGAATGACGTTCACCCACCACGGCGACCGGATGTCGCACCTGGTGGCGTTCGCCCGGCGGCTCGACTCCCGCCGGTGATCATTGCGAGACGCCCCGACGGTCCGGTAGAATTCATCTCTCGCCGGAGGAGTTCACCGAAACGAGGAGCGGCCGGTCCATGGCGTCCCAGATCAACTGCCCCAACTGCGATACCGCCCTGCGCTTCCCCGAGGAGATGGTCGGGAAGAAGGTGCGCTGCAAGGTGTGCAAGGAGGTTTTCGTTGCCGGCGGCCCCCGCGGCCCAGCCGGGGCGGATGAGGCGGACCGCCTCCAGGAGCGCCCCCGGCCCAGGCCGCCGGCGCTCCGCCAGGACGAGCCGGACGAAGACCGGGAGAACAACCGCGGTCCCCGGCGGCGTGAGCCCGAGCGGCCGCAGGCCCGGAAGGCGGTCGGCGGCCCCTCGCCGGCGCTGGTCCTGGGCGGCGCCGGGGCCGTCCTCCTGATTCTCGTCGGCCTGATCCTCGGCCTATGGGTACTCTCCAGTCGCCCTCACGACGCCGGGGGTGGCAGCCCCGCCCAGGCCGTCGCCGCGTTGGCCGGCGGCGGCGGCCCTCCCGGGCCGGCCGTGCCTGGGGCGGCCGTTCGGTTGCGCTACCGGTGGCTGGGCGCCCCGGTGGCCTACGCCGTCCGTGTCGAGGTCGATCGCGACGACCACAGCGAGATTCACGAGGGCACCTGCGTCGTCCGGGCCGAGCGGTCCAACCGGAACAACCCCGCGGCGTTCGCCCCGCAGAGGGGCACCGGAACCGGGTTCGTGGTCAGCCCCAACGGGGTGCTGGTGACCTGCCAGCACGTCGTCGCCGGTGCCACCAAGGTGGAGGTCGCGCTGGGCGGCCAGCGCTACGCCGGCACGGTGATCGCCAGCGACGAGGCCAACGACCTCGCCCTGGTGCAGGTCCAGGCGGCGAACCTGGCGACGCTGGCCCTGGCCAACTCCGACGCCGCTGAGGTCGGCCAGGAGGTCCGCGCCGTGGGCTTCCCCCTCGCCAGCGAGTTGGGCGACAGCGTCAAGGCGACCCGGGGGACGATCTCCGGCATCGACCGGCGCGGCACCCGTCGCCAGCTCCAGATCGACGCCAACATCAACCCCGGCAACTCCGGTGGCCCCTTGGTTACCGAGACCGGGCTGGTGGTCGGCGTGAACAACTCAAAGCTGGTCGGCCCGGGGGTGGTCAACGTCGGCTTCGCCGCCCCCAGCAATGAAGTCAAGCGGCTGCTCCAGAGCAAGAACGTGCCGTTCTCCACGGCCGGCGGGGACGCGAAGCTCGACGGGCCGACCCTGGTCAAGCGCGTCGCCGCCGCCACCGCCCTGGTGACGGTGACGATCGGGCCGAACCGCGACGGCGAGTCATTCCGCCTCACCTGCTCAGGCTCGCTGGCGCGGCGCGACCAGCCGAAGGCCGGAGGGGGGGCGCCGATGTTCCCGATCCTGCCCCGCCCCCCGGTGTTCCGGGGCTTCGCCGGCCCGAGCACGATTGAGGCCGACTCGTTGGGCAAGGTTGTTGAGGCCTCCGGCGGCACGCAGCTGCCGGCCCTGCTGGGCGAAATGGGCCAGTTCCTCCTCGACCCGCTGCCCGACGACAACCGCGAGTCGTGGGAGGCGGTCAACACCGTCACGATCGAGGAGTCGTCCGGCGGTCCGGGAATGTTCGGACCCCGGTTCCCCCGCGGCGGTCCGGGAATGCCGTTCGGCCCGCTCGGGATGCCGCGCGACAACGCCCGCCAGCGGCAGGCGGTCGAGCGCTCGACGTACACCCGCGGCGCGGCGGGCGGCGACGCCGTGACGATCCACAAGCGGTACGAGTTGAAGGCCGACGCCGTGGGCGGCTCGGCCGGCCTCCAGATGACCGGCGAGGGCCAGGTGACGTTCGACACCAAGAACGGCTACCCCCGGGGGGTCGAGTTCCGGGCCACGCTCGTCCAAACCACCGGCAACACCACCCGGCGCCAACCGGTGGTCGTGTCGTACAAGCTGCTGGAGGGCGAGCAGCGCGAGAAGGCGGTGAACCCGCCGGCGCCCCCGCCGCTGAAGCCCGCCACCGAGGGCGACCTGCCGACCCTGCTGGCCGACGCGAGGGAGAAGAAGTGGCCGGCCGTCGAGAAGCTGGCGGAGATGGCGCCGGTCGAGGCAAGGCGCGCTGAGGTCGTCACGGTTCTGACCGAACTGCTGGCCGAGAAGGACGTGTTCGTCCGGCGGGCGGCGACCAAGGCGCTGGGGACCTGGGGCGAGGGTGGCAAGGAGAGCGGCCTCGCCGTGGTGCGGCTGGTGGACGACGACGACGTGTTCGTCCGCCAGGCGGCGATCGACGCGGTGGCGAAGCTGAAGGACGAGCGCGGGGTCGAGCCGGTGGCCAAGCGCCTGGGCGACGGCTTCACACGAATGCAGGCGGGCAAGGCGCTACGGGCGTTCGGGGCCAAGGCCGAGAAGGCGGTGGCCGGCGTCCTGGACGGCGGCGACTGGGTGGCCAAGTCGGAGGCATGCCAGGTGCTGAAGGACATCGGCACCCCCCGGAGCAAGGCGGCCCTGGAGAAGGCGGCGGGGGACGCCAACCCGCACGTGGCGCGGATGGCGAAGGAGGCGCTGAGCGCGATCGCGGCGCGGAAGTGAGCCCTTGCCGGACGGGCAGCCTCCTTGGCGGCTCAGCAGCCCCTCAGCCGCGTCGCCTCGGCGACCCGGCCGACGGCCAGGATGAACGCCGCCTCCCGCGGGCTGACGCGGTAGCTGGCGGCGGTGTCCCAGGTGGCGCGGAACGCCGCCGCCATCGTCGCCGCCAGCTTCTCTTGCACCTGCTCGACCGGCCAGGCCATCTGCTGAAGGTTCTGCACCCACTCGAAGTAGCTCACCGTCACGCCGCCGGCGTTGGCCAGGATGTCCGGCACCACGGTCACGCCGCGCTCGTGGAAGACGGCGTCGGCCTCGAACGTGGTCGGGGCGTTGGCCCCCTCGACGACCAGCCTCGCCTTGACGCGGCCGGCGTTGTCGCCGGTCAGCACCCGGTCCAGCGCGGCCGGCACCAGCACGTCGCAGTCGGACTCCAGCAGATCGGCGTTCGACCTCGACTCCACTCCGCCCAGGTCCTTGATCGTCCCGCCCTCGGCCTGTAGCCTCAGCGCGGCGTCGAGGTCGATCCCTTTGGGGTTGTACTTCCCGCCGGAGACGTCGGAGAGGCCGACCACGACGGCCCCGCGCTCGCGGAGGAACACGGCCGCGTGCGAGCCGACGTTGCCGAACCCCTGCACGATGACGCGAGCCCCTTTCAGGCTCCCCCCCGCGGCGGCCGCGGCGTGCTCGGCGGCGATGGCGACGCCCAGGCCGGTGGCCTCCTTGCGGCCCAGCGACCCGCCGACGGCCGGCGGCTTACCGGTGACGATCGCCGGCGTGTAGCCGTGCTGCCGGCTGTACTCGTCCATGAACCAGGCCATGGTCTGGGCGTCGGTGTTGACGTCGGGGGCGGGGATGTCCTCGCTGGGGCCGATCACCGGGCTGATCGCCTGCACGAACCGCCGCGTCAGCCGCTCGCGCTCGCGCGGCGAGAGCCCCTTGGGATCGACGGTGATGCCGCCCTTGGCCCCGCCGAACGGCACGCCGACCAGGGCGGTCTTCCACGTCATCAGCGACGCCAGCGCGGTCACCTCGACGGCGTCCACCTCGGGGTGGTACCGCAGCCCGCCCTTGTACGGCCCGCGGGCGTTGTTGTGCTGGACGCGGTAGCCGGTGTACACCTCCAGCCGGCCGTCGTCGCGGACCAGCGGCACCTCGACGCGCAGCTCGCGGTCGGTGTTCTGGATCAGGAACGCCAGGGCGTCGTCCAGCTTCAGCGCCCTCGCGGCCACGCCGTAGAAGTGGTTGACGACGTCCAGGCTGTTCAGCTGTCCCGAGTGTGGCATCGGTGGTCCTCGGAAGGGTGGCGGTAGCGGCGGGCGGCCCCGGATTATCGTACCGCCGCGGCGTCGCCACAACCATGACTGCCGGGCTCACATCCCCGCGCCGCTCGCCGCCCGGGGACACGACCCTACAATCTCCCCAACGCCTCCCACACCCCAAGGACCTGCTCCCATGACCCGCTCCCCCGACCGCCGCGACTTCCTCCACGCCTCCATCGCCGCCGCCGTCGGCGTCGCCACCCTCCGCGCCCGCCGACGAGTCGAAGAAGAAGCCCCTGTTCGAGATCTCCCTGGCCGAGTGGTCGCTGCACAAGGCACTCTTCGGCAAGAAGGTGACCAACCTCGACTTCCCCGCCGTGGCGAAGAAGGAGTACGGCATCTCCGCCGTCGAGTACGTCAACCAGTTCTTCAAGGACAAGGCCCGCGACGAGAAGTACCTCGCCGAGCTGAAAAAGCGCTGCGACGACAACGGCGTCAAGAGCGTGCTCATCATGTGCGACGGCGAGGGCTACCTCGGCGACGCCGACGCCGCCAAGCGCCAGAAGGCCGTCGAGAACCACCACAAGTGGGTCGAGGCGGCGAAGTACCTCGGGTGCCACTCGATCCGCGTCAACGCCTACTCGACCGGCAGCTACGACGAGCAGATGGACCGCGCCGCCGACGGCCTGCGCAAGCTGTGCGAGTACGGCGACAAGTACGACATCAACGTCATCGTCGAGAACCACGGCGGGCTGTCGTCCAACGGCGAGTGGCTGGTCGGGGTGATGAAGAAGGTCGATCACAAGCGCGTCGGCACGCTGCCGGACTTCGGCAACTTCCGGCTGGACAAGGGCAAGGAGTACGACCGCTACAAGGGGGTCAAGGAGATGATGCCCTACGCCAAGGGCGTCAGCGCCAAGTCGCACGACTTCGACTCGGACGGCAACGAGACGCACACCGACTACCGCAAGATGATGGCGATCGTGCTCGACGCCGGCTACCGCGGCTACGTCGGCATCGAGTACGAGGGCAGCAAGCTCCCCGAGCCGGCCGGCATCCGGGCGACGAAGAAGCTGCTCGAGGCCGTCCGCGAGGAGCTAGCCCCGAAGTACGCGAAGTAACCGGCGAGCCGCGCCGGTCCGCGAAGGCCGTTCTCATCATTTTCCCAGTTGTCTTCCCGGCCCGGCGCGGCATGATGATCCTCAGCGACCACCTCCCAGTTCTCAGCACAAGGAGAACACCCATGTTCCACCGTCTGCTGTCCGCCGCGGCCCTGCTGCTGGTGTTGGGCCTCGGCCTGACCGCCGCCCCGAAGGACACCGACCCGACCCAGGGCCTGAAGCCGGGCACGGTCACGCTGAAGTCGGCCGGCCCGCTGGCGTTCGCCCCCAAGGGCGTGCTGCTGGTCGGCGACCCCCAGGCCGCCACGATCTACGCCATCGACACCGGCGACAACACCGCCGAGGGGACCGGCCGGCCGAAAGTCGAAGGTATCGACGAGAAGATCGCCTCGCTGCTCGGCACCGAGGCGAAGGGGATCCAGGTCAACGACCTCGCCGTCAACCCAATCTCCGGCAACACCTACCTGTCGGTGGCGCGCGGCCGGGGCCCCAACGCGTCGGCGGTCATCCTGAAGCTGTCGCGCGACGGCAAGCTGTCGGAGTTCGACCTGAAGGACCGCAAGTCCGCCAAGGCGACCCTCCCCAACCCCCCCGCCGAGGGCGGCAAGGCCGGCGGTAAGGGCCGCGCCCCTCGCCGACAGGACTCGATCACGAAGATCGGCTACCTGAACGGCCGCGTCATCGTCGCGGGCCTGTCGAACGAGGAGTTCGCCTCGAACCTGCGGTCGATCCCGTTCCCGTTCGAGTCCGGCGCCAAGGGCACCAACATCGAGATGTACCACGGGGCGCACGGCAAGTTCGAGACGCACTCGCCGATCCGCGTCTTCACCACGTACAAGATCGACGGCGAGGACCACCTGCTGGCGGCCTACACCTGCACGCCGCTGGTCAAGATCCCCGTCAAGAAGCTGGAGCCGGGCGCGAAGCTAATGGCGACGACGGTGGCCGAGCTGGGCAACCGCAACTCGCCCTTGAGCATCATCGTCTACAACAAGGGCGGCAAGGACTACGCCCTGATCGCCAACAACGCCCGCGGCCTGATGAAGGTCTCGCTGGACGGCGTGGACAAGATCGAGGGCATCACCTCGAGGATCAGCGGCACCGCCGGCCTGAAGTACGAGACGATCAAGGAGCTGACCGGCGTGCAGAGGCTCGACGCCTTCGACAAGGACCACGCGGTCCTCCTGATCCAGGACAAGGGCGGGGCGATGAAGATCGACACCGTCGATCTGCCGTGACCGCGTCGGCTGGGAAATCGGCGAGCGGCGGAGGTTAGTGTCCGCCGCTCGCCTCGTCTGAGGGGAGTATTACCGTGACCCGAGCCTGCCTCGTCGCCCTAGCGATGCCGCTGCTGGCCGCCGCGGAGCAGCCGAAACACGCTGTTCATCTCCAGGAGAGCAAGGGCGCCGTCCGCGTCGTGGTCACCGGGGTGCCGAAGGCCGACGCCGTCTCGGTCTACGTGGACCGCGGCGCCAGGGCCGACCAACCGGCAATGCTGGGGGCGTCCAGGGTCGAGGGGGATTCCCTCGTCTTCGAGCCGCGCTTCCCGCTGGTCAAGGGCGTGCGCTACCGCGTCGTGGTGACCGCGGCCGGCCAGAAGACCGAGTCGGTCGTGTCGCTGCCGAAGCCGGAGGGCAAGCCGACGACGGTCGTCACCAAGGTCTACCCGACCGCGGACAAGCTGCCGGAGAACCAGCTGAAGTTCTACCTGCACTTCTCCGCCCCGATGGCCCAGGGTGGCGTCTACAAGCACATCTCGCTGCTGGACGCCAAGGGCGGGAAGATCGACTACCCCTTCCTAGAGCTGGAGCAGGAGCTGTGGGACCCGGAGGGGAAGCGCTTCACCCTGTTCTTCGACCCCGGCCGGGTCAAGCGCGGCCTGAAGCCGCGTGAGGAGATGGGGCCGCCGCTTGAGGAGGGTAAGCGCTACACCCTGGTGATCGATCGCGCCTGGGCCGACGCCGAGGGCAACCCGATGAGGGAGACGTTCAAAAAGAGCTTCTCGGTCGGCCCGCCCGACGACACGCAGCCGGACGTCAAGACCTGGGAGCTGAAGCCGCCCCCGGCCGGCGGCCGCGAGCCGCTGCGCGTGGCGTTCGCCAAGCCGATGGAGCACGCCCTGGCGGAGCGGCTGGTGTGGGTCGCCGATGCGGCGGGGGAGAAGGTCGAGGGCCAGGTGGAGTTGTCCGACCGGGAGACGGGCTGGAGCTTCACGCCGTCGGCGGCCTGGACGAAGGGCAAGTACCACCTCGTCGCGGACAAGCGCCTGGAAGACCTGGCGGGCAACAGCATCGGCCGGCCGTTCGAGGTCGATGTCCTGCGGCCGGTCGAGCGCAAGATCAAGACGGAGACGGTCAGGGTGCCGTTCGAGGTGAAGTGAGCGACGGGCGAGCCGCGCACGAAGTAAGCGGTCGGGTAGACGTCAGCGACCTCGCTTGGCGCTTCTGGCCGGGAGCGCGTCTCCGCACCCCGCTTACTTCGTGCGCGGCTCGCCTGGTAGACGCCTCGTCTCGATCAGCGCCAGCGCCGCCCAGCCGGACGTCGAGAGCCGCTGCGTCTCGCTGTCGCCGCCGCTGGGCCGAGTGGTTTCCGGCCAGCCGCCGTCGCTCTCCTGGGTCGCGAGCAGGTAGGCCCGGCCACGCCGTATCCACTGTCGAACTTCGGGAGTCTGTTGCTGAGCGGCGAGCGCGGCCAGGACGACGGCGGTGTCGAACACCTCCGGGGACGAGTTGACAAACGGCCCCCAACCGCCGTCGCGCGCCTCGCCTTTGCGGATCAAGGCCAGCGCACGATCGCGCTGAGCGACGGCGGCTTCGTCGTCGGAGCGCCTCAATCCGAGGAGCACGCCCGCGGCGTCCAGGACAGTATCGAGAGGGGTTTCGCGCTGCCACTTCGCCGCCATGGCGATCGCGCCCTTGTGCCGTTCCGGTTCGAGGCGGGTTAGCGTCGAGCTGGCCAGGTGAGTGGCCAGTGCGGTGCTGAGCGTCGCCGGGGGGCCGGGTCTGCCGTCGGCGGTGACGCGCCAGGAGCCGTCCTTGTCCTGCGACCCAGCGACGTAGCGGGCGGCCAGCCGGCGGGAGTCGGCGTCGTGGACGTCCGCCACGGCCAGCGTGGCGGCGAACTGCAACCGGGCCAGCTTCTTGTCGCTGAACGGCCCGTCGCCGCCGTTCTTGTCCCAGCCCGCCGGCCGGCCCAGCCAGCGCGTCGTGTCGGCCAGAGCGACCTCGGGGACGCGGAGGCCGGCGGCCCTGGAGAGGTAGAGCGCCCGCGCCGCGTCGCCGTTGTGGTGGCAGGAGTAACAGTTGTTCTCGCGGTGCCAGCGCGGCACCTCCCGGGCGAGGAAGGCGACCGCCCGCGCCTCGGCGTCGATCGGCGGCGCGGCCGACAGCAAAAGAGCGAGTATCGGGAGGGTAAACATCTCAATCGAGGTACACCAGTTCGTTGCTGAGGAACAGCCCGCGGACGAAGCTGTCCCACGCTCCGTCTTCCGGCTCGCCGGCGCCGCGCAGCTTCGACCGCGCTTGCTCCAGGTACGCCAGAGCCGTGCGCGACTCCTCCTCGGTCGGCGAGCGCCCGAACGCCAGGCGGAACGCCAGCGCGACGCGCCCGGCCTCGTCGTCGGTGGCGCGGCGCAGCCGGTCGGCGAAGGCGCGGGCCAGCCGCTGCGTCAGTGGGTCGTTGAGGAAGAACAGCGCCTGCAGTGGCGTGGTGCTGGAGTCGCGCTTCGCGGTGCTGGCGTTGGGGTCGGGGCCGTCGAACAGGGCGAGGTACGGGTGCCGCTGGATCCGCTGCGTCATCAGGTAGACGCTGCGGCGGTCGGTGTCGTAGACGGCCTTGAACGGCTTGTGCTGGGTGAAGTCCCACGCCCTCATCGGCGGGAACGGGTGCGAGACGCCGACGGAGCGGTCGAGGGCACCGCCCAGTGACAGCAGGGTGTCACGGATCGACTCCGCGTCCAGCCGGCGGCGGTCGAAGCGCCAGTACAGCCGGTTGTCGGGATCGAGCCTCTTGCCCCCCTCCGCGTCCTCGCTGGAGAGCCGGTAGGCGCGCGATGTCACGATCAGCCGGTGCATCGCCTTCAGCGACCAGCCCGACCTGACCAGGCGCGAGGCCAGCCAGTCGAGCAGCTCGGGGTGAGTGGGCGGCTGGCCCTGCTTGCCGAAGTCGTTCGGCGTCGGCACGATCCCCTTGCCGAAGTGGTACAGCCAGAGCCGGTTGGCCAGCACGCGGGCCGTCAGCGGGTTGTTCGGGTCGGTGATCCACCGCGCCAGCTCCAGCCGGCCGCTGCCTTGCACATCGTCCGGCAGCGGCTGCCCGCCGAGCGCCTGGAGGAAGCGACGCGGCACCTCCTTGCCAGGCCGCAGCGGGTCGCCGCGCATGTGCATCCGGGCGTTGCCGACCCAGCGCTTTCCCTCGGCGACGGCGTAGGCGGTTTCGTAGGGCAAGGGGGACGTGCTTAGGGCGTCGCGCCGCTTCCGGCGTTCGGCGAGGGCACGCCTGACTTCGGGCGGTCCCGTCTGCGCTTCCAACGCCAACCCCTGGATTTCCTTTTCCAGGTCGGAGAGCTGTCGCTGCCGTTCGAGGAAGGCGGCGGCGATGCGGGCGGGGTCGTCGATCGGCACCAGGTCGCGCTGCACCTTGTCCAGCTCGGTGCCGGCCCAGGCGTAGCGCGTGCTCTGGAAGAAGCCGTACAGGGCGTAGTAGTCCTCGCTGGGGATCGGGTCGAACTTGTGGTCGTGGCAGCGGGCGCACGACAGGCTCAGGCCGAGGAAGCTGCGGCCGAGGTTCTCGATGGTGTCCTCGAAGGTGAGGTACCACTGGTAGCGGTGGTCCTCGTAGGAGCCGAAGCGGCGGGCGCTGGCGACGTAGCCGGTCGCGATGGTGCGGTCGCGCCTCTCGGCGGGCGAGCGGTGCGGCATGAGGTCGCCGGCGATCTGCTCCTGGGTGAACTCGTCGAACGGCTGGTCGCGGTTGAGCGCGGCCAGCACCCAGTTGCGGTAAAGGTACAGCTGCGGCACCGGGTAGTCGGAGTTGTCGCCGGCGGTGTCGGCAAAGCGGACGACGTCGAGCCAGTGGCGCCCCCAGCGTTCGCCGTAGGCCGGCGACGCCAGCAGGCGATCGACCAACCGCTCGTAGGCATCGGGGCGCTTATCGTGGAGGAAGGCGTCCACCTCCTCCGGCGTTGGCGGCAGCCCGATCAGGTCGTAGGTGAGCCGGCGCAATAGCGCGGCGCGGTCGGCGAGGCGGTTGTAGGACAGGCCCTTTTCCTGGAGCTTCGCCAGGAGGAAAAGGTCGATGGGGTTCGCCGCGAGATGGGGGTTGTTGATCGCCGGAGGGACGGGGTCGCGCACGGGGCGGAACGACCAGAACTGGCGGTCCTCGGCGGTGACGACGCCGCGGCCGCGGGTCGTCGCCGGCGTCTCGGGCCAGGGGGCGCCCATCTTGACCCAGTCGGCAAGGACGGCGATCTCTTCCTTCGCCAGATGCTTCTTGGGGGGCATCTTCGGCCCCTCGTGGCGGACGGCCTTGAGCAGGAGGCTGTGCTTCGGCGTGGCCGAGACGAGCGGGCCGGTGTCACCGCCAGCGCGGAATCCGGCGGCGGTGTCGAGGCGCAGGCCGCCCTGCTGCTTCTTGGCCCCGTGGCACTGAGTGCAATGCTCGACGAGCAGCGGGCGGACTTTCGCCTCGAAGAAGCGAGCCTGCTCGGCGGTCGGCCTGGCGTCGCCCGCCGGGGCGCGCACGGACCAGATCAGGGCGAGCGTCAGGGGGAGGAGTCGCTTCATGGTGAGCCGGGGGTTCGCCAGGCAGGTCGTTGGGTTGCAGGCACTATACCACGCCGGGGCCAGGGTCGGCCAGAGCGCGGGGTTCGGGGTGCGGAGGGTCGTTAGCGATGCCAGGGTAGCTTGTCCAGATCGACGTTACCGCCGGTGAGGATGATCCCGACACGCTTCCCGCGCACGTCGAGCGTGCCTTCCAGGATCGCTCCCAGCGGCGGGCAGGACGAGGGCTCCACCACGATTTTGAGATACTCCCAGATCTGCCTCATGGCGCGGACCACCGCGTCGTCCCCGGATAGCGCGATGCCGCGGACGTGTTCGCGGAGGATCGCGAAGGTGCGCTCTGACAGGGTCGTGCGCAACCCGTCGCAGACCGTGTTCGGCGTCGCCTGGCGAACCAGCACGCCGGTCGTGAAGGAGCGGAAGGCGTCGTCGGCGCCGCGCGGCTCGGCGCCGTACACGGCCACCTCGGGCCGCAGCCCGCGCACGGCCAGCGCCGTCCCTGAGAGCAGCCCGCCCCCGCCCGTCGGGGCGATCACCACGTCGAGCCGCTCGGCGTCTTCCAGCAGCTCCACCGCGGCGGTGCCCTGGCCGGCGATCACCCGATCGTCGTCGTAAGGGTGGACGAGTTCCAGGCCGTGTTGTTCGATCAGCCGCCGGGTCGTCTCCTCGCGCGCCTGCACGGTGGCGGCGCACTCCACGACGCGCGCCCCATAGCCGACGATGGCCCGCTTCTTCGGCGGCGGGGCGTTCTCGGGCACGACAACGGTCGCCGGAATGCCGCGCTTCCTGGCCGCCCAGGCCAGGGCGGCGCCGTGGTTGCCCGACGAGTGGGTGACGACGCCGCGGCGGGCCTGCTCCTCGCTCAGCGAGAAGACGGCGTTGCAGGCGCCGCGGGCCTTGAAGGCGCCGACCTTCTGGAAGTTCTCGCACTTGAACAGCAGCTCGGTCCCGACGAGCTGGTTCAGCAGCGTGCTCGACAGCACCGGCGTGCGGTGGACGTGCGGGCGGATGCGCTCGTGGGCCTGGCGGATCGTCGTGAGGGTGACTGCGGTCATCGGTGCCTCGTCGGCCGTATGACGTCGTGCGGATTGACCCCCTCGTGGGGCCGATGGTATAGAATAGGGCGGCGATCCCGATCCGCGAGGCGCGAAGGTGCTGAAGAAGGCCCTCATCCTCCTGCTGCTGTGGCCGTTCCTGCTGCCGCCGGGCTTCTGCCTGTGCCGGCTGGACCGGCTCGGCCTGCGCGCCTCCGGCGCGGCGGCGCGGGAGGAGTCGGAGCCGGTCCCTCGCTGCTCCTGCTGTCGGCACAAGCGGCCGGCCCCGAGCCCGCGTCTCGACGAGGCCAGGCCGGACGTCCCGCACTCGCCGTCCTGCCCGGCGCACCACTCCTGGGAGGTCGCCCGGACGTTCGCGCCGTCGTCCCACCTGGACGACCTGGTCCCACTTCCGCCTTGTGAGCTACCAAGCCAGGAAGGAGTGGCCGCCTGCCCGTCGGCGCTGCTCATCTTGCTCCCGCTCAGATCCTCCGGCACGTCAACGCCGCTCTACCTATCCTGCCGCGATCTCCTCTGCTGAGAGGGCGGTCGCGCGCTCCGATCGTACTTGTTCCGCCTTCGGCGTCCCGAGGTGCCCGCTGTGGGTACGTTCCGCCTCCTGCCGTGGGAGTACGGCGTCCGCAACCTGCTCCGCCGACCCAGCCGCACGCTGCTCACCCTGCTCGGGCTGACGCTGGTCGTGCTGCTGGTGCTGGTCGTCGTCGGCTTCATCCGCGGTCTGGAGACGAGCCTGTCCGTCTCCGGTGACCCGCGCGTGGTGCTGGTCCACGCGCCGGGCGGGTCGGAGAACGTCGAGAACTCCACCGTCGCCGGCCGCACCGGCCCCGTCCTCGCCGCCAGTGTCGAGGCGGTGCAAAGGCGCTACGGCCAGGCCTACGTCTCGCCGGAGATCTACCTCGGCACCCGCGTCACGACCGCCGGCCGCGACGCCTCCAGCATGGGCCTGGTCCGCGGCGTTGCGCCGTCGGCCCAGCTCGTCCGCCGCGCCGTGCAGGTGTTTGAAGGGCGTTGGCCGGGCCAGGGCGAGATCCTCGCCGGCCGGCTCGCCGCGGCGAAGCTCGGCTGTTCCGATGCCGACCTCGCCGTCGGCCAGACGGTCAAGCTGGAAGGCCGCGAATGGACGATCAGCGGCCGGTTCGCCGCGGTCGGCAGCTCCCTGGAGTCGGAGCTGTGGTGCCCGCTGGCCGACCTGCAAACGGCGATGAAGCGGCAGGATTACAGCCTCGTCGCGATCACGCTCGCCCCGGGGACCACCTTCGCCGACGTGGACGAGTTCTGCAAGGAGCGGCTCGACCTGGAAATCCAGGCGACGTCGGAGGTGGATTATTACGCCGGCCTGCTGAAGCACTACGGCCCGGTGCGGGCGATGGCGTGGCTGGTCGTCGGGCTGGTGACGGCGGCGGGCGTCTTCGCCGGCATGAACGCGATGTACGGCTCGGTCGTCGGCCGCGTCAAGGAGCTGGCGACGCTGCAAACCCTCGGCTTCACACGGCGGGCGATCACGCTCAGCCTGGTGCAGGAGGCGGTGCTACTCGCCGCGGCGGCGTCGCTGGTCGCGTCGGCCATCGCCCTGGCCCTGCTCAACGGCGCGGCGGTGCGGTTCACCATGGGCGCGTTCGCCCTGCGCATCGACGGCCCTGCCCTGCTGCTGGGCTGCGGCGCCGGCGTCCTGCTCGGCGTCGTCGGCGCGCTGCCGCCGGCGTTCCAGGCGCTGCGGCCGCCGATCGTCGAGGCGCTGAAAGCTATATAAACGGTCCGTTTCTCATGGGAGGGTTTCGCATGACTCGCAATCTGATCCCGCTCGCCCTGGTCGCCGTCGTCGGCTGCTTCTCGAGCGAGCCCCCGACCTCGACGCCTTCGTCGAGGGTCACGGCCGCCCTCGGGGGAGCTACGCCGGTGGTGTCGATCGAGGGCAGCAAGCTGATGGAGCCGACTGAGCCGGCCGGCGCGAAGGGGGTGATCGAGGTCCGCAAAGAGGCGAAGGACGGCGAGGAAGTCACCGTCGTCGGCCGGGTCGGCGGCGCGGCCAAGCCGTTCACCGACGGGCGGGCCAGCTTCCTGATCGCCGACACGTCGCTGAAGCCGACCGACGGCTGCGAGACGCCGTGGGACTACTGCGAGTACCCCAAGCAGGAAGTCGCCGCGGCGCGGCTCAGCGTCAAGTTCGTGAACGATGAAGGCAAGACGCTCCAGGCGGGGGCGCGGGAGACCTTCGGATTGAAGGAGCTGAGCACGGTCGTCGTCAAGGGCAAGGTGCAGCGCGACGACAAGGGCAACGTCGTCGTCGTGGGGAAGAGCCTGTTCGTCCGCCAGCCGTAGGACAGGCTGCCAGCCTGTCCCCACTTCCCAGAGGACAAGCTGGCAGCTTGTCCTACGAGGGGCCAAGCCATGAGCACCCGCGTCGATCTCTCCCAGCTCGCCGTCCAGCGCGACGCGCCGGCCGCGGCGCCGTCGGCCGCGCGGCGGCGGGTCGTGACGCGCTACGCCCTGCCCGGGCTGCTGCTCGCCGGCTTCGCGGCGCTCGTCGCCTATGCGGTGCGCGAAACGCTCTCGCCGCCGCGGCCGGTGACCGTCATCCCGGTCACGACGTCGCAGCAGGGGATGGACGCGCCGGCCGACGCGCCGCTGTTCCGGGCCGCCGGCTGGGCCGAGCCGCGGCCGACGCCGACCATCGTCACGGCGCTGGCGGAGGGTGTCGTCGAGCAGCTGCTCGTCGTCGAGGGCCAGGAGGTGAAGCCCGGCCAGGTGATCGCCCGGCTGGCGGCCGGCGACGCCCGGCTGGCGCTGGAGGCGGCCGAGGCCGAGGTCGAGCTGCGCGACGGGGAGTTGGTGGCGGCGGGGGCGGACCCCACGGCGGCCAGGGCCCGCCTGGACCGGCCGCACCACCTGCGGGCCGTGGGGGCCGAGGCCGCCGCGGCGCTGGCAAAGGCGGAGTCGGAACTGGCGGCGCTGCCGGCCCAGCGGAAGGGTGCCGAGGCCCGCCAGGCGGCGGCGAAGCGCGACTGGGACTACCGCCGCGGTGCGTCCGACGTCGTGCCGGCTGCCTCGCTGGCCAGGTCGAAGGCCGAGTTCGACGCCGCGACCTCCTCGCTGGAGGAGCTGCAAACCCGCCAGAAGCGCATCCCCGTGGAAATCGCCGCGCTGAAGCAGAAGCACGACGCGGTCGAGGAGAAGCTCCAGCGCAAGGTCGAGGAGACGCGCCAGCTCGCCCAGGCGGAGGCCGGCGCGAAGGTCGCGGCCGCCAGGTTGCGCCAGGCCAGGGCCGCGCGCGACGCCGCCGGGCTGCGCCTGGAGCGGATGGAGGTGCGCTCGCCGGTCGGGGGCCGGGTGCTGACGCTGGTCGCGCGGCCTGGGACGAGGCTGACCGGCCTCAACGCCGGCTCGCTGCACGACTCCAGCACGGTCCTAACTCTGTACGACCCGGCTAGCTTGCAGGTGCGCGTAGACGTGCGGCTTGATGACGTGGCCAAGGTTCAGCCTGGCCAGAAAGCCCGCGTCGAGACGGCGGCCTTGCCGAACCAGCCGCTCGACGGCGAGATGCTCCTTGCGACGTCGCAGGCCGACGTTCAGAAGAACACGCTGTCGGTCAAGGTCGCCGTCCGCAACCCGCCACAGGATCTGAAGCCCGACATGCTGTGCCAGGTGACGTTTCTCGCGCCGCCCCGCTCGTCGGCCGGGACGGCGGGGATGACGCGGATGTTGGTGCCGAAACAGCTGGTCGAGGCGGGCGGGCTGTGGGTCGTGGACCAGCTGAGCGGCACGGCCCGGTTCCGCGAGGTCGAACTGGGCCTGACGTCCGGAGACCTTGTCGAGGTGGTGCGCGGCCTGGCGTCGTCGGACAAGCTGATCGTCGCTGGCCGCGACGGGCTGAAGGAAGGGGCGCGCGTCCGCGTCGTCGGCGAGGACGAGACGCTGGGGTTAACACCGATTCATAGCACTGCGACGAAGCAGCGATCCGGCGAGCCGCGCACGAAGTAAGCGGGGGTGCGGAGGCGCCCCTCAGATCAGGGCGGCTCAGCGAGGTCCCTGGCTTCTACCCACCCGCTTACTTCGTGCGCGGCTCGCCCGTCGCGCAAGGACCGATAGAGGTTTGGACTATGGCGCTGGTCGAGGTGCGCGAGGTGACGAAGACGTTCAAAAAGGGCGAGCACGAGATCACGCCTTTGCGCGACGTCTCGCTAGACATCGAAAAGGGAGATTTCGTCTCCCTCATGGGGTCGTCAGGCTCCGGCAAGTCCACGCTCTTGAACCTGATCGCCGGCATCGACCGGCCGACGTCTGGCCGCGTCGTCGTCAACGGCCAGGACATCACGAAGCTGTCGCGCACCAGGCTCGCCTACTGGCGGGCGGCCAACGCCGGCTACGTCTTCCAGACGCACAACCTCATCCCGGTGTTGACCGCCTGGGAGAACGTCGAGATGCCGCTGCTGCTGCTGCCCCTGTCCGCCGCCGAGCGGCGCAAGCGGGTGGCGATCGCCCTGGAGGCGGTCGGGCTGAGCGACCGCGCCGAACACTACCCGCGGCAGCTGTCCGGCGGCCAGGAGCAGCGCGTGGGCATCGCCCGGGCCATCGTCGCCAACCCGACCGTCGTCGTCGCCGACGAGCCGACCGGCGACCTCGACGCCGAGACGACGGCGCAGATCCTCGATCTGTTGGTGAGGCTCAACCGGGAGCTGGGCACGACTCTGTTGATGGTCACCCACGACCCGCACGCCGCCGGCGTGGCCCGGAGGCAGCTGCGGTTGGAGAAGGGGCAGCTCGTCGAGGCGGTCGCATGCTGAAGTTCGCGCCGTACGTCCTGAAGGGCCTGCTGCGCCACCGGGCGCGGACGCTGCTGACCGTGTCCGGTACGGCGGTGGCGCTGTTCGTGTTCGCCTTCATCGGCGCCGCACGCCAGGGGCTGGCCGACATGACCCGCGGCCGGCAGGCGGAGCGGACGCTGATCGTCTTCCAGGCCAACCGCTTCTGCCCCTCGACGTCGCGGCTGCCGCAGGACTACGAGAGCACCATCCGCAAGGTGCCCGGCGTCGCCGACGTCGTGCCGATGCAGGTCTACGTCAACAACTGCCGGGCCAGCCTCGACCTGGTGCTGTTCCACGGCCTGCCGCCAGAAAAGCTCAGGACAGCCCGCGAACTTCAGATGCTTTCCGGCAACCGCGAGGAGTTCGACTCGCGCACCGACGCGGCGCTGGTCGGCAGCGCCCTGGCGCGGCGGCGGAACCTGGCGCCGGGGCAGCGGTTCACTATCGGCGAGATCAGCGTCGCCGTGGTCGGCGTCTTCGCCGCCGCGACGCCGGCCGAGGAGAACGTGCTGTACACCCACCTGGCGTTCTTGCAGAGGGCCAAGGGCCGCAACGTCGGCGAGGCGACGCTGTTCGAGGTGCAGTTGAACGAGGGGGCCGACCCCGAGGCGGTCTGCCGCGACATCGACGCGGTGTTCCGCGACGACCGGGTGCCGACCGACACGCGGCCGAAAGGCGTCTTCCAGGCCAGCGTCGTCGGCGACCTGGTCGAATTGATCGGCTGGGCCAGCTTCCTCGGCTACGCCTGCCTTGGGCTGGTGCTGTCGCTGGTGGCGACGACGGCGGTGATGGCGGTGCAGGATCGGGTGCGCGAGCACGCCGTCTTGCAGGCGATCGGCTACTCGTCGCCGCGGGTTTTCGGCCTGGTGCTGAGCGAGGGTGTCCTCGTCAGCGCCGTTGGTGGACTGGTGGGCGTCGGCGTGGCGCTGGCCGTCTTGTGGTGGGGCAAGATCGCCGTCGGCACGGAGGGGGTGACGATTGCCCTGACGCCGTCGCCGTTGCTGGCGGCACAGGGGGTGGCGGTGGCGGCGGCAGTCGGCGTGTTGGCAGGGGTCGTGCCGGCGTGGAGGGCGGCGACGGCAGAGATCGTCACGGCGCTGCGGGCGGATTGAGCGGCAGGCCCTGGCGTCCGGCCCGGATTCGTCCTATACCCGCAGCATCGCGTTGAATCCTCCCGCCGAGGTGCCGCCATGTCGCGCAATGTCCTCTTCCTCCCGCTCCTATTGCTCGCCCCGCTGACCGCACTGCCACAGAAGCCCGACGCGCCGGCCGAGCCGAAGAAGCCCGCCGATCCGCTCGTCGCGCCCGACACCTACGCCGGCCTGAAGGCCCGCCTGATCGGCCCGGCCGTCTGCTCCGGCCGCGTCGTGGACCTCGCCGTCCACCCGCACAACAAGAACCTCTACTACGTCGCCGTCGCCTCCGGCGGCGTCTGGAAGACCTCCAACGCCGGCGACACCTGGACGCCCATCTTCGACGAGCAAGGCTCGTACTCGATCGGCTGTGTCGTACTCGACCCGAAGAATCCCAACGTCGTCTGGGTCGGCGCCGGCGAGAACAACAGCCAGCGCAGCGTCGGCTACGGCGACGGCGTCTACAAGTCGCTCGACGCCGGCCGGACCTGGAAGAAGGTCGGCCTCGAAAAGTCCGAGCACGTCGGCAAGATCGTCCTCGACCCGCGCGACCCGAACACGGTGTACGTCGCGGCGCAGGGGCCGCTGTGGAGGGAGGGCGGCGACCGCGGCCTGTACAAGTCCACCAACGGCGGCGAGTCCTGGAGCAAGATCCTGTCGATCAGCGAGAACACGGGGATCACGGATCTCGTTTACGACCCGCGCAATCCGGACGTCCTCCTCGCCGCCGCGTACCAGCGCCGCCGGCACGTCTGGACGCTCATCAACGGCGGCCCCGAGAGTGCCATCCACCGCTCGACCGACGGCGGCAAGACGTGGACGAAGATCACCGCTGGCCTGCCCACCGTGGATATGGGCCGCATCGCCCTCGTGGTCGCGCCGTCGAAGCCCGATGTCGTCTACGCCCAGATCGAGGCGGCCGACGGTAAGGGCGGCATCTTCCGCTCCGAGGACGGCGGGCTGACGTGGGAGAGGCGCAACCCGTTCGACCAGGGCGCGATGTACTTCAACGGCGTCGTCGTGGACCCGAAGAACCACGACCGCATGTTCAAGCACAGCGTCTGGCTGCAAGTTTCCGACGACGGCGGCAAGTCGCTGCGCCGCGCCGACATGAAGTACGTCCACGTCGATACGCACGTGCTCTGGATCGACCCGGACAATACGGATCACTATCGTCTCGGATGCGACGGTGGCATCTACGAGACGAAGGACCGCGGCAAGAACTGGCGGCACATCACCAACCTGCCCGTCGCCCAGTTCTACGACGTCGCCTGCGACGAGGCGGCGCCGTTCTACCACGTCTACGGCGGCACGCAGGACAACAACACCCTCGGCGGCCCGGCCCGGACGCGCAGCGTCCACGGCATCACCAACGCCGATTGGTTCGTCGTCCACGGCGGCGACGGGTTCCACTGCAAGGTCGATCCGCGCGACCCCAACATCGTCTACGGCGAGGCCCAGTACGGCGACCTCGTCCGCTTCGACCGCCGGACCGGAGAGTCTGTCGGCATCCGGCCGTACCCCGACAAGGGAGAGCCGCCGCTTCGCTGGAACTGGGACTCGCCGCTGGTGCTGTCGCCGCACTCGAACACTCGGCTCTATTTCGCCGCCAACCGAGTCTTCCGGACGGACGACCGGGGCGACTCGTGGCGGGCGATCTCTCCCGACTTGACCCGCCAGCTCGACCGCGACAAGCTGCCGGTCATGGGCAGGCTCTGGGGGCCCGACGCCGTCGCCAAACATCAGTCCACGTCGCTGTACGGCAACCTCGTCGCCCTGAGCGAGTCGCCGAAGAAAGAAGACCTCCTGTACGCCGGGACCGATGACGGCCTCGTGCACGTGACCAGCGACGGCGGCCAGTCGTGGCGCAAGGTCGAGAAGTTTCCCGGCGTGCCGGATCGCACCTACGTCAGCCGGCTGCTCGCCTCGCAGCACGAGCCGCGCCGCGTCTTCGCCTCGTTCAACAACCACAAGAACGGCGACTTCGCCCCCTACCTGCTGCGCAGCGACGACGCCGGCGAGACCTGGCGGTCGATCGCGTCTAACCTGCCCGCCAACGGCCCAGTGTGGGCGGTCGCCGAGGACCACATCGACCCCGACCTGCTGTTCGTCGGCACCGAGTTCGGCCTGTTCTTTACCCGAAACGGCGGCCAGGCGTGGACCCGGCTCAAGGGCGGCCTGCCGACGATCGCCGTCCGCGACCTGGCGATCCAGCGGAAGATGAACGACCTCGTCGTCGGCACGTTCGGCCGGGGGATCTACATCCTCGACGACTACTCCCCCTTGCGGAAGGTCAGCCGCGAGGCTCTGCAAGCCCCGGCGACGCTGTTCCCCGCCCGCGAGGCGGCGCAGTACGTCCCGACCAGGCAGTACGAGCTGCGCGGCAAGGCTTTCCTCGGCGAGGCGTTCTACGCCGCCGAGAACCCGCCGTACGGGGCCGTCTTCACCTATTACCTCTCTGAGAAGTTGCAGACGCGCAAGGAGAAGCGACAGGCGGAGGAGAAGAGGGGCGGGGGCCAGGCGAAGAAGTACCCGTCTCGGCAGGAGCTGCGCGAGGAGGCCGAGGAGGAGGCCCCGGCTGCCGTGCTGGAAGTTCTCGACGCGGCGGGGAACGTGGTACGCCGTTTGGCCGGGCCACCAACGAAGGGGTTCCACCGCGTCGCCTGGGACCTGCGCGAAGTCGCACCGAGCCTGCCCCCGCCGCGGGCCGACGAGGAGGACGTCGCCCTGTTCGCCACGCCGGAGGGCGGCCCGCTGGTGATGCCAGGCACCTATGCCGTTCGACTGTCGCTGCGCCAGGAGGGCCGAGTCCGCCCGGTGGATGGGGCCTCGACCGAGTTCCGTGTGGTGATGATCGGCACCACCACCGACCGGCAAGGCCGCAAGGCGTTGGCCGACTTCCAGAAGCGCGTCCTCGCTCTCAAGCGCGCCTTGCTCGGAACCACGCGGTCGGCTCAGGAATTGGAGCGGCAGCTCGCCGACATGCGGCGAGCGATCGACCAGACGCCGGCGTTGACGTCAGCCGACCGGGCGCGCGTCGTCGCCATGGAGGGCCGGCTGCGGGCGATCCTCCGCGAGCTGCGCGGCGACACGGTCCTGCGTGGGCGCAACGAGAACACGCCGCTGTCGATCGCCGACCGGGTCAACGCGGTCACCAGCGAGCAATACAACTCGCTGGCCCCGCCGACGCGGACGCACCAGCGGCTGTTCGACGAGGCCAGCGCCGGCCTGGCCCAGGAGCAGGAGAAGCTGCGGGCGCTGATCGAGAAGGACGCGAAGGGGATGGAAAAGGTGCTCGACGCGGCCGGGGCGCCGTGGACCCCGGGCCGGTTGCCGCCGGGAAGGGGAAGTGACGGCGGCTTTGGCGTTGGTCGGAGCCGCGACTGTCAGGAGGGGAAGCGATACCCGCCCCTGACGGTCGCGGCTCCGACCCCGCCTGCCCTCTGCGCGCGGTCACTTCGTCAGCTTCCACCCCGAGGCGTCCGCGGTCAGGGCCGTGTGGCCCTTGTACCGGTCGTAGACCTTGTGCATCTCCTCGACCGAGTCGAAGTAGCCCACGACGTGGGCCGCGCTGAACGACTCGCCCGCCTTCACCGGCCGGCCGTGAACCTCCTCGATGAGGACGATGATGTTGCCGGGCCGTTGGCTGCACCACGCCTCGTAGACGACCGACGGGTCGAGCGTCAGCCCGGCCAACCAGGGACCGTCCTTACCCGTTTTCTTGTCCCGGAGGTGGTAGGCGCGGATGAAGCTCTTCGGTGTCTTGTGCGTGTCGCGCCGGTAGGTGAACTTCAGGTCGGGCGGGAACGGCGTGAAGAACTCGCTGGAGGGGATGCGCACCCCGTTGGGACCGCCAAGGTAGCTGAGGTAGACCTCGCTGAACGTGTCGCCCTTGTCGTGGCGGACGCAACCAGGCGTGTCGTTGCGTAGGAACATCTCCTCCGAGTCGTTGACGCTGTCGATTCGATCCATCAGGAGGAAGTACCGCTGACCCTGGGGGAAGATGACCAGCTGCGTCCACCGCGAGCCGGGCTTCCGCCCCGGGGCGGCGTACTCGTACTTGTAAGTCGTCCTCACTGCGACGAAGTCCTTGCCGCGGATCACCTCCGGCTTGACCGGCTTCATGCGGTGGCACAGCTGCGGCCCCTCGACCATGCGCTTGCGGTGACTGCTGCCGTGGGCCATGAGGGCATACTGTCTCCGGGCCGGGTCGGTCTCGTTCTCGTACCAGGTGTACCGGCCGACGCCATGCCCGTCCTTGGCGATCACCTTGTCGGCGTAGCCGACATCGCTGCCCGCCTCCATGAGCCAGTCTATGACCATCAGGCCGTCGCCGGCCTCGCGGAAGCCGGTGGCCTTGTCGAGGAACGACCCCTTCTCGATGCCGGTCATCCACTGCTTGGGGTCCTTCTTGGGGATGACCGCCTCGAGCTTGTCCGTCTCGACCGTGATGGCGCGATCGTCCTCCGTGACGCGCGGCGTGACCTTGTCGTCCGGTCGGCCCACGGCGGTGCCGAGTAGGAAGGAGACCGCAGACAGGCTGGCCAGGATGGCGTGGGTAAGTCGCATCTGTGGTCCTCTCAGCAAGAACGTCCGAGGGGCGGCGAAGCGCCCTGCCGAAGTTTCAATGTTACTTTTCCCGGACCGAGTGCCGGGCAAGGCCTGGGATTACGCGTAAGAGTTCTATTCGACAAGATGACAGAGGCCCAGAGGTATAAGGAAATGGCCATCCCTCTTGACGCGCCTCCTCCCCACCATAACGTCCAGGGCAGGTGACGTGACACTCCCTAGGATTATGCCAAGAAGAAACGATGTTCTAACAACTATCAAATTATCATCCTGTCGAGGGTCGCCTAGCACACCCGCCGTCCCACTTGTTGAGGAGCAACCATGCGTTCCCGCCGCGCCTTCACGCTGATCGAGCTGCTGGTCGTCATCGCCATCATCGCGATCCTGATTGGCCTGCTGCTGCCCGCCGTCCAGAAGGTGCGGGAAGCTGCCGCCCGCATGCAGTCGCAGAACAACCTCAAGCAGATCGGCCTGGCCGCCCACAACTACGAGTCCACCTTCCAGTCCTTCCCCAACGGCGGCGGCTATGACAACCCGCAGACCACCCCGTACACGACGCCGAACTGCTACACTTCCATCCCCGGCTACGGCCAGTTCCGGCCGCGCTGGGGCGACCCCAGCCGCACTGGCAGGTACCAGCTCGGCTCGGCGTTTTACTCACTCTTGCCCTTCGTCGAGCAGGACGCCCTCTTCAAGGACCCGCTGGCCTGCTTCCGCACGGCGGTCAAGACCTACTACATGCCGGCCCGGCGGCAGGCACAGGCGCAGGCCGTACCGCCCACGGACACGGTGAACCCCGGCTGGGCTTACAGCGACGCCGGCCTGGGGCCGAGCGCCCGCACCGACTACGCGGCCAACGACCAGGTGTTCTACACCACCTACGGCAGCAACTGGGGCAAGGTCTCGACCGTGGGATCGATCCAGGACGGGATGTCGAACACCATTTTCGTGGGCGAGAAGGCGATGAACCCGCAGTCCTACAACGCCGGGAACTGGTACTGGGACGAGCCGTACGTTATGGGCGGCACCGGCGGCACCGGCCGCTGCGGGGACGGCATCTACCAGGACCAGTTCCTGATCAACTACCCCAACTATCCCGAGAGCCGTAGCTGGACCGAGGGCGCCGAGTCCTGCGGTGGCGGCACCTGGGCCCCGTCGCCGGGCGGGGCGCAGTTCGTCTTCGGCGACGGCAGCGTCCGAACCCTGAGCTTCTCGACCCCCAACGCGATGGTCCGCCTGATGATTCGACCCGCCGACGGCCAGGTCATCAACCTCCCGTGAGGCCCCACCGGCGTGGGGTAGGCCCCCGGCCTACCCCACACCGCTCTTGAGAAGAGCCGATGCGATTCGTGCTTGCCGCGGCGCTCGTTGTGGGCTGCCTGGCCGGGTGTAGCGGCCGGCCGAAGACCGCGCCGGTCACGGGGAGGCTGACCCACAAGGGCCGGCCGCTGACCGCTGGCAGCGTCTACCTGCACCCGGCCGCCGGCAACACCTGGGCTGGCGAGCCGCCCAGCAGCGTGCTCCAGGTGGACGGCAGCTTCGAGATGCGCACCTTCCCGCACGGCCTGGGCGTGCCGCCGGGGTCGTGGAAGGTGACGGTGTCTCCGGCTCTGGCCAGCCGGGTGGGGAAGCCGGAACTGGGCGACCCGGCCCGGACGCCGTGGACGCTCGACGTCCCCGACGCTGGCCTGGCCGACACGCTGTTCGAGGTGAAGTGACACCGCGGGATTGATGCCTCAATAGTCCTCCGGAGGCTCCCCCATGAGTGCCACCCCGGACCAACCCGTCGCCAACCGCACCCCCGCCGGGGCAACGAGTGTCGTCAAGGTTCACGCCTCGCTCAACAGCCGCTTGATGATGTGGTGGTCACGAACGACGTGCCGTTTCATGGCCGCGAAGGCGGCGCCGTCGGCCGTCGTGCCGGAGGTTCCGCAGGGGCGGGGCCGGCGGATGCCGCACGCGATCAACTACACCCACGGCTCGTCGCACTACAACAGCGGCACCGACGTCTTCACGGACTTTGCCGGGGTGTTGGCCAACGTCACCGACAAGCGATTCCAGGCCGAGCTGTGGCGGTTCGTGCGGCAGGAGTGGCGCGAGGTGCTGATCCTGACTACCGCTGGCCGGATTGCTGCTGGCGTGGGGGACGTACTGGCGCGTGCGAGTGTGCGGCGCGCGCGGTGGGATGTTCTTCGTGGCCCGTCGGCGCGTCTACGCCGACCAGAACGAGGGCCGGCGGAGGCTCGGACTGCCTGACGAGTCGATCGCCCGATTCTGACCCGGCGGAGGTGGCGGTTGTTCGACGGCAGGCTGCGCCGACTGATCGACCCCGCCCTGGACCGCGCCGGCGCGGCCCTGGCGCGGCTGGGGCTCCGCGCGAACGCCGTGACAGTCGGCGGGTTCCTGCTGGGGGCGGGCGCCTGGGCCGCGCTGGCCGTGCCCCGGTACGACCTCGCGCTGGGGCTGATCCTGGGCAACCGGCTGTTCGACGGTCTGGACGGGGCGACCGCCCGACACCAGGGGACGACCGACCTGGGCGGCTACCTCGACATTGCACTCGACTTCCTGTTCTACGCCGGGGTGCCGTTCTTCTTCGCCGTCGGTCGGCCCGAGGACGCGCTGCCGGCCGCCTTCCTCCTGTTCAGCTTCGTCGGCACCGGCACGTCGTTCCTCGCCTTCGCCGCCGTCGCTGCCCTGCGCGGCCTGACGACCGAGGCGCGCGGCCGGAAGGCGATCTACTACCTCGGCGGCCTGACCGAGGGGGCCGAGACAATCGCCCTGTTCGTGCTGATCTGCCTGGTGCCCTCCTGGTTCGCCCCGGCCGCGTGGGGATTCGGCGGACTTTGCTGGGTCACGACGGCGACGCGCATCGCCAGCGCCTTCGACTCATTCCGAGCCGCGCCCGCGGCGAAAGAGGTTTCGAGATGATCCCGACCGTGTCCCGCCGCAACTTCCTGCTCGGCGCCTCCGCCCTGACCGCCGGCTTGGCGGGCTGCGGCCGCGCCCGGACCGGGCCGTTCGCCGGCGAGGAGCTGCGAATCTTCGTCTACGCCGGCGGGCACGAGAAGACGATGCGCGAGACGTTCGTCCCGCGCTTCGAGGAGGCAACCGGGGCGACGGCCGTTCTCGACGCCGGCTGGTGGGACTCGATCGCGAAGCTGAAGGCGTCGCCGAAAGGTCAACCGGCCTTCGACCTGGTCATCACCGACGCCACGCAGGGCTACCCGGCGATCAAGGAGGGGCTGTTCGCGCAGCTCGACCTGGCGAACCTCCCCAACCACAAGAACCTCGCCCCATCGGCCCTGGACAACTGGGTCTTCCGTGACCGTTACGGCGTACCGTACCCCGACGCGGTGATGACGCTGGCCTACCGCCGCGACCTGGTGCCGGCGCCGCTGACGAGCTGGGCCGACCTGCAGCGCGACGACCTCTCCGGCAAGGTGGCGCTGTATAACTCCTTTTACATGTCCCTCTACACCTTCGCCTGCATGAAGGCGGCCGGCGAGGGCAAGCCCGGCACGGCGGCTGAGCTGGTGCGGAAGGACCTGCAAGGGGTTCTGAACTTCGCCAAGGAGCGGCGCAGGCTGGTGAAGTTCTGGTGGCCGACCACCACGGACATGATCCTCGGCCTGACGCGGAAGGACTGCGCGGCGGGCAACATGCAGAGCCCGGAGATGCTGCAAGCGCTCCGCGAGGAGGAGGTGCTGGCCGCCGCCGTCCCGGAGGCCGACCGCGCCTTCGTGCAGGTGATGTGGTGCGTCCCCGAGGGCACGCCGAGGCAGGCGCTGGCCGAGAAGGCGATCGACCTGATCTTCAGCCCCGAGATGCAGCTGGAGTTCGCCCGCCGCGGGTCGGCCTCGGCCGTCCCCGCCGTGGCGAAGCAGATGGCCGAGGAGGACGCCTTCTGGAAGTCGATCTACCCGCACACCGAGGAGCAGTTGAAGTCACTGCGCTACTACCCGTATGACACCTACGCCGAGCACTGGGACGACATCGCCTCCTTCTGGGACAGGCAAGTCCTTCGCAAGGGCTAAGGGGGTGTCGCTGGAGGACGTGTCGTTCGCCTTCGGCAAGCTCCCCACAGTTGAGGGGGTGGCCCTCGACGTCCCCGCAGGCTCATTCTTCGCGCTGCTGGGCGCGTCTGGGTGTGGCAAGACGACGCTGCTCAAGCTCATAGGCGGCTACCTGACGCCGGGCCGGGGGCGCGTCCTCGTTGCCGGTCATGACGTCACCGACCTGCCGCCGGAGCGCCGCCGCATCGGCATGGTCTTCCAGAGCTACGCCCTCTTCCCGCACCTCAGCGCGCGGGGCAACGTCGCCTTCGGCCTTGAGGCGCGGAAGGTGCCGGCCCATGAGCGACACCGGCGCGTCGAGGAGGCGCTGGACCGCGTGGCCGTGCCGGCCGAGTCACGCGACCGCAAGCCGGCCGGGTTGTCGGGCGGCCAGCAGCAGCGCGTCGCCCTGGCGCGGGCGCTGGTGATCGAGCCGGACCTCCTGCTGCTCGACGAGCCGCTGGCCAACCTGGACCGAAGGCTGTGCGAGCAGGTGCGCGGCGAGCTGCGCGACGGACTCACGCCGCCGCACCGGGGGCCCGTCGCTCCCCAGCCGGTCGGGCACACGACGGCGAGGGGGAGCGCGCGGCGCTGCGACTGAGCCGCGCGCCGCGGCGGCGGGCCGGCTGCTCCAGGTCGGCACGCCTCGTGAGGTTTACGAGCGGCCGGTCTGCCCCTACGTCGCCCGGCTGCTGGGAGACGCCAACCTGCTCCCGGTGGAGAGCGTCGGCCCCAGAAGACGTGCTGCTGGCTGGCGGCCCGCGCATGGCCCCTCTGGCAGGGCGCTCCGCCCCGGGGAAATCGTCCCGGCGCGCTCCGAGCAGGTGGAGGTGGGTCTATGGGAAACCTCCGAAAGGATAGCTGAGATACGAAATGTCAGTTATCGAGGGAGCCGCGTGAGGGCGGAGCTGGACGTGGGCGGGGTGAGGCTTCTAGCGGACCTTCCCGCTGCCACCAAGGCGGAGCCGGGCCGTCGTGTCGCCCTCCGCCTCGCCCCCGGGGCGGGGCACCTTCTAGGTCACGGCGACCCGCCGGGGCTCGGGCCATGACCCGAAGGCGCCCCTACCTCCTGGCCGGGCCCGCGCTGGCGATGCTCGTGTTGCTGCTGGCTGGGCCGCTTGGGCTGCTGGTGCGCGTCAGCCTGTACGAGCCGGCCGCCGGGCGCGGCTTTTTCCAGCCGGGAACGTGGTCTTCGCGGGCCTACCGGGAGTTGCTCGCGGACGATTCGTTCCGCGAAATCGCGGCGTTCACCGTCCTGGCCGGGTTGGGAATCACGGCGCTGACGCTGCTGATCGCCTACCCGCTGGCGCTGTTCATCCACGGCCTCGGCGGCCGGGCAAAGCTGGTCGCGGTCGGCGCCGTCCTGTTGCCGAAGCTGTGCAACATGCTGGTGCTGGTCTACGGGCTCCAGCTCGTCCTCAGTGGCTCGGGGCCGGTCAGCCTGGCGCTGGTGGGCCTGGGGCTGAGCCGCGAGCCGGTGCTGCTGTACCGCAACCTCGGCGGCATGGTCGTCGGCGAGACCTACCTGCTCTTGCCCTACGCGGTCCTGCTGATCCTCGTGGGGCTGGCCCGAGTGGACCCGACTCTGGTGGCCGCCGCCCGAGGGCTGGGGGCTGGCCCGTGGCGGGCGTTCTGGCGCGTGACCTGGCCGCTGGCGCTACCGGGGCTGTTAGCCGCCGGGCAGCTAACCCTGTTGTGGGCGCTGGCGGCAGTGCTCGGGCCGTTGCTCCTGGGTGGCCCCCAGGAGTTGACGCTGGGCGTCGAGGTGCAGCGCCAGGCGCTGGAGTACCACCGCTGGCCTCGCGCCGCAGCGGTCGCCGTCCTACTGATGCTCACCCTCATGGCAGCCCTGATCCTCACCGGGACGACGCGCCGGGCGGTGAACTCATGAGGCCGTCTCGCGCGCTGGTTCACGCCATGGGGTGGTTGTCGATCGGGCTGCTTCTAACGCCGTTGCTGTGGGCGGTGTGGGTGTCCTTCACGCCGGACGAGCTGCTGCGCCCGCGGGTGGGTCGCTGGTCGCTCCGCTGGTACGCCCGCTTCCTCCAGGACGGGCGTTGGATGGGCGCGCTGGCCAACAGCATGATCGTGGGCCTCGGCAGTACTGCCCTGGCGCTAACTACTGGAATTCCTGTGGCCCTGGCCACGGCCCGGCACTCTTTCCGAGGGAGGGACCTTCTCGGTCGGTTGGTGCTCCTGCCGATTTGCGTCCCCCCGGTGGTCCTGGCCATGGGACTGCTCCCCACGATGCACGCGCTCGGCCTGTGGGGCACGTACCTTTCGTTGATCCTCGGCCACGGGCTGCTCGGCATGCCCCTCGTCTTCCTGACGGTCGGGGCCAACCTGAACGGCGTCCCCGAGGAGCTAGACCAGGCGGCGCGCGGCCTGGGGGCCGGGCCGTTGACCGTGTTCTTCCGCATCACACTACCGCTGTGCAGGCCCGGCCTGTTCGGCGGGGCCGTCCTGAGCTTCGTCCTGTCCCTGAACGAGTTTTTCCTCGCCCTTTTTCTGGGGGCTCCTGAGACGGAAACCCTGCCCCGGGTGATCTGGCCGGAGCTGCGCTACAGCCTGTCGCCCCTGGTGGCCGTCGGGTCGGTCCTCACCCTTGGGCTGACCGCGCTTGCTTGCTGGACATTCGCCTGGCTCCAGGGCGTACGCCCGTTGAGGCGGTGAGTTGTAACAAAGAGAGCCTGCCGTAACATATTGTACGGCAGGCTCTTAGTTGTGACCCCGACGGGATTCGAACCCGTGTCGCGGCCGTGAAAGGGCCGTGTCCTGGGCCTCTAGACGACGGGGCCGGTTAGCGACACCAGCATGATAGGGCCGCTCTCCGGGCGCGTCAACCGGCCGTACAATGCCCCGGACGCCCCGGCCGAGGACGAAGCATGACCCCTGACGAACTCCGACAGGTCCTGGAACAGGTCCGCTCAGGTGCCCTCCCCGTCGGCGAGGCGCTTCAACGGGTGCAGCCGCCGGTTGCCGACCTCGGCTTCGCCAATGTCGATCTTCACCGGCGGCAGCGCTGCGGCTTTCCGGAGGTGATCTTCTGCGAGGGCAAGACCGCCGCCTGGGTTGAGGGTGTCGTCCGCCAGCTCGTCGCGGCCGGGCAGGACTGCCTCGCCACCCGCGTCTCGCCCGAGCAGGCCGACCACCTGGCGCAGCTGTTCCCGCAAGCCGAGCTGGACCGCGTCGCCCGCACGTTCTGGCTGCCGTCGCCGTCGCGGGAGGTGAAGACCAGGGGCCAGGTCCTCGTCCTCACCGCCGGCACCAGCGACCTGCCCGTGGCGCAGGAGGCGGCCGTCACGGCGAGGGCGGTCGGCGCCCAGGTCGAGCTGATCGCCGACGTCGGCGTCGCCGGCATCCACCGGTTGCTGCGGCACCGCGAGCGGCTGGCGCAGGCCGACGCCATCGTCGTCGCCGCCGGCATGGACGGGGCGCTGCCCAGCGTCGTCGGCGGGCTGGTCGATTGTCCCGTCGTCGCCGTGCCGACGAGCGTCGGCTACGGGGCGGCGTTCCGCGGCGTCGCGCCGCTGTTGACGATGCTCAACGCCTGCTCGGCCAACGTGGTGGTGGTGAACATCGACTCGGGGTTCAAGGCCGGCTACGTCGCCGCCCTCATCGCCCGCCGGGCGGCGCCGGCGTCGTAGGCGGGGGGAGTTCGTACGGCGCACCATCGATCAGGTAGGAAGTCACCTGGTTGCGCTCGTCATAGAAGCGGACTTTATGCCCGACGATGACGTCACGCCCAGTCACGGCCAGGTCACAGGGGATGAGGACCACCACTTAGCCCCAATGTCATGCCGAGGCAAACCGCGGCCCATGCTTCCAAACAGACATATTGTTTTCACGCCGCCGGTAACGAACTTCGTCAAAGGGGCGGCCTTTGTCGAGCCCGCTTGTGAGCCGCCAGCGGTACCGTTCTCGGACCTCCTCTCGGGTCACCAACCCGTCGAACGGTCGGCTGGTGTCAACAAAGGCAATGGCCGTGCTACGGCCCCAGACGGGCTGAGCTATGGCCAAGATCAGGCAGGCATGGAGCATGGCGAACACCTCCCTCGGACTTGATCCCAGGTCCGTGAGGGCAGGAAAATAGCGAGGCCGTGGCTGCGGTCAAGATCGACAGTGGACCGCTGAGGATGACCAGAAGGGATCGGGTAGGCGAGAATGAGAGGGGAAAATGGAACAGCACAACGACATTAGCAACTGTCGGCCAGATCGCGAATGCTCCCATCTAGACCCGAATCCGCACCGGCAGGGGGCGACGGGGCTCATCGCTGGCCAGTCCTATCCGATTTGGTCGCCTCTCGAAGCTTACGACGCGGCGACAACGCTCGCTAGATTGCTCGAAGCCGAGCCGTCGCAGCGGCGATAGTACGGTCAGTTCATAGCTGCATCACCGCCGTGCCCCATGCCAGGCCGGCGCCGAAGCCCGACAGCACCACGCGCTGCCCCGCCTGCAACCGCCCCTCGGCGAACGCCTCGTCCATCGCCAAAGGCACCGACCCCGCCGAGGTGTTGCCGTACTTGTCGAGGTTGTTGTACACCAGCGACCGCGGGATGCGCAGCACGTCGATGGCGGCGTTGATGATGCGGATGTTTGCCTGGTGCGGGAAGTACAGGTCGATGTCGGTCGGCTTCAGCTTCGCGTCGTCCAGCACGTCCTTGATCGTGTCGCACAGGATGGCGACGGCCCAGCGGAAGACCGCCCGGCCGTCCATGTGCATGTAGTGCAGCCCCTTGGCCAAGGCCTCCGGGCACAGCTTCATCCGGCTGCCGCCGGCCGGCCGCGACAGCAGGTCGCCGCCGGAGCCGTCGGCGCCCATGCTGTAGCTGACGATGCCCTGCTCGGGGGAGCCGCGCGTCAAGAGCACCGCGCCGGCGCCGTCGCCGAACAGCGGGTAGGTCTTGATGTCGGTCGGGTTGAGGATGCGCGAGTTGCAGTCGCCGCCGATGACCAGGCAGTGGTCGCTCACCCCGGCGACGACGTAGGCGGCCCCGGTGATGAGCGCGTACAGGAAGCCGGCGCAGGCCGCCTCGATCTCGATGGCCGGGCACGACAGCTTCAGGCGGTCTTGCAGCAGGCAGGCCGTCGAGGGGAACGACATGTCCGGCGTGAACGTCGCCAGGACGATGAGGTCGATCTGCCGGCGGTCGATCGGGGCGCGCTCGAGGCAGCGCAGCGACGCCTCGTGGCACAGGTCGCTGGTGGCCTGGTGCGGCAGGGCGTGGCGGCGCTCCAGGATGCCGGTCCGCTTGACGATCCAGTCGGAGTCGAAGCCGAACCGCTGGTGCAGGTGGTCGTTGGTGACGACCGCGTCGGGGACGTAGCTGCCGGTGCTCGCAACGCGGACGCCCATCAGGCGGCGGCAGCGCGGGCGCGGCAGGGGGACACGATCTTCATTCATCGTTACGACGACCGCCTGGGATGGAAAGGCCGGCCCCGGTGCCGGGCCGCTGGGGGAGTTAGGAAGATTACTATACTTCATGCCCGCGGCGAAGGCTAGCGCACACGCCAGGCGAGCGTGGGCTCTGTCGAGGTCCGGCGACCTTTCGCCCTAGGCCCGAGGGGGCGGGGGCGCGTCACGCCTTACCGCGCGACGTGCTCGAGGTAGGCCAGCTTCGCCGACACCGCCTGCTGGGTGTGGTCGAGGCGCAGGTTGCCGTCCTGGTGCGAGGCGTGGAAGCCGCCGACCAGCCGCTCGCGGTACCAGGAGGCGAAGTGCTGGGTGCTCGCCTCGGTGTACTGGAGCGTCGAGAGGAACTGCAAGCAGCGCTCGGCCGCCTCGGCATAGCGCTGGTGCCGCTCCACGTCGCCGACCTCGCGGGCCACCCGACTGGCCTCGCACAGGCCCTCGGCCAACCCGGCGCAACCGGCGGTCGGCTCGGCCTCGACCGGCCCGCCGTCGGCGACGGCCTGGAAGCCGCCGAACCAGTTCATCCGCCGCGGGTCGATGCGGGTGTACTGGAGCGAGCAGACCCAGTCGTTCATCTCGAAGACGAAATCGGCCAGCGCCTTGTCGCGCGTGGCGAGGTACGCCTCGGCGAAGGCAGCCGTCTGCATCGGCACGAACTCGGGCGAGCGGTGGGCCTTCCACCAGGCCCGGTAGGCCGGCGCCGCCTTGCGGACGGCCTCGGCCTTCCATGGCGCCGGCCGGACCCGATGGCTACGGGCCAGCGCCGCCAGCGCGACGCCGGGGTGATGGTTGACGCCGTCGTCGGGCGTCTTGGATTCGCCGTAGCGGAGGGTGCCGTCGGGGTTGGCCTGGCGCGACAGGTAGCGGGTCAGCTCCTCAGCGCGGTCCAGCAAGTCTTTCTGGGGGGCGGGCAGTTCGTAAATCGCCAGGGCCAGCTGGCCGGCGGCGCCGAGGCGATTCACCACGGCAGGCGGCAGCGTGGTGTAGCGCGACAGGCTGTCGCCGGCGTCCGCCGCGGTGTCCTCCAGCAGGGCCAGCACGGCCTGGGTGGCGCGGGCGGCGTAGCGCTCCTCGCCGCAGAGCTTCGCGGCGCGGGCCAGGGCGGCGGCGGCGGCGGCCTGGCGCTGGTAGCTGTCCCCCTCCAGCGGCTGCTTCAGGGCCGGGATGTAACCGGGCAGAAACCGGCCCTTGACGCCGTGCATGCGGAACAGCCAGTCGGCCCCACTCTGAGCGGAGAACAGCACCTGCTGCTGGAGCTTGGTCAGCCGAGAGAGGTCCCGGGCCGGGGCGAGCCGGCCTGGGGTCGCGGCGGATTCGGCCGCCGGGGCCGGGTCGGACGGCGTGGCCGGGGCTGGGGCCTGGCCGCGGATCAGGGAGAACGTCACCGACGCAGCGGTGACGACCAGTGCCAGGGCCAGTAGCCGGGTACGCATGGGTTGGCCTCCGTGCCCGCGGGAAAGCGCCGGCGTCCCGCCGGCTACCAGCACCCAGTTATACCCCGCCAGCCCGGCGCCGATCAACGCGAACTCCGGTGCCGGGTCTACCATCGCTGTCCGGCCGCCGTCGCCGCCCAATAGGCGCCCGAGCCTGCGCCCCCCTCATCCAGTTCGGCCTCGGGTGAGGCGTCGAACAGACCACAGGCGATCATCGCCCCGAACACGAGCAGGACGAACACCACCGACCCGTAGATGGCGACTTCGGACGACGGGTTGGAGACGTTGTCGAACGAGTACGACAGGAGGCGGCCCCTGGAGCGCGGGCGGAGCGCCTCGGAGATCGCCCTGGCGACGCCGTCCTCGCCCGCCTGGTAGTCGGCCTCCGTGGCCGTGGCCGTCACCCGGCCCATGAGGGTCCTGTCCGCGCTGCGGAGGACCCCCCACCGGTCGCCAACCCGAACAAGGTGGTAGTACACCTGGCGCTTGACCTTCACCCCCTCGACCTGGGTGATGTTGGGCGTGACGATCTGGTCGGGGCTGAAGACCACCCAGGCTCGGGGAAGGTCGCCGGGGCCGGCGGCGGCGGCGAGCTGAGCCGGCGTGACCGGCGCCGCCCCCTCGGCCGCCTGGCGGAACATGTCCTTGTGGTACAGCAGGAGTGCCGCGCCGCCGGCCACCATCACCACTCCGAAGGCGCGGGCGATCCAGTTCTTGCTTCGATCGGCAGGACGATCAAACATGGGTTGTGCCCTCCCGACGGGATGACAAACCCTAGCCTAAAAAGCGCGCCGGGACAAACGCCCGGCGCGCGGATTCCCGGCGCGGCGTCACTCGCCCAGGTACGCCTCGTTCTTATCGGTCGGGAACCCCAGCACGAGCTTGCGGCACAACGGGTCGGACTCCGTGGGCCAGTTCGACGGCAGTGTCACCGGCACGGGGGTCATCGCCTCGACGTGGCCATCAAGGTACGCGACGTTCGCCGCCCCCGAGTGCCGGAACTGCGTCATCGTTTGGAACAGGCCCCACGGCGACGGCGCCGCCAATGGGAACGGGCCGGCGATCGTGTCGGCCTCCTGCGCCGAGCAGCCCGGCGTGCAGACCAGCAGGGCCGACTCGGCGAAGGCAATCGTGGTGTGAGTCGAGCGCACCGTCACCATCCGCCGCTCGGCCAGCGACTTGTTGTAGCCGAACCCGCCAGTCACGCCGTTGTAAACCTGCTGGATCTCCGCCCGGCTCAGAGACGGGCAGGCCAGCATCTTGTTGTTGCTCTCGTAGTACGGCGACAGGATGCCCTGGAGTGGGTCGATGTTCGTCTGCCAGGTCGTCGTGTCGGTGACCGCCAGGCCGAACCAGCGCTGCGTCGGGTAGCCCAGCGCCGCGTTGAAGCTGTCGGAGGTGTAGGCCACCGGCGGCGGCAGTTTCTGCTGCGCCGACTCGAAGTTGTGCAGGGCCAGCGCCGCCTGCCGGAGGTTGTTGGCGCACTGGATGCGCGCGGCGGCGGCGCGGACCTTCTGGACGGCGGGGAGGAGCAGGCCGATGAGCACCGCAATGATGGCGATGACGACCAGCAGCTCGATCAGCGTGAACGCGCGGCGAAGGCAGAGACGCGACATGAACCAGTCCTTTCTGCCGGCTCGGGCCAGAAGGCGGGTCGCGGCGCACGAGGGACGCCGCCGGCCTCCCGCGAGGCAGTCGGGACGGTCGCCCGGTAAACTCGTGGCCGGAGCCCCGGAACGCCCTCGGACAGGCAGGTCTTCTGGCTTACGGCGAGGCGAAGGCGGCTTGCCCTCGCCGGCCGGGGACGGCCTTCCCGCTTGTCGCAGTGGCCCGTTTTCGCCCCGGTGTCGCGCCGATCACAGCGGCGGCCCCGCAACGGATTCGCACCGTTTTCCCTGTTGTCGCCGGCCACAGGGCCGGCACCTGTTGAGGTCGGAGTCAGGATACGCGGCGGGAGGGGGTTCGTCTGCCGAACTTTCGCCCGTCCGGCACTTCCTACAACATCAACGGCCGGCCATCGGTGGCCGTGTGGGAGGGTGACGAGGTGGCGGCGAGCGACTCGGACAGGCTGGGTGCGATCCTTGCTGCCGTGCAACGAGACGTCGGTCGCCGGGGCCTGGCGCGTCTCTTCGAGGCCGTCCCGAAGGACTTCGCCGCGGCCTGCAACAGCCTGGCGGGGGAAGCGAGCCTAGGCGTCATCACCGGGTTCTGGATTCCCACGGCCGGGTTGGCGGAAACCGACGGCCCCCTGGGGGCGGTGTACCTGGCCAGGACGTTGGGCCAGCTGGGTATCCGAGTGCAAGTCATCAGTGACCCGTTTTGCCACCACTCGCTCGAAGCGGGTCTTGCCGCGTGTGGTCGGCTCGAATCGACGCCGGTGACCGACCTCGGGCAGCCGATCCGCGAGGGCGTCTCGCACCTGCTGGCGCTGGAGCGGGTCGGCCCCAGCCACGTCCCCGACTCGGTGGGCGCGGAGTCGCTCCGCCGTTTCCTTGAGGAGGTCCCCAAGTCCCACCACAACCGCTGCCACTCGATGCGCGGCATCGACATCACCGACCGCATGCTCGCCGCGGAGAGGGTGTTCGAGTGGGATCGCCGATTCGGCGCCGCGGTTAACGGCCCGCTCACGCTCGGCATCGGCGACGGCGGCAACGAGATCGGCATGGGCAAGCTGCCCTGGTCGCTGATCCGCGACAACGTCCCCAACGGCGGCGTCATCGCCTGTCGGGTGCCGACCGACTTCCTCATCGTGGCCGGCATCAGCAACTGGGGCGCCTACGCCTTGGCGGCCGGCGTCGCGGTGGTGAAGGGCGTGACGCCGCCGGCCGACTGGTTCGACGTCGATCTCGAACGGCGCATCCTCCGCGAGATGGTCGAGAAGGGGCCGCTGGTGGACGGCGTCACTGGCCTCGCAGAGGCCAGCGTGGACGGGTTGGCGTTCGAGCAGTACATCCAGCCGTTGGTCGAACTCGGGCGCATCGCGAGGGGCTGACATGACGACGGGCGACGAGGTGCGGAACGCGGCTCGGGCGGGGGCGCTGACCGGCCCGACGCCTGGGCTGGCCATGGGCTTCGTGCAGGCCAACCTCGTCGTCGTGCCGCGCGAGCTGGCGTTCGACTTCCTCCTGTTCTGCCGGCGGAACCCCCGGCCGTGCCCGCTGCTGGACGTTTGCGACCCGGGGTGTCCGGAGCCGCGCGCCGTCGCGCCCGGCGCCGACGTCCGCACCGACGTCCCCCGCTACCGGGTCTGGCGCTACGGCGAGCTGGTCGAGGAGGTGACCGACCTGCGCGCGTGGTGGCGGGACGACCTGGTGGCGTTCCTCCTGGGCTGCTCGTTCACGTTCGAGAACGCGCTGCTGGAAGCCGGCGTGCCGGTGCGGCACATCGAGCAGGGCCGCAACGTGCCGATGTACCTCACGGGCATCGCGTGCGCCCCGGCCGGGGCGTTCCGCGGGCCGATGGTGGTGAGCATGCGGCCGTTGACGCCCCAGCAGGCCGACCAGGCGACGAGGATCTGCCAGCGCTACCCACTGGCGCACGGGGCGCCCATCCAGGTTGGGGAGCCCGCCGCGATCGGGGTGCGCGACCTGGAAAAGCCCGACTTCGGCGACGCGGTCGAGGTCCGGCCCGGCGAGGTGCCGGTGTTCTGGGCGTGCGGCGTGACGCCGCAGGCGGTGGTGATGAACGCCCGGCCGCCGCTGTGCCTGACGCACGCGCCGGGGCACATGTTCGTCACCGACCTGCGTGACCGCGACCTGGAGGGCAGGTCGGCCGTTTGAGAAGCTTACCCCAGCGTCTTGCCCAGCGCCTTGGCGACGACGCGGCAGTCATCCATCATCTGGCGGAACGCCTGCGGCTGCAGCGCCTGGAAGCCGTCCGACAGCCGCCCGGTCCGGCTCGGGGTGGATCTCGACGATCAGCCCGTCCGCCCCGGCCGCCACGCTCGCCCGCGCCATTGTCGCCACCAGGCTCGCCTTCCCGGTACCGTGCGACGGATCGACCACCACCGGCAGGTGCGTCTTCTGGTGCAGGTACGGCACACTGGCCAGCGGCAGGGTGAACCGGGTGTGGTCCTCGAACGTGCGGATGCCGCGCTCGCACAGCATCACGTTCGTGTTGCCGGTCTTCAGGATGTACTCGGCGGCGAGGAGGAACTCGTCCATCGTCGCCGACGGGCCGCGCTTGAGCAGCACCGGCAAGTTGGCCTCGCCGACCGCCTCCAGGAGCGGGTAGTTCTGCATGTTGCGGGCGCCGACCTGCAGGATGTCGGCATAGCGGGCGACCATTGCGACCTGGTCCGGGGCCATCACCTCGGTGACGACAGCCAGCCCGGTTGCGTCCCGGGCCTCGGCGAGCAACTGGAGCCCTTTCTCCTTCAGCCCCTGGAAGGCATAGGGGCTGGTGCGCGGCTTGAACGCCCCGCCGCGGAGCCCGGTCGCGCCGGCCTCCCGGACGATGCCGGCCACGTCGAGGATCTGCTGCCGGCTCTCGACGGAGCACGGCCCGGCGATGACGCCGATGTGCCCGCCGCCGACGGCCAGCTTGCGGGACCGGACGACGGTCGGCTCTTTTTTAACCTCCAGCGAGGCCACCTTGTACGGCGCGAGGATGGGTACCACCTTATCGACCCCTTCGAGCGTCTCCAGGGCCTGGCGGGCGCCGTCCCGCTTCTCGCCGAGGGCGGCCACGACGGTCAGCTCGGTGCCGACGATGATGTGGCTCTTAAGGCCGAGCTGCTCGATGTGGTCGATGACGTTGCGGACCTCGCGGTCGCTCGACCCGGGCTTCATGACGACGATCATGGTTCGGTCCCTTTCCGACTCTCGGGGTGATAACCGTATGCTACCCGGCCATGATAACACGAAGAAGGGGCCGGTTCGGTTCGGCAGCGACCGGGAAAAAGGAAGGCCCCGGCGAGTTTGTCGCCGGGGCCTTCGGCCAAAGATCAAGCGGCTGCGCCCGACGGCAGCCCGTCGGCTGGCGTTTAGCGCAGCCTCACCTGGGTTTCACTACAACTCAATGGACCACCTCCTTTTGCCAGAGCCTCCCGCGTCCGGCGGTCACCAAGCACGCCGCCTCCCGCAGGTATCTAGCCTGTCGCGCCACGTTAACGCGACCCGTCATCCCGCCTTTTCCTGGCGGGGCACAGGTGATTTTATTCTTCCCCCTCTTCTCCGGTCAAGTAATTTGTCCCATCTTCTCGAATCGCCTCGAATCGCGGTCGTGCCGCTCAGGCGAACACCTCGGTTCCACGGAGGGGCGGAGCCGGCAGCGCGGCCTCACAGCGGGCGCAGGTCTCGCGGTCCGCCGGCACCCCGGCGTCGCAGCCGGGGCACGTTTCCAGCGCCGGCCAGTTGCGGCCGAAGCGGTACCCGACGTAACCCGGCAGGCCGAGCAGCAGCACGAACAGCGGCCAGGCGAGGCGTTCGGCCCTCGTGGCGCGTATCGGGCCTGCCGGCGGTGGCACAGCCCGGCCAGGACGATGGCGACCGCCCAGACGGATAGCAGCGCGGGCCGGTACTCCCGCAGCGCCCGTCGCAGCCCATCGGTGTAGGACGGCTCCAACCCTTCCCGACGCAATTCCGCCGGCCGGAGCGTCGCGATCAGGCCGCTGAGCACCAGTGGCGACGGCAGCAGTAGGCCGCCGACCAGGGGTAGATTCTCTTTGCCGCTGGAGTATGGCAGCGTCACCTGCCTGGAGCGGGAGCGGCCGTCGGACGACGCCCAGAAGACGTCATAGCTCAACTCCGAGCCGAGGGAGTCGAGCGGCCCTCGCTGGTACATCAGCCCGCCCGCCGCGTCCATCTCGGCGAATTGGAACGCCCGGCCGCGAAGCGCGGCGGGGACAGGGTAGCGCCGCATCACGCCGCCGCGCTCGTCGAGCACGAGGACGGCGTCGGCCGTCCGCGCCGCCACGTGGGTGGGTGTCCCCCGGACGGGATCGAGGACGCCCTGGACCAGGCTAGCCGACAGGAGTGGGGGCAGGTCGGGAACGGGGCTCACCGTGCGGCGTTGCAAGTCCGCGTGGTGCAGCCGGCCTTCGTCGTCAAGGACATACACGTCCCAGCCCGACAGCGAACCGCGCGGCGCCTTCCCGGCGGCGCCTGGGCGGGGGTGCTCGTAGTGCGCGTGGCCCCTCTGAGGGCTGAAGAGGCGCGACGTCGGCCCTGACGCCTCCCCGCCGAAGGGGAACCGCTCTTCTGGCGTCAAGGGGACGTCCCGGAACCCTCCTCGGCCTAGGAAGCCGACGAGCGTCTTGCTCCGGCTGTCATAGCCGACGAAGTGGCCGGCCTCGCCGTCGCAGACGAAGTACCAGTACACCGCCGGCTCGCCGCCGTCGGAGAACGAGCGGACGCGCACCGACCAGCCCTCGGGGCGGCCGCCCTCCGGGCCGGGCGGCAGGATAGGCGTCCAGACGTGCCCGAGTTGGCCGGCAGGCCTGTCGATCGGCTGGCCGTCCAGGTCGCGGTAGGTTGTACCGCCACCGCGGGTCGATTCCGCCACTGCGGGCGTGCCGTCGGACAGTACCACGAAGTCCGACGAGGTCGGGCTCTGCCCCGCCACGTGCTCGGCGACGGCCCAGGCCCATATGCTCAGGACGAGCCATACCGCCCCCACCCCCGCCGACAGGGTCAGGGCGAGCAACAGCGGCCGAACCATTCCTTGGCTCCTCATGACACACCTCGCTCCGTTCAGGCGTAATCGCGCACCCGCGCCACGTGACAGATCGTGACCGCCAGCCCCGCGTACAGTGCCGCCAGGGGCAGCCCGAGGGCCCACCAAGGGAGGTAGAACAACCAGGGCAGGTTCACCAGCAGGACCAGGGCCAGCGCCGAGGCGACCAGCGGCAGCAACCGCGTGCCGAACCACCGCGCCGGCCGCAGCCCGCTCAGGAACGCGCCGAGGTAGAGCAGCGGCGTCAGAAGCGCGAACTGCACCGCCCCTTTGGCCATTGGCCACTCGAACGGCCCGGCGTGGTGACCGGGCACCGAGGCCCACCACCCGTAGAGCACGATCGGCGCGGCGGCGCAGGCCAGGAACACGCCGCCCCCGGCCGCCAGTTTCAGGAGGAAGACCGCGTCGCGCCGCACCGGCCGGTGCAGCAGGAACAGGTACGTCCCCCGGGACGACTCCCACGCCGACTGCCGGAACCCCAGCGCCACCGCGAACACCACCGACACCAGGACGAACAGGGACAGGAACCCCCCGCCGGTGAACGGCACCTCGTTGGTGCCGTTGGGCATGCCCGGTATCCAGTCGAACAGTTTCGCGCCCATCAGGCTCGCCGCCAGCGCCAGGTAGCAGCCCAGCGCCGCGGCGGCGATCCCGAACACCTCACGCAGCTCCTTGCCCAGCAACGCTCGCATCGCTCTGACCTCCTGAGAAAACCGGCAGCGACCTCCGCGGGCCGCGCGTGTACTCGATGAAGGCGTCCTCCAGGTTCAGCTCCACCACCTCGACGCGGCGCGGCCCCAGCGCCTCGACGGCGGCGCGCTGCGCCGGGCCGTAGCCGACGAACACCAGCTCGCGCCGGGTGCCGACCTTCCAGTCGCTCAGCAGGCCTCGGCAGGGAGGCATCTCCGGCGGCTCTCGGCCGAACTCGGCGACGACCTTGCGCACCTGGCGCTTGAAGTGCTCCGCGGGGCAGTCGGCCCGCAGCACCCCGTCGATCATCACGCCGACCCGGTCGGCCACGCGCTCGACGTCGCCGAGGACGTGCGAGCTGAACAGGATGGTCCGGCCGCGCCGCTGGATGATCTGGATCATCGACTCTAAAAAGTCGCGGCGGACGTTGGTGTCCAGGCCCAGCGTCGGGTCGTCGAGGATGAGCAGCTCCGGGTCCGGGGCGATGGCCAGCGCCAGAGACACCTGGGCGCGCTGCCCCTTGGACAGCCGGCCGACCTTCGCCGAGCCCGGCAGGCCGAAGTGGTCGAGGATCTGCTCGGCCAGCAGCCGGCTGGCGCCGGGGTAAAACGACAGCGTGAAGGCGACCGCCTCGCGGACGGTCATCCAGGTGTACAGCGGGTGGCCCTCCGCCAGGTAGGCGATCCTGGCTCGGGTCTGTGAGGAGAGTGCCTTGACGTCCTCCCCCAGCAGCTCGACCCGGCCGCGGTCGGGCCGCACCATGCCGGTGAGCATCTTCAGCGTGGTGGACTTGCCCGCCCCGTTGCGGCCGAGTAGGCCGTACACGCAGCTGGCCGGCACGACCAGGTCGAGCGAATCGACCACCTTGCGGCCGCCGTAGAACTTGGTAAGCCGTTCGGTCCGTATCGCGTCCATGACTTCCGTGTCCTCCTTTCGGTCAGGCGGCCCCCTCGGCGTTCCAGCGGAAGCGGCGAGCGCGGCGGGCGACCAGCGCCAGCGCCTCGTCGGCCGAGAAGCCCAGGTGGACCGCCTCGGTCAGCCAGCGGTCGAGCAGCTCCGTCAGCCGGCGCTCGCGCGCCGCCCGGGTGAGGTCGCTGCGCGGCTGCGCCACGAAGACGCCGCGGCCGGGGTGGCTGACGACCAGCCCCTCGCGCTCGACCTCGGTGTAGGCGCGGGCCACGGTGTTGGGGTTGACCACCAGGTCGCGCGACAACTGCCGCACCGAGGGGAGGGCCTCCCCCGGCTCCAGTTCCCCACGGGCAATCGCCTCGCGCACCTGCTGAGCGAGTTGCTGGTAGATCGGCAGGTTGCTGGCGGTATCGACGGTCAGGTTCATGCCTCGCCCTCCAACTGTGTCACAACTCTTAATACAGTTGGGGCGAAGAAACAAGCCGAGTCGGAGTCGGGGCGTGAGCGCCTGGCGGACGGGGGCGAACGCGAACCCGCAAGCGGGCAAGCAAGTACGTTTCTCAGCGCTCACGCCCCGACGGCGCGGGCGTCGCGCCACCACAGCCGCCGCGAACACCGGCGCGAACACGATCGCTGCCCACTGATAGAACGTCAGCCCCAGCGCCAGCTCCGCCTCGGGCCGGATGAACTCCGTGATAAAGCGATAAACGAGGTAGGTGATGATGTAGAGCTTGATGAGCTGCCCGCGCAACAACCCGCGCGACTGGAGCGCCAGCAGCACGACAGCGCAGGCGGCGTGGAAGGCGAACTCGTACAGCTGCGTCGGGTGCCGGCGGACGCCGTCGCCGAAGTCCACGCCCCAGGGCAGTCTCGTCTCGACGCCGTGGCAGCAGCCGGCGGTGAAGCAGGCCAGCCGGCCGACGGCGATGGCCGCCGCGACGGGGGCGGCGAAGCTGTCACCGGTCTTCACGCGGATGCCCAGCGCCCACTTCATCGCTTCGACGCCGAAGTAGCCGCCGACCAGGCCCATGGTCAGCGTCTTTCCGCTCTCCAGCCAGGCGGAGCCGGTGCGGAAGCCCTCCCAGTCGAGCAGGACGAACGGCAGCTTCGCCCCGAGCATGCCGCCGCAGAACGCGGCCAGGCCCAGCGCCAGCCGCTCTGCGCGTGAGAGACCGATCGGCCGCTGGGTGCGGCGGCTGACCAGCACGCCGGTCGCCACGGCGGCGCCCATGATCGCCGGGTACGCCCAGTTCATCTCAGGCGCCCCCGGTCAGCGAGACGAGCGGCAGCGGCCGGGCTTTGGGGGCGGTGGAGACGCGCTGGAGGGCCGGCAGCGCGACGTGGCCCTCGCGGTAGAGCACGTTGTAGGCGCAGAACGGGACGACGTGGCCCGACGGCAGGACGTGGTGGATGCAGCACTTCATCAGCCGACGGACGTCGAAGTTGTAGGCGTCGAGGAACGAGGTGATGGTGATGCGGAAGACGTCCTCGGGGTCGAGTTGCTCGGTCAGCGCCCGGGAGAAGAACTCGGACGCAACAGAGCCGCCGGGTTCATCCCGGCGGTCCGGGTCCGCACGGCGGGGATGAAGCCCGCTGCTCTGTTTGTCCGAGGAACCGCACTCGCCCCCCGCGCAGCACCCGAGCTTGCCGAGATACTTCTCGATTAGCTCTCGCGTCCGCGCCCGGGTGAAGGTGATGCCGTTCGCCAGGATGTCCAGGTGCTGCCGGGCGTGGATGAACCGCGCCAGCGGCACCACCTCTCCTGCCCCACGATAGGCATAGCTCAAGCTGTGGCAGTTCGGATGCGCACAAGGTAGTGGTAAAAAGTCGTCTTCCCGGAAGACGTCGGTCTGCTCGCAGACGGCGCGGATCACGTCGGGGAAGGTGATGCGACGTTCGAGGTCTTCGGGCAGGACGTGCCGGCCGGAGTAGGTCGCCGGCTGGAAGCTGACGCCAGTGATGAATCGTCGCTCCAGGCCAAACTTCACGATCGCGCCGATGTCCCCGTCGTTGACGCCGGGGTGCAGCGTCGTCACGAGGATGGTGCGGAGGCCGTGCCTGCCCAGCGCCTCGACGGCCTTCAATTTCGTCTCGACCAGCCGCTCGCCGCGGAGGATTTCGCAGCCGTCGTCGTTGAAGCCGTCGAACTGGAGGTAGACCTCGACGCGCTTGCGGTGCCTCGCCACGGCCTCGACGAGGGCCGGGTCGTGGGCGAAGCGCAGGCCGTTGGTGTTGATCATCACGATGTCCACCGCCTGCGACGTGGCGTAGTCGAGCAGGCGGAGGAACTCGGGATGCGTCGTCGGCTCGCCGCCGGACAGCTGCACGACCTCGGCGCGGCCCTCGACCTGCACGACGCGGTCGATCGCCGCCCGGCACTCCTCGAACGGCAGGTGCTTGCCGCCCGGCCCGGAGGAGGCGTAGCACATCGGGCATTGGAGGTTGCACGAGGAGGTTATCTCGACCAGCCCGACGCAGGTGTGCTGCTCGTGCTCGGTGCAGAGGCCGCAGTCATAGGGGCAGCCGCGGTCGGGCAGGGTTCCGAACTCCTCGGGCACCTTGCCGGGCAGGCTGAACTCCATGCGGTCGTACCAACGCACGTCGGAGCAGACGAAATCCTCGCGGACGCCGTGCGCCGGGCATTGCTTGCGGAAGTAGACGCGGCCGTTCTTCTCGATGATCTTCGCCGGCAAGAGAGTCAGGCACTCCGGGCAGAGGCTCTGGGTCATGCCGAGGAAGGTGTGGTCACGGAGGCGCATGGTTATCCCTTTCGCCGCGACAGGGCGCGGATCAGCAGGATGAAGACGGCCAGGGCAGCGGCGCAGCTGAGAATGATCGCAGGAATAAAGATTTGGTTTGGCGAATTACTCAGGGCCGCCCCGCCCATGCAGACGGCAAAGCACGTAACGAAGAACGCCGCCGCCGTTGCGACTCCCACCACGGCGACGACCCCAAGTGAGGTGAGGAAGCTCATCAACAGGCCTCCGGGGGCTGAGCGATGGCTCACCACCGCTGCCCGTATCAGGGCGGGTAGCGCCAGCACGAGCAGGCTGACGAGGATGCCGGGGCCAGCTGCTCCCAGGCCGATCACCACCAGCACGGCCAGGATACCGAACACTACCCAGATCGGGTTGTCGCCTTGTTGCTCAGGCAGCCGGAACGGGTTCGAGTCGCCGCCCCGACCGCCGCCCGAGCCGTCGAGCGGCTCGTGGCACATCCAGCACCGGCGGTCCAGCCGGTCGCGCACCTTCGCGCCGCACTCCGGGCAGGTCGGCTCAGGCGGCGGGGGTGCGGGAGTCGTGGTGATCTTGTCGGAGGTCATCGGCTGTTCCCGCGCGACCCGGAGTGATCACGCCGGTTCATTCTCACTTCCCAAGGTTCATGTTTTTCAGCATGACAGCGCAGCTGATGCCGAACGCGATGATCATACAAAAGCCAACAATCGCCACGGTCGCCAGACAGCCCAGGACCGATTTCGTGGAGCTGCCGCCCGCTCCTGGGTTGATCGCCATGCCGATCAAGCACGGCACCGCCATGATGAGCAGGAAGATCAGCACCCCGTAGGCTTTATTCAGGATTAAGCCGATGAGGAGAGGCACCCCGATTATCCCGATGAAGAACCAGAGCGCGACAGTCCCCATCGATTCCGGTTGGGGGGGACGACGGGCCAGCTCCGCCTCGCCCTCCGGGGGCAGCGCCGGCAAAGGCTCGTGACACATCCAGCAGCGCTTAGTACCCGGCTTCCGCCGCGCGCCACATTCGGGACACGTTTGCTTCGCGGGTTGTGGCCCGGGCGTCGTGGTGATGCTCTCTCGGGTCACGACTTACCTCCGGGCGGCCTGGCCATCCGCCGGGCATACCCCTCCGCCAGCGCGCGCACGCGGCGGATCAGTTGCCCGAGCACGACGCCGGTCAGCACCAGGGCCAGCACGAAGATCAGCTGGTGGTATCGCGGCACCGTCACGTCGCCGCGCTCCCAGCCCTCGACCGACGACCCCCAGCGTGCGTTGCCCAGCAGGAACAGATACCCCGCGATCGCCCCGCCCGTGGCAAACCAAATGAGCCGCAGGCTGAACCGGAGTGACGCCACCGCGAGGATCAGGAAGTAGCCCACGAGCAGCGGGCTCCGCGGCCCGTCGGCCAACGTCAGCACCGAGGTCAACAGGAGCAGGTCACACCCGGTCGAGACAAACTTCAGCCACTCGGGGAAGATGCCGTTCTTCCGGCACAGCAGCACCGCCAGGCACAGCATCGCCCACGCCAGCACCAGCATGGTCATCGCCAGGTGGAACTCGCGGTTGACGACCGGCGGGACCTCCAGGGCCCCGATCCGCAGCCCGAAGTAGTTCAGCAGTTCGACCGCGTAGAACGCGGCCAGGCCGATCGCGCGCAGGAGGTTGGCGCGGCCCTCGCCCTCAAACTCCTCGAACCGGCCGACGATGAACCACTGACGCTCGTCGTGCGCGGTGCGGTCGGGGGCGCTGGTGGCCATGAGCGGCGCTCTGGGGCGTGGGGGAGAGGATGATCGTGTGGTGTACCCCTTCCCGGAGCGGTCGTCAAGGAGCCAGTTCAAACTCCCTCGATCCAGCCGCCGCCGAGCACGCGCGGGCCGTCGTAGAACACCACCGCCTGCCCCGGCGTGACGGCGCTCTGCGGGCGGTCGAACCGCACCGCCGCGGCGTCCCCGTGGGCCGTCACCGTCGCCGGCGCCGCTTCGTGCCGATAGCGGATCTTCGACGCGCAGCGCAACTCCCCCGTGGGGGGATCGACGAGCCAGTTCACGCCCGAGGCGCGCAGCTCCAACGAGAGAAGGCCATCGCGGTCGCCGAGGACGACCTCGCTCCGATCGGGCACGATCTTGAGGACGTATCGCCGCGACCCCATCGCCACGCCCAGCCCCTTGCGCTGGCCGACGGTGAACCGCTCGATGCCGTCGTGCTCGCCGAGGACTTGGCCGGCGGGATCGACGAAGACACCGGCCCGCGCCGCCTCCGGCCGCCGCCGGCGGATCAACCCGGCGTGGTCTCCGTCGGGCACGAAGCAGATCTCAACGCTGTCCGGCTTGTCCGCAACGCCCAAACCCGCCTCGCGGGCCATCGTCCGCACCTCATTCTTGCGCAGGTCCCCGATCGGGAACAGCAAGCGGGCCAGCACCTCGCGGCGGATGCCGTAGAGGACGTAGGACTGGTCCTTGTCGGCATCGACGGCGCGGTGCAGCTCGACCTCGTCCCCCCGCCCCACGGCGCGCGCGTAGTGGCCGGTCGCGATGTAGTCGGCGTCGAGCTGTCGGCCGTAGTCCCACAGCTGGCCGAACTTCAGCCAGCTATTGCACACGACGCAGGGGTTCGGCGTCCGGCCGGCGAGGTACTCGTCGGCGAAGTAGTCGATGACGCGGTCGAACTGCTTCTCGAAGTCCAGCGCGTAGAACGGGATGTCGAGCTTGTCGGCCACCCGGCGGGCGTCGCCGGCGTCGAGGGCGCTGCAACAGCCCTTCTTGTGGTCGGCTCGGTGATCGACGCCGGTGTGCGCGCCGGTGCGCATGAACAGGCCGATGACCTCGTGCCCCTGCCGCTTCAACAGGTGCGCCGCCACCGAGCTGTCCACACCGCCGCTCATCGCCAGGACCACGCGTGCCATGCCGCCTCCGCGCGCCAGAACCCCGTTCATCCTACACGGACACGCCGCCCGCCGCGACGGTTCCGCTCCGGCTTCTTCCGTAGGACGGGCTGTCAGCCTGTCCGTTGGCCGCCGTGAGGGACAGGCAAGGCTGCCTGTCCTACGACAGAAACGGGTTCCTCTTGCCCGCGCCGCCGCCGGCAGCGTATAGGGAAGCTTGTGCGCGGACGGACAAGGAGGTTCGGATGTCGATCCCCGGCCCGGAGCCGCTCGAGCGCGGCGAGCTGATCTTTCTCCCCAAGGCGCCGTTCGCCCTGCCCGAGGGGGACGACCTGGCGTTCCTGCTCGGCACTCGCGCCGGCGGGGCACGGCGCAAACACGTCTGCTTCGACCCGCGCACCGGCGAGTTGACCGGCCTGCTCCGAAGCGGCGACGAGCCGGCCGAACGGATGCGCCAGCTCCTCGAGACGTTCTCGCGGGCCGTCATCGGCTGGCTGGACGAGGCGCTGCCGGCCTACCGCGGCGGCGTCGAACCGGACCGGACCACGTTCCGCCCCGAGGAGGAGGCGACCCGCCGCCTCCGGCCACACGCCCGCAACGACCTGCTGCACGTCGATGCCTTCCCCGGCCGGCCGGCCCATGGCCGGCGCATCCTGCGCGTCTACGCCAACGTCCACCCGACCGAGCCGCGCGTCTGGGCCACGTCCGAGCCGCTGCCCCGCCTGCTGTCGCGCTTCGGCGACCGCGTCCAGCAGTCGCGCGCCGGCTGGTTCCACGAGTGGGGGGCGCGGCTGCGCGCCCTGATCGGAGAACAGCCCAGCCCGTCGGACGTGTTCATGCTCCGGCTGCACGACTACCTGAAGTCGGACCTCGACTTCCAGCAGCGCGGCCCGCGGCGGCTGTGGCGCTTCCCGCCCGGCTCGGCCTGGCTGGCGATGACCGACGCCTGCACCCACGCCGACCTGCGCGGCCGGTTCGCCCTGGAGCACTCGTTCTTCGTCGCGCCGCACGTCCTGGCCTGCCCCGAGCTGGCGCCGGCGAACCTGCTCCGCGCCGCTTGATCGCGGTCATCATAGGATGATCGGATCGGGAGGGCGTCATGAAGCTGATCCTGGCGATCATCCAGCCGGCGAAGTTGGAGGCGGTCAAGGAGGCGCTCAACAAGGTCGAGGTCTTCCGGCTCACCGCCATCGACGTGCAGGGCTTCGGCCGGCAGAAGGGCCAGACCGAGGTCTACCGCGGCCACGAGCTGACGGTCAACCTGCTCCGCAAGGTGCAGCTGCAGATCGCCGTCAACGAGGACTTCGTCGAGCCGACGGTTAACGCCATCATGGAAGCCGGGCGCACCGGTCCAGAGGGCCGCATCGGCGACGGCAAGATTTTCATCCTGCCGCTGGAGGACTGCATCCGCATCCGCACCGGCGAGCGCGGGCCGGAAGCCATTTGAGTGCCGTCAGCTGTCAGCTATCAGCCGTCAGCCAGAAAGAAGGCTGCCGCTGGTTCTGGCTGACGGCTGACAGCTGAGAGCTGACAGCTATGAAAATCAAGAAACTCGAACAGGTGACCCGCCAGCGGTGGCTCAACCTCTTCGTCGTCGATTACGACCACAACGGCCACGAGGGCCAATGGGTGTTCGCCTCGCGCAACGAGAAGCCGTTCGCCACCCACGACGACGCGGTGGTGATCGTGCCGGTCCTGCGCAACCCCGGCCAGCCGCCGCGGCTGGTGATGATCCGCGAGTTCCGCGTGCCGATCGGTGACTACGTCTATGGCCTGCCCGCGGGACTAGTCGAGCGCGGCGAGCCGATCGAGGGAGCTATCCGGCGTGAGATGCACGAGGAGACCGGCTACGAGGTGACGAAGGTCAGGCGCGTCACGCAGCCGATGTACACCACGCCCGGCCTGAGCGACGAGGCCGTCTCCATGGCGTTCATCGACGTAACCGGCGACGAGAACACCAAGGCGAAGCCGGAGGCGAGCGAGGACATCGAGGTGCTGCTGCTCGACCACCCGGCGATCTGCCGGCTGTGCCAGGACAAAAGCGCCCGCATCGACGTCAAGGCGTGGGTGGTTCTCCACCTGTTCGAGCAGCTCGGCCGGCTGGAGTGAGGCGATGGGGCTCCTGCTCAGCGACGACCTGATCTACACGAGCAAGGTCACCGGCACCGCAAAGGCGCTGGGGCTGACGGTCACCCCTGCAAGGACGCCGGCGGCGCTGCTCGAGCTGGCCCGGAAGGCGCCGCCGGCCTGCGTCATTGTGGACCTGCAACACCCGCAGCTGGACCTGCCGGGGTTGTTGAAACAGCTGCGCGAGGTCTGCCCGGTCATGCCGCGGGTCGTCGGGTACGGCTCACACGTCGAGGCCGAGGCGCTGCGGGCGGCCCGCGAGGCGGGGTGCAACCCGGCCTGGCCACGCAGCAAGTTCGCCGAGGAGCTGCCGGCCTCGCTGCCGGGCTGGCTGGCCGGTCCGTAGGACAAGCTGCCAGCTTGTCCCTCTTCAACCCGGACAAGCTGGCAGCTTGTCCTACGGCTTTGCCCGGCCATTGGTCGGCGGCTTCTGGATCGCGTTGGGCCGGCGAGCCAGGCTCTCCGGCAGGCAAACCGCCTTCGCCCGGGACTCCCAGCGGGTCGCCATCTGGTCGAACCGCCGCCGCCGCTGCTTCAGGCCGGCCAGCCGACGCTGGAGCCTCCAACGAAGGGCTGTCGTCTGCCAGGTGGGCGTCCCCGGCTCCGCCGCCAGGTCGTTCAGGCGCTGCTCCAGCGACTTGATCTCGTCGTCGAGCTTCTCCGGCTCCGGCTCGGGCTGCGACTTGATCAGGAGGTCCGCCCGTAAGGCGACGACGATGATGCCGACCGCGGCCAACAGGCAGCCGAAGGCCAGGGCCAGCGTCATGATCGGGTCGTTGGCTACGCTCATCGTCGCGGCCCTCCTCAGAACCACTCCTGCCAGCGCGTCTCCTTCCGCTGCGGCCTGGGGTCGTTGGCCAGGCGGATCGCCAGGTCGGCCATGTGGGTGACGGCCCAGTCGAAGTACCTCGGCGTCAGCGAGTTGACGTCCATGTCCGGCGCGGGGTTCATGAAGTCAATCGCGTAAGGCACCCCGTCGCGGACGGCAAACTCGGCCGAGCACATGTCGTAGCCCAGCGCCCGCATCAGCTTCACGGCGTCCGACCGCACCCGCCGGCCGACCGGCGCCTCGACGAGGTCGGTCTCGGCGAGGTACTTCCGCCGGGTCGGGTCGTACTGCATCACCAACACGTCCTCCTGCCCCAGGCACAGGCAGCGGAAGTACGCCTCGAAGTCGATGAACTCCTGGAGCACCATCGTGAGAAGGCCGGACTGGTTGTAATGATACCACAGCTCCTCGGCGGAGTGACAGACGGCCACGTTCCGCCAGCCGCCGCCGTGCGCGTCCTTGAGGACGCACGGCAGGCCGACGTAGCCAAGCAGCCGCTCCCAGTCGAGCGGGTACGCCAGGTTGCGCAGGCTCTCCTGGTGTACTATGCCCGGCACGTAGTCTTTGTTGGGCAGGACTACGGTTTTGGGGTGGGCGACGCCGAGCTTCACCGCCAGGGCGGCCTCGAAGAACTTGTCGTCGGCCGTCCACATGAGCGGGTTGTTGATGACCGTGACGCCCTGGAGCAGGGCGTACTTGAGGTAGCTGCGGTAGTACGGCACCTCGTGCGAGATGCGGTCGATGAGGACGTCGTAGCCGACCGGCTCGTCCATGCGGGTGCCGCCGAGCCGGACGTACTCGGCGACGACGCCCTGGTCGCGGCGGTGGACCTCCTCGATGAACTTCGGCGGCCACGACCACTCCCGGCCGACCAGCAGACCGACTTTCCGGGGCATGGGGCGCTCCGATCAGAGGCCCGACCGTGAGCTTCACGCCCTCCCTCACGGTCGGGCCTGGGACGGTCGGGCCTGAGAAGGTGATTCCAACTCAGGTGTCGTAGTACTCCTTCGCCAGGCTCTCCAGCCAGTGGAAGGTGTTCTCGATGATCCGGCGGCGCTCGGACCTGAAGTTGCCCTTCGGCTTCAGCCGATCGACGCCCTGGTCGAAGGCGGCGAGGTACTTGTCGCGCCACTGCTTGACGGTGGCGGGGCGCGGGGGGGCGGCGTTGCACCGCTCGCAGAGGATGGCGAGGATGTCGATCGACGGCATCAGCAGGCTCTCGCCGTCCTCGTCCGGGGCGATGCGCTCGTCGTCGCCGACCACCTCGCGGATGGTCGCCACCAGCTTGGCCGTCATCATCGCCAGGTAGTCGCGGGCGCCGTCGTTGCCGAAGTTGTCCACCGTCGGATCGCTCATCCGGGTTACCCTCAGTCGTGGCCGCCGAGGTACAGCGGCAGCATGCGCGCCCAGACCGGCCAGTCGTGGGCGAAGCCGTCCCAGATCCGCAGCGCGTGCCAGACGCCCTTGCGCCACAGCAGCGTCGAGAGCTGCTCGTTAACGCCCCGGAGCGGGTCGTCGCGGCCGACGGCGAGGAGGATGTCCAGAGACCGCAGGGCGTCGAGTCGGCCGGCGTCGTGCTCGTTGGCGAGGAAGTCCACGGGGTTGTTGAAGTAGACGTTCTCGTCGTAGTGCCCGTCCGTGAAGCGCTTTATATCGTAAATCCCGCTCATGCCCAGTACGCGCCGGACCAGCCCCGGGTGGCGCAGGGCGAAGTTGACCGCGTGGTAGCCGCCGAAGCTCGGCCCCGCGCAGACCAGGTCGGGGTGGGCGTTGATCCCCCGCGTGAACGGGACCACCTCGTCGGCGAGGTAGCGGTCGTACTGCTGCTGCCGCCGGGCCCGCTGCACCGGGGGCAGCCCCCGGCCGTACCAGCCCTCCCCGTCCACCTGATCGACGCAGGTGAGCTGGAGGCGCCCGCTCTCGATGGGCCCGCGCAGCGCGGCGACGAGGCCGCGGTCCTCCCAGTCGTAGAACGGGTGCAGCGACGGCGGGAAGGCCAGCACCCGCGCCCCGGCGTGGCCGAAGACGAGTAGCTCCATGTCGCGGCCGAGCGACGGACTGAACCAACGGTGGTAGCTGCGGTGCATCTTTCGGAAGGATGAAGGATGAAAGAAGACGCCAGACGGCCGAAACGTCCCGAGACTTTTCTGATTTCATCCTTCATCCTTCATCCTTCATCCTTTCTTCTGGCGGCCGCCTCGATGAAATCGGTGAACAGGCGCCGCTGGGTGACGTGGGCCTCGGCCAGCTCCTCGGGGTGCCACTGCACACCGACGACGTAGTGCCCGCTGGCGCATTCGACCCCCTCGACCAGGCCGTCGGGGGCGTGGACGCTGGCCCGCAGGCCGAATCCCAGCCGCTTGATCCCCTGGTGGTGCATGCTGTTGACGCGCACCTGCCGGCCGCCCAGCAGGTAGCCGAGGCGCGAGTTCGGCTCGACGGTCACGTCGTGGGCCAGGTAGTCCCGGGAGGGCTCTTCCGCCGTCGGGAAGTAGTCGTGCTTGATCGCGTCGGGCATCTCGTCGGCGAGGTGCTGGTACAGCGAGCCGCTGCACGCCACGTTGATGACCTGGATGCCCCGGCAGACGCCGAGGATCGGCTTGCGGTCCATCAGCGCCCAGCGGATCAGGGTGATCTCGGTCCAGTCGCGGCAGGGGTCGCTCTGGTCACAGCGCTCGTGGCGGCCCTCGCCGTACTCCTTCGGATCGACGTCCACCCCGCCGGTGAGAAAGACGCCGTCGAGGGCCTCGTAGATCAGCCGCAACGTCGGCAGGTCCCCGTGCAAGAGCGGGATGGCCCAGGGGACCGCGCCGGCGGCCGCCAGCACCCGGACGTAACGCTGCCCCATGACCCAGCACGCCGGCAGCTTGCCCGGCATCGCGTGGAGCGTCTGGGTGGCTATGCCTATCTTCGGTCGCGCGGACACGGTGTCACCTCCGGGACAACCCCCTACCTCCCGTTAGACTAGGCGATTCTCGCTCGCGGTGTCAACGGCGCGGGGTGGCCCGGCCGTTTGCACAGACCCCAGTTGAAAGCTAGAGTCGAGTGATTCGGCATTTCCCACTCGGCGTAACGTCCTCGGGAGGCTGCCCCATGCACGCGGGCAAGGCGCTGTTTCTGGTCCTCATCGGCGGCGTGGCCCTCGCCGCCGGGGTGTTCACGGTGATGCCCGGCACCCGCCCGCCGGTCGTCAAGGGCTGGTTCCGCAAGGCGTCGGGGTTCGCCCCGGCCAAGACGCCGACGGAGGCCCTGGACAAGTTCCGCGACGCGGTCAAGAAGCGCGACTACGAGACCGCCGCGGAGTTCTGCGACCGCGACTACCGGGAGCAGGTGCTCAAGGTCGCCGCGGCCGCGAAGAAGCTCGGCGACGCCATCGACAGCCTGGCGTACAACATGGACAAGCACGGGGTGGTGAACCCCAAGACGAAGCTGATGTTGCGGCTGTTGGAGCCGTTCCCCAAGACGTTCCAGGTGCTCGACGTCAAGGAGAAGGAAAACGCCGCCGTCGCCCGCATCGGCGAGGGCGACCCGATCCCGCAGCTGGACACGCCGCTGCCGCAGGACTTCTACACCAAGCACCGCCACATGATCGGCGCGCTTCTGCCCAACGAGGTTGGCCTGAGCTGGGAGTCGATCGAGCTGGCCAAGGACAAGGACGGGTGGAAGCTCAAGGTGCCGGTGACGACCCGGCTGCGGCTCAGCGTGGACCACCTGAAGGACAACGCCACGAACTACGCTAACGGCGTCCGGCAGGTCAGCGACAGCGTGAAGAACAACCCAGTCACCAAGGAGCAGGTGCAGAGCGAGCTGGAGCGGGTGCTGAACGAGTCGAAATGAACCGGGGCGCCCTCGGGAGTGTCCGATGGGCATGAACGACGACAAGCGACGCCAACGTGAGCTGAAGCGCGAGGTGAAAAAGGTCGGCAACCGCAAGCGCCGCCGGCACCTGGACCGGGCGCTGGCCCGCGACCCCGTCAACGCCCACGAGTCGGCGTTCGACTTCGGCCGCGACAGCTCGGCGGGGCTGAACGGAAACGATAAGGACGTGACCCGGCGGCGCAGTGGCGAGGGCGGGTGACGTCAACCGCGAACCAGATCGGCGAAGTGCTTGTGCGCCTTAAGTACCTTCGGGGCGACGACCGCCTGGCAATAGCCCTGGTAGGGGTTGGCGCGGAAGTAGCCCTGGTGGTAATCCTCGGCCTTCCAGAATTTCTCCAGGGGCACTACCTCGGTGACGATGGGGGTGCCCCACACGCCCTCGGCGGCCAGCGCGGCGAGGAACTCGCGAGCGGTTTTTTCCTGCTCGGGCGAGTGGAAGAAGATGGCCGACCGATACTGTGTACCGACGTCAGCGCCCTGGCGGTTGAGCGTCGTTGGGTCGTGGATGGTGAAGAAAACCTCCAGCAGGGTGCGGTAGCTGATCACGGCCGGGTCGAACGTGACCCGCACGACCTCGGCGTGCCCGGTGGCGCCGGAGCAGACGGCCTTGTAGGTCGGCTCGACGACGTGGCCCCCGGCGTAGCCGGACTCGACCTTCTCGACGCCTTTGAGCTGTTCAAACACCGCTTCGAGGCACCAGAAGCAGCCGCCGCCGAGGGTGGCCTCCTCACTCCGTGGGGTGTCTGCCATTCTCAGACCTCCTTCCTGGGCGAGCACAGTTCGCCCTGGCAACCGCGTTATCCAGCTCATTCTATACCGGGCCACACCACCCATGGGGTGGCGCCGTACCCCCCCCTTCACCAGGCCGACCAGGACCTGCGGGGCTGATGCCCCTAGCCATCTTTCTTCCGTGCCGCCAACTCAGCGAGCAGGCGTTGAAAATCGGCCCGCGGCCGAAGGACATCCAGCATCGGGTCCTTCTGTAAGTAGGGGAGATCCTGGTATCCTTTGCCGACGGCCTGGCGCAGCAGCTCTACTGCCTGGTCGGCGTACTCCCGCGCCCGCGCCTGCCGGCCGTCCGCGGGAAGACTCGTGTCCTTCGCCGCCACGGCCGAGCAGCGGGCCAGGAGGAAGGCGCCGCGCGCCTGAGTTTCCCAGGCGATCCGGTTGTCCGGCGGCAGGCCGGCCGCCGCCTCAGCGGCCTTGCGGTGGTCCCCCAGGCGCAGGTGCCCGTCCGCCACGTTCCAGCAGTCCAGCCCCAGCAGCCATTCGGCGTTGGCATCTTCCGGGGTGGCCTTCAGGGCGGCGCGGTGGTGCTCGATCCCATCCTCCCAGATGCGGATGGCGGCCGCGACGTCGCCCTGGCCGCGGACGACGTACCCCAGCCGGTGCAGGATCGCCCCCAGGTCGGCGTGGTACCTCGCCACCTCCGGGTGCTCCCGCGTCATCTTCCGGCGGATCTCCGCGGCGCGCCGCAGGTGCCTTTCCCCCTCGCTGGCGTTGCCGCGGTTCGACAACAGCAGGCCGAGGTTGAAGCAGCTCATGGCCAACCGGCCTCGGCTGCCGAGGTCGGCCGTGGGGCCGTCGGCCAGCGGCTCAAACGCCGCGACCGCCCGGCGGAAGATCGGCTCGGCCTCGTCGAGGCGACCCAGGCGGGCCAGGTACGACCCCTGGTTGAGCAGGCCGGCGGCCAGGCGGAAGTGATACTCCCTCTCCTTGGGAGCCGCCGCCGCCAGCTTCTCCAGCCCGGCGATCGACTCCTTCCAATATTGCAATGCGGGCTCCGTCCTCTTCTTGAGGTAGAAGAGGTCCCCGAGGTTGCCCTTGGTGACCAGAGCGTCCAACAGGTAGTCCGGGTGCTCGGGGTGATCCTCGGCCAGTTTTTCCTGCATGGCCAGGGCCCGGCGCAGTAGCGGCTCCGCGTCCGCGTTTTTGATCTGATCGAGCGCCGTGGACAGGTTGTTGTAACTGGCGGCCAGCTCCTTGCGGTGGGCAGGCTGGTTCGGCTCGAGGGCCGTGAGTTTCTCAAAAACGTGGACGGCCCTGCGGTAGCTCTGTTCCGCTTGCTGGCGTTGGCCCCTCCCTCCCTGGAGCTGGCCGAGGCGCCTCAGGGATCGCCCGACCTCGTAGAGGATTTCCAGGTCGCTTTCCTCCTCCTGGGCCATCTGCTGGTACAGCTGAACGGCGTCCTCGAGGAGTTCCTCCCGCACCTTCATCGTGTACGGCGCCGGGGCCAGCCGGTCGTGGCCCACGCGGGTCAGCATCCGCTCGACCGCCTCACGGGCCCGGCGCAGGTGGGCCACCGCCCGCCGGCGCTGGGCGTCGGCCGCCTCGGCGTTCGCCTCGGCCTCCTTCCGCTTCTCCTCGGCGAGGTTGCGCTGCTCGACCAGGCGGGCGTTGCCGACGCCGATCAACGTCGCCACGGTCACCACGGCCGCGCCGCTCACGACCACCAGCGGCGGCGGCGGCCGGCCGGCCCGGCCCGCGCGCGGCTCCCAGGAGGAAGCCGGGCGGGCCTGGATCGGCTCACCGGCCTGGAAGCCGCCGCAGGTCGTTCGCCAGCTCCTCGGCGTCGGCGTAGCGGCCGGCCGGCTCCTTCCGCAGGCACTTCAACGCCACCGTCTCGAGGTCGCGCGGCACCTGGGCGTTCAGCTGGCGCGGCGGCACTGGCTCCTCGTTCACCGCCTGCAAGACGGTGTCGTACACCGTCGCGGCGCGGAACGGGGGCCGGCCGGTGAGGCACTCGTACAAAACCGCCCCCAGCGCGTAGACGTCCACCAGGGGGCCGACCTGGCGCGTCTGGCCGCGGGCCTGCTCGGGAGCCATGTAGGACGGCGTCCCCACGATGGCCCCAGTCTGCGTGTGAGCCGAGCCCCCCTCCAGGCGCTTGGCCAGGCCGAAGTCGGTGACCTTCGGCGTGCCGTCCTCCGCCAGCAGGACGTTGGCCGGCTTCAGGTCCCGGTGGACGATGCCCTGCTGATGAGCCAGGTGCATGGCTCGCGCCAGCGCCTCGACCAGTTCGGCCGCCTTCCGGGCGGGCTGCGGCGTCCCGCGCACCTTCTCCGCCAGCGTCCCGCCCTCGACCAGTTCCAGGGAGAAGAACGGCCTCCCGTCGCTCTCGCCCACCTCGTGGATCTGGACGATGTTGGGGTGCCGGAAGCGGGCCACCGCTTCCGCCTCGCGCCGGAAGCGGGCCCGCTCCTCCGGCCCGGCGTAGGCCCCCGGCGGGATCATCTTCAGGGCGACCAGTCTCCCCAGGCCGGCCTGCCGGGCCCGGTAGACCACCCCCATGCCGCCCCGGCCTAGCACGCCCAGGACTTCGTAACCGGGGATGGTTGGCAGAGGGGCGGTCCCCGCCGGCAGTCCCGGGTCGATCTCCGGCCCCGTTTCTGCCTCGGGGCTCCAGGTGGCCCCCGCTGCGGTCCCCTCAATGGCCCGTTCCACCTCGAACTGGTCCCGGATCTGGGAGGCCCACTCGGGGAACCGCCGCAGGTACTCCTCCAGCTCGACCCGCTCGCCCTTCTCCCGGCGGAGCAACATCTCGTTGCCGATCAGGTCCAGCGCCGCCTCGGCGTCGGCCCGCAGCCCTGGGTGTTCCGCCAGGTATATCTCCGCCAGCACACGCTCCCCGCGCCGCCAGCGGACGCACTGGTCAAGGAGTGCGGCCTCCAGCGCCACACGGGACTCGCTCCCCCCTTGACCGGAGGGCTGTCGCTCGTTGTTGCCCTCAGACATGGCCGCTCTCAAGGCCGAGCTCGGCGGCGACCCGCTCCACCGACCGCGCCAGTTGCTTCCGCCGGGCTTCCGGGCTGCCTCCCACTGTAGTCGCGATGGACGCCCAGTCCAAGCCCTGCTGGCGCAGTTCCAGCATCAGCCGCTCTTCCGCGCTCAGCCGCCGTTGGGTCTCCTCAAGCAACTCCCGGGCAGCCACCTGGCGAACGGGGCTGGCCTGGTCGTCCGAAACTTCGTGATCCTCGGGGCTACCGGCCGCCACCCGACGGTGGTCGCGGCACAGGGCCCGCTCCCGCCGCGCCAGCTTGGAAAGCTTGTTGCGGACCATCGTCGCCAGGAGCTTGAGGAACTGTTCGGGGGTGCCAAGCTCGTACTGCCCCGCTGCGGCGCGGACGAAGAAGCTGCCCAGCGCCGCCTGGCAGAGGTCCAGGGAATCGCAGACCCTCCGCAACCGCGGGTTCAGGCGAAGCCGCGCCGACCGCCGAATGGCCGGCTCGTAGCGCCGCACCAGTTCCGTGGCGGCCGTGTCGTCGCCTGCTTTCACCCGGCCAATCAGCTGGTTGAAGGATGAGCCCGAGGACATCAACGGCCTCCGAAGTTGTAAGGGGGTAACGGGTGGCGGCTCGGCGGCTTGGTCGAAGAGAAATCGTTAGGTAGGTGGTGCCGGTCATGTGCCTCATGTACGACGGAGGGACGATTCTGTGACGGCGGTGCGGTATTTCCCTGCCGGGCGATTTCATTCCTCTCAACAGATTGTGGCGGGGGGGTTCAGGACC